>NZ_CP063304.1:2111060-2814747 GCF_015159595.1 Blautia liquoris | reverse complement strand
GGCTTTTTGACGAGGAGGCCTGCGATGTCCTGCGAAAGTTTGTAAAACTGAAATGCGCGCTGATGCCTTATCTTTACCGGCAGGCGGTGAAGACTCACGAGGAGGGGATACCGATGATGCGCCCCATGTTTGTAGAATTTCCGGAAGACAGGGCCTGTGAAACACCAGACAAGCAGTATATGTTCGGAGATTCTCTTCTGGTGGCACCAGTATTTAAGGAGTCCGGGGAGGTGGAATATTATCTTCCGGAGGGCAGGTGGGTGAACCTGCTGACTGGGGATGTGGTCATAGGAGGAAAGTGGAAAAAAGAGATACATGATTACTTCTCATTGCCGCTGTTGGTACGTCCAAACTCGATTTTGGCTGTGGGAAGCTGCGATACAAAGCCGGATTATGATTATTGTGATGGTGTAAAGCTGTGCCTTTCTATCTTTGACGAGGGAGCTTCTGCCAGTACTGAGGTTACAGATTTAAGCGGCAAAGCAGTCATGACTGTACATGTCAAAAGAAAAGGCAAAACGATTTTTCTACATGTGGAAGGCGGTATTGGAAACTGGAGTTATGAAGTACTGGGAAATCAGGAGATTTCTGTAGAAATGGAATAAAATTATCTGATCCTTAAAAAGAACATACATAAAAGTTTGTAATGATAAGAACCGTACTGGAGAATTACATCTCTGGTGCGGTTCTTTGTACAGAAGAAAATGCAGGATATCTTACGAAAGCATATTTAGAGATGAACAAAAATTAATTTAGATAAAAGTTGAAGCTTTAGTCGTTTGTGAAATGACTAAAGTTATTTCCAACAAAGAAGGAGAATATAGTATGTGGCTTCTTATAGAAGGACGGTATGATGCTTGACTACTTTGCTCCTTTGAAATATTGCTTTGGGTGGGTGTTGCCATCTGTAATGGTTTCGTCCGCAGTAGGAATGTTATTAACCGAGCTTACAAATACACCGATTGCCATTGCTGTTCAAGGATTATGGTGGTTTATAGACATGAATTTAGGTATTCAAAGTATAAAGGGCGGTTATCCTCTGTTTAGTTTATCCCCACGCCACAATTCATTGCAACTGACACAGGTTTTTATTGACAATTTTAGTAATCTTGTTGCTAACAGGCTATTATTTACGGGATTTGCCTTGTTACTGGTGTTTGTAACAGTCTTAATCTACGAACGGAAAAGGAGGGGCAAGTTGAATGAATATGATAAAGCTAAAAAAACATTTGCAGATATGGAAGATAGCGAAAGTTAATCTGAAACATAATTTTATTGTACATTTTATCATATCAGTTGTAATTATCCTGTTAACGCCTGTATTGTTTGGAACATCAGATTTAGGTACTGCAATGGTTTATGACAACAGGGACAGGCCTGGTGGCAGGAAATCTGGCATATAACAGTCTGTGACCTTCTTGGAAGTCGTAATCGTATAGATGAGGAAACCGTAATTGCTGCAATTGTTGGACTGGACACAAGATTCATTTTATGAATGTATCAATTAGTACATAATTATTGACAAAGAGCATATAATAAAGTATCATTGTATTACAAAGAGGTGATGCAGTGAATCCATATTATAATCAGAATTATACCAGAGAAGAAATAAATAGAATCCTGTATAAGATTAAAAAGTGCATTGATAACAATAGGTTTACGATAGCATTAAATCAAAACAGGCAGGAAAATATAAACTTCATAAATGAGTATAATATTCGAAGTGATAGACAAAAGAGCATTCTGCTCCAGATTAAACCAGAGGATTTTTGCCATTCACTACAGAATACAAAACCCGGTTATGAATATGAAGTTTTATATGTTTTTGTTCCCCAGGTCCAATTGTTTCATGCGGATGGTAAAGAAGAAACTGTGGACGTATATACTAAGTTTAATGTGATTGATCTGCCTGGTGGCATTAGGACAGTAGTAATATCTTTTCATAAACGTAACAAGCCGGTTGAGTACCTTTTCAGGTAAATTGGGAATTGAAGGGAGGCATTACTGTGAATGAAAGAATAGTATTTTGTGAAGAATGTAGAAACGATGTATCTTATACTGTTATTGAAAAGCAAATGACAGGTACGATTAAAGATGAGAAGTATATTTATATGGGAAAAGAGGCCCATTGTGCGGAGTGTGGATCTGAAGTATATGTGGATGAGATAAATGATTATAATTTAAGAGCACTGTATGATCAATACAGAAAGAAACATGATATTATTTCTCTGGATGAGCTTTTGAAAATACCTGAGAAATATGCAATTGGAAAACGAAATCTTTCGTTATTGCTGGGTTGGGGGGAACAAACATTTTCACGGTATTGTGATGGGGATATGCCAACAAAACAATATTCTGACACATTAAAACAGATTAATAATGATCCTGTCTATTATGATGTATTGCTTGAGAAAAACAAACAGAATTTAAAAACTGCAAAAGCTTATGAAAAGAGTAAAAAAGCTGTCGGTGCATTGCTGGGCGCGAAAGAACATGGAGCCAATAAGATAGATCTGAGCATTGAGTATTTGCTTTGCCGATGCCAGGACATTACACCATTGGCGTTACAAAAGGCATTGTATTATGTTCAGGGGTTTTATTATGCATTTTATAAAACATTTTTATTTCCGGAAGAATGTGAAGCCTGGATTCATGGACCAGTTTATCGTGACATTTATTATAGATATCGTGATTATAGATTTGATTCAATTGAAAGTAGCGGTGGATGTGATGACTCTGAATTTTCCTCATCAGAAAAAGCTGTTTTGGATAGCGTTGCTAAAAACATATGCTGCTATAGTGGAAAAGTTTTAGAGAAGTTTACACATTCTGAGTCACCGTGGATATTAGCCAGAGGAGAACTGCCAGAGAATGTATCATATAACAGAACCATTCAGAAAGATCAGATTGGAAACTATTTTAATGCGGTGAAAGAAAAGTATAACATGATTAATCCAAATGATATCAAAAAATATGCGCAGACTATGTTTCAGCAAATATAGACCGCAAAGTGCTTATCGGGTAATGACCATTTTGGGTACGCATAGCCAAAAATAAAGAGAACCCTTGAGGAATCTGGTAAAAAGGCTGATTCTTCCAAGGTTCTCTTTATGTTCATTTCTTATTATCTTTCCTTACTTTAGGGGTTTAAAAACATGGTTCAACGAAGAAATCGGAAAGGCGAATCGCTTAAAAGAGGGAGATGTATTTGACAATTTTTGCGAACGGAGATACAGTAAAGCAAAAGAACTGATGCAGAAAAGGAGAATTTGAGGAACCCTGGGAACACCACAACTTATGAAACTGGAGAATTGATAAAAGATGCCCTGGAACGCGGATTTACGGACATTTCTATTGCAATCGGCGGCTCGACCACCAATAATGAAAGAAGACTTAGAGAAATATATTTATCCAGCTTTGAAACTGCAGTCAAAAAGGCGCAGCCGTGGACCGTTATGTGTTCATTCGAAGGGCTAATGCTCTATATTCTGATGATACATAGGCAGGCCCGTAACCGAGCAAAAACCGTGGGGCACACGGGGGATAGCCTGTAGATACTTAGCCCGTTGGGGCTATTGAACAGGAAGCCCTCACTTCAAAATCATGAGATTTAAGTGGTGGGAGTAGGTCACTTACGGCAATTACTCTATCAGAGCTGCCTGCCAGAAGATTTGCCCGAGATATATCAATATCTGCTGGAAAATAACTAAAATTCCGTTACGTGTTTCCGGCACCATAAGGGGATATGGTTTCTCTGACATTTGTAGTTTTTTCGTTCTTTGATTCCAATAGTTTCAAAAAAGCCTTTCCAAAGCTCCACATATGGATCTGACTTGTCTTCCAGGCTTTTTATACGGTCAAATTCCTCTTTTGAAAGAGAGGTAAGATAAAACTCGGAATTTCTGGGATGAACGACAGCTGTTTTTCGGTTGTCATCTATAATCATCCAGTTTTCTGAGGGCATGCGATCCTCAAATTGTGGTGCCAGAAAAGTCAGGATATCAGAACGAGGTTCAATATGGGACACCAATACACCATCCTGCATAAGGGTGAAACGCAGAAATTCCTGAAACTGATGAGATTCATTAAGGACGCTTCTGTTCACTTCAAAAATTGCGGAAACAGCCGGAATTTGAAGCATATTCACAACTTTGCTGCCGTAAGTAAAACCAAAAAGCAGAAAACGGTATATCACGTCCAACTTATCTGGAACTTGAGACATGGCGCAGCGAAAGACCATCTGATAGGCTTCAAAAGATATTTTATGTTGTATGGAGTTGATGACACTGACAGTTTTCCTCTTATCTGCATCGACATGAAGATAGTCGCAGAATAATTCCAGATTTCCGACTGGTTCCGTGAGCAGCCGGATATTTTTATGTCCAAGTTTAGAATCCCAGGCATCATAAATACAGGTCATCATATCTTCAAATTGATCGAAGCATGTAAAAATTGTCATATAAAATACCTCCTGGGAGTTAAAGCTGCCCGAAAACTGTTTGCTGCACATCGGTCGTATCGGGCTGTATCTGAAACATCTGATCATCAAACAGAGATAGCTGCCTGTAGGAGCCGGGATGATCAATGTCCCAGGATTTCTGGTAATCCTCACCAATTAACTGGCGTGTGATGAAGTCTTCATCAATCCTTATATGATACATCATCTTGCCCTGACAGGTAATAAAGTATTTCGCGCGTTTTAATACAACACCTATTTTTTTTAAAGAATCAAAGGTAAGAACTCCGGTGCGCCGGCTCTTAACAATCCGCATTGCTGACTTGGTACCTATCCCGGGGACTTTCAGAAGGGCAGCGTAGTCAGCCCGGTTAATTTCCACCGGGAACTGTTCCAGATGACGCAGTGCCCAGTCACACTTGGGATCTAGGAAGACATTGAAATTCGGACGGTCCATGCTGAGCAGATCCTCGGCATGAAATCCATAATAACGTAGCAGCCAATCGGCCTGGTACAAGCGGTGTTCCCGTAAAAGAGGAGGGGGAGTGTCAAGCGGCGGGAGATTCGCATCTTCGTTCAATGGAACATAAGCGGAGTAAAAAACTCTTTTTAAGTCGTATTGCTGATATAGCTGCTGAGAAGTAGTCAGAAGCTGATAATCATTCTCTTCTGTGGCACCGATAATCATCTGTGTACTTTGCCCGGCCGGCACAAAAGGGGCCGGCTTCTCTGCTTGGGGGGGATGGAAAGTGCTTACTTGGGGGTACTGATGATTTTCTTTGATATATTTTGGAGAGCTATCAAAGATGCTGTCGGAAAGATAGCGGTTTTGGCTGCTTCGCTCCATACGGGAGTCTTTTCCGATAGAGAGACGATAATCGGCGATTCGATGCTGTATCTGCCCCATGGGTTTTAATATGGCTGTCTGTGTTTTATGAGGTGCCAGTTCTTTCAATCCTTCCGCTGTAGGAAGTTCCAGATTGATACTCATGCGGTCGGCCAGATATCCCACCTGTTCCAAAAGCTCTCCGGGAGCATTTGGAATTGCTTTTACATGGATATAACCATTGAAATGATATTGGTTACGCAAAAGATAAAGGGTGCGGTACATTAATTCCATGGTATAGGTGGGATTTTTACACACACCGGAGCTTAAGAACAGACCTTCGATGTAATTCCGCCGATAGAACTCTATTACCAGCTGGCAGATTTCCTCCGGCTTGAAGGTAGCCCGCACGCGATCATTACTGGAGCGGTTCAGACAGTATTTGCAGTCATAAACACACTCATTACTCTGCAGAATCTTTAAAAGTGAGATACATCTTCCGTCTGAGGCAAAGCTATGGCAGATTCCTGCAGCACAGGAATTGCCCAGGCTTCCTTTCTGTCCCCTGCGGTCTACTCCGCTGGAGGTACAGGCCACATCATACTTTGCGGCGTCTGCGAGAATATTCAGTTTTTCCTGCAAGGATAGTTCATCTGATAAAATTTTCATATGCGAAACCTCGAATGTATGTTCTTATCAGATGATAACATACGAAAGAAGAAAATGCAATAAAAATCGAACAAAAGTTCGATGAATTTACTCAGTGACTTGAAATTGACATGGTCACTCACCTACCAGCCTGTTTCTATTCATGCCCTGGAGTTATCACATACTTCCTGTTCCCTGGCAAGTCGTTTCCCGTAAGGAGTTGTACACAATCCACCACGGCATGCGTTTAGATTCTCTTTTATAAAAGCTTCGATTTTCCGGCTGTGGGTGACAAAATACCTGACATATCAATATCGCCTTTCTGCTTCACGGAAGGCATCTTGAAGTCTGGGGTCTTTCGGACGATTTCCAAGTAATCCATTAACAAATCCCATATCAGAACGCTGCCCTTTATACATCATCTCAGGCCAGTGGAATCTTTGTTAATCTCTTTAAAGGTGATTTTGAAATTTTGGGGGATAAAAATATATAGGGAATGTACAGATCTGCCTGGACCGGATTCAGAACTTCACAGTTATTAATTGCGAATGACTAAATTTTGTGATAGGATTTAAATAGAAATAGCCATACCAAGGTGGATTTAGCCTTCATTTTTTCAAAGAATGGAGGTGGTGCAATATGAAGAACTCATTTGATTTTAATGATCTTATTCAGTTCGGAATATTTATTCTGGCACTATTGACATTCATGTATATGATTAGTCATTAGATACATAGAAAATCCACCCCTTAAACTTTGACGAGTTGGGTGGATCTTCTACTTAACTAGGCTAAATCGCCTTGGATGGTTATTTCTTTATCTATCTATACAATAGCATGGACTGGAGAAATTGTAAAGACTTAACAATAAAATTCAATTGGAATTCAATTGGATACGCAGCAATTGCTGCTCTTAATAAAGAATATATTGATTTGCTGGCTTCTGACGAGGAAAATCCATCTGATAGATTCTGGATGTTGGAGGAACATATTAAGAAGGACAAGAAACATCCCGGTGTGAGAATTGAAATGAGAAAATCCAATGTTATATATGACATTGCCGGTCTGGTTGCTCAGAAAATTATTACACCTGCAGCATGCAATCGATGCGCTTGAAAGGATTCCGGTTGACAAGTCCATGCTTGAAAAACTTGTGAAGGAAGCCGGAAAATATGAGGCAAAACTCGAGCAGTATACTCCGGCAACGGCCGAAAGCTTCAAAGCAGCATTGGAAGGGGCAAGAGCAGTTCCTGCTGACGAAGAGGCAATACAGGAAAGCGTAGATTCCGCCTATAGAATTCTGCAGAATGCAATCTTCGCATTACGTGAGATTCCAGATAAGAGTAAACTGGAGGAGCTGATCAAAAAAGCAGAAGAACTGGATTTGAACAGCTATACAGCCCAAACAGTAAGCCCGCTGCGTGCAGCACTTGCAATTGCAAAGGGAACAGTGGAAGATCCGAATGCAACGAAGGATGACGTAGAGGCAGCCGAAAAGAGGCTGCAGGAATCTATAGATGGTCTGGAGAAAACAAAAGCACGGACGGATAATAAAACGGACGGAGCCAATAAGCCGAGTAAAAGCAATAAACCAGGTGTGGGCGGTAAACCGACTACAAATAAGCAGGTTAAGACGGGTGATACAACCAATATAGCAATGTGGGCAGAGTTTATGGTTCTGGCACTTGGAGGAGGATGTATTACATTCATCATTGTAAGAAAAAGACGTCTTCGAAAATAAGCTTCTGGTTGCAGTACGGAAAGGAGTACTTCCTTCCGGCAGCAGTCAGCAGGCGGCTGGGAGAAGGAAAAGCGAAGGGGGTGGTTCAATTTCGAACTGCCTCTTTCATTGTATGCCAGACATGGCACTAATCTAGCTGGTGAAAGTCTAGCCACGGGTATTTACCGCCAAGTGTAGCAAATCACAAGTTGGTGTCAGTAATGCTATGAATGAAGGAAGTGGTGTAGCAAAGTTCTTGAGCCTGCGAACACAAAGCACATCTGCGTTATTGCAGGGAAAAGGCATGCAAGGTTAACATATGTGAACTGCCGCAAAGACGGTCCGAAAAAAATAGATTCCGTGTAGTTAAGGATCTCCTTATTGATTTTTACTTCCAATTTTTACTTACCCGCACCTCCAAAGTGTTAAATTTTCTTGAATCGCGTTTACTTTTCCGGAATATCGTATATAATAGAATTAAGAGCTAAAGAATTCTTGAGATTTCAAGAATCCAGTGAAACGCTCCATACTCGAGCTTATTTATGAAAGGAGGGTTCATATGAATCTAGCTAAAATTTCTGCTAACGGTCAGATTACCGTACCTGCTGAAATCCGTCGTTTACTAGAGTTGAAATCCGGCGATAAAATCTTGTTTTATCAAAAACCTACCGGAGAAATCATAATAGAAAATGCTTCCACACAAGCGATCTACAAAGCCCAAAAAGCCTTTTCCGGTGTTGCAGAAAGCCTTGGTGTAGCGAACGAAGATGACGTACAGACACTTGTAGATGAAATACGTTATGGAAAGGAATAGCGATGAAGATATTGATAGATACAAATATCCTGATTTCTGCATTGCTTTTCCCGAAGTCGGAACCATCAAAAGCACTTATCTATACCTCGACTTACCATGAGATGGTTTTATGCGACCAGAACTTAACCGAACTTCGTAAGGTTCTAAACCGTAAAGCACTTTATGCCTTACCGGATGCCGAAGTGCTTCTGGCAGAGCTATCCTATGAATTGATTCCAGCAGCTTACCATGCGGAGAAATTAATTCGTGATGCAAAAGACCAGCCGATATTAAATGCGGCTATCGTTGCCGATGTTGACATAATATTGACTGGCGACAAAGACTTTCTAAGTCTTGACATGGAGCACCCTAAGTGCATGACAGTTGCCCGATTTTTAGAATCAGAAGGATTAGCGGAGTAGAGCCATTACGGTTCTACTCCTCTTATAATCCCATCATTTCTCCCGTACAACACGGTCTGCTCAATCCTTTAAATTATTATCTAAGATAAGTTGGAATATAAGTTGTAGAGCCGTATATAGGACCCGTATGTACGGTGGTTCAACGGGAGGGAGATAACTCTTGCAGTTATTACTCTACTCATTTTACAAATATTTGTATAGAATTTGTTACTGTTCACTCCGCAATGTCATTTAGTTAACTTTCATATGCATATGGTTGGACTTTCTATAACGGGGTCAAACCATTTTTTTCTTATAAGTTTTAAAAATAGTAGTTGACACATCATTCAAAATGTGCGGCCGCTCTCGCTACTGATTGTTTTTTTGAGGTAGCGAGAGCGGCCCATGAATTAGAACTATATTTTATTCTAATTCATGGAGGTATCTTTATGTTTCATCAAACCATCAAATCACTTTTTTCCTCTTCGGTATCCAGCATTGTATCACAGATATCCCAATACACGGTTAATCCCGGGAAAGATGACCATACAGATAAACATCCTGTCAGTGCTGAACATTTCCAAAATTATGTTGTTGACATATGTATGTATATGTATTATATTGTATATATACATAAATGTTAAATTTTTATAAGAGAAAAGGAGGTCTTCTTATGAGAAAGAAAGCAATATATTTATTATTAGCTATGTGTTGTACAATTAGCTTAATTGGGTGTGGGAAAAAGAAAGATAATAATTTAAAGGAGAAAGACGCATCAGGTGATGAGAAGGTTACACTAAAATTGTTTCATAACTGGATTAATAAGGATGAAGCACCCTATTTTGAGGACATTGCAAAGGAGTTTGAAAAATCGCATCCTAATGTGCATATCAAAATAGAAAATGTAGGCGATCCCGACTATAAGTCAAAACTTAAAGTAATGCTTGGAGCAAATGATGCACCAGATATATTCTTTTCGTGGAGCGGAGAATTTGCATATAAATTTGCGAGAGCTAATAAAGCCATAGATTTATCAAAATATTATGAGGAAGATACGAAATGGAAAGAAAGTTTTGTACAAGCATCCTTAGTACCTTTTGAATATAATGAGGATATTTATGGCGTTCCTGTAAGAATTGACTGCAAATTAATGGCATACAATAAAGAACTTTTCGATAAATACAATCTAAAGGTTCCTACTACATTTGATGAATTTTTAAATATATGTGATGTATTTAAAAAAGAGGATATTATTC
The DNA here is from genome assembly GCF_015159595.1 of Blautia liquoris. Lineage (NCBI taxonomy): Bacteria > Bacillati > Bacillota > Clostridia > Lachnospirales > Lachnospiraceae > Blautia > Blautia liquoris. The sequence goes on along the minus strand of NZ_CP063304.1, from coordinate 2,804,648 downwards.
CTATTGCTCTTGGCAATAGTGATCCGTGGGCAGCAGGTCATTATATTTCAACATTTAATAGTTTGTGTGTACCGGAAGATATACGAACAAAAGATAACAATTATAAGACAGGAAGTTTTACTGATCCTGGATATATAGAGGCAATTAATATGTTGAAACAGATAAATGATAATGGCTATTTTACACCAAATACTAATGGTATGGATTTCGATATGGCAAGAAATGATTTCTTTACAGGTAAAGCGGCAATGACTTATATGCAGGCAATTGAGTTTAATCGTTGTGAGGAGAATGGAATCAATGCGGGAGTATTTAAAATACCTAGTTCAGAAAATGCAAAGGGGAACCAAAATCTTGTTACAGGATCACCTGATGGCTTTATGATTTCGAGCAATTGTAAGCATCCTGACATTGCTATAGAATTTTTAAAATTAATGACTTCTAAACCTTGGCAGGAACGTATGATTACACAACTTTCTAGCCCTGCATCGGTCCAGAATGTCCACAATGAAAAGAATTCCAGCGAGGTTACCCTTGAGGCGGTAAAGATATATAGTCAAGCGGATGGGTTTGCAAATTGGTTAGATTCGGACGTACATAGTAAAATAGCGGACATATATATCCCGGGGCTTCAGGAAGTTTTATCTGATAAACAAACTCCTGAAGAACTGATGAAGGATGTTCAAAAAGCTGCTAAACAAGTTCAGACTGAAAAGGATGATTAATTTGATGCCTTTGTGAAGCTTTTGAATGGGGGAATTATAATTGAATATTTATAAAAACAGAAAGATAGTTTTATTATTTATATCGCCTGTGATAATTGGATTATCAATATTTGTATATTACCCATTGATACAGACAATATTAGGCAGCTTGTTTGAGTGGATGTCATATTCACCAGAGCATAAATGGGTAGGATTACATAATTATGTGTCAGTTTTTACTAATAAAGGTTTTGGAAGGATACTGTTCAATAATAGCATTTATGCAGTAATCTCTGTTATTTGCCAGGTGGGGATTTCTATGGTATTAGCTGCGTGTCTTGAAGAAATGTTTATGAGAAAGTTTCAAGGGTTTTTTCGAACGGTATTATTTCTTCCATCCTTAATTTCAATGTCTGTTATTGCATTGTTATGGAAATGCATATTTAATCCTAATAATGGTTTAATTAATACATTTTTAATCAGTGTTTTGGGGGTCACGAATTTGCCTACATGGTTGGGGGATGAGCAGTTAGCAATATTCTGCTGCATATTTATATCACAATGGCAGTATGTAGGGTATTGCGTTTTACTTGACTTAATTGGAATTCAAAAAATCCCTCAGGAAATTTATGAATCTGCAGTTATTGATGGTGCAGGATCAATAAAAAAATTTTTTTACATAACATTACCAATGGGAAAAGAATCTATTTTAGTCACATCTATCCTGACGCTTGTTGGAAGCTATAAGATTTTTACAGAAATACAAGTATTGACGGGAGGTGGGCCAGGAAGAGCATCCGAAGTTTTAGCAACAGCCATGTATAGAGCAGCGTTCGTTAATGATGAGATGGGAGTAGCGAGTGCATATGCTGTTATTATTTTTACGATAACTTTAGTGTTGTCATTAGTACAAATGAAAGTATCAAATACAGGAAAGGAAGCAGATCTATGAAATATGAAAAATGGTATGGATCAATAGGAAGAATTATGATCTTTCTTGTCTTTTTGATACTATCAATATTAGTGATATTTCCGTTGATCTGGATGTTCATATCAAGTTTTAAGAATAACACTGAGTTTTTAGCTGAACCATGGGGATGGCCTGCAAAGTTTCAATTTAACAATTATATATATGCCCTTAAATATGGGGTAGGGAAATATTTTATCAACAGCATTATTATTACTGTTGCATCAGTCTTATGTACTGTGTTTTTTAGTGCATTGTGTGCTTATGCGATAAGCAGGTTTCAGTTCAAGGGAAAAAACCTCGTATTTGTTTTTATTTTAGGAGGTATGATGATTTCACCAGAGGTGAATTTGGTTTCACTGTTTAAATTACTTCAGAACATTCATCTGTATAATACACGAGTGGGATTGATTATTACTTATTGCGTTTTCGAATACTCCTTTACAGTTTTGCTATTTCGTTCGTATATGCTTTCATTACCTAAAGCTATAGAAGAATCAGCGTTGTTGGATGGGTGTTCGGTTATGCAAAGCTTCTTACATATTGTGATTCCAATGTGCAAGCCGATAATTTCATCAGGAGCACTTTTTACCACTATGCATGTGTGGAATGAGTACATGTTTGCAACAGTTTTCATAGAAAGCGATTCATTAAGAACAATACCAGTTGGGTTAGTGACACTTCAAGCTGCCTTAAAAACGGATTATCCGGTATTGATATCTGGCTTGACATTATCTGCGGTGGTTGTAATTATTGCTTACTTTATATTTCAAAAACAATTTATAAGAGGATTATCACAGGGGAGTATTAAAGGATAGGAGGAAGATTAATATGAAATTAATAGGGTTTGGAGATTGCTGTGTTGATTATTATATCCAGAAGAAGCTTGCTTTTCCAGGAGGAAATGCGTTCAATGTCTCCGTATATGCAAATGATAATGGAATTGAAACAGCCTTCTTGGGTACGATTGGCGATGATTTGATTGGTGATCACATTTTAAAATGTGCCAAATTAAAAGGAGTTGATATATCCCACTGCCCGATTAAACATGGTGATTCAGGTCGTGCTGCTGTTAATATAGTAAATGGAGATCGATTTTTTGAAGAAAACTATTTTAATGGAAAACATGGGGTTGGAACATTATATCCACCAATGCTGAGTGAGATTGATTTGCGTTATATAGAAGGATTTGATTTGGTTCATAGTTCGTGTTATGCACAGGTTGAAGATCAACTGAAAAGGCTTAGGTTGGACGATTTGCTGGTTTCATTCGATTTTTCGTCAGAGGAAAGATTCCGTACAAATGAGTATTTATCTCAAATTTGTCCAATGGTTGATTTGGCGCTATTCTCTTGCGAAGGGATGAAGAAGAAGGAATTATTAAATTTTGCCCAGAGGGTACAAAAATTTGGATGTAAAAATGTGCTCATGACAATGGGAAAATATGGCCAAACACTTTTGACGAACGAAGGCAGATTATATGAAGGAAAAGCTAAATTGGTTAAAGCGATTGATACGATGGGAGCTGGAGATTCGTTCTTTTCTGCTTTTATTGCGACTTTGTTAAATGAAGGATGGAAAAAGAATAAATCGTTATCGGACAAAGAAGTCTATGATGCATTTTCTGCTGCTTCGGCATATTCGGCAAGAATTTGTATGGTAGAAGGTTCCTTCGGAATGGGCTTACCAATCGAGTTTACAGAACCTTGAGACACAAAGGAATAGAGATAGGTGGATCGAGACTTGATTAATTGTCAAGCTCTGCAACCATAAATTTATTATTATAGGAGGAGATATTCTAATGTTGAAATTCAATGAAGATGAAATTAAAAAGGAAGTTAAAGAGGTCTTGGATCTGCGTGAAGCAATAGAAAAATGTGTTACAAAGATCTGTAATGATGGATACGAAAATATTTTCATTATGGGAATTGGGGGTACCTATGCAGTAGCTGAAGAAATTATGGCATATATGAAAGGCCATACAAAAATCAATTTGTATATTGAAAATGCTGCCGATTTGATAGCGGAAGGAAATACAAAATTAGGGAAAAAATCAATTGTAATTATTTCTTCTGATACTGGTAGAACGCAAGAAATGATTGATGCTGTAAAATTATGCAAGAATCAAGCGTCCACGATAATTGGCTTTGTTCAAGATAAAAAGTCTCCTTTAGCAGACCTATGTGATAGTTTGTTTGCGGGTCCAGGGAGTGCATACTTAAAAATATTGCTAATAATGTTGGATTTTATGAAAGAGAATAATGAATTTGAATTATATGATTCTTTTTATAATCAAATGGAGTATTTACCTAAGGGATTGGCGGATGTTCAGAAATCAGTGGACAGTAAAGCCGAGGATTTTGCTAAGAAACATGGTAATGATCAAATGCATTATATTATAGGCGGGGGCAGCTTAAAAGGGGCAGCATATAGTTATGCCATGTGCTATATGGAGGAAATGCTTTGGATGAGAACTAAATCGGTATCGGCAGCTGATTTCTTTCATGGAACCTTAGAGATCATTGATCGCGATTCAAATGTAACTTTATTTAAAGGTGAAGATGGAGCTAGAGAGCAAGAAGAAAGGGTAGAAAAATTTCTTCCAAGGATTTGTGAAAATATTACTGTTTTTGATACGAAAGAGTATCAAATGAAGGGGATTGACCAGAAATTTAGAGATCTTTTAACACCATTAATAATGTCTGCTATTTATGCCAGAATCAACGTACATTTGGAAAAGGTCAGAAGACATCCGATGGAAATACGCAGATATTATCATAGATTAGACTATTAAAGACAGATACAATTATACAATAGAAAATCATATTCAATCATAAGCAAGTTATTATTAAGAAGGGAAGACAATTATAATGAAGATAAATTATAAAGAAGTAGTAACTAAAATTATTAATTCCAGAGAAGAAAGAGGTGGAATACGTAATATCTTTTTTGTTGCATGCGGCGGTTCCAAAGCGAGCTTGACAACTTCGGATTTTTTTCTAAATAGCGAGGCGGATTGTATTGAAAGCCATGTCTATACTGCAAAAGAATTTGCACTATGTACGCCGAAAGCATGTAATAATAATTCTATAGTTATCACACTTTCATCAAGTGGTTCGACGCCGGAAGTGGTTGAGGCTGCAAAAAATGCAAAAGAAAAAAATGCTGTTTCTATTGCGATTGTAGGAAAAGAGGATACAGAACTGTCTAATCAGGCTGATTTTGTATTTTATAATGGCGACGAACCAAAGTATCAATATTCTACCTGTTCTATGGCCTTGGCATTACGATTTTCAGTAGAACTTCTACAGCAGACAGAAGGCTATGAATATTATGATGAATTTCAGAATGCATTTAGTATTTTAGATGAGGTAATTGACAGAGCCAGAAAATATGCAGAGCCAGGAGCAATTCGTTTTGGAGAGGAACATAAGAATGACAACGTGTTGCATGTTTTGGCTTCAGGCGCAAATTATAATGTTGCCTATACTGTAGCAACCTGTATCCTAATGGAATGCCAATGGATACACTCAAATCCTATACATTCAGGTGAGTTTTTTCACGGGCCTTTTGAAGTTGTAGATAAAGAAGTTCCGTTTTTAGTCTTGCTTGGTGTTGGAAGAGAGCGAGTTATGGATGTAAGAGCTGTAAAGTTTTTGGAAGAATATGGGAGACGTGTTACAGTATTAGATGGAAAGGAATTTGGTATAGATGTATTAGGAAAACATGTATGTGAATATTTAAGTCCTCTGGTATTTACAGGCGTTATTAGTCGATATAGTCATCGATTAGCGGATTCAAGAAAACATTCTGTTGATGTCAGAAGATACATGTGGCATGTAAATTATTAATAGGTAACAACGCAATGCAAAATGTAGGATAGAGCCTCTTATCATAAAGGAAGGATGAATCTTTACTAGCTATTCCAAGTATAAGAGGTTATCCTATTACAAGTGTTAATAACTCCAAAACTAATAAACAGGTTCAATATCATCAAGGTTAATGCTTTAGATGAAAAGCTCGAGAAATTTATCTTTATTATGTTGAATTTATTTTAGCAATCGGTTAAAATATCTGCCAAAGAAAGGTTTTTGTATGGTATCATAGTAATTAGCAACTCTTTCAAGTGGATTCCATATTTAAGAAGATTAGACAATGCACATGTTTTGGTAAGGGATCGCAGAACGAATTGTAAAATTTAATTAGGATGGAGTATGTAAATGCAACTTTTAGACACTACAAGTATCATACCGTTATATGAACAATTGAAAAATATAATATTGAATGATATTAAAGAGGGAAAGCTGAAACCAAATCAAAAGATTCCGACAGAAATGGAGTTCAGTAAAAAATATAAAATAAGCAGAATGACAGTGAGAAAAGCGTTATCGGAATTGGTTGATGAAGGTGTTTTGGCGAAAAAACAAGGTAAAGGTACATTTGTTCTTGAAAAGAAAATGGTAGAAGACTTGTCAAGTCCAAACAGTTTTACAAAATTATGTCAACGTAATAAAAAAGAGCCGGGTGGGAAAACTTTATTATTTGTGATGGAAAAACCTAAAGAGCATGATAAAAGAACTCTTGGGTTAAACAAAGATGAGAAAATAATTCATTTAAAGCGTATCCGTACAGCGGATAATATACCAGTTATGCTTGAAAATATATATTTTCCCGGACATTTAAATAGAATAATGACAGAGGATTTAAATGATACATCATTGTATCAAATTTTACAGGAAAAGTATGGAATTTACTCAGGCAATTCTGTAATGGAAATAAGTGTTTGCGTAGCTAAACCTGAGGAAGCGTCTCTCTTACAAATTAAGAGGGGAAGCCCATGCCTTCTTATGGAAGAGGTGGTGTACGACCAAAATAATAATCCTTTGCATAAAACGAAATCTATAATAAGAGGGGATAAATTTAAATATATTAGTCCTCGAATGAATGTAACAAAGAATTAATTAGCGCAGATTTTGATGGTGGGTTTAAGAAAATGAAGAAAGTATGAAGATGAAAAGTTTAATGTCCTATAAAATCGTACGGTATATCTGGATAGTTTTGGGAGCTGCAATTTATTCTATGGGTGTTAGTCTCTTTTTAGAACCTAATAATCTGGTACCTGGAGGTTTGTCTGGTCTATGTATCATTTTAAATTATGTTACTAAGGTAAAAACGGGAACATGGTTTTTCTTATTAAATGTTCCTTTGATACTTCTAGGGTTTTGGAAATTCGGGTTAAAGTTTATAATATCAACTTCTTTTGCTATCGTAATGATCTCATGGTTTACGAATCTGTTTTCAACAATAGAAAGTATTACAAAAAATTCTTTACTTGCAGCTATAGGTGGGGCATTCTTGGTAGCGGTTGGAATGGGTATTATTTTCAAAGCAGGAGCGACAACCGGTGGTTCAGATATTGTTGTAAAATTATTACGCGGCAAACTTAAGTACTTAAAAACCGGGAAAATATATCTTATTACAGATACTATTATAGTGTCTTTATCAGGCATTATATTTCGTGATTTTGATATAGCGTTGTATTCCGGGATTGCTGTAATGGTAAACTCCATGATTCTTGATCTCGTACTATATGGAAAAGATGAAGCTAACATGGTATTTATTGTTAGTGATTATACGCAGAATATTACAAATAGTATTTTAAACGAATTGGAAGTAGGTGTAACTTATCTAAAGGGACAAGGAGCTTATACTAATACAGATAAGAATGTAATTTTATGTGTACTAAGAAAACAGCAATATCCTAAATTGGAGGAAATTGTAAAAAAGTTAGATCCCAGAGCTTTTTTGATTATTGGAAGTGCCAGTGAGATATATGGTGAAGGTTATAAAGATTTATACAGTGATAAAATATAGTGATTTTATATTTTCGAGCAGCTCAGGTTCACGGAATTGTAAGTCCCTAAGTAGATTAAAATCACCGGAGCTCTATTTTTTTAGTGATGTAGACGCTCAGATCCTTGTATGTGCAGAGTGTGGTGAGGAGTTTTTTTGCGAAGAATTAGACAATACAACACTGGTGAATACATATAATGAGTATCGTAGAAAGCATAAACTTTTGCTTCCGGAGGAAATCAAGAAAATAAGAGAACAGTATGGGTTACCAGAGAGGTTTTGCAAAGCTACTTAACTGGGGTGATAAAACTATCTGTAGATATGAAAATGGGAAGTGGAGATTTATTTCTACTTCCTTTTTAGTTTACATAACTAAAATGTCTTATTCTTTTTGCCAACTATGATTTTACACTAACTCTTACTACTAATTAAATCACAAAAAAAGTGCTACAATCTAAAGATTATCTTATATTTTTAAGCCTTCAAAATGATAAAATTGAGTTAAAAGAAGGAGGTAAAAGAAATATGAAAAGTAGACTAGCTAAAAGAGGGCTTGCAATTTCTTTGGTGATGGCTGTGTTTCTCAGTGGCTGCGGAGGATCTGAAAGTAATGCCTCAAAAGAAAAGAAAACAAAGAGTGGAAATGGTGAAGAGGTAACATTAAAGTTTACCTACTGGGGCAGTGGTGATGAGAAAAAAGCTATAGAAGAATCGGTAAATAATTTCATGGAAAAGTATCCTAATATTACTGTAAATCTAATGCATATACCTCAGCCAGACTTTATAACAAAATTAAATGCTATGATTGCAGCTGATGAGACACCGGATATAAGTTATTCGGAACCATGGAAGCTGAAATTTGGGGAGGATGGTCTAATCTATAATTTCTTTGATTTGATGGATGAAATGGGATTAAAAAAAGAAGATTACCTCTCAACCTGTTGGTGGAATTGGGAACCCGATAAGTCTGCAGGTCCGGTTCAGGCCAATGTGACGACCAATCTGATGTATAATGTCGATTGCTTCAAGGATGCAGATGTAGATATACCACCTACCAAAGTGGAAAATGCATGGTCCTGGGACGAGTTTGTGGATAAAGCACAGGAACTCACCCTTGACACTAATGATAGAAATGCAAAAGATCCTAAGTTCGATGAAAAAAACATTAAACAATACGGGGTTATGTTTGGAACTGATTGGAATGCCTATATGCCATTTATATATTCGGCAGGGGGAGGTTATTTAAATGAACAGATGGATGGTCTTGGGTTAAATGATCCGGAATCAGCTCAGGTATTGCAAAATTTTGCAGATCTGATCAACAAATATCATGTTTCACCAACTGCTGTTCAAAAAAATGCGATGCCAGATGCTGCTACGGCCTTAGCTTCAAAGCAGGCAGCTATGTATATAGATGGAAGTTGGAATCATCTGGATTTAAAAAATTCAGGATGCAATTGGGGCGTTGGAGTTCTGCCAATTGACCAGAACTATACTACTTTCTTTGACGGAGGTTCACTTGTAATATTTAAGAGTACGAAACATTTAAAAGAAACAGAGATGTTATACAAATGGTTGACAAATCCCGAAAGTTCTAAGAAAACTACGGAGTTATATCAGACGCTATGGATGCCAGTGCAGTCAGAGTATTATACAGATGAGAAAAAGTTGGATATGTGGGCGTCGGAAGATTTACCGGCACGACCAAAAGGATTTCAGGATGCAGTGGTGAAATCAACTTATGAAAACGCAGTGATTGCAACGGAGATGGATGTGAAAAATTTCACCGAAATTAATACACAGGTAAAGTCAGCTCTGGAGCAAGTATGGTCTGGAAAAAAGACAGCAGAACAAGCAATGACAGAGGTTAAAGCGAAGACAGATCCTCTGATTGATGGCACTTATTCTGGCGAACGTTCATAAACGGAGGCTTTTTATGAATACAAAAAGAAGAAAAACAATGTCAGTCAGAGAAAAAAAGGAAAACCGTTGGGGCTTTTTATTTAGCCTTCCCTGCATTTTGGGATTCCTCTTTTTCGCCTTGATACCAATGATTGTCAGCTTGGTATTAAGTTTTATGGATTATAATTTTACAACAGGTGGGACTTTTACAGGATTATCAAATTATAAAACTCTGTTTAGTGGTGCTGATTCATATTTTTATAAATCTTTATCAGTGACTGCAATTTATGTATTACTTTCTGTTCCGTCCTCATTGATTGTTGCTTTTTTAATTGCGATGCTGTTGAATACAAATGTAAAGGGCAAAGGAATTTTCCGCACTATTTTTTATCTGCCAACGGTTGTTCCAGTAGTTGCTGTTGCTGCAATATGGATGTGGATATTTAATCCTGATATGGGTCTGGCAAATCATATATTAAGAGGAGTGCACTTGCCTACGAGCAAATGGCTTTCCGGAGAGAGTTCTGTGATTCCGACCTTAGCTTTTGTTAATCTGTGGACCACTGGACAAATTATGGTTATATTTCTGGCAGGACTTCAGGACGTTCCTCGTCAGCTTTTGGAAGCAGTGGAAATTGATGGTGGGGGATTCTGGGCAAAACTCCGCCATGTGATTCTCCCTATGATGACACCAACAATTTTTTATAATGCAGTTATGGGAATCATTAATGGTTTCCAGTTGTTTACGCAACCCTATATGATGACACAGGGCGGACCTAATAATGCGAGTCTGTTTTATGTTTATTATCTTTATCGAGAAGCTTTTGAATTTAGCAGAATGGGTAAAGCTTGTGCTATTGCCTGGGTTTTGTTTATCATTATTATGATTCTTACGGTAGTTATCTTTAAAGGCTCGAACAAATGGGTTTATTATGGAGGTGAGTAAAAGTGAAGGAAGATAAAAACGTTAAAAAAGTAATTATTCGCACCTTAACCTATTTTGTTCTAATATTGGGCGCAGCTTTTTGCATTATTCCGTTACTTTGGATGGTACGAAGTTCGCTTATGAATATGACCGAGATCTTTGCCATGCCTCCTAAATGGATCCCATCTAAATTTATGTGGGAGAATTATAAAGAGGTTTTTGACACCTTACCATTTGGACGCTATTTTTTAAATTCTTTCGTAATTACAGTTGGCTGTGTTGTTGGAACAATGCTCACGAGTTCAATTTGTGCATATGGTCTGGCACGAATAGACTGGAAAGGCAGAAATGTGGTATTTGCATGTATAATTAGCAGTATGATGCTTCCATTTGCAGTAACACTGATTCCAATATTTTTAATGTGGAGAAAAATAGGAATTGTAGATAGCCTGATTCCTTTGATCGTACCGGCATGGTTTGGGGGCGGAGCTTTTTACATATTTTTACTGAGACAATTCTATATGGGAATACCTAGGGATTTTGATGAAGCGGCTTATCTGGATGGGGCAACACATATACAAATATTTTCGAAAATTATACTGCCAATAACGAAACCTGCTATGGCAGTTGTGGGAATGTTTGCGTTTTTAAATGCTTGGAATGATTTCCTTGGACCCCTTGTCTATTTAAGTTCAGAAAAAAACTACACAGTAGCACTTGGCCTCCAATTATTTACGGGTTCATATCGTGGAGAATGGAATTTGATGATGGCGGCAGCGTGTCTGGTATTAATCCCTGTTATTATTATTTTTGCTTTTGGACAGCGATATATGATTGAGGGAATCACAATGTCAGGTGTGAAAGGCTGAAAATTAAAAAGATTGAATATTTCGGGAGGAGACAGCAATGTATTTGAGAGAAAGAGCCTTGTATGAGACATGGGAAGACTTATGGAAAAAAGGATATCAGTCCCCATATTTTCAGGCAGCATATGATGAGAAATCAGAGATGACGGACTGGTCCATCAGTGACAGACAATTATTCGTACAGTCGAATGGAAGGACGATGATCGGACAGGATACGTTAGGGCGCCTTCATTTTATCTGCACGCCTCACGATAAGATTTATGCAATTCCATCTGGAGGACCGGATGTCGGAGGGCAGTTTAAAGGCCATATCGGACAATACTATCAGAATGATACCGCTTTACTGCTGGGTAAGATGAATTATGAGATAGAACTGGCGAATGGACTTCGGATGCATGGGGCTGATCCATCATCAAATACTTGGTATCTGGATCAGTTTCTTCCGGTTACGGCTTCCCGGCAAGAAGGTCTGGAGACGAAAGTCTTTTCGCTGGCACCTGTTCTTGAAAGTGAATCTCTCCAGGTGTCTAAGATTCACCCGCTTCCAGGACCGGCGGGGGCACTGTACTGCATGGAGATCAAAAACACTTCCGGAACTACATTAAAAGGCAGAGTAAAGCTGTCTCTGGATCAGAAGTTTGTAAATCAATTCGAGAAATACGGGGAATGTTTTGAAGATTATACACAGAATCCGTACCGTTCGGAGTGGGATCAGAAACTTTTGGTATTATGGCATCCGGAGGCCTGCGCAGCGATTCAGCTTCTGGATGGAACGTGTGAAGGGGATGCTGGTAATCCAAGAATGTATGTGCCTTTTGAATTGAAGGCTGGGGAAAGCAGGGTGTTTACAACTATTGCTGCTGTGACACCAAAGAGAGATGAGGTCCATGAGGCATTAGGTATGCTCTATCAACATACTTCCTTAGAATGGGTGAATATCACTGCGGAATTTTGGAAAGATCGTTTCGGGGATATGAGGACAGGAATTCGTGAAGATAAGGATATGGGTGCGAAATACAGGGACATGCATATCCGATTTATACTGGACAACTTTAACTGTCTTTCTTTCGATTCTCATGGAAATCTGCTCACTAACTGGCAGGGGGCACCGTCCCACTCTTTATCAAGGCTTTGGGGAATTGATATCGAGCCGGATGTTGTAAGTGTGATGTATGTGATACCTGAGATTGGCCAAAGTGCTATGGAGTATCTGGCAAAGAGAAATGTGCCCAGATTCAGTATCTATTCGGATCACAGCATCTTCTTTTATGTCGCCCCGCTTGTAATTGCGGGAAAATATCTGGAACTGACAGCAGATCAATCTTATTTCCGAGAAAATAGGGATGTTACTTCCCGTTTCCAAGAGTTATATGAAGGAATGCTGAAAGCAAAACATCCCGATCACATTCTTTTTTCCAGTCATTACGCCAGTGATCTGATTGTATTTAAAAAGTATGATTATGGTGCGAATGTGAAATGCTTCTATGCTTTGAAAGGTTACCGGAGTATCCTGAAGGCGGTGGGAGAAGACACGGACGAAGTTGACAGAATGCTGAAACAGATGCCAATCGACATGGCGGAGTATATGGAGGACGACGGACCCTTTGGCAAACAGATTACAGGTGGCAATAACATGGGCGAAAACAGGGAAGATCACTTTTATGTAGGTGACAATCTGTATTACTATGGAGGAGAAGATACGGCTACAGTGATGGCTCCTCTGTATGGGCTCTATGATCTTGATTATAAGCCATATGTAAATTTACATCGATATGCTCAGTCGGTAATGATCACCAATTATGACCCTGAATTTCAGACAATGCGGGAACTGCATTTTGGTATGCATCCGTCTGCAACGGGGTGTACGCTTCGTCTGGGTGGAAGTCATACAAGAAAAGAAATGTTTTATTCTCTACAGCTTATGTATGATAGATTAGATGAAACAGGATCACTATTCTGGTGGCCCAGAGCAACAAACAAAAAGCGCTGCCTTACCAGATGTAGTCAGGGGCAGGGGGCCTGGATTCAGCAGTCAACAGAACAATGGCTGGGGATCAGACTTCATGGGGTAGAAAAGACATTGATTTTGCAGCCTCAGGGATTACTTACTGATTACAGTCTCAAAAATGCAAAAGTTGGTGCTTTTCGATTTGATATAGAATACCATGAGGATAAGACAGGTACAGAATTTTATGTTAAGAACAACAATGCCTGTGAATTTAAGGTAGAGCTGAATATAAGACCTTACGGAACCGGTGCAGAGGGAGAACTCAAAAAGGAAACCGTTCTGCTGCAGCCTGAGGAATCAGCGAAAAAGCATATGGATCCGCGTGGCTTTTCTGTTCGAGAAGAAAATATAGTATCTACAGAATGTAGAAGCCTTGGAAATAAAGAAATGTACTTTGGACCTTATGGAATTGTGATGCCAAAGTTATATTCGGATGACTGCAATATTTTCCTGCTCCGTTTTGTGATGGGACATCAGGAGAGAATGTGGAAAAACGTAAAGGTGTCTATACAAGTGCCAGATGGGTTCAAAGTCACAGAAAAGAAATTTTACTACTGGGATTATCAACCGATTTTTGAAAGTGATACCTCAACATCTGATATAGGAGATCTTGAAGCAGGAAAGCATGGAGTAGCTGGTTTTTATATTAGTATGCCAGATGAGTTTGCGGGAGATGAGGCAGGCGTAATGCTCTCTGCTCATCCATTTCAGGTTCCATTTGGCAGGTTAGAAGAGAAAACAAAACTTTTAATAGAGGGCGGTCAGACACGTGAACTGGCGCCTGTAAAGGTTACACTGGAAGCAGGTGGCAAGATAAAAAGAAGTATAGAAATACCTGTTATCATACTAAAAAGCGAAACATATAAGAAAAAGTATGATATAATGTACCATGATTAAGCATTTACGTACAAAGTGAGTGGTAATATGTATAATATTCTGATCGTAGATGACGAAAAACTACATAGAAAGGGACTTTATTCGCTGTTGGAAGAAATATGTCCCAGCGATATGGTATGGGAAGCATCCGATGGAATAGAAGCACTTGAAATATTAGAACATATTTCATGTGAGATCGTAATCAGTGACATACGTATGACAAAGATGGACGGTATTGAATTGTTAAAAGAAATAAGAGGAAAAAACAAAGATATATTTTTTGTCTTATTAAGTGGGTATGCACAGTTTAATTATGCAAGAGAGGCTTTACGTCTGCAGGCATGCGCTTATCTTCTTAAACCTGTAGATCGACAGGAACTGAACGAAACCATAAATGATGTCAAAAAAAAGATAATAAAACATCGAAATGAAGAGAGAAAAGCAGCTGATCAAGAGGAAAGACTAAAAGAGACCGTTCCGGCTTATGTGGATCGGATTTTAAATCAATTTGTGCAGGATCCCAAATTTTCTGCAGGGGATCAGCTTGTATCCCTGCTGCCCTTAAAGCAGCAGGGGTATCTGTTTTTGATAAAAGCTGATAGTGCCAGCGAAGATGGCCATTACTTTGAGAAAGCTGGCAGAGAGATTGGCCACATGATTAAAAAGTTTTTTGATCCAGTCTCTTCGCTTACATTTGAACTTCATTCAGCTTATCATACATTGGCAACATTTGTTGTGGATGAAGAACTTCCCAATATGAATAAACTTGAGGAATTGTCTGGGATTATAGAGAAAAAAGGTTTTAGTAATATTTTTATTGCTGTCAGTGAATTGAAAGATAATTTATTTTTACAAAGATGTAGTGCGTATGAGGAGGCTATAGAGGCACTGGACTTTTCTTTTTATGAAACAAAGAATTTATTTTTTCATGAGAATACAAAAGTTTCAACTATTACCGATCCTGAAGAATTAAATAACAACGATTTCTTTGCAGCTGTACAGAATAGGCAAATAAAGAAAGCCCGAGAATTATTTGAAAGTATGCTGAGACACGCTTCACAGGAAGAAAAAACTGCACCTGTTATTTTGAAAAAGAGAACCGTTTTTTTATTTTATCAACTACTTAAGAAGCTTGGACCATTAATTGAAAAGGACCAAAGGGAAAAGCTGTATGAGAGAGATCAGGCATTGATTCAAACAGAATCTTTTCAGCAACTTTTGAAAGAAGGACAGCAGCTTATATTTATAATTGCAAATTGTATATCACATCAAAAATCAGCTGATGGATTCATAAAAGGATGTAAGGAATATCTTGAAACTCATTATATGGATGAAATCAGCCTCGAATCTGTAGCTGCCCTATTTCATTTTAATCCATCATATTTCAGCACTTTATTTAAAAATTTATTTGGAATATCTTTTTCAGCTTTTTTATGCAATATTCGGATAGATAAGGCGGAAGAATTGCTCATAAATACAGACAAAAAGATTAAAGAGGTTGCGGCCAGTACGGGATATCGTGATCCGAATTACTTTATAAGATCCTTTAAAAAGAAGCATGGTCTTACTCCTGATGAATTTCGTAAAAGGAGGACATATGAAAAAGAGGTTTCAAGAGAAGTTACGAGAAAAACTTAAGTATACCAGGCTAAGAACTCTGCTGCTTTTATCATTTGTTGTTTTGTCCATTATTCCGTTGATAGTGTTAGGCTGTGTTGTATTTATAGTTTCGCGCAACACTTTAATTGAACAGGCTAAAACTCAGTTTATCCATGATGTGCAAAAGACAAGTACTATTTTAGATAAAAATTTAGATTATGTGGAAGAATTCTCTTTAAAGCTAAATATAGATGCTCGTATCTATGAGATTTTCGAAAATATTGATAAAGAGGATCCGGTAAAGTTAAATGAAGCTAGCGATAAGATATCTCAAATTCTATTGAGTTATCTTCCCTGGAACAATGAAGTGTATTCAGCACATCTGGTCACTTCGTTTTACCGGTTTGGGGAGGAACGTAAAAACTTTTATCCTAAAGGACAGTTTATAAAATCAGATCTTGCAAAACAGGCTGATCAGGCAGAAGGTGAACTTATTTGGGTTCCTACTTATGATTATGCGACCATGTTTGGAATAGACAATATGAGCAAGAATCTGGAATATTCAAAGCTGTTTTCTGCCGTTAGAAAACTTCATCCAAGTAAGACTTCTTTTGGTAGAATTTTTGAATTGTCAGATAAGGTTGAAGAGCCGTATCTTGTTGTTAATTTTACAGAACAAAATTTAAGGACCATGTTAATGGAATATGTGGGAAAAAATAATTCTGCAAAGTATTTTGTTCAGTCGAAGCAAGGAAAGCTTGTCTGCTCATCAGATGAGAATTGGGATGAGGGTGATATCCTAGTTTCTACTTTAAAGTTTCATACGGATGAAGGAAGTTTTCAAAAGGATTTTAAGGGTCAAAATTATATTCTGGCATATTCAAAAAGCCGGGTGACGGGATGGTATGTTGTTGCAATGCTTCCTGTGAGTGAATTGACAGATCAAATTGTAGATAAGCTAATAAGAGTTATGGCTATAATGATTGCTCTTATTACGTTTTTAGATTCACTTGCAGCATTTTACATCTCCAGGAGTCTTAATAGAAAAGTATATAAACCGCTTAAAATGATTGAAAGAGTAGGAGCAGGGGACTTTGATACTGAGGTACAATATAATTCTCGAGAGGAGTTTGCATTTTTTTATAGTAAACTGAATGAGATGAATCATAACCTGAAAAGATTAGTACACGAGAATTATGAGATTCGATTGCAAAAAAGGGATTCGGAAATCATGGCATTAAATATTCAGCTTAATCCCCATTTTTTATACAATTCACTTAATATTATTAACTGGCTTTGCCTTAATGGAGATTCTGATAAAGCGAGCAATATGATTGTGAATTTATCGCGTATGCTTCAGTATACAAGTAAAAACAACAAGTATCTGGTTCCGCTTAAGGGAGATATGGAATGGCTTATGGGATATCTTTCAATTATGGAAAGGAGATATGAACGACTTTTTAAGGTTTCAATTTTTATTCCAGACAAGTACAATAATCTTGAAGTTCCAAAACTGTTTCTACAGCCCTTTGTAGAAAATGCAATTGTACATGCATTTAAGGATTATAAAGAAGATGGATTGTTGGAGATTTCGGTGGAGGAGGATAAAAATGATATTATTTTTTTCGTTGAGGATAACGGATGTGGAATCTCTCAGGAGAAGATCGAGAAAGTCATGCATCAAAAGACAAAATCTATCGGGATATCAAATACCAATAAGAGGATTCGCATGATTTATGGTCCCAGATATGGAGTTACAATACACTCACAAGTAGGGGAAGGTACTACGATTTTAATAAGAATTCCAAACAACAGGAAGTAACGTAAAAAGGGAAAGTTCTAATAAAAAATGTGATGAAAGAAAGGACTAGAAATGAAAGGAAAGATGTTACAGCAGGTTATGACACGACCAGGAGTTATCGAGTTTAATGAAGTGGACATTCCGAAAGTGCATGAGGGAGAAGTCTTAATTAAGATTATGAAGATTGGAATCTGTGGATCAGATGTCCATGTTTATCATGGAGAACATCCTTTTACTTCATACCCGGTTACACAAGGCCATGAAGTATCCGGCATTGTAATAGAACTAGGAGAAAGTGTCACGGGGCTGAAAATAGGACAGAAAGTAACCATTCAGCCACAAGTAGTCTGTGGAGAGTGTTATCCATGCAGACATGGAAGATACAATTTGTGTGAAGAATTGAAGGTAATGGGCTTTCAGACTACAGGAGTGGCATCCCATTATTTTGCAGTAGCTGATAAAAAGGTTACACCCCTTCCTGATGACATGGAATTTGATGAAGGGGCAATGATTGAACCACTTGCTGTTGCTGTTCATGCCGTAAAACGGGTCGGAGATGTAAAGAATCTTAAAATTGCAGTATTGGGTTCTGGTCCAATTGGTATTTTAGTAGCGCAAGTCGCCAAAGGTCTGGGCGCCAGAAGCGTTATGATTACAGATATTAGTGATGTACGTCTGAAAAAAGCAAAGGAATGCGGGATCAATTATTGCATTAATACAAAAGAAAAAGACTTTGGAGAGGCAATGCTGGAAAACTTCGGGCCAGATAAAGCGGATGTGATTTATGATTGTGCCGGAAACAATGTTACAATGGGAGAGGCAATTAAATATGCTCGAAAAGGCAGCACCATCATTCTTGTGGCTGTATTTGCCGGTATGGCAAAGGTGGATTTGGCAGTATTGAATGATCATGAATTGGATCTAAATACATCTATGATGTATAGAAATGAAGATTATCTGGACGCTATGAAACTCGTTGAAGAAGGTAAGGTTGCGTTGGCTCCACTCATCTCCAAACATTTTCAATTTAAAGACTATCTAAAGGCATATCAGTATATTGATGAAAACCGAGAGACAACAATGAAAGTTATTATTGATGTGCAGGAATAGTGATTCCCTTAGAAAGATACTCTTTCAAATATTTATGTCAAAAAAAGGCTGCCCACGAATTATTTCGTGCGGCAGCCTCTGAAAAATAGTTATGTTATACTGCTCGGGCATAACCTCCGTCATCTGTGTAGAAGGTGCCCATCCCCGGGAAGTCAATACGGTTTTTTAATTCCAGTCCCCTGATTTTAATCGGACTAAATAAATTTGGATGCTTCATGTACATTCCTTTCTTTCCTTGATAGGGAATTTTGAAGAAGAAGTGGCAGAACGCTGATATAAAGGCTTTCTGCCACTTTGTCTATCATATAATTAATTCGGTAATTTCGCACGTATTATCAGGTGCGTTTTAAGAACAAATATACTAATTCCTCGAAAATTTATATACATATTCGAATTAATGAGTAAAAGAGTCAAAAAAGTCCACTTGTATAGCTGTATATTGAGTTGACATAACTAGAGAGTTGGGCAATAATAAAAAAACAATGGATAGAAGGGAGATTAAAGACATGATGATTGCAACAACAGGATGTTTACAGGCTGGATCAAAAGCTCCGATCGTATATCGCGGAGCATTTGAGGATATTTTCCCTAAGATGGCAGCCGATGGCTATCAGGCGGTGGAGATGCATATTCAGGATTCGAGGGAAATCAATCGAGAAAAGCTGAATGAACAGTTGGAGATTAACCATTTGAAATTGACATCAATTGGTACTGGAATGGCTTACGGGACCTGGCACCTGAATATTGGTGATCATAACCGCGATATACGAAACCGGGCGATTGCCTGCATAGAGGAGCATATGATTACTGCCAGCCCGCATCATAGCCTGGTGATTCTCGGCTCGATGCAGGGAAGGTTCAGTGATGCTGCTTCAGCGGAAGAGTTTGTTTCTAATGTTGAAGAGAGTCTGTATCGTCTGGACCAGCTGGCGAAACGGTACAATGTTCTAGTGGGCTATGAGATTATGAATCATTACGAAAGCGATTTTCTTTACACGATTGCCGATGGAGTTCGCTTTATGGAGGAGCATGACTATAAAAATATTCGTCTTCATATTGATACGGTGCACATGAATATTGATGAGAGCGATATGGGGCGGGCAATCCGTGCAGCTGGATCATGGATCCAACATGTTCATATTGCTGATAATGATCGCTATTATCCCGGACATGGGCATTTGTCATTTAGAGAAATTCTGCAGGCACTTCGGGATATCAACTACGAAGGGGCGTTAGCATTAGAAACCTACAACTGGCCCGAGACTCAAAAGTGTGCACGTAAATCGCGAGAATACTTAGAGTTCATGATTGAGGAGGTCTATGGACAGGAAAAAGAGATACACCAGTATCGGTCGTAAAATTATTACAGACATTAGTATTTGTATGCTCTTTTTCGTGATTTTCTTTTCCCTGTACATATATCGGTTTATGCAGACAAATGCGATGAAACGCTATGAATACCAGACTCAGATTGCTACGGAGGTATCCGGTACAAATATTGATCACTACATTACCAGTATGATTACGGCAACGAAATCTGTTTATATAAATCATTCTTTAATGGGTTTCTTAAAATATCATCACAGCCAGGAGGAAGTGGCCGATAATGAGCTACGTATCATTGAGTATTTTAAATCGGTATACTATGCTTCCAGTGCTGCAACGCAAATTTACCTAGTTATGCCTGAAGAGAATTTTTCCATTTTGTATGAGCCAAACCTGCTGAAAATTTATAATGGTGTGGTTAGCCCGGATGTGACAATTCCACAGATGGATTCTTTTCGAGATGTTTATGTGGAATCGACACACATTAAAAATGATTATGGGCACAATATTCCCGATATCGATAAGTATCCTGCCGATGAAACAGTATTTACAATCTGGCTGCCGATTGCGGACCTGCCAGTGGAACAAAAACCTTTTGCGTATGTGGCGATTGATCTGCCGACTTCTTTTATTATGGAAAACTGTAAGGCAGTCTATAGTGAAGATGAAACAATCTATGTATTGGATGCACAGAATCAAATCATTGCTTCCAGCGATGTAAAGAGTCAGATGCAGGATTTTGTAAAGTGTTATCCATGGTATCATAAAAGTGGGTTTTCCTATGCGTTTTCTCGCATTAAGGGCTTGATCCTGACCGAGACTAAGATCAATTCTCCTTATTTTGACTGGTATATTGTTAAGGTGGCGACGACCAAGAGTGTGTATGCACTCACGACTGGGCAGATGATTTCGATTCTGCTGATTTTTGCTATTCTGGTCAGTGTGTTGCTGCTGGTAATTTCCAGTCGGATTATGAAATATACTAGGTCGCTGCGTAGGATCACCTGTTTTATGGAAAAAGAAAGAGCTAGAAAAAACTGGGATAAGCCCAGGAAAATCAGCGATTATATTACATATGATAAGCAGGATGAAATCAGTTCTTTAATTAACTCGTTTCAGAAACTGATGGATTCCTTAAAAGAGCATGCGATTCAGAAGTATGAGTTAAAACTGGCTTATACGCAGTCGGAATTGCGGACGATGCAGGCACAGATCAATCCGCATTTCATTTATAACGTTATTCAATGTTTTGCTACAAATGCGTTGAAAAATAAAGATCTAAAGCAGTATCAGCTAATTTCCTCATTTGGACAAATGCTTCATTATGCGATGGTTCTGGAACCAGTTCTGGTTTATGTAGATCAAGAGATCGAGTACACTCGGCGCTATATTGAGCTGCAGCAGATGCGATTTGAACAGCATCTGATAGTAACTTATAAAATTGGGCCGGACAGCGGCGATTTTAAAATCCCCAAAATGTCAATCCAGCCATTGATTGAGAATTCTATTACTCATGGAAACCTTATGAAAAGCGCTGGTGGTGTAATTAATCTCGAAGTATTCGCACAAACAGAGTACCTGCATCTGCTAGTCGCTGATAATGGTGTACCGGTAACACTGGAAATCACAGAAAAGGTTTATGCTAAGATTGAAGAAATTAGAATGAAGTTGTTGTATCAGGATAGTTCGAGCGATAAAAAGCAGACTGAAGCATTGTCTTTTTCTACGAGAGAAGATGAAAATCATAATCATTTCATCGGTATTGAAAATGTCTATTCTCGGTTTCTGCTGAGTTTCGGCTATTGCGAATTTATTCTTACCGCTAATGAGCTGGGTGGCACTACGGTGGAATTTATTGTGCCGCTTCAGGCAAGACCAATCGGAGAGGAGTCCAATGAAAGTATTGATAGTCGATGACGAAAGTCATGTCAGAGATGCGATTTTTTTATTGCTGCCATGGGAGGAGTTAGGGTTTGAAAGGATCTTTATGGCTCAAACCGTAGCAGCAGCGACCCGGCTGATTCAGGATGAGAAACCGGAACTAGCCATCGTTGACGTTGTAATCGGGAATGAGTTGGGGACAGAGATCATGAATTATATCAATGACCAGAAGATCAGGACGACCGTAATTGCCATTTCCGGCCATGATGATTTCCAATATGTTCGTTCAATGTTCATTCTTGGAGCCTTGGAATATTTGTTGAAACCGATTGAGCAGGACAAGCTTTATGGAGCGGTGAAAAAGGCTCAAGTGCAGATTGGTGCCGACCCGCAAAGTCAGAGTGTGCTCTCAGGATTGTCAAGACGGCAAAATACTTCGGAATATCAACAGGATCTTTTACGAAACCTATTTCAAGCAGAACTAGTAGAATCGTCTTTTGCACAGCTTTTAGAGGTGGCACCACAGTTTTCCGAGAAAAAGCAATGCCGTGTTCTACACTGTACTGGCAGTACGCTGTCGGTGCATCAGGATGAGTTTCTACAACGAATGAGCCGGCTGCTTAACCAGATCCAAGAAGAACTGGAATCTGTAGGGCAAGGTGTTATTTTTCAGAATATGCAGCCTTCTATGGATATTGTTATCTTACTTTATGGACCGGCACAAGTGGATTTTGATCGGGAGCTGCACCGGATTAAAGAACTGGCATTGCGAGAAAATTGTGCTGTCATTCTGGGCAGCAGCCGTATGCATGCCTTTCCGAATGAACTGAGAACAGCCTGGAAAGAGGCGATGATCGCTGCCGATCATAATGATCAGTTCGGTATTTTTGCTTTAAAGGAGTATGACTCAAAAATGTCGAATATGTACCTGAAAAGTAGTTTGCAGAAAGAGAGTGCATTATACTCCAGCATAATTATCGGCGATCTGCCAACCATTAAAATACAGCTGCAGAGATGGGCAGAGATAGTTATGAACGGGCAGCCGCATACTATTGGTCTGCTGCGCTTGCTTTGGGAAGAGTTTTTTCAACTGTACAATGATTGGGAAAGAGCAGCAGAAATTACGGATGAAGATGTATTTTTAACTGAGCATATCAAAACTCTTGGCGATATCTTGGGAAACTCCTGGGACGGAACATTGAAACAAATGTATAAGTATTTCATCACTTGCATCGAACAACTGATTGAAAACAAAAAGTTGATGCAGGAGAGTCCCAACATGATGGCGAGAGTGACTGATTATCTGGAATTGAACTATATGAAACGAATTTCACAGCAGGAGTGCGCTGATCATTTTCATATCAATAAAGACTATCTAAGTCGAGCGTTTAAAAAGCACACTGGGATTGGAATGGTGAAATACTTAAATAATATACGAATTCGAAAAGCCTGCGAATTGTTGACATCGACCGATTTACAGATCATGGAAATTGCTGATCAGGTCGGCTATTTTGATGCCAAGTATTTTTCCAGACAGTTTAAAGTTGTGACAGGAGTTTCGCCGGCACAGTATCGTTATGAGTATCGGTCACAGAGTAGTCAAATAATTTGAATAAGAGGTCGAAATAATCCCCCTTTATGTCAAAAAAATATGTTTTGTAAAAACTCTTCTTGATGTATTGTGTATATTATATAAAAGTACTTTGTATATATCATATAAAATCAGCACAATAATTATGAAGGAGGGATAGATCTAATTGAATAATGAAAAATCCAGTAAATTTCAAAAGAACATTAAAAACTTTGGTAATTATACATTGTTCATAGGACCGGCTATGTTGGTATTCACATTGCTGTTTTTAATACCATTAGTGAGCGAATTATTTTACTCTTTTACAAACTGGAATGGAATTAATCCGACTTATAAGTTCATTGGAATTCAAAATTATGCAAGATCGCTAAAAGATAAAACCTACTGGACATCCTTCTGGTTTACAATTAAATTTTCCGTTGTGGTTGTAGTGTTTTCCAACCTAATTGGTTTCGCCTGGGCTTATGTTTTGTCTGGTGACATTCCCCTTAAGAATTTCTGGCGGGCACTGATTTATGCACCACGTATCATTGGGGGTGTTGTGTTGGGCTTTCTGTGGCGGTTTATTTTCCAGAACGTTTTTGTTCAGTTTGGAAAATGGAGTGGAATCAAGTGGTTCGCTCAGGAATGGTTCACAACTCCGGAATCATCTTTCTGGGCACTGGTAATTGTCATGATTTGGTCACTGTCAGGATATCTGATGATTATTTACAATTCTGGTATTGCCGCAATATCCAAAGATTATTATGAGGCGGCTATCGTTGACGGCGCAACTCGTTGGCAGATGTTGCGTTCCATTACAATTCCACTTTTACGGGGCACAATAACACGGTGTTTATTTATCGCTATTAACTGGGCGATGCTGCTGTATGATACCAATCTCTCCCTTACAAACGGTAACCCCTATCGAACTTCGGAGGGCGTAATGATGAATATCTATGCAACTGCCTTCAGGAGTAACCAGATGGCATATGGAGCGGCTAAATCTGTTCTTTTCGTCTTGATTCTGGTGATTATCTCTTTCGGTCAGATGAAGCTTACTTCTAGAAATGAGGTGGAGTTGTCTTGAAGAAGAGTCAAAGAGTGAATATCTTTTTTTCCTTGCTGTTTATTATGGTCAGTTGTTTTGTTGTACTGATTCCCTTATACTTTACTGTTTTGAATGCTTTTAAGCCAAACGCAGAAATTACTGAAAGCATTGCCGCGCTGCCTAAAAATCCAACCTTGCAGAATTTTATGACTGCATGGAAGCGTCTGGATTATCCTAAAGTGCTAGGCAATACATTGATCATAACCATCTTTTCTGCTCTTGGGACAGTCATTTTGAGTGGTATGACCGGATATTGGCTTGCTCGCCATCGAAACTGGTTCACTAAGCTATGTTTTGGCCTGATTCTCTGTGGTATGTGTGTACCGTTTCAGTGTATCATGATTACTTTTGCGAAAATGATCGGTGTGCTTAATATGGGCAATCATTTTCTTGGGGTTATTATCAGTAATTGGACTTTTTCTCTGCCGATGTCGATTTTTTTGGTAACCGGTGCGGTCAAGGTACTACCCTTGGAAATCGAAGAATCTGCTATTATAGATGGCTGTTCTGCGTTTACTCTCTACTGGCGGATTGTGTTTCCACTGACTAAAGGTACAACTTTTACCATCGTGTCGTTGGAGGTGCTGAAGTACTGGAATAACTATCTGATGACTCAGTTTATTCTGACTAAACCGCAGAAGCGGACGATCCAAATCGCAATGATGTCCTTATTCAATGAAGCACTGTTTTCTTGGGATGTGGCGGTTGCGGCGGTTACGTTATCAATCCTGCCATTGTTCATTTTCTTTATTGCCGCACAGAAACAGGTACTCAGCAGTGTTACCGTAGGGGCAGTCAAGGGGTAGCAAAGATTATAATTTTGAGTAATCAAATTTATAATAAATAAAAGGGACATATGAAAGGAGAAAGGTGTTATGAAGAAAATCAAAACTATAGCATTATTAATGACAATGCTTATGGCAGTTTCTGCTTTTGGCGGATGTGGTTCATCTGACAAGGATGACGGAAAGAAGCAGACAACTGTCGTTAAAAGCAATGTGAAATCGGAGAGCACCGATATCAAAAAACTTCCGGCGGGTTCCATCGATCTGACAGTAATGTTGCCTTTGGGACAATGGACCGACAACTTTGATGTTTTGGTTGATTCTTACAAAGCAGATCATCCGGAAATTGGCGAGATTACCGCAACCTTCCCCAGCTCAGATAAATATGAGGATTTATTGGTCTCGGCGCTTTCTGCGGGGGAACTGCCGAATATCATAACGCTGGGGTACGGTATTCGCCGTGAAAGTTGGTGGCAGTATTGTGAAGATCTAAGCACTGGTTGTGAAGCATATAATCTCCTGACCAAAGAGCAGATCGCCAATGGAACGAATGGAGACTATGGCATGCAGGTGTTACCAGTGGTCATTGAGGGCACAGGGATTCTTTACAATACCCGTATTTTGAAAGAGACTGGTTGGGACCACACCCCGCAGACTAGGGATGAACTGCTGCAGTATTGCAAAGATCTGAAGGCAAAAGGTGTTCAGCCCTTTATGATGCCTTGGGCGGAAACCTATTTAAACCTGTTTAACAACGTTGGGAATTACTGGTTATTGAATAAAGAAGATGGCGGTAAAGAGACGCTCGATAAATTATTGAATGGTGAAGATGTTGGCTTGGATAAAGATCCGGAGATGGCTGAATTGCTGGATACATATGAAGATATATTAATGCCCTTTGCTCAGGAGGGTGCAGTTTCGGCTGATAAGTGGACTTGCAGGAATGCTTTCTTTGCTGAGGAGTGTGCAATGTTGGTTGGTGAAGGATCTTATGAAACCCCGAATATCCAGAACTCCAATCCGAAGATGCTTGATTATGTGAAACAGGATATTCTTCCAGTTTCAAATGATGCCGACAAGAATAAAATGGCTATTGCTTCCATTGCTATCAGTGTTACAAAAAATGATGATCCAAACGTTGTTGCTTGTACGAAAGATTTTGCCAGCTATCTTGCTTCATCCGAAGATGCGAGAATATGGCATCAGGAAACCATGGGAAGTCCGACAGCAATTGAAAGTCTGGAGGTTTCAGATAAAATGCCGGCCATTGCCAAAGATGTTGTTGAATTAGTAAAAGCCGGTAAGGGTGTAGAGAATGTATATGTGTATATGCCGTCTTCGATTTATACGGATATGGAAGAGAACTGGGCGAAGTATGTTTCTGGTGTATCTTCGCGTAAAGATTTCCTGCAACGTTATCAGCAGATCTTTAACGATTACAAGGACGGGATTTACGGTTAAGATATCATTAATTAAGCGGGAGGTAAGTAAAATGAGTCAGTTTTATATTGCTCGGGCAGCGGAAATTGAAAAACAGTACGATGCACGAGGGTTTGCCATTACTGAGCTTTTAGCTGATAGTCATGATGGAAGTGTCCGAAATTATAAGGGCTTTTTAAAGGCTGGAAGCGAGATCAAACCGGAACTAAGCAAGGACAAAGTTGTCATTTACATGTTCGGAAAAGGAAGCGGCTATGTCGCCGATTGTGACAAGGTGCATAATATTGAGGAAAAAGTAAGTTTTTATTTTCCGAATTTTGATCAGAATCCTTATCGTATACATGCTTTTGAGGATATGGAGTTTGTCAAATCAGTTGTGACGATGGATGATTATGATTGGGACGATTATCAGCATTCTCATATTCGTTTGCCTTATTTTCGTTCGCTTAGTCAATGTGTCCGATATGATCAGGACTGCAAAGGAGCAAATACAACATCCTGGCATGTGCTCAATCCAAAACAGCTAGGACACGTTATCATAGGTGTTGTTCGTGCTGTTGGTGAAGGTACCGATGAAAAAGGGCATCCGGCTGTTCATCAATGGAATTATTGCCTGGGGAATGCTGATTTTGAGCTCACTGTAGACGGAGAAAGTACGCAGACCAAATCTGGTGATTGGAGTTTTATCCCGGCAGGTCCAGATCACAGTTTAATGGCTAAATCGGGACAGGAAGTATTTTACGTGTGGTATGAACAGTATAGCAGAGGAGCAGGGGACTATATTGTAAAGCTGGCGAAAGGCGAAATGGAATAATAGGAAGAAGGCGTTCAAATGAAAGATTATTATATCGTAAGGAATGAAGATATTGATGTCGAATATGATGTTGATGGCTTTTATATGGAAGAAGTGTTGGCAGGAAGCTATGATGGCGGGATACGTAATTATAAGTGTTTCCTAAAAGCTAACAGTGAGACGAGACCCCAATTATATCAAAACGAAACAGTGGTGTATATATTTGGCAAAGGGCGTGGCTATGTGACAAACTCGCAGGAAGCCCATAATATTACAGAGCTATCATTCTATGTGCCGGATTTCGATCACGATTCATTTACGATTCATGCAACTGATGATATGGAATTTATTATGAGTGTTGTCGAAATGAATCAATGGGATCGGGAGAAGTTTGAACACAGTCATATTCATCTGCCTTTTTTTCGTAAATACACGGATGGACAGATTTACGATCAGGACTGCAAAGGTATGAATACCACTTCATGGCTGATTATAGGTGCCGGACAACTTGGCAGAGTACTCATGGGTGTCGTCAGGGCTGTAGGTGAAGGCACAGATGAAAAAGGGCATCCAGCGGTTGCGCAATGGAATTATAGTGTTGGAAAATCAGAATTTAACCTAAGTATTGATCATCAGGCACCAATTGTTCAGAAGGGGGGCGATTTTAGTTTTGTTCCAGCGGGACCTGACCATAGTCTGGTGGCCGACTCGGGAAATGAGGTGTTTTATGTTTGGTATGAACATTATACCAGAGAACGTGATTTTATGATTACACTGGCTAAAGATGAGAAACTTATCGATGTACTGAAACATTAGACAGAAGCATCTGAATAAGAAAGGAAGATAATAATATGGAACAAAAATATTTAAAGAATTTTTATGTTGATAAAGCATCAGATATAGCTGCCCGGGCTCAGTTCGATGATAATGGTTTTGCAAAAGCAGAGCTTTTACCAGGGATCTATAAAGACGGTATTACCAGTTATAAATGTTTCTTAAAAGCAGGACATCGAATTTCTCCGGAACTCTTTAGCGATAAGAGTGTAATTATATTCTTTGGCAAAGGGCAAGGGGAACTAATTGATTGCGACGGTAAGCATCAAATTACAGAAGTGGCATTCTATGTACCCTACATGGAGAAAGAAGAATATGAGATTCATGCGATTGAGGACATGGAGTTTGTATTAAATATTGTTGAAATGAACCAGAGTGATATGGCGGCGTTTAATAGATGGCATATTCGTCTTCCGTATTTCCGCCTGCACAGTGAATGCATACAATATATTCAGGATTGTAAAGGACCAAACACTGAAGCACGGATGATTCTCTGCCCCAAATGGATGGGCCGTGTGATTCTGGGGACAACCCGGGCCATTGGTGAGGGAACGGTCGAAGCCGGGCATCCCAAGGTTCATCAGTGGAACTATTGCGTAGGGGCATCAGACTTTCATATGAGTGTCGGTTATAAAGCAAAGAACAATATGGAAACTGTTTCACAGCAGGCCGGTGATTGGAGCTTTATACCAGCTGGTGCTGATCATGATTTGGTGGCAGATCCGGATAAAGAGGTTTACTATATCTGGTTTGAACATTATGCGGATGAAAAGGCAATGGATAAGATGTAATATGTAGTTAGTGTAATACTAGTGCGAAAGTAAAGAGTCAATTCAAATATATCAGGTTGCCTTTGCGTGCCGTTAAAGGTGCGCTAAGGCAACTTGATTTTAGGAGAAAACAAGTGTTAGAGAAAAAGATTAGTATCGGGAAATCCAAATGGAAACAGGACATTGATATGCTTACAGGCAAGCCAGTGAAACTGGTAATGCTCTTTTCCCTGCCGTTGGTGTTCGGGAATATTTTCCAGCAATTGTATTATATTACCGACGCTGTTATTGTCGGAAAATTTATTAATATTCAGGCTCTGGCAGCGGTTAACAGTTGTTCTTGGGTTATCTGGCTCTTCAATGCTATTGCCCGGGATTTATCGAGTACACTCAGCATTCTGGTTTCTTATAATGTTGGAAAAGACAATCGTGACCGACTTAAAAAAATCGTCGGGAACGCTGGAACACTTACTCTTATTCTTGCACTTACATTGACAATCCTAGTCGAAAGCAATTTGAAACTAATTTTCCAAATATTTAAAGTACCCTCAGAGATTCTAGCGATGACGCGAGATTACTTTTTCATAATATTTCTGGGCATTCCGTTTATTTTCATCTATAATGTTGCTGTCGCACTATTGCGTGGGATTGGAAACAGTAAGATTACTCTTTATGCCATCAGTACCTCGACTATCATTAATGTCGGTTTGGATCTGTTGTTTATTGTGGGCTTTGGCTGGGGTGTCAAAGGCGGTGCCATTGCAACTGTTATTGCACAGTTCATGGCGATGTTGATTGCTCTAGTGCCACTTTGCAAAAGCTCGATGTTCCCTCGACAGCGATCTGATTGGAAACTTGAACAGAAACTGATGCGGCAAATTGCAGAACTTTGGCTTCCAATGCTGGTCAACAGTGCGGTGATTTCCTTAGGCGGAAGTCTCGTATCTAGTCAGGTGAATGCAATCGGTCCCTTTTTTACGGCCGGTGTTTCCTCGGCGACGAAGATTTTTACTTTACTGGAATCTGTAATTATGGCGATCCAGACTGGACTTTCCGTATTTATCGGACAGAACTTGGGTGCCGGCAAGATCAAAAGAGTTAAAAAAGGCGTATATCAGATTATCTTGGTGGCTTTAATCATCACGGCAGTTCTAAACATTTTTGTACAGATTTTTGCACCACAGTTGGCGAACATTTTCCTCTTGCGGACAGATGAACTATATGATCAGACGCTGCGTGTTACAGTTACAAATGTGCGAGTGACAACATTAGGCATGTTTATAATGACACCAATGTACTTATACCGAGTCGCAATTCAGACTCTGGGCCATCCGAAATATCCAATGTACGCAGCTTTTCTGCAACTTGCGGCACGAGCCTTCTCGATCTTTGTCCTGTCTATTTATATCGGTGAATATGCATATTATCTGGCAACGGTGCTGGCATGGCTTGTGACTTTGCCGGTCGTTGCAATTCCTTACAATAAAAATATTCGGGATTTGGAAAGAAGGTCACGGCCATTTCTGGAATAAACGAACATACCCACTATAAACCGAAGAAGAATCACGATAAAACTGGATAACTTTATCGTGGTTCTTTTAAATGTCAAATTTTCAATAGTGAATGTCAATTTTTTTAGTCTGGGCAGGAAGACAGGATGGATGTTAAGATAAATAGTATAAAGAAGTACTTCTTATACACAATGAGATGTTTTTTATTATCGGGAGGATTATTTGTATGAAAAAGAAAATAATAAGTCTTCTGCTTATGGTGACAATGAGCGCAACTCTGTTTGCTTGTGGAAGTGTTGATGGGAAATCCAGCCAAAACTCAGAGAAATCAAGATCGAAAGAAAGTATGTCGGATAAATCAGGGAAAACACCTGTGAAGATGGCAGTGTGGGGATCTGGAGCAGCGGAGAATCATAAAAAGGCTGCGGAAGCTTTTAACGCTGCGCATGATAATATTGAATTCGATGTAGAGATGCAGACCGGAGATTATAATCAGTTTTTGGGCGCAAAGGTGGCATCAGATGACTTGCCTGATTTATTTTGGCTCAATCCATATTCACAAGTTCAGGAATTTGCTAAGAATGATAGAATTATGGATTTAAGCGATCAGGACTTTATACCTGAAATCTATGATTTTGCAAAGGAAGCATCTAGCTATGAGGGAAAGGTGTATGCATATCCCTTGGAAATTGAAATGCTCGGAATATTCTATAACCAGGATTTATTTGAGAAGGCGGGAATTACCGAAGTACCGGAAACATTTTCAGAATTAAAGGATGTATGTGCGAAGTTAAATGAAAAAAATATTACGCCTTTTGCTGCAACTTATCAGGAAAGCTGGACTTTGAATCATCTGTTCAGTTGCCTTCAGGGAACTGCAGTTGGGGATTATAAGACATGGATCAATGATATGAATGAAGGAAAAGGAAGCTTTAAGAATAAAAATTCTGACAGAGAATTTGAGTTTATGGATTTGATGAAAGAAAATTCAGGGAGCAATTATATGGACGCGGATTCAACTTCAGGGTTTAATGCGTTTGCTTCAGGAGAAGCAGCCATGATTCTGACAGGAGAGTTTTCTCTATTAAACGCTGAAAGTATTGATCCCAATTTAAAGGCAGGTTTGTTCGCAGTACCTTTGACGGATGACCCTCAGGATGCAAAACTGGATGTTGATGTAGGGATCTGCGTGGTCGTAAATAAAAACACAAAACATCCGGATGAAGTAAAAGAAGTTTTAAAGTTTTTGAATGATCCTGAAAATGGATGGGGTAGTTATACAAGAAATACAATGGGAAGTTCAGTAGCACCCATGGATTGCGATTCAAAATTGTCCTATCCATATCTTGATGATTACAATCAATACATGAGAGATAATCAGATCAAACCATGGGTTTATCTGCAGCTGGAGTCCGGAGCGAATGATCTGATAGGTCCTGCAATTCAGGGATACTTCTCTGGAATTACGGATGAAAAGCAGACGCTTGCAGATTTAGATACAAAATATTCGGAACTTTTAGAGTAATTATTAGAAATAAAAGTACCTTTCCCATGGATGATCAGAGATAAGACTGTCTGTAAGATTCCGGGAAGGGTACTTTAAAAATTATTTCTGTACCCAAAAGGGAGATCAATATGTCGAATTATTTAAATAAGAAAAATAAGAAGTTCTATCTATTACTTGTGGTCCCTTCTCTTGTATTCTATGGAATAGCCATTATATGGCCGTTATTATTTGAAACCATACCATCTTCATTCTATAACTGGAATCTGATTAAAGGGACAAAAATATTTAATGGATTTACAAACTACGTTAAATTGTTTAGGGATAAGACATTTATACATGCGATTGTTTTTACTGTGCTGCTTGGCATTGCATCTATCCTCATATCTAATGTTGCGGGATTCCTGATTGCTTACTTGTTAGATTCAAAGATTCGATGGAAAGGTGTCACACGTTCACTCTTTTTTATACCAAACATAATAAGTGGAGTTATGGTTTCTTTTGTATGGCTCTTTCTATTTACAGGAGTAATACCAAGTTTTGCGAAAATGGTGCACTTGAATAAAATTGCGGAGGTCAGCTGGTTTGGTGATGCAAAAATGGCTGCTATTGCAGTGTTGCTGGTAACAACATGGCAGGAAATAGGATTTCTAATGATGCTTTATATTGCCGGACTTCAGACAATCCCCAAAGATATTATAGAAGCAGCACTATTAGACGGCTGCACGGGAATTAAGAAAATCTTTCATATTCAATTGCCCCTATTGATGCCTACTATTACAATTAACCTGTTCGTATCTATATCAGGAGCATTTAAAGCCTTTGATATTCCGCTTTCACTGACAAGAGGCGGCCCGGCAAACAGTACACAGACCATTGCATTAAATATTTACAATGATGCATTTGGAGCTTTTAAAACAGGATATGCATCAGCAAAATCTATGGTGCTATTTCTGATGGTGTGTGTCATAGCTATGATTCAGTTGACTTTGACTAGAAGAAGGGAGGTCCAACTTTGATGGCAAAAGAAATTAGTAAAAAAAGCACAGTAAAAAGCATCATCTGTCTTTTAGCAGGATTGATCTTTATGTTGCCCGTTTTTTTGATTGTCATGAATGCATTCAAACCCAATAAGGAGATTTTAACTTCTTTTCTTTCTCTGCCAAAGAGCCTTTATCTGGATAATTTCAAACAGGCAATGGATAGTATGAATTTTTCTACAGCCTTCCGAAATACTTTATTTGTGACGGCTTTCACGGTTCTAATAGCGTGCATAATATCGTTTACCAGTGCATATGGGATCTCACATCTGGATGGAAAACTTGGCGATGGTTTGTATTTACTATTTGTATTAGGTCATATTATACCGTTTCATGCGGTGATGATCGCAATTTCTATTCTGGCTAAAAATTTGAATTTGACTAACACTCATCTGGGACTTATTATTTTTAACAGTGGATTTTTTACTTCTTTTGGGGTCATGACTTATGTGGGATTTCTGAAAAGTGTTCCAAGGGAGCTTGAGGAGGCGGCTGCCATTGATGGCGCTTCTCCGTTCCGCACCATGACGCAAATTATTCTTCCTCTTGTGAAATCGTCTACAGTGACCTTGGTGATATTGTATTTTTTATGGACATGGAATGATTTATTGCTCCCTACGATCATTATCAGTGATGAGAGTTTAAGAACAATCACAGTAAATCTGTATATGTTTAAGACAACGACGAATGCGCAGTGGAATCTATTAATTGCCGGATTGACGGTGAGCATGATACCTATTATAGTTATTTATATCGCAGGACAAAAGTATATTACTAGCGGTCTGACGGCAGGCGCAGTGAAATGAAGGAGGCAATTCAAATGAGCGATTTTTACAAAGATAATATGAATTTATATCAGATAAATGGATTTGATATCCAAGAAGTAGCAAAAGATGTCTATGCGATTGATGAGTTTGGCATTGATATTATGTATCTGGTCATTGGTACTAAAAAAGCTCTATTGATTGATACTGGGATCGGATTGGGGGATATTAGAGCTGTGGTTGAGACTATGACTGACCTGCCTTATGTTGTAGTGAATACTCATCATCATTATGATCATGCTGGAGGAAATGGG
Organism: Blautia liquoris; assembly: GCF_015159595.1. Taxonomy (NCBI): domain Bacteria; kingdom Bacillati; phylum Bacillota; class Clostridia; order Lachnospirales; family Lachnospiraceae; genus Blautia; species Blautia liquoris. The sequence goes on along the minus strand of NZ_CP063304.1, from coordinate 2,770,394 downwards.
CACTTTGATTGTGTCTATGCTCCTGAAAATGCAATCTCTGTGATTAAAAGTCAAAATAATGTGAAACAGCGGCAGGAGTTTTTTGAAGAACAGAAAGCCAGAATGGAATATAATCATATGGCGAGTCTTACATATGATGCAAAGTTCGTGAAACAATACAACTTAAAGGGAATCAGAGAAGGTGACCGATTTTTACTTGGGAATCGAGAGCTAGAGGTCATCGAAACGCCAGGACACACAAAAGACAGCATTTGCCTTTTGGATTCGGAAAACAGGATTCTTTTTTCAGCGGATACCATTGTCAGCACGCCGACGCTGATTTTTGACAGCTATTCGGATACAATGGAGAATTATCTGCTATCATTGAAGAAACTAAGAGATAGAAGAGATGAGTATGAACTTATTTTTCCGGGACATTATCTGCGGCCAATTGGTGAACTATACATTGATCATATGATAAAATGTGTGGAAGAGGTCCTGAATGGTCATTTATTGGATCATATTCATGAGAATAAATCTGCAGAGAAAACAGAATATATTCATCGGTATGGACTGGCTTCGGTTCTCTACAATAAGGGGCGTATATAGACCTGAATTTTTAAAAATATAAAGGGTGTGCTAAGATATGAAAAGGATGGTATATGAGTTTTTTGGAAAGTTGAAGATAAAAAATAAAATTCTTTGCTTTTGTCTTCCTTTTATTGTTATTAGTGACATCATTATATTGAGTATTACTGCTGTGATGTTCAGGCAGTTGAAAAACATGGTTTATGATCAGACAGAGCAGAATATCACAGAGAAATCAAACTTATTGAATAGTACATTCAGCAATTATGATCAGGCTACAACAAAATTTTTATATTACTCAGATGAGGTACAGGAATATTTACATACAGAGCAAAGGGTGATGGATGAAGATAGTTTCAATTCTCTTATAAGCAGGATTTCATTCAATATAAATTCTTTACTTATGAACAGCCAGCCTTCAATTATGAATGTCTGCCTATTTAATAAATATAATGAGATATACATTAATAATGCAATCTATGTGAAAACAATTGAACAGACAGAAAAATACGCTTCCGTGCTCCAAAACGAAACATCTAATATGCATGGGAAACTGATTGTCAGCCAGAATCCCTTTCACAGAAATATGATTACGCTTTCAAGAAATGTATATGTTCCTGAATTGGAACGAAGCAATGAAAAGATTGGTTTTCTTATGTTGGATATTAGTAAGAACGATTTGACAAATCTGCTAAGACCTACAGAACGTGCAGATGCTATATCAATTGTACTGACAGATGAGAGCAAGAATATATTAATTAACGCATCTCAAATGTCTGATAAACAGTGTGCTGACATTATAAAAGATCAAAAGGGAAAAAGATATCAGGTAAAACATAACATTCTGGATTATGGAAACTGTGAAGTGATCGGAATTATTAACGAAAAAGTATTATTTTATGACACAAATAGAAGCTTCTGGATGGAACTGGGGTTGATATTTTTGGCAATACTTATCACGATATTGGCGATTTACTTCACAGGAAACATGATCGCAGGGCAACTGCATGCCTTTATGCAAAAACTCAATCAAACAGAAGAAATTGATAAGAACTCATATATTCATATGCATACACAGGATGAATTTAAGGAGCTTTCTGATTCGTATAATGGGTTGCTGTCCAGGATTGATACTCTGATACACACAGTTTATATTAAGGAGATTTTACTAAAAGAAGCACAGATGGAGTCTCTTCAGGCACAAATGAATCCACATTTTCTTTATAACACATTGGATTGTATTAACAGTCTGGCAAGACAAGGTGAATCAGATAAGGTCAATAAAACAATCACGTCACTTGCAAGTATTTTGAGAATGTCTGTGAAAGGACAGCCTTTTTTGACTGTCGAAGAGGATTTGAAGTATATCAGGCAGTATATCTATATCCAGAAGATACGCTTTCAGTATAAAATCATTTTTCTGGTGGAAATCCCGGAGTCTATCTATCAGTTTTACATACCCAAATTAGTAATTCAACCTATTATCGAAAATGCAGTAATACATGGTATTTCAAAAATAAAAGGAACCGGAATGATTGCAGTAGAGGGATGGGAAGACGATAATAGTATATATCTGGAAGTGAAAGATAACGGGATAGGAATTCCAGATAGTGTTATAAGAAAAATTGATCAAATTGATGCCCATGATCATATTGATTTTAAAACACGTGATAACCATATTGGGATTTTTAATATTCAACAGAGGATCCGCTTGATGTATGGAAATGAATATGGTCTTCATATCAGGCAGCTGTTACCTGCTGGCAGCAGTGTTGTTGTACGCCTGCCAAAGATATTAACACCAAAGAAAAGAGATGATAATATTGACGATACTGATCCTTGACGATGAAATCTTGATTTGTCAGGAACTGCAGGCAATTGCAGAAGAAGCAGCTCATGGAATACATAAGATTGTTACCAATTCGGAGCCATATAAAGTTTTTGATCTCATTAATAGACTAAAACCGGAAATTATACTGACAGATATTCAGATGCCTGGTATAAGCGGAATTGATGTTGCCCATTATGTATACGAAAAAGGCTATCATTCAAAGATAATATTTATTACAGGTCATGCACAATTCGAATATGCACAGGCGGCGATTCAATATCAGGTAAGCGAATACATTCTGAAACCAATTAATGAAGAAGAAACATTGGAGTGTATAAAACGTGCCATAACAGAATATTCAGAAGAGAAGAAACACGAGGATATTTATCAGCTTTTTCAAAATTACTTTGTAGAACACTCTGAGATAGTAAGACAGCAGTTTATGGAAAAACTATTTTTTCAGCCTATGTATTTTAATCAGGAACAGCTGGACTATCAAAAAAAATTTCTAATGGCAGATTTAAAGGAATTTCGTGTTGTGGCGATGAGCTTTGTGACAGAGAATCGATCATTTGAGGAGGAAAGTTACTATGGGTATTCAATTTGGAACTATTTTCAGAAAAAGCATAACTCTATACCAGTCTATAGACTTGGGGAAGTTATGTACTTTATTTGGAGTTTTCCAGAAACCGATATCAATGAAAAGAAAATATTTGAGGAGATTGAAGCGATAAAATGTGAACTGGAACAGCTGTATCCTGTTCATTTGAAAATTGGAATCAGTCAGAAAGCATGTGATCTCATTAAGATTCAGGAACTGAAAAAGCAGGTTTTATATTGCCTGGAATATGGTAAAACTCTGGATAAAAATATTATAATACGGTACGAGGAATTGCCGGAATATTATAGTGATAATTCGTATTTTGACATGATAGATGAGACAGCTGAGTTGATCTCGTTTCTACGAAAAGGGGATAAAGTAAAAGCACTTTGGTATGTGGACAAGATTCTGTCACAGACTCAGGATGAGACTGAGGAGTATTCAAATCAGGTGATAGATTTGATTGTGTCTAATGTAAATATGTTTTTATCGGGTCTTCCTTCTTTTCAGAGGGAGGCGATGAGTCAGCGCAGTTCCGCAGAAGAAAAAATACATGTTCAGTCTAGTTTTAAGTTGAAACAGGAGTATTTAATTTATTGGGTAGAGTATATTGCCGATTGCATTTCGAATCAACAAAATGGGGAGCAGAATATATTGATTCAGTCAATCTACGATTACATTAATACACATTACTCTGAACCAATTGGCTTAACAAATGTTTCTGATCATATTAACAGAAATCCCTCTTATGTCAGCAGATTAATTAAGCAAAACACAGGAAAAAACTATTCTCAGATCCTTATGGAAAAAAGAATGGAAGAGGCCAAGAGGTTTCTGAGAACTACAACGCTGAAAATATCACAGATTTCGGAGCAGGTTGGTTATCCCAACGTGCAATATTTTACGAAAGTGTTTACAGATTACTCCAGTATTACCCCAGGTGAGTATCGCAAAATTACAACATATTTCTAGAAGTTACTAGGAAGAACTTTCGCTAAAGGTGATGTGCTTGGTATGAAATTCATGCTGGCTGCAAAAAGGGCTGCCTTTGTTGTTGCGATGGGACAGCTATACGCCGGCAGGGGAAATGATTAGTTTTTTCAAACAAAGGAGAGGTGGAGGTGTCCGAAGTGAAAAAAAAGGAAATATCCAATATGTTCTGGGTTATTTTGGGAGTTGTCTTTTTCTCTCTGGGCTACAGATGGTTTTTGTTTCCTGCAGGTTTGTATAGCGGAGGCTTTACCGGAGCAGCACAATTGATAAAAGATTTTCTTTTGAGAGTTGTTGGAATACAAGTGCCAAACTCCATAGATCTTACGGGAATTATATTCTGGTGCATTAATATCCCTCTATTTATTCTAGGATATAAAAGCTTGGGAACAAAATTCTTCTACAGAACAATTATTGCCGTTTGTATACAATCCTTGCTTTTAACATGGATTCCAGCACCGAAAAAGCCAATATTCAGTGATGAACTTTTAAACTGCATCATAGGCGGCGTGGTGTCGGGCTCTGGTGTGGGAATAACATTAAGGGCAGGAGGATCAGGCGGCGGGTTGGATATTCTTGGTATGTACTGCGCAAAAAGATATCCTGACTTCAGCGTTGGGAAAATCAGTGCCATGATGAATGCAGGCATCTATTTCATAGCAGCTCTTCGCTACAATATTGAAGTCGCTGCATATTCACTTGTATTTTCAATTATTGCAGCAGTTGTTCTCGACCATGTACATTACCAAAATATAAAGGTTTGTGCATTTGTTGTCACAAAAAACAAGTCATTGGGAGAGAGTATCAATCGTTGTGTTTCCCGCGGAGTAACCAGTTGGAGTGGCTGGGGCGAATTTAGTCATCAAGAGGAAAACATTCATATGATCGTGATCAGCAAATATGAATTGCAGACGCTGAAGAATTTGATTCACCAGATGGATCCCGACGCTTTTGTGCTTATTGTATTACCAGAGATGATATGGGGGCATTTTGAAAAACGGTTAGAAGTTCGTTAATCTTTGGTGTGAACAATAAAAAGAATATACTGGGTACAACGATAGATTTTTAGGCTTCAAGAGAGCTTGAAAGACAAGGTACCGGAATTACACGTGATTGGCGATGCAGTCCAGGCAAGAAGAATTGCGGCCGCTGTAGAAGAAGGAGCGCGGATGGCACTTGGCATCTGATTCTTATCTTCTGAAAGCTCAGGATGGATTTAGCCATTGCATAGGCTATAGGAAGTGGCGTCAATGAAGCAATATTGTGAAGAATGTGGGGGGATAAAACTATTTCTGGGTTCTGCGGGTAAAAATGGAGATCTTACTTTTGTGATTATTATTTTAGCCATCTACTTCACTTCAAGCGGGGTAGATGGCCTATTACTGAGAGAGGCGCAAAGCGATCAAAGGGGTCAGCTTATCTTCTCCTATAACAATTCACATTCATTTAATATTTTTTCTATAGACTCCCAAATAGAAAGCGAAGGATTTTCTGCATAATACTTATATCTGTTATATTCCTGCAAAGTATAACCAGCGTCTTGGTTACGTTTCATTATAGTCTTTGATCGTCGGATTGCTGCACGCACATTATCCAGTGTCAGTTGCTTAAGTACACGTTCAAAATTATTCTTATGTTTATATTGATCAAGATTTTCAAAGTTTTCACCATAGGCCTTATTAAGTGGTGCGAGATATTGCTTACGATGAATCCGCAAACTGTTGCAGTCTGTTTTGTGTAGAATTATCCAAAGCTCAAATGTGAAATTGCTGTATCCGAGATTGTATGTAATATCTTTCCCGCTGTTTTGCGCCATTTCCATTCGGTCTAAGGTTTTTTGAAACTGTTTCACATGGACCGCATCTTCGCTTTCTCTGTCAAAGATATGAGTGATTTCTGTTTCCCCTAGGACCGTGAGGCGTTTTACACGGGCTAGAGGATCTTTTTGAACTTTACTATCTATTTTTACTGTATATTTTGTATCAGAATAAGAATTTATTATACGTTGGAGCCACTCTAAATACCATTGTTCGGTTTCGCCTTCAACAGAAAAATAGTAGGTTCTATTTTCTTTACGCATCTTATTACATCCCTTTCTCATGAGATATCAATTCTTCAAAGATGGGGGTGAAATCAATGTCCTTAATTGCACCATAGCGATCTACAAAGTAATTTTTCATGTAATCTTCATTTTTACGTACACCGGATTTTCCTGTTGTTCCAAAATCCGAGAGGGAGTAATGACTGCTGAAGTGCGTTTCTTCATCACGTTCTACAAATTTAATTTCATCCCTGCGATATATGTTTGCATTTAGGAAGATAGGATTATGTGTGTTGAATATAAGCTGTGCATGATGAATGTTGACATCATCGTTATGGAAGATATTGATGATATTCATCAATGCCATTGGGTGGATGGAAGCATCAAATTCATCTACCACCAAGGTGCCGCCGTTTAAGAGTGCATTGACTACCAAAGGAAACATGTTTACAAAGCGAATTGTTCCATAGGATTCAAACAGTTCAGCAGGAATTGCTGCACTTTTTTTAGTTTTCCTGAAGAGCGAAAATAGTTTTGCTTCATTATTGTCGTCATCAACCATATAGCCAAGTGCATTTGAGTTAATTCCAAAAGAAGTCGCCGCCTCATTCAATGTTTTTTCGATATATACAGAGTTTTTCTCTGGATCACTGAACTTTCGGATAAGATGAATTGCATCTGCACGGTAAATGACCATGAATTTGTTATCTAACCAATTGCTGATCAATGCAACCAGCTTAGCACTGAACATTGTCCTGAAACTATTCATCAAAAACAGTTCTTCGTCATTCAAATTACTTTTTGCAAGAGAAATTGCACTTTCTGCATTCTGCTCAAAAGCATTTACAAGAAGTTTCTGAATAGTATCCAAAGAATGAATTTCTAAACTATCATTTCTCGAAAAAACCAGTGAATTATTTATTTTTAAAGTTTCAGATACGATCTTGCGCGGGTAATCAGTCTCTAAAAACTCACCTAATGCAGCCGAAAATGAATATTCCACCAATATTTCGTTTGTTATAAATTTAATTGCAAAGCTTACTGGCAAAGCTTTTTTGTTGGTGTTGTTAGGAATTAGTTGTAATGCTGTTGCAGCGGTATTAGGGTTATTCTGATCGTCATTGTTGCGAATATTACCACGTAAGACTATTGATTTAAAGGTATCCATTGCGCTGATAATATTAGTTTTTCCTGAGGCGTTAGGTCCATAAATCACAGCGGAAGATAGTCCTTTGTAGATTTTCTTCGAAATAGTCTCTTTTAATACACTATAATCCAGGCCTTTCTGCTTGGGAGCAGGTACAAGAGAAAAGACAAGTTCATCTTTGAATGATTTATAGTTCTTGACTCTAAATTCTAATAACATATATTTTCCTCCATTCTGAGAGTTATATGCAAGACATTATGAATATTATAACTTAAATCCTGCCCATTTGTCAATTTCATATTCTCGTTTTGAAGAATAATTGCAAAATGATTCTGATATTTGTAGAAGCTTCCCGCTCTGTATCTTGTCGAGACTGATCACCAGAATGTTATATTAGAGAGACCGCTATTTTTAGACAAGAATCTATTAATTTGTTATTTAATATGATTTCCAATTTTTTCAACTTTTCTCCATACTCTATAGGACTTAAGTTTTCAAGTGAATAGAGGCTCAGTTGTTTTTTGAATTTATTCGTGCAGAAGTTGAGTCACGAACAATTAACTCAGTATTTAATAAAATATGTTCAGCAGGAGCAGAAGGATTCTCAATTAAATTAATTAATAAGTTGCATGCCTGCTGTCCAATGTCAAAACTTGGCTGTTTAATTGTTGTGATAGAGGGGACCGTCATCCTGGATAGGTCGATGTTGTCAAATCCCACTACAGAAATATCTTGAGGAACACGTAATCCAACATTTTGAATTGCTTTGATAGCTGCTGCAGCATATACATCTGAAACACAAAAAAATGCATCTGGATGATTTTCGCCTGATAGAATTCTTGTGACTGCTGAAACAGCCATTTCAAAATTAATATCGCTAATATGTGTGATCCAATCGGCGGGGATTGATAGACCAGCATGTGTCATTGCATCATGGAATCCTTTTTCTCTAAGCCTTGAATAATTATTTGTCAAAAGACTATTTATAAATGATATTTTGGTTCTTCCAATTGATAATAAATAATTAATGGCTGTCTGAACAGCATATGTATTATCAATAGAGACAAAGGATATATTTGGCTGGTTACAATGCTCAGAACACATTACAATAGGATAACGTAACCTCAGTTGACTTAGTAATTCTGTATTAGAAACATTATGGGCCAGTAAAAGCCCGCAGAAATTGTTTTCTTTCATGATAAACTCATATTCTTTGAGTGCGTTTCTTGGATTGCTGGCTTGAAAATCAAAAGGCAAATATCCTCTGCTAAAGGCGGTAGCTTGAATACCTTCTATAATCTCTCCATAAAAAGGGTTGCGAAAATCGGGAAAACAAATTAGCAACGATTTAGATCTTAAAGAATTATCCTCGAACTTTTTGACATAGGGCTGATAATCCAACTTTTCCATTGCCTTAATCACTTTTTCACGCGTTTCTGGTTTTACATAACCATTCTTGTTTATTATCCTAGATACAGTTGCAACAGAGACATTTGCTTCTGAAGCCAATTGAGCAATAGTTACTTTTTTTGAAAATGACATATTACACCTCCAAATGTAAAAAATTACATGTATTTGTAAAAAGTGCTGTAAAATAGAAGCCTTTATTTTCATTTATTACTAAAAATTATAAAGGGTATTGTAATGATTGTCAAGACGTACTATAATGAATTTTATAAATTACATAAAGAAATAAATATTACGTAAAATATACATATGGAGATGGTTTGATGAAACAAGGATTTGTAAGCGCAGTTTTTGATAAAAGATCTTTTGAAGAGGTAATTGACTTTGCCAGTGAGCAGGGTTTTGATTGTGTTGAAATGGCCTGTTGGCCTGAAGAAAAAAAGGTGCGTCGATATGCTGGAGTTACACATATTGATGCAACTAAGCTAGATATAAAAACACAAAAACACATATTAGATTATTGTTGTGATAAAGGTATTGAGATTTCAGCACTTGCATATTATCCCAATATGATGGATCCAGACATCGAGAAGAGGGATCACTATATTAGGCACCTTAAAAAGGTCATAGATGCTGCTGAACAATTAGATATTGGAATGGTGACAACTTTCATTGGACGTTTACCTAAAGAGAATGTAGATTATAATATTGGGGAGTTTAAAAAAGTATGGCCTCCTATTATTGCATACGCAGAAAGAAAAAAGGTTAGAATAGCAATTGAGAATTGTCCAATGCTGTTTACTGATGATGAATGGCCAGGGGGACAAAACCTTGCGAGTACACCTCCAATATGGAGAAAACTGTTTTCTATTATTGACAGTGATTATTTTGGCTTAAATTACGACCCCTCTCATTTTATTTGGCAGGGAATTGATTATATCAAACCGATTCATGAATTTAAAGATAAAATATTTCACGTGCATTATAAAGATATAAAACTTGAAAGAGAAAAACTTAAAGATGTTGGTGTATTAGCTAACCCGCTAAGTTATATGACTCCAAGGATACCTGGACATGGGGATGTGAATTGGGGAGAATATATTTCTGCTTTACGGGAAATTCAGTATAGAGGGCCTGCATGTATAGAAATAGAGGATAAGTCTTTTGAAAACAGTACAGAAGAAATAGAAGAATCTTTACGTATCAGTCGTTTATATTTGCGACAGTTTACTTCATTTCCCAATGTAAAAGAACAAGATTGATGAGGTGCAAGGAATGCAAGAAATACGAGTAGGTGTTGTAGGTTTAGGATTTATAGGAAAACAACATGTTGAGGCATTGTCTAGAATTCCAGGTATCATTGTTGCAGCGGTAGCAGATAAAAATCCTGAGAGTGAAGAATGGTGTTTTCAAAATGGAATAAAAAAATTTTATCAAGATTATCAAATAATGATTGAGGAGGAAAAATTATGTGCTATTCATGATTGTACTCCAAATGCGCTGCACTGGGATGTAAATAGGATTGCTTTAGAAAATGGTTGTCATGTATATAGTGAGAAACCGTTGACTATGAAATCCGATGATGCATTAAAACTTTGCAAGTTGGCACAAGAGAAGCGGTTAATCGGGGGGGTAAACCTTAATTATAGAAATAATGCTATGATACAGGAAATGAGAGAAAGAGTTTCAAACGGATCTCTTGGGACGATTACGCATATTCAGGTAGAGTATCTACAGGATTGGCTTCTCTATGACACAGATTTTGACTGGAGGATAATGAAAAATATAGGAGGAGTGTCACGGGCCGTTGCCGATATCGGCTCCCACTGCTTTGATATTATTCAGTATATCACGAGTGAGAAAATTGTATCTGTGCTTGCAACATTTCATAAACAATATGAGAAAAGAAAAAGATATAATACGAATGAAACATTTATGTCAAAAGATAAAAGTGTACCATATGAGGAAGTCAAAGTTGAAAATGAAGATAGTGCATGCATTTTGATAGAATTGGAAAGCGGCGTTAAGGGAAGCATAAATATAAGTCAAATCTGCTCTGGTAAAAAGAATGATTTTAAGGTATTAATTGGTGGAACAAAGGAGGCCCTCGAATGGAATCAGGAAATTCCAGATAGATTATGGGTGGGACATAGAGACGAAGGAAATGAAATTCTATATGCGGCTAAACAGTATCTTACTGATTATGCAAAATCATTTGCTTCGTTGCCAAATGGTCATCCAATTGGATGGAAAGACGCACTAACGAAAGGAATGGAGGAATTTTATAAAGAGATAAAAAATCCAAGTGAAAAGTTTCGTTTTGCAAGTTTTGAGGATGGGTATTATCTTACCAAAATCGTTGAAGCATGTGTAAAAAGTCAAGAACAAGAAAAGTGGATATCTGTACGGTAAAAATTTATGGAGGTGTATTATGAACAATACAAAAAATAAGTAATAAAAAAGCAATACAAATTCAGATGTTTTATAATTTCATAATATTAATTGGAGGTACAATATGAGAAAAAAAGTGATAAGTATGGTTCTCTGTATGAGCATGGTTGCAGGTATAATGGCAGGATGTGGTAAACAGTCCTCGGACAAAACGAATGAAAGTAGTGCAACCGACGAAGGTGGTAAGAATACAGGAAAGATAACGATGTTCTTAGATGATGCAGCAACACAAGATAATTTTCAGGATTATATAGATGCTGCTGAGAAAGCAACAAATCTGGACATTGAGGTAGTACCCATGCCTACGAATACATCAGATAGAACTGCAAAATTCATGACAATTTTATCATCTGGGGATGACAGTATTGATATTATTTCAGTAGATCAGGAAATGGTGCAATCTGTAGTAAATACAGATTATCTTGAGCCATTAGATGATGTATTAACCGATGATGTAAAAGCAGAATTCCCAGAATCTTTTATAAAGATGAGTAATGGTAAAGGTATTCCTATGTTTATGGAGATATTTTGTTTTTGGATAAACTCCAAATATGTCAAGGAGGCTGGGATGGATGCAGTTAAAACAAAAGAAGATTTTGTTAATTTCCTTCAATCAGTTTCCAAAGATGGTGTTTATGGATATGGTGGGGGCTGGGAACAGACTTATGTTTGGAATGATATCGGGGAATTTGTCAATTTATTTGGTGGAGATATGTTCGACTGGTCTAATAAGAATACACAAGAAGCTGTTAAATTTATGAAAGAAATGGTTGATAAAAAATACACACCCATTTCACAAATTGCAGATCAGTATACAGAATTAAATCAACGTATTATGGATGGATCCTCAGCATCAATGTTAAATTATTCAAGCTTTATGCCGACATATGAAAAAGCCGGGAGATATGGAGGAGACGACATTCATATTGCACCTATGCTTAATTTTGGAAAAGAAACAACATATGCAAATGGTTGGCAATATGTATTAAATTCCGCTTCTAAAAATAAAAAAGCAGCAAAGATATTTTTGAAATGGGCTGCAAGTTTAGAGGGGCAGAAAGTTTACGCTGAGACATTTTCACGGTTACCTGCTAGAACGGATGTTGTAGATGATCCAGAGTTTAAAGTACCTGGAATAGATGAATTAAAAAGCTATTTAAAGGATACCGAATTAATTGCCCGTCCTCTTCCTAACAATTCTAATGAATATATTAATGAGGTTGGATCACTGTTTCAAAAATACATTGGCGAGGAAATCACATTTGATGATTATGTTTCGAAGATGCAAGAATGTATGAAAACGTATTTTCCGGAAGATGTAAAGTAACTTGTGAAAATAGATAAAATATAGAATTCTTGTATTGTAAGACAAGGAGGAAAAGTGACTTGAAGCAAAGAAAAAAACACAGGATGTGGATTCCATGGATGATGATTTTACCTGCAATTATGATTCGATGTCTTACCACATTGTATCCCGTAATAATGACTTTTGTGAATAGTTTTCGGAATATGGATGTTATTAAAGGAGGACAAGGGGAATTCATAGGTCTTCAAAATTATTTAAAACTATTTTCGGATGATAAGATTGGAACATCTATGGAGTTTACCATTATGTTCACAGTAATTTCTATGATATTCCATCTTCTTCTAGGGGTCGCTCTTGCAATGATGCTGAATATGAAGTTTAAGGGTAAGAAATTCCTGAGGACAATAGTTTTAATACCATGGGCTATGCCTATGATCGTTGCAGGACGAGCTGCCAGATGGGGGTTTAATGGTACGTATGGATTTGTTAATGATCTGATTGCAAGGGTGATTAACGGATTCCATTTTGACTGGCTGGTTAATGCAGATACAGCCAGGATTGCAGTAATTATTGTGGATTTGTGGAAAGACATTCCGTTTTTTGCTATTTTAGTTTTGGCATCTCTCCAGTATATATCTGCGGATGTTTATGAAGCTGCAAAAATAGACGGAGCAGGGGTATTTCGAACTTTCTTTAGTATCACTGTTCCAAACATAGCAAAAACGGTAATGTCAATATCTATCTTTTTTACGATGTGGAGGGTCACGAATTTTGAACTTGTATATGCAATGACCTCGGGCGGACCACATGATAGTACATCTGTTTTATCGTATAGAATATTAATTGAAGCTTTTAATAATTTGAATCTGGGGTATGCTTCTGCGATAGCTGTTGTATTGTTTATAATTATGCTGATTTTAAGTGGCGTGAATACATTGGCAATGAAAAAGGTATCAGATTAGGAGGATATAAAATGAATGCTAAATCTAAGAGAAAATTATTCAAAGTATTTCAATGGTTTATTACAATACTTGTAGCCCTTATAATTCTGATACCCATTTACTGGATTTTTATTTCATCAGTAAAACCGACTTCCGATCTTTTTACTACACCTATAAACTGGATACCCAGGAAGCTTTCATTAAATAGTTATAAAACATTAATAGAGCAGGTTGGCATAATTCCTCAGATAGTTAACACTTTGATTATTACAGGGGTTACTTTAGTTCTTTCGGCAATTATTTGTATATTAGCAGCATATGCATTTGACCGTCATGCGACTAAGGGATTATCATTAGCCTATGGATTGATTGTATTTTCGGCTTTAATTCCTGGGATTGTTACGGCGAGACCACTTTATGATTTTTTTAGGTCCTTGAATTTGGTAGATACGTATCCAGGACTAATCTTACTATACACTAGTTCGCTGATACCATTTTCAATTTTAATTCTGCGCAATTATCTAGGAGGTATACCGATAGAGATTGAGGAGGCGGCAGAAATTGATGGTGCAAATTTTTTTCAAAAAATGTATGCTGTTATTATTCCCCTGTTAAAACCGGCGATAGCTACTGTATGCATTATCAATTTTATAAATTGTTTGAATGAGTTTTTTATTCCATTGTTTTTCTCACAGAAAATTAAAGTTTTAACTATCGGAATTTCAACGTTGCCTCGTGCGAATGCTTATGATGTCCCATGGGATTTATTAAGTGCCATGGGTTGTATCATACTTCTTCCAATTATCATATTTGTTATGATCTTTGAGGAAAAAATCATGGATGGAATTATGGCAGGGGGTGTTAAGGCATAGAAGATAAAAAGATAATGATGATAATAATTAGACCAGGAGGTAAAAATGTACAAGTTAAATATGAAACTTCAGAGAACTAAAGAAGATGAGGAAAATGCTAGAAAAGATAGGCTTGAAAGTGCAAAAAATTCACTAGTACCAGGAGCAAGAATTATTCGCGGGGGAGATGCAATACCTGTATATGTCAATGAAATTGCATGTAGAGAATGGTTTTATCCTCTCTCCGAGGTCAATGATATTGGTATGTTTTCGTATATTGAGAAAGATGAGAATACGGACACAGATCGGCCATGGGCCACAAGATTTCATCCTGATGTAAATGTATATTATTATATTTTGGAGGGAAAAGGAAAGGTTTGTTTCGGAGATGGGGGAACCGAATTTGAAACAGAAATATTCGAATTCCAAGAGCAGGAATTGGTAATCATTCCAAGAGAGGTTCCGTACAGAATGGAAGGTGGATGGAAAGCTATATGTTTTCATTCAAGAACAGGAGTGTATGGAAAAGCTGCAGGAACAGTTCGCTATCCACATCCAGTGGTTTATATGGATAAACCTGCAAGACCTACAGAGGAAGAAGAAAAAAATTTAAAGGATCCTGGGACATATGTTTGTTACAATCAGACTATGAGTAAAGAACTCAGCTTTGGGAAGACATCAGGAATAAAAAGTAGTTATTTGGATCTTCAAAAAAATAGAGAAGATTTAAATCAGGTAGTACAAAGCTATGATGTAAACCATATATATGAAGAAGTCACACCAGTCGATGAACAGACTCGAGTAATAGAAAACATTGAAGAGTCTGAAAAGAACGCATGTGTACTTGGAGCAAGAGTTTTGAAACGGGCTGATGCACCCGCAGTATATAACGCAAATGCAGGTCTTCGTCAGTCAAGCTATCCTCTGACATGGACAGATGACATAGCAATATGTAATTTAGCAGAAAAACTTGCAGAATCGGACAAAGAGCGGCCTTTTGATTCGCATGCACATCCCGATATTGAAGAGTACAAATTCATTTTGTCTGGATCGGGAAGTGTAACAATAGGTGTGGGAGATGAGACCTGTGAAGAGGAACGATATGAATTTAAGGCTGGAGATTTAGTTATCTTGCCAAGAGGATTGGCTCATGTTGATGCAGGTGGTTATACAGCTTTGTATTTCCATTCAAAACAAAGCGTATTTGGAAAAACACCTGGAGATAGTTTGTATCCACATATTGCATATGTATACACACGTCCTCCAAGGCCTACGAAAGAAGAAGAGGAAGCTTTGAATGATCCAGGAACATTTATTAAAATGAACTCCAGGGAGACTTATAATGTGTACTGTCCAAATCCGGTTCTAAGAGTTGAAAAGAATCCAACGGATATGACACATTTACGACCTGATTTATTTCCTGAGAAGAAAGAAAAATAGAAAATATTGTAATTAATTTTAAATTATTGAAAAAGTCCGTCTATTGATGGACTTTTTTATACGCCTTAATATATGATTACTTTATTGAAAAAAAATAAAAAATATAGTATGATATGATACCGAGAACAAAAGGTTCTGTCTGGGAATATTTGTGATACTTGTTCTTGGATTTAGACAAATATAGATAAATTTTATGGAGGATATACCAAAACTATTATGGGGGAACAGCGTAAAGAAGGGAAGTCTTATTCTTGGAAGTTTCGCAATCGTATTGCATACAAGATATTCATATATTTTTTGGCGCTATGGCTTATGTTCTCAGCTGTTGTAATGGGAAGTTTACACACAGCCAGTATACATTTGACCAAACGTACGCTTGAAAGCAGAGAAGATAAAATAACGTACTATTCTTCGATGATCAATAAGGATTTAGAGCGAATTATCCAGTTATTATATGTCATGTGCGGTGATAATGATGTGGTCAAACTGGTAAAGAATAGAAGTGTGGATTTTGAATATGATGATTATCTGAACTACTTGAATGCTTATAATAAATTAAAAAACTACCAGCAGGTCAGTATGTATATTGATGATATTTATCTTTATCTTCCGAATACAAAGGAACTTCTGGATGCAAACAAAAGTATCATTCCGGTCGATGCCAATACAAAACAGATGTTTGAACAATATGTAAATACCGGAAAATCATTTTTTTCAAAGGGGGATAAGTTGAATTATATTTTTCAAGGTGCTAATGAAGTCATAATGGGCATCACAGTGTCTGTGAAATATATAAGCGATACCTTAAAATCCCTGATAAATCAAAAAAATTTCGAATTCTTTTTGATAGACTCTCAGGAGAAAAAGCTGCTGGGAAAATCCACGGTTAGTAGTATGGGAAGGAAAATATATCAGAAGATGGACAAAGATAGGTTTTCCGGAGAAGTGACTATTGGCAGTGAAAAATATCTGATTGAAAGAATGCAGACAACGGAAAACCAGTTTGAGATTGTGATCTTTACAGACAAAACGATCCTTTACAGTGACATAACTTTTATTAGAAATCTATGGTTTATCATCAATATGATTGCCTTGCTGGTTGTGATTGTTATGGCTGTTGTGATTAGTGTTCAGATTCATAAACCAATGAAACAATTAGTATATGGAATGCAGCAGGTGGAGCAGGAGAACTATGACTATATATTGCCTTTAAATGAGACAACAGAGTTTCGCTATGTATTTAACCAATACAATCATATGGCTTCTAAAATACAAGAATTAATTCGCACGGTTTACGAAAAACAGCTGCAAATACAAGAGTATAAGATGCATCAGCTTCAGTCTCAAATTAATCCACACTTTCTTTTTAATAGTCTGTATTTGGGATACCGGCTTGCAAAAGCAGGTGAAATGGAAAAAACAGCAGATTTATGTATGAATCTGGGAGAATACTTTAAGGTGCTGACTTATTTAAAGAATGAAGACATTGCCCTTTGCCAGGAAATCGACTTTGCCGGGAGCTATTTAAAATTAAACCAGATGAGATTTGGAGAGCGATTAAAGTATCATATTGATGTCGATGATAAGTTAGAAGATTTGAGAGTGCCGCATCTGATGATACAGCCATTGATTGAAAACGCTATTAGTCATGGGGTTGAAAAGGTAAGTAAAAACTGTACTATTGTTCTTAAGGTGAGAAATGATAAAGAATTTATTAACATTAATGTTTCAGATGACTGCGGTTTGCTGGATGAAGAAAATCTGGAAGAACTTCGGGCGTCCCTTGAATCGAAAGAGCAGCCCAGTTCAAGTATTGGTTTATGGAATATACATCAAAGATTATTAGGCTTTGATTCGAAGGGGCTTCTTTTGAAATTAGAAGATGGAAAGTACATAGTTTCTTATAAAATAAGTAAGGAGATATGTGGACATGTATCAAATAATGATAGTAGATGATGAACAGTATATTTTAGAAGGAATTAAAGAGGTAATCGAGCAGGCAGACTTGCCATTCAATGAAGTCAGGATTGTCTCTTCATCAAAAGAAGCACTACGGTTATTTCGAAACAATCCATATGATATTATTTTGACAGATATAAGCATGCCGGAGATGGATGGTTTGCAGTTCATAGAGGAAACAAGAAAAATCTGGAAGGACACAGTGGTTATTTTTCTGACGGGATATCAATATTTTTCTTATGCAAAAAAGGCGATACAGTTGGGGGGAGTGGAGTATCTGCTAAAGCCGGTATCGGATGAGGAGCTATTAGATGTTCTCCGCAGGGAGATTAAGAATTTAGACGATTGCTGGTACCAGAGATTCTTTACAAAGAATAGGGACAGCAGTAATGACCAGCTAAAAAAGGAGCAACAATTACTGCTCGAAAAATGGTTTCATACCTGTATTAAGAACAACGGTTGTTCCCCGGATCTGTTACAGAACAAGTTCATGGAGTGTAAAATACCATTAAGCCTTGAGAAGGAGAATAGTTTAATACTTGTAGACTATGAGTATGACGAATCTCAGAATAGAGAACATATAACTGGTCAGTGGAATATAAGATCGGTTCATCATCAGTTTATGAGTATTTTACAGACCGCTTTATATGGGGATTTCATGTTAGAGGGTTTTCTTGTTAATCGTCGCTTTTCCCTGTTTATCGCTCAAAGAATTATGAATGATTATACGGGCAAAGATGCAGGCTTGTTAAAAACGGTGCAAGAGATGCAAAGTTATTATATTGAGAACACAGATCATGTAGTCTCTGTTTCTGTTGCGTCAGAAGTAACATGGGGTGCTTTACCTGCATTTGCAAAAAAGCAGATAGAGAGAATGGAGCAGCTGAATTCAAAAGGGGAGTTCTTCTATATCAGTGGGAGCAGCGATGATAAGTTACCCCTTTATTCTGATGTAGATTCTGGTGATGAGAAAGATTTTTTCATAATAAAAATAAAGAAATATATTAAGCAGTATCCGGAGAAAGATTTGTCTTTGACGGAACTATCGAGCAGATTTAAAATTAATCCGTCATACTTGTCACGGATATTTCATAAAGAGGCGAAGAAGTCACTTACTGAATATATACTGGATGTAAGAATGAATAAAGCAGAAGAGCTTTTAGTCCATACGAATATGAGAGTCAGTGAGATATCTAAAAAAGTGGGATTTAATAATTCAGGGTACTTTACAAGGATTTTTTCAGAATACATGGGAAGGAGCCCGACAATATATCGTAAAGAAAACCTAAACCCCAATAAAAAATAAATATTGAATGCAGAGTGGCCGATGATTTTGTGCCACTCTGTTTTGCAATATGGGGGAAATTATGTGAGACAATAAAGAATTATGCATTTGTTTGTTCGAAATTCAAGATAAAACAACTTATATAAAATAACAAAGTAAAAATAATATAAAAAAGTAAAAAAAGTATCATGTTTAGGAGATAAAACTGGTGATATTATATAAATGAGGTTCGGGTCCCAAAGTCATGCTTTTTCATGCAAGCATGAAACGCAGGACCTTTTGACCCTGGTATCATATAAATAACAAAAGGAAGTAAAAAGAAGAGGAGGAAGTAAAGTATGAAAAGATGGAAAGGTATTTTGTCACTAGTTCTTGTGTCTGCAGTATCACTTTCGGGTTGTTTTATGAAGAAGGAGAGTCCTTCGACGCAAGAGACAGATAATGGAAGCTCAGGAGTATCTGCAGAGGCGAAGGAGGTAAAAGATTTAACAGAAGAAGAAAAAACAAAAAAGTATGATCCTGCAATAACACTATCTTTTAATAAAGAAGAGGTGGTTACAGATTATCCAGATGGGCAGGATGCTGAGAATAACGACATGTATAAAATGTGGGAAGATGTTATGGGTATAAAGGTGAAAAATAAAATATTGACTCCACCTGCTTCCATGACAGAGAAAATGCAGTTAGCCATATCAAGTAACGATATTCCTGATTTTGGAATTGTTGATAATACAATGCTTGCATCGCTTGTGAAAAATGACATGGTAGAAGATATGACGAATATTTATGACTCCTGGGCTACTAATGTTTTAAAAAACATATCAGAACAGAGTGATAAAATACTATTTGAACCCACGACCTATGACGGAAAATGTATGGCAATTCCCGTTGTCAACTCCCTTGGAGATACTTATCCGATTCTTTATATAAGAAAAGACTGGATGGATGCCCTGAATCTGAGTGAGCCGAAAACAATGGATGATGTTTTCGATATGGCAATGAAGTTTACCCAAGAAGATCCGGACGGAAATGGTAAGGATGATACATATGGATTGTATATGGACAAAGATTTAACCGGTCTTGATTATATTATGGCCTCCTATGGCGCATATACAAATGATGATTTCTGGATAGAAGGGAAGGATGGAGAATTCAAAGCCGGTTGTACAGACGAGAAAGCAAAAAAACCGTTAGAAAACTTGCAGAAATTATATAAGGCAGGCGGCATCGATAAGGAATTCGCAGTTAAGGAGCCACAGAAGGCCTTAGAAGGAGTGGCAGCTGGAAAGATAGGAATTTATGTAGGACTGTTTTTTAATCCTCTGGGCGAGATGAAGGACTGTGTGGCTAATATAGAAGGAGCAGACTGGGCTGCGGTGAAGATGCCGGCAGAAAAGGAGGGCGAAGATTATCTTCCAGGTGTTAAGCCGAATGTATATGGTTATATGTATGCCAAAAAAGGGATCGAGCATCCGGAGGCAGTTGTAGTAATGCTGAACCATCTTGCAGACCGATATGCATCGGAGTATGCAGAAAAAAGCTATTCAACCTTTGGAGATAAATATAATGAATTGGCGGCAAAAGATGAGATCAGGACATCAGGACCGAATAATTTGATGCCTTTTCAAATGGCTACAAATATAAATTGGGGCGAGAAATTCACAGAGGCCCTTGATGCTGGGGAAAAGCATGTCGAAGGAAAGGATGAAGATTATCAAAATGTATTGAATACAGATCTTCCTCCCGAAATGCAGTGGGCATGGAAAAAGGTTTATCTTGATGCATATCTTAAGATTGATTTTGATCATGTGAAATACAGTGATTACACGGGTGCACCAACCGAGACAGCAACAAAAACCGCGTCAATATTAAAGACACAGAAACTAAAAGACTTTGTATCAATTATCATGGGCGAAGATATTGATTATTTTGATAAATTTGTAAAAACATACAATGACATCGGCGCCAGTCAGATTTGCAAAGAAATAGAAGAGACGAAAAATAAATAATAGTGGGTACCGGAGAGATAATTAACTTTTTCTCTCCGGTAAAAACCAAAAGAGGTATGAAAATGCAATCAAAAAAAAGCAAAAATTGGCAGCTGCATATGATGATTTTACCGGGAATTATCTTGATTATCATATTTAAGTATTTACCGCTTTCAGGAATTACAATCGCATTTAAAGATTTTTTACCCAGTAAGGGTATAATGGGATCAAAATGGACTGGGTTGGATAATTTTAAATATATGTTTGCGTTACCGGATACTGCACGGATTTTATGGAATACACTGCGGATTGCAGTACTAAAGATATTATTTAATTTCCCAATCCCAATTATTGTAGCTATCTTATTAAACGAGGTAAGGAACAGGTTTTTTAAGAGAACAGTACAGACAATTATTTATCTTCCGTATTTCATATCCTGGGTTATTCTCTCGGGTATCATATTGGATATTTTTTCGCAATCGGGTATCATTAATAATTTTTTATCCGTCCTTGGCGGAAAGCCTGTTTTCTTTTTGGGAAAAGGTGGTCCTTTTAATGGATTACTGGTGGGCTCCGACGTATGGAAGAATTTTGGATATGGCACGGTTGTTTATCTGGCAGCGATTACCGGTGTGGATGAATCATTATATGAATCAGCAAAAATTGACGGTGCTAACAGGCTACAACAAATCATAAACATCACGCTGCCGGGTATCGCGCCAATTGCAATGCTGATGATGATACTAAATCTCGGGAATGTGTTAAATGCAGGGTTTGAACAGGTATTTAACCTTTATAATCCTTTGGTTTATGACAGTGCTGACATTATTGATACTTTTGTTTACAGGATCTCACTTGTAGAAGCCAATTATAGTCTGGGGACAGCAGTGGGACTGCTAAAATCTGTTGTGAGTTTTATCCTTATTGTTCTAAGTTATAAACTGGCCAATAAGTATTCGGATTATACAATCTTTTGAGGAGGATAAGATGAAAAATAATGTTAAATATCAGAATCACAGGGTCAGTGTATTCCGGATCATAAATACTCTTTTCTTATCGTTACTCATGGTGATGTGTTTATTTCCGATTGTTCATATTCTGGCCATATCGTTAAGTAATCAAGCGGCGGTTTCAGCAAATAAAGTCTTGTTCTGGCCGGTTGGATTTACCTTTGCTTCCTATAAAGTAGTCGCTAAAAGAGCCGCATTCTGGCGTTCCTTTGGCATATCGATTGAACGGGTAATAATTGGAGTCTTGGTCAATACGATCCTTACTTTGCTGATGGCTTATCCTCTTTCGAAAACGGAAGAACAATTCAAAGCGAGAAAATATTATGTTTGGATTCTTATTTTTGCAATGATATTTGATGGTGGTCTTGTGCCGAACTATTTATTGGTAAAAAAGATGGGATTGTTTGATACAATGATGGCACTTATCCTACCGATGTCTGTTCCTATCTACAATGTAATACTTGCGATGAATTTTATGAAACAGCTGCCGTATACCATTGAGGAAGCGGCAATGATGGATGGAGCATCTTATTTTCAAAGGTTTTTAAGAATAATCTTACCACTCTCGAAGCCGATGATAGCAACAATCACACTTTTTAGTTTTTTGACACATTGGAATTCCTGGTTCGACGGGAAAATATATATGAACAATTCCGCGAATTATCCGCTGCAGACATATTTGCAGGCATTGATTACAAAAACGACATTAACGAATGCCGCGGATGCGATTGAACAAGCGCTGTCGAATGCCAAGACACTTCAGGCAGCACAACTTTTTTTAACATTGCTTCCAATCCTCGTAATATATCCATTTCTTCAGAAGTATTTTACCAAGGGATTGACTGTGGGAGCTGTTAAGGGTTAGGCGCGTCCAAAAAAGCGGTAAGTGTATGATTATTACCAATAGTATCAGAGGAGAGCAGATATGGGAAACAGACTAAAGCAGGTATTGGCGGGGAATATTAATGAGGGTTATATAATTCCATTTTTCTGGCAGACGGGTAATAAAGAAGAGGACATTATTAACTATATTGATGCTATGTATCATTCGGGAATCAAATCATTCTGTGTAGAGGCAAGACCTCACCCGGATTTTTTGGGCGAGCAGTGGTGGAGAGATATGGATTTGATTCTAAAAGAAGCGGAAACAAGAGATATGAGAGTCTGGCTGTTGGATGATTCGCACTTTCCAACAGGATACATGAATGGAGAAGTTAAGCTGCATAAAGGC
Organism: Blautia liquoris; assembly: GCF_015159595.1. Lineage (NCBI taxonomy): Bacteria > Bacillati > Bacillota > Clostridia > Lachnospirales > Lachnospiraceae > Blautia > Blautia liquoris. Next base: position 2,747,348 of record NZ_CP063304.1, on the reverse strand, counting down.
GCAGAGAAATGGTTTCTTACACATTACAATATAGATGTGGAAGGCCCACTTGAAGGGGCATCGTTCTTTGTTCACCTGGAGAAGGATGAGCGAATTTGGGGAGCAGTACTCGCAAAGAGAGTAGACAAACAACGCGGGGATTTGTCTCAGGCGATGGATCTTAGTAATTATATTTCTGAGGATAGGATCTATGTTGATATCCCTCCGGGACACTTTAGCATCAGTATAATTAAAGTATCTAGCCACTGTGCAGGGAGACCTGATTATATAAACATGGTGGACAAAAAAGCAATCAGGCTTTTTATAGATACGATATATGAACCACATTATCAGCATTATAAACGGTTTTTTGGGAATACGTTTGCGGGATTTTTTTCAGATGAACCGCAGATGGGAAATGGTGATTTTGAAAGGTACGGTCTAGATGCGGGAATCGGACGCTCGGACATGCCCCTGCCCTGGTGTCAGGAACTAGATGATTTACTTCTAAAAAAATGGGGTGAGAACTATGCAGTCAGATGTCTGGCGTTGTGGCATGAGATAGATGAAATCAGCCCGGAAGCCAGAGTGGATTATATGAATATCCTGACACGTTTATATCAAAAAAACTTTTCCGATCAGATAGGAAGGTGGTGTCATCTACATGGTGTCGAATATATCGGACATGTGATTGAGGATCAAGGCTGTCATACGAAACTCGGATTGGGAACGGGACATTTTTTCAGGGCTTTATCAGGTCAGGATATGGCGGGAATTGATGTTGTCCTTCAGCAGATCCGTCCCGGGTTTGACGATATGTCATTTTATAGGATTGGGGGACAGGAGTTTTATGATGGCACCTTCTTTCATTATGGGTTGGGAAAGCTCGGCGCTTCAGAAGGCCACCAGGACCCCAAAAAACACGGCAGAACGATTTGTGAAATCTTTGGTGCGTACGGATGGGGAGAAGGTTTAAAGCTGATGAAATGGCTTGCGGATCATATGATGGTTCGGGGGATTAATTATTTTATTCCTCATGCGTTTAGTATGGGTGAATTTCCGGATCCAGATTGCCCTCCTCACTTCTATGCAAGGGGAAATAATCCTCAGTTTCAGTATTTTAAATACTTGATCCGCTATATGAATCGAGTCTGTCACTTGATCAATGGAGGCGTTCATGTTCCGGTAGCGGCGGTACTTTACCATGCACAAGCCCAATGGGCTTCTGGACAATATGGAAAGATTCAGCCATTCGAGACAGTGGGGAAGATGCTCATGCAGGCTCAGATCGATTATGAAATAGTACCGATGGATAGGTTATATGATTGCGAAATCCACGATAAAAAACTTCATCTTGCCATGGAGGAATGTGATTGTTTGATCATTCCTGAGAGTGAGTATCTGCCGGATGAATTTTTAACATGGTGTGAGCAGGCGAAAATAAAAGGATTACCAATTATATTTATGAATCGTTTTCCAAAAGCACTCTCATCCGGGAAAACGTTATTAAACGCCACCTTTCAGGAAAGTACATCATTAATGTCAATAAAAGATCTCATTTCATATATGAGAAAACATAGATTTTTCGATATTTTCGTTGAAAGTCCATTACCTCATCTGAGATATTACCATTACAGGCAGAAAGAAGGGGATTATTACTTATTTTTTAACGAATCTGTGGCTGAGACTATAAATACCAAAGTGCAGTTTTCGGGTTCGATCGGTAACATCTACTTATATGATGCTTTTAATAATATGTTGACAGCTCCTGAGGCTTGTGACAACTGGTTTCGATTAATGTTAGAACCAGGCGAGGCAGCCATTGCATGTGTAGATGTTATAGATGATCAGGAATTGTGTGGTGCTCAGACAATTCAACTGAAAAGAGAACACATTGCGGAAACCATGGATATTTCAGATGGATTCAGGCTTAGCACGTTGCTTTCAGATGGAAGCAGATATAAAGAAACTGTTGAATTGGAAGTTTTGTCTGATATTACAAGGAAAAAGGGATTTGAAAAATTTTCAGGTGTTATGGAGTATGAAAAAACAGTGAATGTTGAACATCCGGGGAAATGGATTCTGGATCTTGGTAATGTTTATGAGAGTGTAGAGATATGGATCAACGGGAAATCTGTGGGAGTAAGAATCGCACCATCTTATCAGTTTGTTGTGTCAGATCATCTGATAGCAGGAGAAAATCGTATCAAGGTCAGGGTTGTCAATACATTAGCACATCAAATAGCAGATGAGTTTTCGATGACGATGCCGTTGGAGCCTTCGGGATTACTTGGCCCTGTTCAATTGAGGAGATATATATGAATTATTTTTCAAGTCTTGAAAGTATGTCAAAAAAATATGATAAAATAAGTAGAGCCTATGCACTGCGAGATGATAGCACGGAGATATTTTCAAAATGGCAGAGGGAGACACGGAAGAAACTGATTCGTTTAATTGGACTTGAAGGATGTGGGAAATCCAGCCTGAATGCAAAGATGAGGTGGAAGGAAAAACGAGAGGGATACTGGAAGGAATCCTGGATGATACAGACAGAACCAGAGATATATATGCCGTTTTATATCCTTAAACCGATTGACGTACAGAATATTCCGGATAGTCCGGCACTTATTATTCCACATGGGCATGGTACGAATGGCAAGGAAGGGATGGTCACAGAAGATCCACCTGGTTTTGCAGTCTCCTTCGCAAGAAAAGGATATTGTGTCTTTTGCCCTGATGGCAGAGGGGATGGAGAACGCAGGGAATTTCCGCAGCAGGAGGATTCGGAGAATAGACAATTATTAAATTCTCACAGGGAAATTCAGCAGATGGCTTTGGGGTTTGGGCAATGTTATCTTGGCCTTATGATTTGGGACCTGATGAGACTGCTTGACTTTATCGATAGCTTATCATATGTTGATCACAATCGGATCGGGTGTGCGGGTATGTCCGGTGGCGGTCAGTTAACGATATGGCTGGCGGCCTTAGATGAAAGAGTACAGGCTGCCGCAACGAGTGGCTATTTTTATGGAATGAAAGAATCCCTGTTGGAACTTCCACAAAATTGTTCCTGCAACTATGTTCCCGGTTTATGGGGAGCGGTAGATATGGGTGATATTGGAGCTCTTATATGCCCAAGACCATTATGGATTGAATCAGGGGAAAAGGATCCTTTGAATGGAAAACACGGTATGAAAAATGTTTATTCCCAGGTTCAGATAACGAGAAGAGCATATAAATTATCAGACCAGGAAGATCGATTAAAGCATGTCGTTCACTCAGGAGCGCATGAATGGAGGGGCCAGGGCCTGATAGACTTTTTTGATGATTTTTTAAAAGACGGGAGGTTATAATTTGAATTACAAGAATGGAAAAGTATCAGATGTACAAATCGCGTATATTGGCGGGGGTTCAAGAGGATGGGCCTGGACTTTTATGACGGACCTTGCGCTGGATCCGTATATGAGCGGCACCATCCGGCTTTATGATATTGATGAGAAAGCAGCCAAAGCCAATGAGACAATTGGCAATCATATTTCCGAAAGAGATCAGGCAGTCGGGAAATGGGAATATGAGACATATACAGATCTGCAGAAAGCGCTTACCGGAGTGGATTTTGTTGTGATATCTATTCTTCCCGGCACTTTTGATGAGATGGCAGTGGATGTACATATGCCGGAGCGTCTGGGAGTATATCAGTCTGTAGGTGATACGGCAGGTCCGGGAGGAATCATGCGTGCACTCCGTACGATTCCCATGTTTGTAGAGTTTGCAGGGGCGATCAGGGACTATGCGCCGGATGCCTGGGTGATCAACTATACGAATCCCATGAGTCTATGTGTGAAGACCTTGTATCACGTATATCCGAAAATCAAGGCATTCGGATGCTGCCATGAAGTATTTGGAACGCAGAAGGTGCTGAAAGGAATCGCAGAGGAGACCCTTGGAATCGAAGGAATTGATCGGAGAGATATTCACATCAATGTGCTTGGAATTAACCATTTTACATGGTTCGATTATGCGTCTTATAAGGGCTATGATCTCTTTCCGATTTATAGGAACTATATTGATGAGCATTTCGAAGAAGGCTACAATGAACCGGATAAAAACTGGGCAAACAGTACATTTTCCTGTGCTCACCGGGTGAAATTCGATCTGTTCAGGCGTTATGGACTTATTGCAGCGGCTGGAGACCGACACTTGGCAGAGTTTATGCCGGGAGATGAGTATCTGAAAGATCCTGAGACGGTGAAAAGCTGGAAGTTTGGGCTCACGACTGTCGACTGGAGAAAAGAAGATCTGAAGAAACGTCTGGCGAAGAGTCATAAACTGGTAAGTGGCGAGGAAGAAGTAGAGTTGAAGCCGACTGGGGAAGAGGGAATTCTTTTGATCAAGTCCCTTTGTGGTCTTGAACGGACGGTGAGTAATGTGAATATTCCAAATACAGCAAAACAGATTGAAAATCTGCCGGCAGATGCGATTGTTGAGACCAATGCGGTTTTCGAGAGAGAGGCAATCCGACCGGTTGCTGCGGGGGCATTGCCAGAAGATGTGAGAAGGCTGATTATGCCACATCTTGAGAATCATGAAACAACAATAAAGGCAGCCCTCACCTGTGATAGGAATCTGGTTGTCGACGCATATATGAATGATCCGCTGGTAAAGGGGAAACAGTGCAAAAGAGAAGAAGTGTCCAAGCTTGTGGATGATATGATTCAGGGAACAATCAAATATCTTCCGGATGGATGGAAATGATGGTTATATTCTTAGATGCTGATGGGTTAATGTATCGTCATATATGCAGCAGATAATCATGGGGGTGGTGATTGTTGCTGTACTTGTTGATAAGAAGCGCAGGTAGACAGATTGAGTGATCAGATTGCTATGTATATTTGAGTATTGTATATTAGGAAGAATAATATCTGGAATAATATTTTTTTTGGGAGCATGCACTTTTGAAGTGGATGCTCCTTTTTAGAAAGAGTTACAGCAACTTGGACAATTCCAATGTTTTGATACTGCTATTGGTTTGGTCAAATATATAAGTACTTATGTATTTGAATCCTTTTTAAAATTTCTGAATATGCAATGCTCCAGCATTTCATGTACTGATTTTTCGATGATCCATTTCAAAATTTGTAAGAAAAATTTCCATATTAATTTTAAGAGGCCTTTGGCTAGTAGATTGAACATTATTTTTAATAATAACTTCATTAAATGCCCTATTGGAGTTTTAACGAGTATGAATGCTGCAAATGAAATCGTCAAGACGAGCCATATGCAATAACTGGTTTTATGTTCCTTCTGTTTTTTGATTCCCATAATAATTTCCTCCTTTATAGTTAAGATGCTTAATATTTGGGAATTCAATTATTTTTGGACAGATAGTACCATCCATTGTAAAAGAAACACTTGATAAGAAGCCTGATGCATTACTTTGTTTTCCGGCAGGTATGACTGTTGTTAAGACATGCGAAATGCTCAAGGAAATGCAGGAAAATCAAGAGATTGAATAGATCAGTTTATTTTCGGAAATGGGCACATAGATCTTATGCTCCTTGGAATGGGCATGAATGGATATTTGGGACTTAATGAACAATTCTTCGGCTATATCCTGTAAGGATAATTACTCTGTATAATGTTTATATAAATATTGATTGAGTTGGCGGGTGATGCCCTTTTGGGTATTGCCTTTAATTTGTTTTGCAGATATACTTTCAAATAGGGTATCAACAAATATGTGTAGTTCTGCAGATTCGGCAGTTCGCGGGGGCCGCATTAACAGGAAGAAATACCGTAGTGCATACGGGAACAATATAATCTAGCTTGTGGTAGGCGAAATTTGTTATTACTGATGATTATAGACAAAGTAACAATTAACGGAACAGAATCTAGAGACCCTATGGAACATTCTAAGGTAATACTTTCAGCTGGAGAGTATGAGATTATAGCAGCCGAATGAAGGTGGTAGTTGTATTTTCATAAAAAGACCAAAATATATTGTAGTAGAGAGGAGTCATTATTATGTATCAATTTCCTATCGGTGTTATGCTGGATTCTTTCAGATTAGAAACTGGCGAAGCAATTAAAAAAGCAGTAGAGGTAGGAGCAAAAGGACTGCAAATGTATGCGACATCTGGCGAATATGCTCCCAGGAATATGAATTCAGAAAAGAGAAAAGAACTGTTAGATATGGTAAAATCTAGCGGTCTGTCGTTTTCTGCACTGTGTGGAGACCTGGGACAGGGCTTTGGAAACAAAGAAAAAAATCATGTTCTGATTGAGAAGTCCAAAAGAATCCTGGATTTGGCCAAAGACCTGGAGACAGATGTAGTGACCACACATATCGGCGTTGTTCCAGATGACAGCAGTAACGAACGTTATAAAATCATGCAGGAAGCATGCTTTGAGATGAGCCGTTATGCAGACCAGATGCATGCACATTTCGCGATTGAAACCGGGCCGGAACCTGCCGTAAGACTCAAAGGGTTTCTTGACGCACTTCACTCAACAGGTGTTGCGGTCAATTATGACCCTGCAAATCTGATTATGGTAACCGGCGATGATCCAGTCAAGGGTGTTTACATTCTGAAGGATTATATTGTACATACCCATGCCAAGGATGGCAGACAGCTATTCAAAAAAGATCCGGAGATCGTTTATGGAGTCGTGGAAGAAAAAGTCAAGACAGATCCGTCGTTTGTCGAGCTTCCGCTTGGAGAAGGTGATGTGGATTTCGATTCTTATCTCGCAGCACTGGAGGATATTGGATATCAAGGCTTCCTGACGATCGAGCGTGAAATCGGCGATAATCCGACGGAAGATATCCGGCATGCAGTTGTATTTTTAGAAGAGAAGATCCAGGGGAGGAGCAGAAGATGACAGACAAGAAATTAAAGATTGGAATTATTGGAACCGGCAGTATCTCGGAATCACATATGAAGGCTTATAAAAACAATCCCGGGGTAGAATTATACGCCTTTTGCGATCTTTCAGAATCACGTGCCTGCGAAAAATCGGAAAGATATGGTGTGAAACATATTTTTACTGATGCAGGTGAAATGCTGAAACTTCCGGAAATTGATGCGGTCAGCATCTGCACTTGGAATGAACAGCATGCACCTTGCGCAATTGCCGCATTAAATGCCGGCAAACATGTACTTTGTGAAAAGCCCACTGCCATGTCTGCGAAAGAGGCGAAAGCCATGAAGGAAGCAGCAGAGAAAAATGATAAACTGTTGATGATTGGTTTTGTCCGCCGACATGGGAATGACTGTGATATCTTACAAGACCTGATCAAATCCGGATATTTAGGGGAGTTATATTACGCAAAGGCAACTTACCTTCGAAAATATGGAAGTCCCGGCGGATGGTTCGGGGAGAAAGAACTGTCTGGAGGCGGTCCCCTGATTGATCTGGGCGTTCATGTAATTGATCTCGCGAAATACCTAATGGGGAATCCCAGACCAATTTCCGTATATGGTGTGACATTTAATAAACTCGGCGACCGCCGAAACATTAAGGGAAAGAAAATATACAGATCTGAAAGTGCGATGGATTACGATGTTTTCAATGTGGAAGATCTGGCCTCTGCCATGATCCGGTTTGATAATGGAGCTGTTTTGTCTGTGGAAACCAGCTATAGCCTGCATACGAAAAAAGACGAAGCAAAAATTGAGTTGTTCGGTACCAGGGGCGGTGCAAAGCTAGATCCCGACCTTGAGGTCTACAGCGAGATCAACGATTATATGATGGATATGACACCGGACGCAGATACCGCATTCAATTTCGATGAGGCATTTCAGAAGGAAATTGATCATTTTGTGGATTGTATGACGAAAGACATCCCCTGTAAAGCCACAGCACAGGACGGGATAGAGATCATGAAAATCCTGGATGCCATCTATCAATCGGCCGAAACAGGACATGAAGTGATCGTGAAATACGCCACGTTTAAAAAGAGAAGTTCAATATATTTGTGATCCATTGAAAGATCTCAGAGATACTTCGTTGACTCTGTGTTCTCTGAGATCTGACATAAACTGTGATGCAAGAGATCTTTTACACCATTAGAATGGCTGCTTCATCCTGTAATATTTGTACCACTTCGGAGACTGGAACTTGAGCGGGAAGAATGTCTTTTTGAACTGCCAGTGCCGCACAGACACCGCTGCTCTGACCGATAGCCATACATGTAGGCATCACACGCATGCTGGCCAGTGCAGATGAATCCATTGAAATACATCGTCCATTTAGCATTAAATTTCCGTAATCACTACTTATCAGACATTTAAGTGGAATACCATATGGTTCTTCTAACTCTTTTAAAATTGTACTATTTCCGGTTCCACTATGAATATCTATTTTATACGAGCCCAGTGCAATTGTATCATTGGGGATACTGCCAGAAATCACATCCTCAATTGTTAAACGCTTTAATCCATGGAAACGTCGAGTTTCTCTTGCACCGATAGTAGTGTTTATATGAGAGATATAGGTTCTATCAAACCCGGGAATATATTGCTTTAAAAAGGCATGAATTTCTTTGATTTGAAGCATTGCTTCTGCCATCCCACGTGTTATATCCTCGGGTTGACTGCCATCGTAATTCAATATACGAGTCGAATTAACACAAATTTGACCAGGGTGTGTTGTTTTGATATAAATTAGAGTATCGCGTTTTAAAGGAGATATGCCCAGCTTGGCAAATCGAGAGAGCGTGTCGCGCAATCCTAGAAAAACATATCCCGGATGACTTCGAAAATAAGGCAGATCATAGCCTTTGGATACCTGCATACTTTCAGATGCAACCAAATCCTTAGGGTGTTGCTCTAAATAATGGAAGAATTCATCTTCATTAAAACCAGTAAGCATAAAAAGGAGAGAAGGTGGCTGTAAGACACCGGTTTTTTCTTGCCCTTTTTCCATAGCAGCGCCGCTTAAGTAGGCTACATCGCCATCACCAGTGGAATCAATATATAGTTTAGCTTTAATTTTATAGTTATGTCCCTTGCCATTGACAAAAACACATTCAATATTCTTATCCTTGGTTTTTGTTTTTACTGCAGCGCAGGCTAATAAAAGTCTGACATTGGCTTCTCGACACATATCAAAAAGTAAAATTTTAGTTTTTTCTGGATCAATAATAGTGACGGAGTTATGTAATGCACAGCGATTGTGTCCAAGGCAGGCATTCTGTTCCGTTAAACGGTCAATTATTTCCTGAGCAATTCCGCCAACTACCTGCTGTCCCTGTTTGTCTAGGAAACCAAGTAAAGGCAATCCGGAAATAAGATTTCCACCGAGACATTCGGATTTCTCAATTAGCAGAACATCAGAACCATTACGTGCTGCAGCCAAAGCAGCAACAATACCAGAAGGTCCGGCACCAAACACAGCAATGTCGCAAAATAATTCTTGCATTTCATGTTTATATTCCATTTCAAATTCCTTTCATATAAATAACAGTTGCATATGATTTACATCAATTTACACAACGATCAATAATTGAGTCGCGCGAGATTAAAGTAGGCTCTAGCTGCATGTGCACCAAACTGGAATTTGGTTTATGAATACGGTTTAAAAGAGCGTTACAGGCGATTTCACCCATAATATCTTTATGTGAATCTATCACTGTGTATGGGATCGCAGTATGCTCCGAAATTACTGAGCGTTCATAACCAATCAACGATATATCTTCCGGTATGCGAATCCCCTTTTGAAGAGCAAATTGAAGGATTCCAGCTGTGATTCCATCACTTCCACCGAAGATTGCGTCTGGTCGATAACCATTCGTCCATATTTCTGAAATTGTCTGGTAAGCCTCTAGTGAGGAATAGCCAGAATAGAGTGTTTTCGCAGTGACGCCAGTTCTCACATCCTTTAGTGCCAATTGAAGACCGTCTAGCTTCTTCTGTGAGTTATTGCTACTACGAGGACCGTTTACAAATAAAATTTTCTTATGCCCGGTATGGACTAACTTTTTTCCGGCAATGAAGCCAACTTTAGTCAAGTCTGGAGAAACTGAATCTATTTCCTTGTGTTCTCTTCCTATTAAAACAGCTGGCATTCCACTGGATTTAAGCCTTTCGATAAAGTCTGGCTGATAAAGTCCGCCAATTATAAAAACACCATCAACTCGTCCGCTGGTAATTAAGTCCGGCAATGATTTCTCATTCGTTGAAAAGCGTTCACTAAGTAATGCATAATCTGTATTACGCAAGGTTTTATCTATACCAATATTAACATCATATAATAATGTTTCCGGCACGGAGGTAAACTCATCTGGTGAGTGAACTAGATCCGATGTAAGGAAAATAATTCCTAGGATATGATTTCTTTTTGTTGTCAGGCCGCGAGCAGCAAAATTTGGAACATAGCCCAGCTTATTTATAGCATCACGAACCTTATATTGGGTTTCGAGTTTCACGGCAGATGAATTGTTAATTACCAGTGATACAGTACTTTTCGAGACACCTGCTTCTTTAGCAACATCCAGTATTGTTATCTTGTTTGTCATAATAGTACCTCATAATATATTAAACCGTTCCAATAGAGAAATAATAACTCATCTCTAAAAATTTGTCAATAGATAAATCAGTAGTAAAAAAAACATGCAAAATATAGATAAAATGTTTAATAAAGTCGAGAAATAAAAGATATGATTATATAAAATAAAAAAGATTAAAATTATATTGACAATATTTATGCCATGTATTACTATCAATAATATATTAAACCGTTCCAAAAAGTAAAGATGAAAGGAAGAATATATATGCATAGTTATCGGACGAGAGACAATACCTATATTGATTTAGTCCTGAAAAAAGGAGTAAGAGCTAAATGCGGGATTTCGAACCCTTGATTTCAGCTGCGTTGAACTGTTTTCTACTTATACAGAGCTAAATGGTGATGATTGGGAGAAACAACTTGAAAAAATTGATGCTTTTGCTGAAAGTTTGCAAATTCAATTCACTCAAGGGCATGTTCCTTACAGTCCTGGTTATATGCCATCATTCAAAAATGATGAACAGCGTCAAGAGTTTTTTAAGATGAAAAAAATTGGCTATACAGGTGATTTTACATATGAGGTCTATGGATTAACAAAAAATATGCCGGAAAATATGAAAGATTTTGCCGCCACATATGCTCATACAGTGGGGAACCAATGTCTTTCATTATATAACAGCCTACAAGTGTAAAAAAGAAAGAGGTATTACAAATTGATTTTTTGAAAGGAGAGAGTTTAAATGGCACTACCAAAAACAATGAAAGCACTTGTTGCTTACAGTAAGGATAGTTATAAACTTGAAAGGGAGTTTCTAGTTCCGACTTGTGGACCGGATGATATTATTATAAAAACAGAGGCATGTGGTATATGCGCTGGTGATTTAAAATGTTATCATGGTGCCGCAATGTTTTGGGGAGATGAATCACAGCCGGAATGGGTTAAACCTCCATTTATTCCAGGACACGAGTTTCTTGGTCGTGTGGTTGAAACAGGAGATAACGTAACAGAATATAAATATGGTGACCGTATTACCGCTGATCAAATTGTGCCTTGTGGAAAATGTAGGTTCTGCAGGAATGGTCATTACTGGATGTGTCAGCCTCACAATACGTTTGGTTTTCAGTCTGACAATAACGGGGGTATGGCTGAATATGTACGATATCCAAAAACGGCTGTCATTTCTCGTGTGCCAGAAGATATGGCATTGGAGAAAGCTCTATTAATTGAACCTTATGGCTGTTCCAAACACGCAGTTGATCGGGCGCAGATCCAATGTGATGATGTAGTTGTTATTTCCGGATCAGGAACATTAGGATTAGGAATGGTTACGTATGCTCGAATGAAAAATCCAAGGAAATTAATAGTTCTTGATATGAAGGATGATCGTCTTGAAAAAGCTAAAGAGTTTGGAGCAGATATTGTAATGAATCCTGGAAAGGAAAATGTAGTAAAAAATACCCTTGATTTGACTGATGGTTATGGCTGTGATATTTATATTGAAGCAACGGGACACCCATCCAGTGTTAAACAAGGCTTGAGCATGATTCGAAAGTTAGGTCGTTTTGTAGAGTTTAGTGTATTTGGAGAAGAGACAAAGGTCGACTGGTCAATTATTGGTGATCGTAAGGAATTGGATGTGCTCGGATCTCATCTAAGCCCATATTGCTTTCCGTTCGTCATTGATAATATCGAAAATGGAAACCTAAAAACTGACGGGGTTGTTACACATATGTTTGACCTTGACGATTGGGAAGAAGCTTTTGAGCTTGCCTCAGGAAAAAAAGGAGATTTAAAAGTAGCATTTAAATTCTAACTATCTAGCAGCACAATTGAAAAAGCGGCAGTGGAAAATTTGGAAAGCTATTGGGGCATTATTGATTTTTGAACTACTGGCACTCAAATGGCATCCTTTGAGGAAAATGATCATTTGATATGTATTTGTACAGAAAGGGCAAGCTAAAGCTTAAATGAATAAATAAATAAAAATAATATTGTCAGCCTTAACACTTTTGACGATCAACTTCTGATATTAAGTACAGACCTTAAAAGTGAACGGCATGGTATCTGTATTTGTACCATGCCTGGACCTGTGATGTAATTCATACATGTATCACATTCATATGTTTCAAAAGTTCGGGTTCCCGCTGCCTGATATGGGTTTCAAGTGTACCCCGGTCAATTAATGCGGGTACCACGCTTTGCCTGGAAATACAAAATCCGGCTGCATAAGTTGCGATTTTTACCGATTCCTCCAAAGTATACCCCTCTATAAGGTAGGAGGCCAATGCAGAGATAAAGGCATCGGCTCCCCCGGTGGTATCTACGGAAACGAAATCGGCCGCCGGGAAGTATTTTTCAATTCCTTCGGCTTTTAGATAACAGCCTTTAGAGCCTAGTGTAATAATAACAGTTCTGGCACCATTCTGAAAAAAGTATGCTGCCTGTTCTTCGATTGTCTGATATTGCGGGCAGAGGACAGAGGCCTCTTTTCGGTTTGGCACCAGAATATCTATGTTTTTCATCAATTCTTCCGGAACTGTTTTCAATGCAGCCGGTTTCAGTATATTTTGTGCCCCATATTTTTTGGCGGTCTTTGCTGCCTCACTTATAACGGGCAGACTAAGCTCTGAGGAAAGCAGGCAGTATCCGGCATTACGGAAGAGATGCTGCCTGTTTTGAATGTTTTCGGGAGACAGATTGCCATTTGCACCGGAGAGAATGGTTATGGCACTTTCCCCGTCGTTCTCCAGATAGATATAAGCCCTGCCGGTCTGTGATTTTAAATCCCGATGAATCCCTTGCGTGAGAACGTGTTCCTTTTCGAGTGTCTCATAAATCAATGATGAGTCAGCGTCATTTCCCACTTCCCCAATTAAAGAGACTTCACGTCCGAGCTTGGAGACTCCCACAGCCTGATTTGCGCCCTTACCGCCCAGAGTAGTAGCGGTGCTTAAAATCCGCGTGGTTTTTCCGGACTGAGGGAGCATGTCCACATTAAAGGTACAGTCCATATTAATGGTTCCTACGACAACTATCTTCTTTGAACGGAGGTAAGAAGGAGTACTTATACTGGCCTCGCTGTCAAAATTACTCGCAGCATGAAAAAGATAGGCAGATTCTCCGTCCTGGATTTTTTCACACTTCTTAATCAATTCACTGCATACATAGTATCCGAATTCCCGATAGGGTATCTTCAGGCTGGAGATATTGGGATAAGAGATTGCCTCCCGCACGTCATCCTTTAAACTTACCAATGATAAATCAGAGGGAACATAATGGTGCAGCCTGCTCATCTGTTCAAAAAGCATCAGAGATGAAGCATAGTGGGAGCTGACAATTCCTGTTATGTGATACGTGGCAAGTTTTTGCATATAGTCAGGGTCTGAAATATAAAGCCGCATGCTGTCCATATAAGGTAATTGATGATCAAAAAGGCATTTTTTAAAGCCCTTTGCTACTAACTGAGAGCGCCGGCTTTTTTCTTTCAGAAGACAGGCGATTTTTGTGTGCTTGTGTTCCAGAAGCTTTTGTGTTAATTCATAGCCCATCTGTGCAAAATCAATGTTATAAGAAGGAAAGGTATCAGGACCGCCTATGTAACAGACAGGGATGTTCTGATCCAGAAAATAATGCTCATGCTGCTTGCTGCTGCCCTCCACAGGTTCCCAAATCAATCCATCCACCCGGTTCTTTATAAGAGAAGTAATGTGTTTTAACTCTGTTTCTGTGCTGCTTTTGCTGTCAAAAAGCAGAATGTTATATCCGTGCTCCTGTGCAGACTGGAGAATACCGGTAAGCATCAGGCTTGTCTGGGAAGCTGTGCGAAGAAGTACTCCCAGCAGAAAGGTTTTGGCATTGGAAAGGTCTTTTACCATACCATATGGAGTGTAATTATATTCTTTCACAATCTTTAAAACTCGGTTACGTGTCTCCGAATTGATATTCTGATCTTTATTGTTAATGATTTTAGAAACCGTTGAAATTGATACTCCGGCCAGGCTTGCGATTTCTTTTATTGTCATGATGTATCCTCTTTCTGTTTTTTTACATTATGAAGGATTTTCAGAGGTTTGTCAATAGAATTGTCTGCTGCATATGGTAAATATGAATAGGAAAACTATTGAAAAAATAGTTGTATTTAACAAAGATTTATTTTAATATTGACATTATAAAAAAATAGAATTAATATTATGTTAAAGAAAATGATTTCGGAAAATATTTTATTGAAAGATAGGAGGAAAAAGTATGTGGGAGAAGTATCATCTGAATACAGGTGCTTTGTTAAAACGGTTAGAAAAACCGAGGGGCGTGGTTGACGTTGTAATTGATACAGATACATACAATGAAATCGATGATCAGTTTGCATTAGCCTATTTGCTTAAGTCAGACGAAAAGTTAAGATTACAGGCAATCTATGCAGCGCCCTTTTTCAATCACCATTCAAAAAGTCCGGAAGATGGCATGGAAAAAAGTTTTGAAGAGATTCATAAGGTATTAGGATTGTTGAAGAAAGAAGAATATAAGAAAGTGGTCTTCAAAGGTTCCAGAACGTATTTGCAAAATGAGAAGGAAGCCGTGGAATCATCGGCCGCCAGGAATTTGGTGAAGCTAGCATTAGAACGTGATGATAACGACCCGCTGTATGTAATTGCAATTGGTGCAATTACCAATATAGCATCTGCTATTTTGATGGAGCCTTCAATTATTAGGAAAATTGTTGTAATTTGGCTTGGAGGGAATGCATTGGACTGGCATGACAATAAAGAATTCAATGCCCTCCAGGACGTGGCGGCTGCAAGAGTAATATTTGAATGTGGAGTGCCACTAGTTCTTCTTCCTTGTATGGGAGTTGTATCTTCATTTACTACTACAGGTCCTGAATTGAACTTTTGGCTGAAAGGTAAAAATGAGCTTTGCGATTATCTGGTTGAGAATACCGTCCAGGAAGCCTTTTTGGTTGGCCAGGGTAAGTGCTGGAGTCGGGCAATCTGGGATGTCACCGCTGTTGCATGGCTAATAGATGAATCATTTATGGAAGAACGTCTTGAGCATAGTCCGATTCCAGAATATGATCACAAATGGGGCATTGATAAGACGCGCCATTTTATAAAATATGTATATGCAATTCATAGAGATGCATTATATATGGATCTCTTTGAAAAATTATCAAAATGACAATTTAAATAGGGAGGAAATCAGATGAAAAGCAGGAAAATGGTAGCATGGTTGTTAATCAGTATGATGGCAGGAAGTTTGTTAAATGGATGTGGCAAAAACTCTGAAGGTGGAAACTCTCCGGGTAAAGAGCAGGAAACAGGAAAAAGCAATTCCGACAGCATATCTAAAACAGAGGGCAGTAGTGCAACAGAGAATTCAGACAAACCCTTTGCGGGACAGGAAATTACCTGGACGGATACTGGCGCAGGTGCTTGGGAAGAAAATGTGGAACCAATTGTAGCAAAGTTTGAAGAAGAGACTGGTGCGAAGGTTAATATGGAACTTTATTCTCATTCCGATTATCTGCAGATGTTACAGGTAAAGTTGGAATCTGGCTCAGATGATTATGATGTAATAGGGATAGATGTTCCTCTGGTAGCCTCCTACGCTGTAAAAGACTGGGTGGCTTCTATGGATGAGTACTTTACTGATGAGGAAAAGAAAATGTTCAACGATTCAGCTTATGAAGCAGGAAGCTGGGATGGCGTTTTTTATGCACCGGCGATGAATAGCTCGTCTCAGCTTTTGTGGTACAATAATGCACTATTAAAAGAGGCTGGAATTGAGATACCAGAAAGTACGACGGAAAACCGTCTGACGTGGGAACAGGTGACCAATTATGCCAAACAGACGCTGGATAAGGTCGATCCGGATGGTTCGAAAGGAATATCAGGAATCACATTTGCTCAGGTTAGCCGTACATATCAGATGAACCAGATTCCAAACAGTCTGGGAGGTAAGAATATAGGGGATGATGGTTATACAGCTGAGGGGGTGATTAACGATAAGGCCTGGATTGATGGTGCAAATTGGTATCAGGGACTCTTTAATGATAAGATTTCCTTAAAAGGAATCACGGCGGATGATGCAGCAGATTTCTTCCTTGCAGGTAAAATCGTCTTCATTGTAGATGGAACCTGGCTGGCAAATCGTTGCGATAAGGGGGAAATGAAAGACTATGCATATGCTCCTGTACCTGCTTTTGAGGGGCATGAAAGTGAAGTAGGGACCCCTACTGGAAGCTGGCATTTTGGAATACCAAAGAATGCAAAAAATAAAGAGCTTGCAGCTGAATTCATCAAATTTATGTCTATCGGTGAAGGCAATTCAATGTGGCTTGAGGCAGATGGAGATGTTCCTGCTACAGTTGCGGGCGTGGAAACGATGATGAATAGCGATAAGGCTCCGGAATATATGAAAATTGCAGCATATGAGTCTGCTAACACAGCTGTACCAAGGGCGATGACCCCCGGATATACGGAGTACGACACCGTTATTCAGAATACTTGGGAGGACATCAAAAATGGATCTGATGTTTCGGACTCGCTGAACAATGCAGCAAGCAAAATTGAAAAGGTAATGGAAAAGTATAATAAGTAAACAGTTTACAGGTAATTGTATGGGCGGGTATGTACATATTATGCCAGAGTTCCTTACAATTACCTGTCTTATAAGAATGGATGGAGGAACCTTATGTTACATTTATCAAAAAAAATGCGATTTCTTCCTTATGTGTTGATTGCTCCGGCGTTTCTTCTGATTTGTATTTTTAAATTATATCCAATTGTTGAGACTGCTATAGAAAGTTTTTTTGTAGATAATAGTTTTACGTTTGATACATACAAATCACTTTTTTTAGATTCTTCCTTTTGGAATTCACTTTGGGTTACATTGAAAATTAATATTGTTATGATACCTTTACAGGTATGCTTGGCATTTATTGTTGCACTTTTGGTAAGTTCAACTGTAAAAGGAATAGGAATCTTTCGGACTGTTTTCTACCTTCCGGTTACGATTTCGATTACGGTTGGATGTTTAGTCTGGAATATCATGTTGAATCCTGATAGTGGTGTCGTGAATAGCTTTTTGAATCTGTTGGGAATCCCCTCACAGGATTTCTTTATCAGTAAATCTCAGGCTTTATGGTGTATTGTGCTTGTAGCTACATGGAAAGGCGTGGGGTATTGGATGATGTTTATCCTCGCAGGATTGAAGAACATTGATGTTGCTATATATGAATCTGCGAAAATCGATGGTGCAGGATGGTTTACAACAATTTGGAGGATTACAATTCCCTTGATTAAAAAGGTTCTTTTGTTTGTGTTTGTGGCCAATACGACCGCTAATATTCTGCTGTTTGTACCCATGCAGGTGATTACAAATGGTGGGCCTCAAGAGAGCACAAATGTCTTAATGTTTGAAGCATATCAGTCAGCATTTCAGTATGGAGACAGAGGCAGATCTTCAGCAATTGTCATGGTACTTTTATTATTGATTGTATGCATTTGCCTTTTTCAGGCTACTTTGTTGAACGAAAATGATAAATCTGAGAAAGTGAGAATAAAATGATGACGAGAAAAACAAAAAAGACACTTTCCCATATTGTTTTATATAGTGTGCTGATTTTAATTGCAGTACTCACATTATTTCCGCTTCTTTGGGGAGTATCAGCCTCTCTTAGGGATGATTCTGAATTATATACGTATGTCATGCCATTTTCCATACATACTTTGATTCCGGTAAAGTGGACGGTAAAGTCTTATGTAGATCTGTTTACTGTCTATGGGTTTCTAAAACCGGTACTCAATACAGTGCTTGTCACGGCAATCTCTATTGCGTTTGGATGCGTCCTTAATTCAGTGGCTGCTTTTGCATTCGCAATGTTTGACTTTAGGTTCAAAAAACCGCTGTTTTCTCTGGTACTTATTTCGTTTATGATACCTTTTGAGGCGATTGCACTTCCGCTTTATCGGGTTGCAGATAAAATGAAGATGGTCGATACGTTTCAGGGAATGATCCTGCCCAGTATTGCCAGTGGTCTGGTTCTATTCTTATTTGTACAGTTTTTTAAAGATATTCCTGCTGAATTACTGGATGCTGCACGAATAGATGGAGCTAATATCGGGAAAATATATAGCAGCATTTTAATTCCATTATCAAAGCCAGTTTTTATTACTGCTGGATTGATGATTTTTATGGATCAATGGAATTCATATCTTTGGCCGCTGCTTATTGCTCGCTCTAAAGATATCAGAACCATTCAAATTGCACTCACTGCGTTTAATACAGAACATAGTACCGCATGGTCGGCACTTTATGCAGGCTCCATGTTCTCGGCATTGATACCACTGCTTCTATTTCTTCCGCTGCAGAAATATTTTGTTCAGGGAATTACTAGCAGCGGAGTTAAGGGCTGATGCATAATGGAGGAGGCGTAGTATGAAATACAAAGACAAGAAAAAGGTGTTGGTTATTGGAAGCCTGAACGTGGATATGGTCACAAATGTAGATCACACACCGGTTGCCGGAGAGACAATTTTAGGAGATAAGTTAGATTTGATACCGGGAGGAAAAGGAGCAAATCAGGCATGTGCAGCGGGACGGCTTGGAGCGGATGTGACGATGTTTGGAGCTTTGGGAGATGATCAGTATGCCATGATTTCAAAGAAAAGTCTAATAGATTCAGGGATTAATGTTTCGTATCTTATCAAAAAAAAACATACGGGCACGGGAGTTGCACTGATTACTGTGGATAAAGAAGGTGATAACAGCATTGTAGTAATTCCAGGTGCAAATGCGAAATTGTCCATGGAGGATATTGACAGAAATATTGTGTTGATAGAACAAAGTGATATTGTTGTTTTTCAGTTGGAAATTCCAGTGGAGACTGTGTTGTATGCAGCCCGGAAAGCTAAAGAACTGAATAAGTTGGTGATTCTTGATCCAGCGCCAGCGCCGCCTGAATTTCCGATGGAGCTTTATCGTTACGTGGATGTTATTAAGCCAAATGAAACTGAATTAGGGATCTTAGCGAAGACAGAGAATGTATTGGAAAACTTGTATGAGGCTACAGAACTGTTGAAAGACTATGGGGTAAAGCATGTTATTGTTACACTGGGAAATAAAGGCGTTTATGTCAATTCCTTCAGTCAGGGTATTGAGCAGATTCCCTCTTATGAAGTACAGGTAGTGGATACAACGGCGGCGGGAGACTCCTTTACTGCATCATTGGCATTGATGCTCGCAGAAGGGAAAGAATTGATGGAGGCTGTTCGATATGCGAATCTCGTGGCTGCGATTGTGGTTACGAGAAAAGGAGCGCAGTCATCAATTCCGAGCGTGGATGAGGTGAGGGAGTATGAAGGGAAACTTAATGTGGTTAGAAATATTTAAATATGATGAGTCAAAGGAGGAGTAGGATGGGGTGAGTTTCAGACACCGCTTAAGAAAATGGATACTGATAAGTTAAAAGAGATATACCAGGCAGCATATGATCGTGCGCAAGAAGGGATAAACGAATAGTAAAAGAAAGTACTAATCCCCCAGCTATGCCTGGGCCAATAGAAGTTTATCACATACGAAACTGAAGTGCCAATACCATATTGTATTTATTCCGAAACATAGAAAGAAAAATTACTGTTCACAGGCTATCTTGTAATAAAAAAACCGATGGTTTAAACTTATCTCAAAGTTAACCATCGGGTTCTTTATCAAATACAAACTTCGATATAAAGCTTATAACTACACGATTGCTTATACTTTGGCAATATCCTTGTCTTTCATTCCAAGGCTTCTCATGATGCTATCCAGAGTTTCACGTTTTGCTTGAGAAAATGCCGGATATTTATATTCATCTAAGATTGCCGTGATTCTTTTTTGCGCAGAAGCATATAATTCATCGTTTGGATTTCCATGCCCATTGCTATGGACAGAAACTGTGCTGTACCATGGATCTATTCTGCAGCGCTCAAAAGTGTGCTCGGAAGTGACAAAATTGCTTCCTTCTGATACAACTTCCTGGATTGCCTCGAATGCAAGAGAATCTTCATCATCCGGGAGATCGCTGAAATAGTAGCGCATCCGGTCGATTGTTTCGATATCCATAATGAATTTTTCGTAGCTTACGGTGTTAAAGGAATGCAGAGAGCCAGTCGCATGCATGACCAGATTTGCTTTTTCCGAGAAAGATTCAAACAGGTTCATTGCACTTTCCACTCCAGCCTGAGCGGTCAAGCCGTTTGCATTGGACATTCCTCCGCCACTTCTGCAGGCTAGACCGTATTTTTTGGATAGTAGTGCTCCATAACGGGCTTCCTTTAGGAAACCAGGGCAGCTATTAGATACGTTCATATTTCTCATATCACTGACAGTTGCAGCGAAACCATAGATAATCGGAGTGCCTGGGTGAACCAACTGTGCATAAACATTTGTGCCAAGGATTTCAGCATTTGCAAGGGATGTATTGCCGGCCAGGGAAATCGGACCAGTACCGCCGGCCATAGGTCCTGGTGCGATGACCAGTGGCTGTCCGTTTTTTGCACATACATCGATCGTATCGAGGGTATCCCTTGTAATGCCCAAGGGACTTAACGTGGAAATCAGATGAAAGCTACAGGGGATTTTTTCGATGTCACCATCGAATACAATTCGAAGCATTTTCATGATGTTTTCAGCCTGAACACCGCCGCCGCATACTGAGAAGAGAGCCTTATCAGAACAGCAGAGTGTAGCATAAACCATAGCTTCAGCAGAAATTCCAGGGTCAATGTCGACAGGCTGCGCCAAAATCCCGCCATTGATGGCAAAGGCATCACTGGACTGTATTATTTTTGAGAGTTTCAAAAAATCATCAAAGGTCGAGGGTCTTACGGTTCCGTCTGCTTCACAGATGCTTGGGCTTCCATAGCCCGGAGTGATATACAGATCTTCCATATTCATATGTACATTATAAGCATCATTTCTTGCATATACTGTAAAATCCTTCGTGGCAACATCCAGTGCATGCATTACCTGTTCTTTTGTAAAATAGGCACGATTTCCCTCCACATGGATTCCGCCTTTGCGAAGTGTTTCTAAGGCATCCTCTGAAAGAAACGCCATACCAATTTCTTCAAGGATATGAAGCGTATTCTGATGGATTCGTTCTACGATTTGTTCGTCACGTTTTGTCATAGTTTTCTCCTTATCTGTTATGAAATCCGGTTTATAGCCGGTTTTGTTGGTTTGCTTTTTCCGGTTTCTTGTTTATAACTCTTTGCAGAATAAATGCAAAGAGCAGGCAGCCGATACCCATAGCTCCAGCATAGATAAACATCATGTTATATCCGAAATGCCCCTTATCGATCCAGGAACCAATCATTGTGAATATGAATAAATCCGGCAGATAGCCGAAAGTGGACACAATACCGGATACACGCCCTGTAATATTGACATCCAGACCCGCGTCGTCAATATCTGCAAAATACTGGCTGCGGATTGCATAAACTAAAATCAAGCCGAACATGAAGTTAATCAAGACAAGCGGCAGACCGGAAGCCGAGTTTGGGATTGCAAGGTAAAGTATATAGCTGACAGCAAGAAGTGCAGAGGATCCCATAATAACTTTCAGACGAGAATGAATCTTATCTGCGAGGAAACCACCTATGATTCCGCCAACACCCTGCAGGAGATAACGGATACCGCCAATTGTTGCTCCCATTTCTTCGCTCATACCATAGATATTGATTGCATAAGTAGTGATATAGCTCATGATGCCGTAAATACTGTATGCGGTAAATACAATACCGACTAGAAGCCATACTTTCGGAATTTTCAGGCATCTAAACATTCCGATCACAACTTCTCCCAGAGTTTCTGATTTACCGTCTTCCTGTCGGCGATCGATGACGAACCAACAAAGTACACCAACGACTAAAAGCAGGATTGCACAAAAGCGAATGGACCAGGCAGCACCGACAACTTTGTCTGAAAACCCGGCATAGATTCCTGCCATAACGAATACCAGTAAAGCATTTAAGATTCCACGAAGCCCCTCTTGAAGACCGAAGAGTCGCCCCTGTTCCCTGGAATTTCCCAGCATTCTTGTCGCTTTGATGACGGAGCTCCAAAAAGTCATAACGGTTGTAAATCCCATTAGTGCAAAGATGATACGGCTTGCCGTAAATCCAGGGAAAGTCGAAAACCACAGTCCCAGAATTCCGGTGGATATGAAGGAAAATGTAAGCATGATTTTTGGGGAAAATTTGTCTGCAACTATTCCGCCCAGAAAATATGCCGGTGTAGCTACGATGGCATACCAGCTGTTGAGCATACCCATTTGCGAATTCGTAAGTCCCATTGCTTTCTGAATGGGCACATAGAACGTCTCCCGAATGAAAGGCAGTTGAAATATAAATCCGGAACCGGCAGCCAGCAGAAGAAGAGTACCATACTTTTTAATAAGAGCCTTATTCATTTTTTCTCCTTTTGTCTTTCTTTTTTGTACTGACCACCTCATTAAACTGCTGATTGGGCAGTCAGCTAGGGATTAAATAAGTATAGAAATGTTTGAATTAATCTGTCATAGTACATACCTCCTGTCATTAGAAAATGATATTTATAAAGTAGTCGCGATTACTTTTGAAAAAAATCTGATACTATTCCGTAGTAGTTGGAATAGTTCAAAGGTTACACAAAAACTTTGAGACGTAATCAAAATGTCATCGTGATTACCTTTGAAAGGAAAGATGCGACTGATACAAAGTACCAGCCATATCGAAAATTTTTTTAATCTGTGTCTAGAACAGTTCCAGGATTTACAAACTTGCGAAATAATTCATAAATCAGGTGATAACAGTCATTAACTGCCATATCCAGTGCAGCTTTGTTATCTTTTATTTCGGAATAAGGATACAGCATAAAGAGTCCGTGGAACACGGCAGTTGTAAGGCGGCTCAGCAAAGAAGCATTGTCTAGTGTAATTAATCCGGCATTGGATGCTCTTCTCAAGCGGACAAATTCACGTTCTGACAAGTTATTGCTGAAGATAATACTGGCACTGAATCCGTCAAAGTCTTTTTCTTGTTCTGGAAACAGTTGATAATATTCGTAGATACAGTCTTCCAGCATATCCCGTTCAGGACTAAAGAACATCAGCTCATAGTAAGGCTTTTTCGCAAATGCTTCTTGAATAAAGAATTTCCAGAGTATCAGATCCATCTGAATGGATGTAATATCCTTTCGTTTCGTTTGCTTGCGGAATTCTAGTATATAAGGTTCCAGAAATTTTACAGAAGCCAACATAATTAAATGATCTCTGTTCTCAAAATGTTTGTACAAAACAGCACTTGTACAGCCAGCTTCTTTTGCTACGCGCCTTATGCTGACGCCATCCATTCCTTCTTCTTCCAGAATCCGACTTGTAATTGTAATATATTTAATCTTTCTGTCAGGGTTTACATTCATGAAATCACCTTGGTAATCTTGGTTACCTTTATATTACGATATAAAAATGTATATGTCAAGCGATTCATACACGAGGGGTGATCATATGAAGATTGTTGTTCTGTAGTTTGAAGTGGCTTGCTTGGAACCACTTATTAAGGTATGAATTCGATAATGTCATTAGTATCTAAAAAGTAATCAAAAAATCCTTTTATTAGAATCAAAATTCATATTATCTTCTCGCTTTTGAGAGATAGATTTGGCAATATACAATAATAAAGTCTCGGATATACAAAAAAAGTATCAAAAAGGCAATTGTGACGAAAGTATATTTATTATAGTATGTACGTATAGAAACAAAAATTGCTAGACTTGTAGTTGGTGATGAAAAAGTATAGGTATGGGAAGGAGTAGTAAAGCGAAGATGAATAGGAAAAGAGTATTAGCGCTAAGTATTGTGGCTTTTCTTACAACAAGCCTGACATCCGCATGTGCTGGTAAATCAGAAGATGGATCAAAATCATCTTCTCAGACAGGAACATCTGCTGAGAGCAACAATTCAACGAAAGACAAGGAACCGTTCGGCAAATATAATGATGAACTGGATATTCACTTTGCACGTGCGACAGACGATACGATTGATACGTATGCACTTGCAAATCTGCCTGGAGAAACGATCGAGAATAACTTCTGGTTGGACACTTATCGGGATGAACTGGGAATTAATGTGCTCTATGATTGGGTTGTAAAAGGAGATGATGAATATCTTCAAAAAATGAATGTAACAATTGCAAGTGGTGATATTCCGGATGTGATGGCTGTTAATGCCACACAGATGGTGCAACTTGCAGATGCAGGATTAATTCAGGATCTGTCTGGTGTATATGATACATATGCAACAGACTTTACAAAAGAGGTTATGAACCAAGAAGGAGATTCTCCATTCCTTGCAGCTCAAATTGATGGTGGGTTATATGGTATTCCGGTGACGGCAGGATCCGTCGATTCTGTTGATTTGATGTGGATCAGAGATGATTGGAGGGAAAAATTAGAGCTTGATGTGCCAAAGACAACCGATCAGTTATTGGAGTTAATTAACAAATTTGCTGAAGAAGATCCGGACGGAAATGGAAAGGATGATACCTATGGTATTGGCGTAGCTGGCTCACCCAATGTGTTTGGTGGAGGCTATGGGGGCTTAAGAGGATTTTTTAATGCATATGGTGCCTATCCAAGTATTTGGATTGAAAAAGAGGGGAAGTTAGCATATGGTGCGATACAAAATGAATGTAAAACAGCATTAAAGGAATTAAATAACTTATATGAAGATGGAAAGATTGATCCCGAGTTTGGCGTTATGGATTCTGGAAAGGCCGGAGAGAGCGCAGCAGCAGGGAACTGTGGTGTGACTTTTGGTCAGCAATGGCTGTCACTCGTCCAGTTCCAGACAAATTATAATAATGATCCAGAGGCCGTATGGTCGGCATATCCAATTCCAAGTGCAACAGATCAGCCCTCAAGCGTACAGGCTGATCTTGGTACAAACAGATGGCTTGTAGTGCGTAAAGATTTTGAAAATCCTGAAGCAGTTATAAAGATGACGAATCTTTTTATCGAAAAATGTTGGGGGGAAACAGGTGACAATGCAAAATATTATGCCCCTCCTGATGCTGAAGGTGTATGGAAATTATCACCTGTGCAAGTGTCAATGCCTTATAAAAATATCCAGGCATATCTCGATATACAAAAAGCAATGGAGAATAAAACCACTGATCAGCTTACTGGAGAGGCAAAATCCATATGGGATAAGCTTGATCGCTACTATTCGGGAAGTGAAGACGGAAAGTCTGTATGGGGATGGGAGCGGATATATGGCCCGGCACCGAGCTCCTATGCCTCTATTCATGAAATGCAGGAAAATGATAGAATTCTTCTGAATAAATTTGTTGGGGCACCGACAGAGACAATGACCGAGAAGATGTCAACGCTGGAGAAGATGCGTGATGAGACTTTTAATAAGATTATTATTGGAGAATCGGATATTTCTGAATTTGATAAGTTTGTTTCAGATTTCAACAAACTTGGAGGAGAAACGATTACAAAAGAGATAAATGATTGGTATAAGACGGTAAAAGAATAAGGGCGAAATAGAGCATGTGCTGACTTCTTTTCTTGGTGCATGCTTTATTATTTCAAGGTTGTATATTGCTGATATTGATGAGAAAGGAAATAATATGAAAATAAAAAGAAATAAATTTAAAAAAGAAATTCCGTTTCATCTGATGCTTTTACCAGGTGTTATTCTTACTTTTATCTTTTCTTATGTACCTATGGCGGGCATGAAGATTGCATTTGAAAAATTCATACCGGCGAAAGGTTTGTTTGGGGATCAGAAGTGGATTGGATTCGATAATTTTACTTATCTTTTTAATATGCCAGGGGCAATGGCTGCACTAAAAAACACAGTGATTATTGCTGCCTGGAAAATAGTGTTGGGATTAATTGTTCCCATCGTTGTGGCCCTGCTTTTAAATGAAGTACGTTCCTCTAAGTTTCGCAGAACTGTACAAACTGCAATATATTTACCATATTTTTTATCCTGGGTTATCTTCGCCGGTGTGCTCTTAGATATATTGTCACCATCAAGTGGGATAGTAGGTCAGATTATTCGATTCTTTGGAGGAAAGTCGCCTTTCTTTTTAGGCAGTAATAAATATTTTAAATCAACCCTGATTTTAACAGACGTATGGAAGGGATTTGGATTCGGAACAATTGTTTACCTGGCAGCCATTACGGGCATTGATATGAATCTTTATGAGGCGGCGACGATGGATGGAGCGGGACGTTTGCAAAAAATGTGGCACATTACGTTGCCTGGCATTCGTATGATAGTCATATTGATGACGGTATTATCACTTGGAAATGTTCTAAACGCAGGATTTGATCAAGTGCAAAATTTGATAAGTCCACAGGTATATGAAAGTGGGGACATTTTAGATACTTTTATTTATCGTATTGGTATGATTGATGCACAGTTCGGGCCGGCAACAGCAATGGGTGTACTTAAATCTGTAGTCTCTTGCGTATTTATTTCTGTATCCTATTATGTTTCTTATAGGTTTTTTGATTACAGAATTTTTTAGAGAAATTGGAGGAGTTAAAATATGCAAATAATGCAAAAAAGATCAAAGATTCATACATCGATTGGTTCAAAAATTTTTAATGTATGTAATATTATTATACTCACACTATTGGCTTTGATTTGTATTCTGCCAATAGTAAATGTACTCGCAATGTCTTTAAGCAGCAATACGGCGGTGACCTCTGGGAAAGTGCTTTTCTGGCCGGTAGAATTTACGATTGAGTCATATAAATATGTAGCAAAAAGGCAAGCTTTCTGGCAGGCAATGGGGACTACTCTTCTGAGATGTGTCATGGGTGTTACTCTAAATGTTTTTTTATGTGTCATCACCGCTTACCCCTTATCAAAAAGTAATCTTCGATTTCGATCCAGGACAGTTTATACATGGTCCTTTTTCCTGACTATGCTGATAAATGGAGGATTAATTCCATCTTTTATGACGGTTAAAAGTCTGGGGCTGCTTGGCAGTATATGGGCATTGATATTACCAGGCGCAGTGCCGGTATTCAGCGTGGTTCTGATGCTAAACTTTTTCCGTGCGGTTCCTCCGGAACTTGAAGAAGCCGCAATCGTAGATGGTGCAGGACAATGGCAGATCTTGATGAAAATTTATATACCGATATCAAAAGCATCAATGGCGACAATCTGCCTTTTTGCGCTTGTCTATCATTGGAATTCTTGGTTTGACGGTATTATTTATATGAACAAACCATCGCAATATCCTTTGCAAAGTTATTTAAATACAATTATAATTGAATCACAATCGGTGACTAGTGGTGCTCTAGACTGGCAGCAGATGGCACTCGTATCCGAGAGAACGGTTAAGTGTGCGCAGATTTTCTTGTCTACCTTGCCGATTATATTAGCATATCCGTTTTTACAACGCTATTTTGTTAAGGGTATGGTTATGGGGTCAGTGAAAGGATAGACACACTCAGAAAAGAGATGACACTCAAGGATTTCATTTAGACGTATTGTATCATTGAGGAGGGCGTTATGAAAAAAATGTTGAATATGAAATCTTTTAAAAAAATGATACTTCTGATACTCCTGATTTGTGTTTGCTTTTATTTGTTGGGACTTTTCAGCAACCAATATAGTAAAAAAGTGGTAACTGAAAAAATAATGGAGCAAATGGATGTAAAGGCAGAGGTATGGAAAGATGATCTCGAACAGCAAATTGACAGCCTTCTGCTTGCACAAAGTAATCTATCCCAGGATACGAAATTATCAGAAATAAATCTCACATGGGAGTATATGACCCAATATGAACAGTATAGAAGCACAGTGGAATTATCTGAACGCCTTCGGGAGATAAAGGTATTGCATAGTCTCGTTGAATCTATTAAAGTCTACTTCGAAAATACAAAAATATCAATTAGCTCAGGATATCCGATGAAGGATTATTTTGAGAAGATTGATTTTTTTGAATATAACCAGATAAAAATCGATCGAGATAGAGGAATTTATATTACAACCTACTTTCCTGTAGGAATGCCAAAAGGTAAGGAAAATCATACAGCTTATTGTGTAAGAAGTTATCTCCCATTTGCCGATATTTGTAATTTTCTCAACCCAGATCTGTATCGAACGAAGGATGGATTGGTGCTGCTATATGATACAAAAGGCAATCTGCTTTCTCCAAATATATCCGGTGGTAAGGGATTTAAGCCTGATAAGGAGATGCTAACTCTCGTATCGGAGAAAATCAAAGTTTCAGAAAATGATGAACAATTCCGGCTTAAAGAAAAAGATTATGGAAGTTGTATTTATATGGATGATATTGGTATCTGGATGGTGTATTTATATCCAAGAGATAATGTCACACAACCGCTTGGCTTTTTTAACTTCCTGAATCTGGGTTTGACTGTACTGGCCGTTATACTATTTGTCTTATACGCTTCTTACACAAATCATATCATTGCAAAACCGCTTGGTAAAATTATCCGTGCAATGGAGCAACAGAAAGATTCCTATATGATAGTGGATAAACAAAAGGACGAGTTCGGAAAGATCTACGACAGATATAACCATATGATAGATGATATGAAAAAACTAATGTCCGATAAAATAGAAGCGCAGTATCAGTCTAAGATGGCAGAGTTTCGGCAATTACAGTATCAGATACAGCCACATTTTTTATACAATAGTATATTCATGATTTACCGCATGGCAAAATATGATGAAAATGAGGAAATTGCAGAATATACGAAACATTTGGGACAGTATTATCAATACATAACAAAAAATACCGATTCTTTCGTTAAGATGGAACAGGAGATGGGTCATCTCAAAAATTATCTGTATATTCAGGAAACAAGATTTGGTAATCGTATACGAATAGAAGTGGACGAAATTAATGACCATGTAAAAAACTTGTATATTGCTCCAATGCTAATTCAGCCAATTGTTGAAAATGCGTATGAACATGGTTTAAAGGATATTGCTGCAGATGGCTGGATTCATATACAGGTAATGTTAGAAGGAGAAGATTTCATCTTTCGGGTAGAGGATAATGGTATTGGTATTCCAGACAGGGAGTTGAAGCGTATACAGGCACAGATTTATTCAACTGATATAGGACTCATAGAAGTACATGGACTGACGAATATCCAGGCAAGGGTGAGTTCTATATACGGAAAAGACAGTGGAATAGAGATTGATAATCGTCCCGAGGGCGGTGTGCAGATTACTCTTAGATTGGCAGGGGTAAATTTAAAAAATGTATAATTTGATCGTAGTAGATGATGAACCGTTGATTCTTGAGTCGTTATACAAGATGGTAGAGCGTGAACGTGGAGGCAAATTTTATGTACATAAGGCCAGCTCTGCCAAAGAGGCCTTGGAAATCTTTGAAAATGTACAAATTAACGTTCTGATGACAGATATTCGGATGCCGCAGATAGATGGCATCCAATTGCGTGATATCGTATCAGACAGGTGGACAGATTGTCTGACGATTTTTCTGACAGGTCAGGAAAATTTCCAATATGCGAAAGAAGCGGTAAATGAGAATACGATCTCCTTTGTTTTGAAAACAGAAGGCGATGAAGCGATACTCTTAGCACTCGATAAGATATACGCACGCCTGGATGAAATTTATGAGGAAAAAGCACACGTATTAACATTGACGAATTCTCTCGCAGAACTTAAACCTGTGGTGAAACATGCTATTATAGATACTCTTTTGTTTTCTGAAGAGATGGATACTTATCAAATAGAAAAGATGAAAATGAAATTATCGTATGCGGATATCAGGTTTGAACTTGATAAGCCATTTTTATTGGCGACAATACGTCTGGCAGAAGGCACTGACACAGTTGAACGCGAAGAAATAAGAAATGTTTTTACACAGACACTAGGTGGAGCATATGTAATTCTTGATGTTTTTTTAGATGATGTAAGTGGCATCCTACTTGCACAATCGGATTCAAATAATCCGAACCGTTTGAAAGGGTTTATCGAGATTGGCTATCGTATATGTGAAAAAAGCGAGCTGCAAATACCAGATTTTTTTATATTTGGGGAAGCTGTTACTGCAAGAAGTGTGGACGAGGCATATAGAAATTTAAATTATCGCCTCTATGAATTGGATGAGAGTGAGGGTATCCGGATTATCAGTCAGCAGTTGATTATGAAAAAGCATGTCTGGAAAGAACGGGTTAAAGGTACGACAAAGGAAGAGCTACAAAGGCTGGATCAATATTTGCTGCACTGTGATGAGGAAAAATATATTCAGGGTATAGAGAAGATTTTATTTAAGTGTAAAGAATTGGACGATAATGAGCAGGCGGTCACTTTTTCACAGATATCCTCACGGGTACTTGGTGCGATAATGAATTATCTGCCTGAAGACAGCGATATATTTCGAAAATTAAAAATTGATAAACTTACGAATTACTGTTCACACCAAGATTTCTGCCATGCCATTGTATATTGTAATGAGGTTGCACATCTCTATTTTAAAAAGAGACGCGAAATGAAGCTTGATACAAAGCAATTTCTTGTGAATAAGATCAACAAGTATATTGATATGAATATTGGAGAAGATCTCTCTCTCGTCAATATCGGTTATTATGTTGGAATGAATTCAACGTATACATCACGCGTATATAAAGAGGTTACTGGAAACACACTCAATCATTTTATTGCTGAAAAAAGGATTGACGTGGCGAAAAGTATGCTGGAGGACCCATTTGTTAAGATGACTCAGATTGCAAATGCAATAGGACTGCATACTTCTTCACATTTTACCCATTTTTTTAAAAAGCATACTGGATATACCCCACAGGAATATAGAAAGATGGTGCTGCAAGGAGAGAATAGATAAAAGTGAAAGGAATAATTTTATGAAACTAGACATTAAAAAAGATGGGAAAGACCATCTAATTTGCAATGGAAAAAAAGTAGTGGTGCGTATCGTCGGAATAGAAAATGGAAAGGATACAATCCATTTTGCAAATGGAATTGTTAAGATTGAACGGAACATGCAATCGCCTGTTAATCATATGGAAATCAAGATGATTACATATTATCAAAGCAGTCATACCCAGATATTTCCCCTTTCATATGATGGTAATAGATGGGGAACGGATCACGAATATAAAGGGTTTACACAAAATGGTGTGCCCTATACGTTCGCTTATCATAGGACTGCTGTGCCTGGTGGGAGTTCTTCTGTTGGCTTTTTTTCGGAAACAAATGAATCTGTCAGTACGGCAGTATATGGGGAAGAAAAGCCATCGGCAAGTCTATATTTAGAAAACGGTGCTGCGGTACATAGACTGATTTGGCCTGAAACCGAAGAGCCGTGCGTTCTCATGGCAGATGGATGGGGGGAGGCGTATTATGGAAAGATGTATCCTGCAGATCTGTTCATAGGGTATCTCTTTATTGGCGATGAAAAAGAAGAGGCTTGGAAACAGATGCTTTCATATGTTTTCAAAAAAAATGATCATATATTAAAGATGCAGTTCAAGGCAGCAAAGATCTGGAAAATGCAGTGTAGTTATGCGAAGGAGCTTTATACAGAAGAAGACGATGGGTTTTGCGGATTCAGCATTGGATTCACGAGACAAAAAGATCGTTGGGAGAAACGCATGGAACAAAAATATGAAATGGGATGGTGCGGACAGAATATCTCTCTTGCGGTTTCGCTTCTGTATGACTATCAGATGAACGGGGATGTAAGATCTAAAGAGATAGCACTTAAAGTATTGGATAGTTGGTCTGATATGGCGAAAAGTGACTATGGTTATCCGCTTACACGGTATGATGATGAAGAACAGAAAATTGATGCCTGTAATCTTGGAACTGGAGGTATGCAGTTCTTTGAAGCATATGAGATGACAAAAAAACTTGGCTTTGAAAAGAAAGTATATCTGGAGACGGCACTTTTCATCTGCGATTTCATAATAAAACGACAGCGATTGGATGGAGGCGTTGGAACAATTTGGGATAAGGAGGGGATGCCTCTTGTAATTGATGGTACAGCAGGAGATTTCTTAATTTTGCCACTTATAAAAGCTTATGCTATTACAAAAGAAGATAAGTATTCGATAGCAGCGGCACGTGCATACTCGTTTTACTTTAGAGAATTTGACAATAATGGATATGGAGTAGCGGGAGCACTGGACACATGTTGTATAGATAAGGAATCCATTATTCCTCTATTAAAAGGTGGAATAATGATGTATGAGGAGATGGGATTTGATAAATATCTAGATATGGCGGAAGAAGCGGCATGGTATCTGAGCGGATGGCAGTGGCATCACACGGTACCATATGATGAAAGCAGTATATTGCATACTTTGGATTATGATACGTTTGGTGGAACAGCGGTTTCGACATCTCACCTACATATAGATGCTTTTGCACTTTGTTATGTGGATGATCTTTTGAAACTTTCCAAATACAAAAATAATAAAGAGTGGGAAAGACGTGCTCTTGCTATCTGGTGTAATGGGATACAGGGGATTTCTGATGGGACATTAACTGTAATGGGGTCTGAACCGAGACCGGTAGGATCGAGTGATGAAGGATATTTACATACACGTTGGGGAAGCTTGTCAAATCACAAGGATGGTTGGGCAAGACCATTTGGTGTATCACAATGGTTGGTTGCTTGGCCGGGAGCTTTTCGTCTAGAGGTTCTTCGTGCTTGTGAGAACTGGAACTTCCTTGATGGATACCTACAGTAAGAGAGGAGAAGGGCGTATGGAATGGAGTTGTAGAGGGAAAGATATCTGTTTCTATCATCAGGGAAAACAGTTACTTACCCTGATTGGAAAAGAAAAATGTAAAGATGAATTGCGTAAAATTGGTATCGGAATTTACGAGTGGAGGCGTATATGTGTACCGACTTCTCAGATGGAGATGGAAATACATACTGCTTTTATTCCGGATTTTTATATGATACCTGGGATTAATTATAATGGAAATGGATTCGGAACTTTTTGTGAATATACAGATGATCGTTACCATGGTTTTCCGTGGAAATATGGTTGGCATAGAGCCAGTGTACCGGCTATGACACAATCACAGGGAAGAATCGCCGGTTTATCGGTATCCACTACGTTATTGGGTCAGCCAAATGACCATTCGTGTATGAGCATGTATAAGGACGGAGATTATATGGTTCAAAAAATTATCTGGCCGGAGACAGAAGAACCACGTCAGCTGCACTTGTATCGGTTTGGTACCCCTTTTTATACACAGATGGACAAAAAAGCCTGCTTTGTCTCCTATCTTGTCATTGAGACAGAGGCAATTCCCAAAATGGGATACAAAAAAGCGCTCGAATTTGCTTTCCTGAAAGAGGATTCAAAAAGAATAACCTCCTATTCGCCAAAGCAAATAGAAAAACTTGGAATTACTTTTGCTAAGAATTTGTATACAGAGGAAGCGGATGGTTTTTGTGGGTTTAATATTGGCCTTTACTATGAGAACGGCGCATGGAGAAAAAGGTCTGCAAATAAATATGAGATAGGATGGTGCGGACAAAATGCACTGCTGGCAAATGCTTTGCTCAGGGAAGCAGTTTGTAATCCTACAGATATAGAGGCAAAAGAAATAGGATTTTCTGTGTTGGATAGTTGGATCCGCTATGCATATCTGCCAATCGGTGTTATACACAGTTATTACGATCCGGGTCAGATCCGGTATTTAGAAGCCTGCAATATGGGAACCGCTGGAATTGCCTATTTTGAAGCGTATGATTTGGCAAAAGAATTGGGAATAAAGAAAGAATCTTATAAAAAGACAGCATATGATATCTGCACTTTTGCCATAAAACATCAGAAGAAAAATGGTGCGTTTGCAAAGTGCTGGAAGGAGGACGGAAGCGTTGCGATTGAGGAGGGGACAGTTGGTGCATTTCTTGCCATGCCGCTGATAGAAGCCTACAAAAGAAGTAGGGATGCATCATATCTTGCGGCAGCTGTACATGCACTCGAACATTATTATGCAGAGTTAGAAGAGGAGGGATTTACGACAGCCGGTGCACTTGATATTTTCTCAATTGATAAAGAGTCTTCAATTCCGCTTTTTAAATGTGCTATCATGCTATATGAAGTGACCAGAGAAGAAAAGTGGTTATTGAGGGCCGAGAACGCGGCATGGTATCTTTCTACATGGCAGTACACCTGTACGGAAAAATTTAATCAAGATACAACACTTGGGCAGACTGGTTATGATTCTTATGGTGGAACACTGGTATCTACTGTGCATGAAGGGATGGACTCTTTTGCACTTTCGTATATTCCGGAACTTTATAAGCTAAGCAAATATACAGGAAAAAGTATTTGGACAAAACGTGCTAATGCAATTTGGATCAATGGATGCCAACATTTGTCTGACGGTACGCTGGTTATAAATGGAAAAGAGCGGCCGGCCGGCAGCCAGGATGAAAGTTATGAGCTTTCGAGGCAGTCTGTATGGGGCAGTTGCTCCGAGTGGTTAGTGGCATGGCCGGGAGCATTTCGTCTGGATGCATTGGCTAAATGTAGAAATAAAATCGAGGAGATCGGATATGATTGATAGACGGATTTTTTATGTGGACAGCGCAGAAGGGGAAGATACAAACAGTGGTTTATCAGTGAGAGAAGCATGGAAAAGTCTGTTACCGGTTAATCACTTGCTTCTTGCACCAGGAGACCGCATTTGTCTAAAAAAGGGAAGTATCTGGATGGGAACGCTGGAACCGAAAGGTAATGGTGGAAGATGGAATCCGGTAGTGATCGAGGCTTACGGGGAAGGCGAAGCACCTCTGATAGACGGAAATGGAGCATATGCTGCAATTTATTTGCGAGGTGTCAGTTATTACATTATAGATGGAATCCGGATAAAAAACACTGCTATTGATAGGAATGTGCGGCAGGGGATCTGTATCTGCGGTAATCCGGAAGGTATAACAAAAGATATCGTTGTCAGAAACTGTGAGATTTCGATGGTATGCGGAGAAAATAGACGATCGAGAGATGTATATAAAAGTATGTATTGGAATGGCGGTATTTATGTAACGATGCCAGGACGCAGCTCTTTTGAGAATCATCTCCATGATATTATTATTGAGAAAAATTATATCCATGATGTCTATACGAGCGGAATACGTATAAATCAAGAGGAAGATTTCATAAATGATATTCATCATACGCATATTGTGGTCAGGGGTAACCGAATCGAAAGAACGGGGTCTGATGGTATTATTGTGGCAAATTGTATATCCCCGCTGATTGATGGTAATGTCTGTATTGAAGCTGGTGCTCTGGGGAATCTTTCAGATACACAGCTGATCGCAGGCATATGGGTTTGTGCAACAAGTAATGCATTAATTCAAAGGAATGAGGTGGCAAAAACCAAACTGTTTGAGAATGACGGAACTGCCTTTGACACTGATTGGGGGACGGCGGGTGATACGATCTTTCAGTATAATTATTCTCATGACAATGAAGGAGGATTTTGGCTCAACTGCATGAAACTTAGCTATAACAAGGATTGTAGAGGCACCATCTTGCGATACAATGTTAGCTTGCGGGATGGTAGGGGAATTGGAGTCTACGATCAGGGAGTACCAGTGAAAATTTATGGTAATCTCTTTGTGGGTGATGAAAGCAGTATGATTTGTGTATTCGGCAATGGAGAAAATTATGAGATAAGTAATAATGTATTGCTTTTTGGAGACGGACCTAAAAAGGGATGGCAGTTTGCAAAGTATAAACGAAATTGGTATGGTGAAATTAAAGTGTTACCAAAAGATGAAAGCCCGCTTTCAAAGGAAACTTTTGACTTTGCAAAATTTATTGAAGGAGAAGCAGAAGGTCGGGACTGGCTTGCAGAAAAGTGGGATACACTTTGTACATTGCTAAAAAACAATTGACGAATCAGGAAAACAGATTTTTATAAGGGAGTCTATCTTATGAATAAAATAATCACGCCCAATGCACCGCTCTTTCGGGATCCTATCTATGATGGAGCGGCGGATCCGGTCATCATCTGGAATAAGCAAGAAAAGAGTTGGTGGATTTTTTATACAAATAGAAGAGCGTCGTGTGTAAATTATGGAGTTTCTTTCGTTCACGGGACGGATATCGGGATCGCAAGTTCCAATGATTATGGAAGAACTTGGATTTATCGTGGAATTGCACAAGGTCTGCAGTATGAAAAAGGTCGAAATACATACTGGGCACCTGAAATCATCGAACATGAAGGAATCTATCATATGTATGTATCCTATGTAAGAGGAATACCATGCACATGGGATCAACCTCGGACAATTCTTCATTACACTAGTGATAATTTATGGGATTGGGAATTTGATAGCCCACTTTCTCTTTCATCCAATAAAGTAATCGATGCTTGTGTAATTCTTTGTCCGGATGGAAGGTTTAAAATGTGGTATAAAGATGAAATACATGATAGTCATACATATACGGCATACAGTGATGATTTATACAGTTGGACGGTGGGGGGACCGGAGATAACCGATTGTCCACATGAAGGTCCAAATGTTTTCTTGTTTAAAAACCATTATTGGATGATTACCGATCCATGGGAGGGTTTAGGAGTATATAGAAGTGATGATCTTCAACATTGGGAACGTTGTCCCAATATTTTGAATCAACCAGGTAACCGTACAGATGATGGGGCAATTGGTTCTCACGGTGATGTTTTAGTTCATAGAGGACATGCATATATATTCTATTTTACTCACCCAGAGGCGAGTCATGAAGGAGACAGGTGTTCTGAAATTAATTCGGGATATCATTATAGAAGGTCATCTATTCAGGCTGCGGAATTATTCTTGGTAGGAAATCATTTAGAATGTGATCGAGATAATGTAGCATTAGATTTAGAATATTGATTGGTGGATAATAGGAAGAAACTTTGTCTGCTGTTGTAACGAGTACAGATAAAGTGATGAGGAACATGGTAATAGAATAGAGTGTTAAAGTCCGGCAGATCCGAGAAAAGGAACTGCCGGTTTTTATGGTTACATAGGACCTTCCTTTGGAAGTTTTCCGGCTCTGGGAAAGTATTCTCTTTGCTGAATGGATTAATATATTGTAAAAAAACAACATATTATGACGAAAATTATCGTAAATAAATGAAACAATAACTTATAATTAAGACACTGAAATAAATTTCTTAGATATATTATATGAAATAACTTTCCATATTGATAAATTATAGTACATGATGTACACTGACTTTAGACGTTAAGAACCGAAAATCTCGAGGTTTTATTTTTAAAAGAAAACATTTTTTGATATATATATCAAAAGGAAGTATCAAATCATGAACTTTATTTTTATGTAATTTTTAACGTCTTATCAAAAAGCGAGGAGGAATATCGTGTATCTAGATCCTATCATTGTACAAATGCCAGAAAATATAAGAAAAGACGACTATGTCATTGCAACCTACTATAGTGCTGCAAAGCCAGGTACGGAGATGATTCGACACGCTGCTGCGCTGGCGGTTGAACAAACAACGGGAACTTGGCTTAAGGTGCCCGGAGAAACCCCTCAGGTACGAGAAAAACATATCGGGCGTGTTGTGGGGGTATACGAAACGCCATCCTATCAATATGAAATACCCGATGGCGTTACTGAACGCAACTTTATCATTCGTATTGCGTACCCATATGAGAATTTTGGAACCCAGTTTGCTATGATGCTAAGCACGATTCTTGGCAATATTTCAAGTTCCGGCAAGCTGAAACTTCTTGATCTGGAATTTCCTGAGGGCTTTTTAAAGCATTTTGCAGGTCCTAAGTTTGGCATTTCAGGCCTTCGAGAGATTCTTGGTGTTCAAGACAGGCCGCTTCTGAACAACATGATCAAGCCCTGCACGGGTCTTAATCCGAAAGAGACTGCAAAATACGCCTATGAGGCAAGCATCGGTGGGGTTGATATTATCAAAGACGATGAGCTGGTGGCTGATGCCGAACATTGTCCACTGGTTGAAAGAGTGAAGTATGTGATGGAGGCGGTTCATAAAGCGGATCGTAAAAAGAATGAGAAGACCTTGTTTGCTTTCAACATTACAGACCGCACGGAAAAACTAAAGGAAAACGCATACAAGGCAATTGAAGCTGGAGCCAACTGCCTGATGGTCAATTATATGACGATTGGATTGGATGCGACTCGTATGCTGACTTCGGATGAAAATATCAATGTGCCGATCCTGGGGCATTCCGATTTTACAGGTGCCTTCTATGAATCGCCAACATCCGGTATGAGTGCCACACTGTCCTGCGGAAAGCTGCCTCGTCTGGCCGGTCTGGATATGTCCATCGCGCTAAGTCCTTATGGTAAATTCCCCATGATGATGGATACATTTATCCATGTTGGATATCAATTGACCGCATCAATGCCTCACATTAAACCAGTATTCCCTATGCCAGGCGGAGGAACCACGCAAGGCCATGTGCAGGAATTGTATCATATGTTTGGAAAAGATGTGATCGTTGCGGCCGGCGGTGCCATACATGGTCATCCGATGGGTGCTGCTGCGGGTGCCAGAGCATTCCGTCAGGCCATGGATGCCGTTGTAGCCGGCAAAGAACTTTCGGAGGTTCGTGATGAATATCCGGAACTTAAAGCAGCTTTGAATGCATGGGGTCTTTATGGTGAAGAGGACAAATCTCTTTTTGATTTGAAGAAATAAACATATCAATCATAGAAGTATCGAAATAAAAAAAGCAGGAGGGTTATGAACATGGCAAACCAATATACGCGCACAGAAGTACTGAACAGACTGAAAAAAACAATTGAAGAAGGACATCCGGTAGTTATCGCAGGTGCTGGAACAGGTATATCAGGAAAGTTTGCGGAAAAAGGTGGCGCAGATTTAATCGGAGTCTATAATTCCGGACTTTACCGTATGGATGGCAATGGTTCTTTGGCCGGACTTATGCCTTATGGAAATGCCAATGACATTGTAATTCAATTGGCTCATCGGGTTATGCCGTTAATTAAAGAGGCACCTATGATCGGTGGAATCTCTGGATCTGATCCCACCAGAGAAATGAGACCGTTTCTTCGACATTTAATTGATTTGGGTTTCTCAGGTGTAATGAATTTTCCTACGGTTGGTTTGATTGATGGTCGTTTTCGCCAGGAACTTGAGGACACAGGCATGGGATATGGTAAGGAGATCGAAACCCTGAAGTTAGCCAAGGAACTGGGCTTGTTTACAATGGGTTATGCCTTTAATGAAGAAGAAGCAGCTATGGTGGGAAAGGCCGGCTTAGATGTGTTGATCTGTCACATGGGTTTGACAGTGGGAGGATCCATTGGCTCGAAATATTCTGAAGACTATGCACTCAAGGAAGCAGCCGATCTTGTCAATCGCATGACAGATGCTGCCCGTAAAATATCCCCCGATATTTTAATTTTCTCCCACGGTGGTCCGATTGCCATGCCAAAGGACACGGAATACATGTATCAACACACAGAATCCGTTGGATTTTTAGGTGCATCAAGTATTGAACGTATTCCTATAGAACAGCCATTGATGGATGCTGTAAAGGATTTTAAAAGTTGTTTAATCAAACAATAATTCCTTTTGAATTGTTCATAGCGATGCTGTCAGGAATCAATGAAACTTGAGAGCATCGATATTGAATAAAGCCCCATTGTAACAGGTGAAGAGTACCTTGTGATGGGGCTTTCACTAACCTTGTGAAAGGAGTAGTATGCATAAACCTGTTATTATTGTGTGTGGAATTTTGGATACAAAAGGAAAGGAAATCAACTATCTTCGAGAAAGAATCAATGAAGTCGGCGGTGAAGCCCGAGTTATGGAGATTAGTTTAGGAAAAGAGGTTGGCTGGGCGGATATTCCGCTTAGTACTGTTTTAAATGAAACCGGGAAGAAGAAAGAGGAAATTGTGACAAGTAGCCGGGATGCTGCAAGTTCTATGATTTGTGAAGCTGGACAGGCATATGTTAAGAAGTTATATGAAACAGGAGAGATAGATGGAATAATTTCTTATGGTGGGTCTATGGGTGCCACAATTTCCACATCCATCATGAGGTCCTTACCCATAGGAGTGCCAAAAATGATGCTGACCACTATGGCATCCGGAGATGTGCGGCCTTATGTGGGGTCCAAGGATATTACTATGATGTATCCAATCGCGGAAGCAGGATTGAATGTTGTGACGAGGCAGATTCTTTCCCAGGCGGCAGCAGGAATTGTTGGCATGGCCATGGCTCCACAGGTGAATCAGGCAGAGATCAAACCTCTTTTGGGCTGTATGATGTTTGGCGTGACGACGCCTTGCGTCCTTAAGGCAAGTGCTTTTTTTGAAGAGCAAGGTGATTATGATGTGATTATCAACCATTCTACCGGAGCTGGCGGCAGGTCTATGGAGGAAATGATTGAAGATGGATTTATTAAAGGGCTTTTAGATATTACGACACATGAACTTGTAGATGAGCGATTCGGGGGTGTGCTTTCCGCGGGAGCGGATCGGCTGACGGCCGCTGCAAAAAAGGGAATTCCTCAGGTGTTGGCTCCCGGAGGTCTGGAAATTATAAATTTTGGACCCAGAGAAACGATCCCGAAAGAACATATGGATCGGGTAGGTCTGCCTGGAAAGGGGCTATATATTCACAATGCTACAGTCACCTGTATTGGGACGTCACCAGATGAAATCCGGGAAATAGCCTCTGAAATAGCCCAAAAGTTGAATACGGCGAAGGCCCCCACAACTTTTTTTATTCCAATGCGTGGATGGAGTGCGGTAGACATAAAAGAGCCAAACAAGGAATTGGGATGGAGTGGACCAGGTCCCGGTGTATGTTGGATTGAGGACAAGAATAAACCTGGCTGGTCCAAAAGGAGCATGGTGTTTTATGAAATGCTTAAAAGGGAGCTTGATATATCGAAAGACAACATCGAAATTCTTGTGGTGGATAAGCACCTGAATGAACCTGAATTTGCACTGCTTATGGCCAATGTTCTGAATGATATGCTGAAAGGGCAGTATACCAAGGGCAAATATGCAGACATAGAATATGTTGTCGAGAGCATTTGATTGAGGTGTGTTATGGCAAAACGTTACACAAAAAATGAAGTAGTACAACGCTTGCGAAAGGAAATTGAGAGGAATAAACCACTGTTGATGTTTGGGTCTGGGAATGGTTTAACTGCGAAGTGCGCTGAGATCGGAGGAGCAGATCTTATCGGCATATATTCAACGGCTCAATTTCGTATGCAAGGGCTTCCGTCTCTTCTAGCATGGCTGCCATATTGCAATGCAAATGAAGAGTTACTGAATCT
Organism: Blautia liquoris; assembly: GCF_015159595.1. Lineage (NCBI taxonomy): Bacteria > Bacillati > Bacillota > Clostridia > Lachnospirales > Lachnospiraceae > Blautia > Blautia liquoris. Next base: position 2,705,508 of record NZ_CP063304.1, on the reverse strand, counting down.
GGCGCGGCAAATTCTTCCAGTAGTCGAACAGACACCGCTGATTGCAGGAGTTGGGGCCCATGATGTTTCTCTGGACATGGATCGATTTCTGGATAGCCTTAAGGATATGGGCTTTTCCGGTGTCACGAATGAGCCTTTTGCCGCCATGTACGGACCCTATTTCCTTGAAGAATTGGAGAAGAGTGGAATAGGATTTGCAAGGGAGACTGCGTTGATTCAAAAGGCAAGTGAAAAGGATATGGCGACTGTAGCCTGGTGTATGTCGGCTGAGCAAGTAAAAGAGATGGCGAAAGCTGGTGCTGATGTGATTGGTGCTATGATCGGTGTAACATCAGGTGGTTTAACCGGCACAGAAAAAACGGAGGATCTTGACGATTCGGTGGATCAAATCAATGCCATGATTGAGGCAGGGCTAAGTGTCAATCCGGATATTATTGTGTTGACACACGGAGGACCGTTGAATAATGTGAGCACCGCGGCTTACTCAATCCAACATACACATGCACATGGGTATGCTTCCGGTTCATCAGGGGAACGTATTCCCACAGAAAAGGCTGTCGTAGAAATTACAAAGCAATATAAGGACATTCAAATATAATAAAAGCAAGCGAATATCGTGATCTTATGAAAAGGGTCACGATATTGTAATTTACGTTGTTTTTGCTAAATCTAGAAGTTGCTGTGCCAAAAGACTATCGACAATCAAGGTATCAATTAATCTTCCGTTTATGGCTGAAACAATGGCCTGTGCCTTATGTACACCAGATGCCGCTACGATTTTATTGGGGATTTTCTGATACTGGTCATATTCTATCGCCATTGTCCGATTCTTTAAGCTGGTGTTACACTCTTTTCCATCCTTGTTAAAAAAGCGAATCATTAAATCCCCGCAGACCCCTTCCTCTTTTAGCTCGCGGAGTTCATCTTTCCGGAGATAACCGCTATGTCCCAGTGAAGACGTGATTTCTGGTACAAATGAACCTATTCCGCTTAAGGATACGGTAATCTGCTCAAACATTTGATACACCCTTGTAATATTGGGTTCTTTCTGGATAATTTGAACTGCCTCCTCACTGCGCAGCAATCCGTTTACCATCATACCATACCGTTTTCCGTTAAATGCCTTTGCAATTTCTGAAACTAAAGTTTGTACGTCGATCTCATAATCAAAATTATAGATACTTCCATGTAAAGTCACAAACTTTGTGTTCTTTTTTTGACTGGGGTTTAAAAGATTAATAAGGTAATTCATCGTGCCGCCCCAGGCGATACCTAAAATATCATTATCACTGATAATTCGTTGGATATAGCGCGCTCCTTCCAGAGCAACAGATTGTTTGACCTGATCGCTGTCCATATTCGAGCACACTGGTGCAATGATGATTTCCTTTAATTTATATGTAGACAGAAGTTGATCGTGCAATTTGACACTGTTTTCATGAATGGGATTCATTCGGATATCAATAATACCCAGATCTTTTGCTGCCTTGATAAGTCTCGATATTGTAGAAGGGGACAGATCTAACTTTTTGGCTACATCTTTTTGCGATAATCCAAGAATATAGTATAGATATGCGGCCTGAGATATCAGATATACTGATTGTGTATACAAATTCGTATCGTTACCAAGCATGTTCTTTTTGTGAGCTTCTGACATATCAGTCCTCCTCTTTTTGAATAAATAATGTAAAATATGCGTTTCTATATCTAACTTCAGCTACTTCATTTTGCGTATATAATCTTTTGGCGTCATTTTCGTGTATTTTTTGAACAGGTGACTAAAATACTGTGGATTATTACCGCATCCAACCTGTTCAGCTACCTGATAGATTTTCTCGGTATCTTTGTTGATCAAAAGCTGTTTTGCCTTTTCAACCCTAAGTTGATTTAGATAATCGGAAAATTTAATACCTGTTTGTAAGACAAACTGTCGGCTTACATAATCTACATTCATGTATAGATGGTTCTCTACAATCCATTTTAATGTCAACTCCGGAATACTGATATGCTCTCTAGTATAATTTAAAATATCCTGTATGAAAGGCTTGTATTTGTGTGTATCTAATGTAATAGGATAGGAAAAAATCTTATCGATTTTATCAAATATAAAACTGCAAATTTCTTTATTGGAGGTTATACTGCCTATAAATAACATAAACTCGGTAATGTCTGATGTGGTATATATCGTTGAAGTTTGTACTGATTTCAATAATAAAATGTTTACCAACGATCGGAGGAGCTCGATATCTTTTACTGAAACCAAAATTGTTTTCAACTCTTGGAGTTTATAATGATGAGCTGTGCGGTCAACATTCTTTGTAAGACTGTTCCCCAGTTCTAATACCTTTTGAAATAAATTATCGTAATTACAGATTGTGATTGCCTTTTTACCTATATAGAGGTAAATTGTTTCATAGCGTTTAACCTGTCCTTCTACTGTTGTTAAGAGCAATTGCAAATCTGGAAAAGAAGTTCTTTTATATGAGCAAGAAACATTCTGATTTGAAAATTCTATTAAATGCATAGAGTTGTCAAAATCATGATATTCCATTTTTGAGTCAATAAAGAAGAATAAAAGTGTATTTTTCACATAAATGAAGTCGGAAGAAGCGTGAATTCGATTTTGCTTTAATGCCATCTGAATTTTTTCTATACAAGTTGTGACTAGGTATTCTTCTAAAAAGTATATATAACATAATTGGTATGGGGTATGGAAAAAATCCAAATAGGTTTCATACATAGATAGTGTCGAATTAATTTCCTGATATGAAGAAAGCAGATGAAGAAGCAGGTCTGACATAATATTTTCACCCAGAAAAAGACCCGTTGTCAAACCCGCATTTAAACCATTAAGATATAATTCGTGGTAGTGTTCTTTTATTGCATCATTTACTGAATGAATAATTTCATTTTCGTTACAGGGTTTCGTTATATAATGTCTGATTCCATAGCCCATAGCTTCTTTCGCATAAGAAAAGTCACTATAGCCGGAAAGGATAATAAACTGAATATTATCATAGTTCTGTGTGATTTTATGTATCAGTTCAAGTCCCGATAGTTTAGGCATTCGGATGTCTGTTAATACAATATCTGGATATAAATCTAAAATAGCATCGTAAGCTTCCAGACCATTTTTGCAAAGGGCAACGACTTCGATGTTCATGCTTGTCCAGTCGATTATTGTGTTTAATGTTTCTCGTATAATTTTTTCATCATCAGCTATCAATAAGCGTATCATTTTTTATCCTCCATATAATTGTAAGGAATATAGATTTCAGCTATTGCAAAGTCATCTTTATTAAAAAAACTGAGTTTATATGATTCACCAAAGGCAAGCTCCAGTCTTTTGTTTACATTGAGAATTCCTATACCAAAGCCATGTGGGAGGATCTTCCCCAAAAGGAGTTTCCCAAGAAGATTTTCTTCAAAACTTGATGCTGTATTTGCCACAATGATTACGACCATATCTTTATTTCTATGGGCATGAATTTTAATAAAACATTCATCGCTGTCGTCTTCTAAGGTATAGTGAATGGCATTTTCAACTAATGGCTGCAATGTAAATTTAGGCAGATAAATTCCAAGAAGGTCCTCTTCTACATCTATGGAATACGTGAGACTATCATCATAGCGGATTCCTTGAATATTCATATAATATTTAACCAGTTCCAGCTCCTGACGTAAAGAAGAATCTTTATTCTCAAAATTGAGAGTAATTCGCAAAAGCTTGCCGAGGGATTCAGTCATGAGCGAAATTTGAGCATCCTTTAATAATTTTGCTCTCCAACCAATTGACTGCAGAGTGTTATACAAAAAATGCGGATTAATCTGCATTTCCAGAGCCTTTAATTGGGATTCTTTTGCCAAAATCCTGGCTTCGTAGTTTTCTTTAATTAGAGTTTGAATTTTATGTGCCATTGAATCAAATTGTTGATGAAGCTGACCGATTTCGTCTTGGCGATTCTCGTATTTGTAAGGAACATCAATTGTTTCAAAGTTGTTATCTCCAAAGACCCTTATTTTTTTCATCAATGTTTTAAAATGTATTAGTAAAGGTTTCATAAGAATTCTGGTTAATAAAATACAGAGAATAAAGCTAAAAACTAATAGTAAAATGAACAAATGCTGAAAAAAAAGTATATTTTTATAAATGTTGTCATATGGGGATAGGCAGTAGTAATCCCATGATGTTATAGGGAGACGACCTTTGACCATAAAAAATCTCTTTCCTGAGATTTTTTTAATTGTGTAAAATTGATCAGAGTTGGTTTGCAAGGTTTCTGCGGAGATATCTTTTAACTCATCGGGAGCGTATAATATATGTTTGCTGTCACTGATTATATAAGAAGTTGAATCCGGATTTGAACTAATGCTAAGATCCTCCAACATTTTTTTTAGATTAACATTTATGACCATTATTCCAAGATCATCAAGCCGTATGTTATCGATTCTTCGTATACTTCTTACTAGAAACACTCCATAAGTATCCTTATAGTCGGTAATCCAGTATAGACGACCGTCTTTTTCCAGAGCTTTCTGAAACAAATGTTCTTGTATTTCAGGGGGTATTACATACGTGTCAATTGTTGATGAAGGAACAGAAAACTTTTGATTTGTTATCTGAATGTAGTTGACATAATTTGATTTGAATTTTTGATAATAATTATTCAAGCGTATTTGAATTTTGGAATACGCATTGTAAGAGGTTTCCCCACTTTTAGAATCTTTTACCTTTCCTAAGGAAGATTGAATATCAGTATCCTCAAGGATAAAATTTGCCATATCTTGGATTGAGCTCAAATTATTGGAAATATCATTTGATGAGTACAATAGTAATTCACCAGTATTTTGATAGATCATATGATTCGTGGATCGAATTGTCAATAGAAACCCCACCAATATTGTGACAGCAAACAAAGATATTCCTGGTAATACGATTATAATTATTTTTTTGGAAAGAGGAGAATTTGTAAAATTTTGTTTCCATTTACTAATCATTATATATCACCTCTAAATCGATTAATCGAAACATTTATTATATTTAATAGTATACCAAGATAATTTGTTAAAGACAATCTTTAGAAATAAAATACAAGGTTTTGCCTAATATAAACAAGGTTTTGACTATTTATTCTTGTGGTAAGGAAAGTTATACTAAATATATCGTAAAAATTAAAAACGAGTAGATGTGGAGGAGAAGAAGATTATGAGAAAAAAATTCTTGGGTGCAATTGCTGTTGGTTTAGCATTTTCTATGATTGCTTGTGGAGGAAGCAAGGATAGTGCAAAACATTCGATGGAAGAAAAAACTTCGTCGACAGGGGTAAAAGAAGATGAACGTACTAAATTACGTTTTTCATGGTGGGGTGGGGATACTAGACATAAGGCAACCCTGGATATGATTCAGCAGTATGAAGAAGGTAATCCCAATGTAGAAATTGCAGGTGAATATGGTGGTTGGGATGGATATTTGGAGAAGATGACAACTCAGCTTGCGGCTGGAACAGCGCCGGATATTATCCAGATAGACTATGCTTTTTTGGAGAATCTTTGGAAAACAAATGATTTTGTTGATTTTAGAAAAGAGGATTTGATAGATTTAAGTGAATTTCCGGAAGCTATTTTGGAAGGCATAACTTCGCCAAATGGTGCACTTATTGGTATCCCAAGTGGAGTAAACTTTACTTGTCTTTTTGGAAGCAAGACAACAGCTGAAAAATATGGGATAGATCTTAGCCAACATTTTACATGGGATGTATTATTAGAAGAAGGTAAAAAGGTTCATGAACAGGATCAGGAAGCGTATTTAATATATCCCAATACAATCAATAGATTCATTTTCGAGCCGTATTTATTTAATTTAACGGGGAAGAAACTGGTTGGAGATGATTATGTTATAGGATTTTCCGAGAAAGAGGTTGAAAAGACACTGGAGTATATTACTGAGCTTTATGATGAGAATGTAATACAACCCTATGACCAGACAGTTGAAATTCAAACCCCGGTGGAGAATCCTTTGTGGTTGAATAATCAAATTGTTATGTGTCCGGATTTTAGTTCTGGATATGATCAATTTAAGGCCTCGTTACCAGAGGGCGATCTGGTTTGTGTAGAACCGTTAGGTGACAGTGATGCCCAGAACTCAGGCATAGTACTACGTCCAACAAATATGATTGCAGTCAATGCAAATAGTGAGCATTTAGAGGAGGCGTTGAAATTCGCAAATTATTTCTTTAATAATGAAAAAGCTATAAAGACTTTAGAAATGTCAAGATCTATCCCCTCTAATAAGAAGGCACTTGATATTATGTTGACTGAGGGTAAACTAGATCCTGATTTAAAGAAAATTAACGAGTTTGCCGAAGAACATAAAGGTGGATTAGGACAAAATGTTATTAGTACAAACGCAGAAATAGAAACAATAGAAAATGATGTTTTAAATGCTGTCTATTATAAAGAAAAATCGCCAGCAGAAGGGGCGGAAGAATTTGTTAAGCTCATGGAGGAAAAGGTTCTTGAGTTAAAAGAAATTTCTGAACAATAGAGATTCGGAGGAGCTTATGAAAGAGAATGTGAAAACGAGAAAGAAGGTTAAAAAATATTCAAAACATGATATGAGCGGTCTGGCGTATATAACCCCATGGCTATTAGGAGTACTTATATTTCAAATTTTCCCGTTTGTTTATTCGTTGGTTTTGTCCTTTACGAATAAGTCTATGGCTACTGGGATGTCCTTTGTAGGATTGAAAAACTACTTTGATATTTTTACAAAGGACAGAGATTTTTGGATCAACGTAAAAGTGACATTAAAATATGTAATTATAGCAGTTCCGGGACGAGTATTAGTCGCTTTGTTTATAGCAATGTTATTGAATACGGACATAAAAGGAATCAATGCGTTCCGGACACTATATTATCTTCCATCAATCTTTGGAAGCAGTGTTGCGATTTCTATTGTATGGAGATTTATTTTTCAGAATAAGGGAATTGTTAATGAAATATTGCAATCTTTTGGATTGGCCTCGATTAATTGGTTAGGTGATCCTAAAAAAGCACTGGTTACTATATGTATTATTCCGATATGGCAATTTGGGTCTTCCATGGTGTTGTTCTTATCAGCATTAAAAAATGTACCACGCTCATTGTATGAATCGGCATCTATTGATGGCGCAGGTTACTGGAAGAAATTTTTCCATATTACGTTACCGATGATCTCTCCGATTATGTTGTTTAATCTCTTAATGCAGTCTATTAGTTGCTTTCAAGAATTCTCAACGGCATTTGTGTTGACGAAGGGAGGCCCAAACAGATCCACTTATCTTTATGGTATTAAAATTTATAATGAAGCATTTACCAATTTCAAAATGGGATATGCAAGTGCACTTTCATGGATACTTTTTGCAGTAATTATGTTCGTAACAATGGTTATTTTTGTCACCTCGAAGAAATGGGTTTATTATGATGAATAGGGGGGTCTTTTCATGAAACGCATACATCACATGAATTTGTTGCTGAAATATGTTTTCCTGATTCTAGTAGGTATTTTGTTGATATTTCCTCTTGTATATATGGTTTTTGGGTCATTTAAAACGAATCAGGAGATATTTGGTTCGATCAAGATACTTCCAAAATCTTTTGATTTTACAGGTTATAGAGAAGGATGGAAAGGATCCGGTAAGATTTCCTTTGGGGTCTATCTATGGAATTCATTTAAACTGGTCGTTCCTACAGTTATTCTTACCGTAATTTCAAGCATTCTTACTGCGTATGGATTTGTACGGTTTACATTTCCAGGAAAGAAGTTATTCTTTACAATTATGATGTTATTAATGATGTTGCCTGCATCGGTATTACTTGTTCCGCGATATTTGATCTTTGTAAAATTGAACTGGGTTGACAGCTACAATGTATTCTGGATCCCTGCTGCATTAGCTACATCATCATTCTTTGTGTATATGTTTATACAGTTTTTCCGTGGAATCCCGAGTGAACTTGATGAAGCTGCAAGAATCGATGGATGCTCATCCTTTCGAATTTTGCTGCTGATTTTATTACCTTTGAGTAAGCCTGCTGTGATTTCAGCGATCATTTTCCAGTTTATATGGACGTGGAATGATTTTTTTCAGCAATATATATACATAAGTTCAGTATACAACTATACAGTCTCATTGGGATTGAGAATGGCCATAGATACAACTACAACGATCGAATGGAGAAATATCTTATCTATGTCAGTGGTAGCGGTACTTCCTTGTGTTTTGATATTTTTCTTTCTGCAAAAATATTTCGTTGAGGGAATTGCTACTTCAGGTTTAAAGGGTTGAGACATAAAAGCCGTCCATGACGGCTTTTACAGAAAGGTGGGTTTTAAAAATGAAGGATGATAAAATAAATTTAGAGGAATTGTCATATCATAAAATCGCTTGCATTAAAACTTTAGAATTGCGGAATCGCTATAGCCGATTAAACGGAAAAAATTCTGTTCGCGGAGAACATGGATATGGGGATAATTTCCTTATTAAAGAGATACTGACAGATCAAGGTGCCAGAGGATGGGGACTTTATTTGGATAGTTATGATAAAGAAAAAGATGGAATGTTGATAGGGAGAAGAGTATCGGATGTGTTTCAGTTTGAGACAGGTATATTGGGGCAGGAACATTTTGCATACGACTTTGCACTTCATGATTTAGCGGGTTGTATATTAAATGTTCCGGTATACCGCATGCTGGGGGGGAGTGAGCCCCCAATTGTTCACTGCTATGACGGGGTTATATTGATGGATGACATCAGTCCTGATATAGAACCGGGAGGTTTAAGTAGAATATTAGAAGAATGTAAAGCGGATTATGAGTTAGGATACAGAGATTTTAAAATAAAAATTGGACGGGCCCCCAAATGGATGGATTGGAAAAAAGGCTTAAAAGAAGATATTGAAGTTACTACAATGATAAGGGATCATTATCCGGATGCTAAGATCATGGTGGATGCAAACAGTGTTTATACAATGGAGAAAATGAAACAATATATTAATGCAACTGCAGATTGTAAGTTATATTGGATCGAAGAACCGTTTGTTGAAAATTATAAAGAAGATCTAGAACTAAAGGAATATATTAACGACAAAAGTCCAGGTACTATGATTGCTGACGGCGAAGCTAACCCACAGCTAGAAAAGCTTCTTCCAATGGCGGAAAAGGGAGTGATTGATGTATTACAAATGGATATTGCCAGCTTTGGATTTACAAATTGGAGAAAATTATTGCCAAAATTGCAAGAGCATCAAATAAAAATTTCTCCTCATAATTGGGGCTTGAAGATTAAAACGCATTACACTGCCAATTTGGCGGCATCGTATTCTTACATACCGACAATTGAAGGTATTATAGATGAAACAGAAGGCGTCGATTTTAGCGGGTATCATTTGAATCAGGGTCGAATAACAATCCCGGATAAAGCGGGGTTTGGAATGGAGCTTATATGGGGGAAAGAAATATAGGTATGTGTATTGATCGCGTGATTTAAAATCGGCTTGATATAGTCATTGTGGTGAATTCAAAGTGGTATTTTCTAAATAGAGCAACGTCATCTGGACTCCCTGAGGGAGTGGTCGATGGCGTTCTTTTAATGATGGATATACTTCGTGAATTCGCACCATGGTGGATCGACTTTACTTGACATTCAACAATTGTAGCGGTAATATTGTCGAAAAGGAACAAATGAGTAATTATTTTTTTGTTTAAATTGCAAAATAAAAGAGAATCATATAAAAGTAGACGATAAAGGAATTTTAAACAGAAGAAAATGAAAAAAAATACTATTACCATAAAAACAAGAACCAGTCTTACTCTTCAGGCATTATTAATTTTGATAATGCTGATTTTAAGTCAATATTTTATTTTGTATAAGCAAATATCAGCTACTGCATATGAAAAAGAAAAAAGAAGTTTTGAAATCTATGCGAACCAGATTGAAAGAAGTTTAACTTTAATATGCCATAGTGTTAACAATGATCTGGCTAAACTTGTCGAGGGTGATAGATTTAAAGACATTATTGCGGATGATGATATTACGAATGCTGATTACAACTATTTACGTGGTGAAATCATGAAAACGATCGCTTTTAATAGTTATAATTCCTTTGTGGAGATAAATGTATATTCAAAAGATAAGTGTTTGTATCCGAGAAATGGGAAAGATATTTTAAACGTTCTAGGAGATAAAATAGAAAAAGTAGAAAATCTTAACGGAAATACAGCCTGGTTAAATTATGATTCTCAAAGAGATGTACTTGTTTTGGCAAAGAAGGTACTTTTGTCAAATAAAGATTATCGTCCGGGTGGATACATTATTGCGTATGTGAATGTGGATATTATGGATTTTATCAAGAATGATTTTGCCTCTATGAAAGGTGCAAAAGTAGTGCTGTCAAATGAGTATGGTGATATTGCAGTGAAGCAAAGTGAAATGAGCGAAACAGAGTTAGAAGGCGGAATCACATTTCATAAAAAACTGACAAATCTAGGATTTAATATTTCATATAGGATTCCTAAAGAAGTGTTATACGAAGGGGTTAGAGATGTGCAGAAGGTTATGCTTCAGGGAATATTGTTAATATCATTTTTATTTTTGATTACATCTTATTTAATATCATATTACATAGCACATCCATTTAAAGATTTAATTAAGGTTATGAAAGCTTCGAAGGGTCATCTAAAAATTAACGATAAACATTATGTAAACTATGAAGCTGACCAGTTTAATCAATACTATAATGAAGTGGTATTAAAAAATCAAACGTTAATAAATGATATTTATGAAAGAGATATTCAGGTTTTGAAGTCACAGTTGAAAATGTTGCAGACACAAATTAATCCGCATTTTTTATATAATACTTTGGAATCAGTTTATTTATCTTTGGAAGCACGAAAGGAAAAGGAGAGTGCAGAAGTAGTTTTTTCATTATCACAATTATTTAAATATACATTGAAAGCTGACGATATTGTTTTTTTAAAGGATGAGGTAGAATTACTTACAAAATATTTACAGATTGAAAAATATCGTTTTGGGGATAAACTTATATGGAATATTTTTGTTGAAAAAGGAACAGAATCTGTAAAAATTCCAAAATTGTTGATTCAGCCCATTGTTGAAAATGCAGTTAAGCATGGAGTGGAGCCGAGTAACACTAGCACTGAAATCCGAGTGAGCATATCAGCTTATGAAAAAACATTATTGATTAATGTTTATGATAGCGGAAACGGGATGCAGAGCGATGAACTTCAAAAGCTGATAGACCATCAAAAGAGCAAAGAACAAGATAATGGTACAACTAGTCTTGGATTGAAAAATGTTTATGATCGTCTACATAACTATTATGGGAGTGGGGCGAGTATGGAAATCAACTCTGAAAATAAGAAGTATACCGAAGTAACAATTCTTATATCTAATTATGATGATATAAAGACACGTGGGGATGAACAATGAGGTATCGAATTTTAATAGTGGATGATGAAGTGAGAATCGTTCAAAATCTTAAACAAATAATGGATGATGCATTTGATGATGGAATAGAAATAAGGACAGCTACTAGTGGACCAGAATGCTTAAGAATATTTTGGGAATGGAAATTTGATTTATTGATAACTGATATACGAATGCCGGGAATTGATGGAATTGAATTAGTGAAGGGCATACGAGAGAGCAACGAAACATTAAAAATAATAGTTATTTCTGCTTATGAAGATTTTGAATATGCAAGGACACTACTTCCGTTTGGAATCGTTGATTATTTAGTTAAACCGATAGGCGTGGATCGGATTTTGCATCTAGTTAATAAAATTATGCAAGACAGTTATGAGGTTAGGGTGAGGCCTTCTAATGCGTCAGACGATGCAGCTGAAAAATATAATATAAAGACAATAATTTCAGACGCAAAATTATATATTCAACAAAATAAATATATATCAATATCCTTAGTCGATGTAGCGGAAGACTTACATGTCAGTAAATCTTATTTGAGCGCAACTTTTAAACAAGAAACTGGAGAAAATATTACTAATTATATTAATGATATTAAACTGAAAGAAGCAAAAAAACTTTTGTTAAAGACAGATAGTACAATTAATGAGATATCTGAAAAACTAGGATATAATACTCCAAAATATTTTATAGAAAGATTCTCTAAAAGTACTGGGATAACACCAGCTAAATATCGGAATCTATTACATAAAAAAATATAAATATTTTGGTATTTTGTAGAAATAAAATGCATTATAAAATAATATTTAAAGTGATATGATGAAACCACATAAAATAATAATTTTATTTATTAGAAGGGAGAAGATTATGAGAAGTAAGAAATATGTTGTTTCTGTCTTATGTGCTATCTTCATTTTTTTAATGTTATGTGGTGGATGTCAGAAAAATGATAAGGATGATGCAACAGCAAAAGGTAAGGAAATTACTTATTTTTATAATGCAAGTAATGAGGTTGAAAGAAAAATTACAGAGGAAGCGATAAAAAGATACGAAAAGAAGTCTGGAAACACTGTAAAAACAACTACAATGGAAGGGGAATCCTATAAAACAAAGATTAAGACGAGTGTAGCATCTAATACATTACCCGATGTTTTTAACTATTGGACTGGTGAACAATTTCAAACAATAGTAGAGTCAGGAAATGTTATGGATTTATCAGATTTGGTAAATGCAGATACTGAGTACAAACAACAGTTTATAGATGGCGCTTTTGATGAAGTTACGGTTCGTGATAAGGTATACGGAATTCCTACATCGGTTACCGGACAAATCATGTTTTTTAATAAAACGCTATTTGAAAAAGCAGGTATAAGTGAAGTCCCTTCAACAATTGAAGAACTTGAAGAGGCTTGTGATAAGCTTAATGATGCGGGAATTACTCCAATCATATGTGGTTCAAAAGACAGATGGCCTTTATTAGGGTGGTTTTCTTATTTGGCAGTAAGATATGGAGGAGTAGAGTTGTATACAGATGTAACGAATGGTAAGAGTGATACATCATTTGCAAATCCCGAATTTGTTAGGGCAGGAAAAAAATTAAATGAAATAAGCCAGAAGTATTTTATTAATGGTAGTATGGCAATCGATTCTACAGCTGCACCAGCTCAGTTTACGGCGGGTCAGGCCGCCATTTTTATCGGTGGGACATGGGACATTGGAACATTTGCTTCAGAAGATCATGCACTAGAAAACATTGAATTTGCACCATTTCCAGCGGCAGAGACTGATGAGGACGCTGTGTATGGTGGTATTGCTAACTGCATGGCAGTTGGTGCCTCTAGTGATAAAAAAGAAGAAGCGTATGACCTTATCAAGGAGATTATGTCTGTGGAAACAGAAACAAAAAAGGTAGAGGAAACCGGAAGCTTAAGTTGTATGAAAGTTGATGTCGATAAAGATAAAATGATTCCCTTAGCATATGATCTGACTGAGTATTTTAATAAGAGAGCATCAGGTTTTTTCCCCTATACAGATCAAGCTTTAAATCCCGAACAAGCAGAAAGACTTTTAAATGCAATGACGGAAATTATTGCTTCACCGGATGCGGATGTAGAAGAACAACTACAAGCAATTAAATAGTACCAGAAAAAGAGAGCCTTTTTCTATCCATAGAATCGGATATAAAAGGGCTCTCTTAGGATAGGAGAATTAAAGATGAAAAATGTTAAGATGCGCATAAGGCTCTTCTATATGTTGCCAGCTATGGCTTTTTTTATAGGGCTTGTTATAATTCCAGTAGGAATGTCACTATATAATAGCTTTTTTGAATGGAATGGTATAAATACTAAAATTTTTATTGGACTTGGAAATTTTAAAGAGCTAATAAAAGATAAGCAAATTAGTGGAGCATTAATCAATACCTTAAAATTAACTTTTGCTTCAACATTTTTTCAATTACCAATAGGAATGGTTATAGCATTGTTAGTTACAGGTAAAAAAACAAAATTCAAAGGATTGTTTCAATCTGTTTATTTTCTACCTGTAATTTTGTCATCTTCTATAGTAGGAATTTTGTGGACACAAATATATGAACCTAATTTGGGACTAGTGAACTTGTTATTGGAAAAGTTAGGGTTAGAACGGTTTCAACATGCCTGGCTAGGTGAGCCACAAACAGCATTGTATGCAGTTATATTCGTTATGCTGTGGTTTTATGTAGGGAATTACGTCTTGATCTATTATGGTGCTTTAGAGTCCATTCCCTCTGATATTTTGGAATATTCAGAGTTAGATGGTGTTCCGCCTGTAACAAAATTTTTCAAAATACAGCTTCCATTAATTTGGCCAACTATTCAGCTGACTACAATGTTAGTGGTTGTGAATTCGCTTAGATATTTTGATTTGATTTATATAATGACAAAAGGTGGGCCAAATCATTCAACAGATGTTTTGGCAACGGTTATCGTTCGCGAAGCATTTGATTCTATGCGTTTTGGTTATGGAAGTGCAATTTCTATGTTCCTGTTCTTATTAGGGACAATATTTATAGTTATCATTAACCGATTAATGAAGAAAGAAAGTGTCTATTAAACTTAGAGGTAGAGAACATGAATTCAATTAAAAAAACAGGATGGATCTTAATACACACATTACTACTTATATATGCATTACTAATTATTTTGCCAATTGTATGGATGGTTTTTTCTTCGTTTAAAGATAATATTTCTTACTTAACTGACCCATGGGGAATGCCAAAAGTGTGGCATTTTGAAAACTATCTAAAAGCATGGGATAAAGGTGTCCAAAACTTTTTGGTTAATAGCATCTTTGTGTCAGCAATAACTTTGTTTTTTGTACTCTTATTTAGTACGATGTTTTCCTTTATGGCAGCACGTTTTCCCTTTAAAGGGGCATCAACTATCGTATTTTTGTTTTTCGCAGGAAATATGATTCCAATTCATTGCGTGCTAATTCCACTTTTTAGTACAGCAAATAAAGTGGGCTTAGTAAACAGCCTATGGTCACTAATAATTCCGTATATTGCTTTCAATTTGCCAATGGCTGTCTTTTTGACATATGGGCATTTCCAACAATTACCAAATGAGTTACAAGAAGCTGCTACGATAGATGGATGTAACACTAATCAAATGTTTCGGTATATTTTTGCTCCATTAGCAAAACCTGCACTCGTGACTGTATTGATTTTAACACTGGTAAGCGTTTGGAATGAGTTTAGCTTCGCGTTGATATTTATTAATGATGCAGAAAAACAAACCATTCCACTTGGTTTAATGACCCTTAAGGGAACATATCAGACTGATTATGCTGCGTTGACTGCAGCACTTACGATGGCGTCACTTCCAATTATATTAATTTATATATTTATGTCAAAAAAAATCCAGGCAGGACTAACTGCAGGTGCGGTGAAAGGATAAATGCCGCATGGACGAGAGCAGAGTTAAGCGGGACGGACCTTATGAGAGCCCAGTGTAGTCGGAGGGTCAATCATGTTCTACAATGGCTATTAAATTAATCATTACTGCCTTTTCTTTATAAAAGCTAAATGATATACTGAAAGCTATAAGAGAGATTTTCTATAAAGGTATAGTCGATAGTGATGTGATGTTACGAAGATTTATAATTGAAATTCAAAAATTCCATTTAGCTTAATCATCTGTGGGGGTACAACTTATGCCAAATAATTTGAATTGTCCTGAAGAAAGCACAAATACGGTAAAGAGTAAAAACAAATTGTCTATGCTTCTTTTAATTATAGTTTATCTTGGGATTTGGGCTGTTTCAATCATTGCATTCTGGTTTTTCATTAATGAGTCTGATGCAATGGGGTATAGCATTATGGTTATGTGGGGAATTCTGCCTGTTACAACTTTTGTGATCTCTTTGATAATCGGAAAGAACAATTATATGGGAAAAAGGAAATGGATTTTTTCTGTTGTATTTGGTATTATGTATATGCTTGCTGAGTACGCAACCTTTAGCACCGCCAACATGATTACTTTTAAAAAAATCAATGCACCGCAGTTCGAGATGATTTTAGTTGGCATAATTGTTTCCATTGTTGGAATGGGCATAGGATCTGGGATCAAATATGCAAAATCTAATTTATGATAGGATAATAGATAATTGAATTTTGATTTGAGAGGAGATCTGGGGATGATTACCATCCGGCTGACAAGTCCCATGGAGGATGTGATCAAGGTATCCGTATTCCATTTTGAAGGAACCGCCTATAAGGGTCCTTTTGAAATAGTTGAATGATAAAATTATCTGATTTCAAAAAAAGCATATGGAAAAGTTCGTAATGATAAGGACCGTACTAGAGAATTACATCTCTGGTGCGGTCCTTGTTAGCTTTTTCAATGTGAAATCCATTCAAATAGTCAACAAAATTAATTCCAAAGCTGTCTTTAAAAAGGCGAAGCAAAGTGTTATGAATAACTGCGGATGAAACTTTGATTTAAGTAGGATGCAATTGTTTTATCGAAAATATGAAAGCGCTTTCATAATGAATAGTAAAAAATAATTGGAAATTATGCACAAATATTATAACGAATAACAGTTGAATACAACGAAAATGATATAAAAATACGTTTTATTATTGACTTATTCTTGTGAAGAGACTAAGATCGAATAAAGATATAGAAACCGATTTCATAAATTATTGTCATTTATATAATGTTAAAGGGAGGAATGTCAGAATGGATAAAGTGGCAGTGTTTGGTAGCTTTGTAGTTGATTTAATGGCAAGAAGTCCACATCTTCCAGTACCGGGTGAAACTGTAAAGGGTTCTATGTTTAAAATGGGACCAGGCGGGAAGGGATTTAATCAATGCGTAGCTGCAAAAAAAGCAGGAGCGGATGTTACAATGATTACCAAAGTGGGTAACGACAGTTTTGCAAACGTTTTATTAGATACGATGAAAGAGTTGGACATGTCACAAGACTACATTTTTGTCAACAATTCTACGGAGACAGGAATTGCATTAATTACTGTTGATGAAAGTACTAGCCAGAATGAGATTATTATTGTTCCAGGTGCCTGTAATACTATCACAGCGGAAGAGGTTGCGAGCGTTGAAAGTATTATTAGTAGAAGCGAATATGTTCTTCTTCAGTTGGAAGTGAATCAGGATGCTAATGAAATGGTGGCTGAGCTTGCAAATAAATATAATTGTAAGGTTGTTTTAAATACAGCACCATATGTTCCTGTTACAGATGATTTTCTGTCGAAATGTTATATGGTAACGCCAAATGAGGTGGAAGCAGAAGCAGTCACAGGGATAAAGGTAACGAATTTTGATTCTGCAAAACGAGCAGCAAAATTTTTCAGAAACAAGGGGGTGATAGATATAGTGATAACTTTGGGAGATCGCGGTGTATTTGTCTCGACACATGGAAGAGAAGAAATTATTCCGGCATACAAAGTTAATGTTGTTGATACTACAGGTGCTGGAGATGCTTTTAACGGTGGACTTATTACAAGCCTTGCGGAAGGAAAAAACTTATTGGAAGCAGCAAGGTTTGCCAATGCGCTTGCAGCACTATCAGTACAAAAGATGGGGACAACGCCATCAATGCCATCTCGCAAAGAAATAGAGACTTTTTTATCAACTGCTGAACAGGTAAATTAAAGGAGGAAGCAAAATGTTAAAAGGGATACCGGAGATTATCGGATCGGATTTGTTAAAGGCTTTGGCGGATATGGGACATGGAGATATTTTGGTAGTTGCAGATCATTTTTATCCACCCTATTCAAAATCTCCGAATGCTGTGAGCGTTCAAGCGAAAGGAAATACAGCACCAGACATGATTGATGCAATTTTAAAGCTCATGCCACTTGATGTAGAATACTGTGAAACCCCATTGGAATACATGGTTCCAGATGAAAGCTCAGGAATTATTATGGAAAATTGTGATACGTGGAACGAAGCTATTGCGGCTGCAGTAAAAAATGGCTATAAAGAGGATTGTGCAGGGCCTCTTGAACGATCAAAGTTTTATAAAAAGGCGGGTAAAGCGGTTTTGACTGTGTGTACAAGTGAGACTCGGCCTTACGGATGCTTTATATTACAAAAGGGCGTTATGTAAGATTACTGTTACATTGGGTGTAGTAAAATTTCAAATATATAAATACGAGGGAGATTAAAAATATGAAATTAAGAAAATTATTATCGATATTATTAGCAAGTAGTTTGATCTTTTCATTGCCAGCATGCGGAAAAAAAGCAGGAACTTCATCAAAAAGTGCCGAATCGGTAGATAAGGGAAAAGAGTATCATGTGATTTATCTTACGCCATCAACAGCTTCCCAGTTTTGGACATATGTTGGAATCGGCATCGAAAATGCCATGAAGGATATCGAGAAAAATGAAGGAATCAAGGTGGATTATGATGTGGTCGGGCCTGCGGAGGAGAGTCAGACAGAGGATTATGTGACTACTTTTGAAGAGTGCATTGGAAAAAAACCAGATGCAATTGTTACAGCTACTCTGGCAATTGATGCCACAGTACCTAAAGCTCAGGAAGCTACAAATGCCGGAATTATTCTTAATTTTGTTAATTGCGGTATCGGTACTGGGGACGATGGGGCAAATGAGGAAAATTATAATGAGTTTTATTATTGCTCTAATGATACGATCGGAGAGATGGCCGCGCAGGCATTTAAAGATGCTATGGATACTAAAGGTATTAAAGAAGGTATTCTTGGGATGAACACAAACGTGGAAAATGAAGCATTGAATCATAGAGTAGATTCATTTAGAACAAAGATAGGTGAAATTGCACCAGAACTTGAATTGACAGATACATATTATAATGGCAATGTTGTTGAGACAGCTCAGGAAAATGCAGAAAATATAATCTCTACATATGGAGAGAAACTTATTGGTATGTATTCAGGTAATAATATTACAGGCGATGGAGTTTGCAATGCAGTTGCATCAGCAAATGTCGGAGAGAAATTCGTTAATGTAGCAGTTGACTCTGATGATATAGAGATTCAGGCGCTTAAAAATGGTGTACTCGATGCAATCATTGTTCAGGATGCTTATACTCAAGGATATAAATGTATGGAGAATGCACTTCAGACTTTAATAAGTGGAAAAAATCCAGAATCCGAGAAACAGGTGAATTGTCCACCCGTTGTTATTACAAAAGATAATATGGATGAGAAAGAGATGCAGGATCTTTTAGACCCAACGAGACTCAAAAAATAGTTACTTAATAACTTGTTTTTACAAATAATTAACGAAGATTTGATGTAAAGGGCATAGATTTGTGCCCTTTACGAAAGAAGAGGAAAACAATCATGCAGGACACAATTTTAAAAATTGAAAATATCAGTAAATTTTATCCTGGTGTAACGGCTCTGAGTAATGTGAGTTTTGAGGTAAATGCAGGTGAGGTTAGAGGGCTCTGTGGAGAAAATGGTGCAGGAAAATCTACACTTATTAAGTGCGTCATGGGCGTCGAGCGACCGGACAAGGGCAGAATATTGATGAATTATAACGGCGAATGGGTTGAAAATACGAGTGCGATGAAGGCTCAAAGCCATGGTGTATATGCAAATTACCAAAATGTTAATATCTCACCTGAACTTAGTATCGCGGAAAATTATTATCTTGGACGTCAGCCAAAGGGAAGATCTGGTAGAATCGACTGGAAGAAAATGTATAGAGATAGTCAGAAGATTATTGACCAATTTGATATGAATGTTAATCCAAGGCAGAAAATTTCAAGCCTTCCTATAGCGATGCAGGCAATGGTTACAATAAGTAAGATCTCCGTAAGCGATGATCTGAAGATTGTGATTTTTGACGAGCCCACGGCTCTATTGGAGAACGAAAAAGTTGAGACACTTTATAAATTTATCAAAGAACTAAAACGTAAAGGTGTTAGCGTTATTTACATATCACATCGTCTGGAAGAAATTATGGATGTTTGTGATACGGTTACAATTTTAAAAGATGGTACGTATATTGACACAAAAGCGATTGAAAATGTAACGAAAGACTCATTAATTAAGATGATGGTCGGAAGAGAATTATCGGATATATATAATATTAAGAAAAGGAAATCTGGAGATGAGCTTCTTAGAATTGAAAATTTTAGCGACAGTTTCAACTTTAAAAACATTAATTTTTCCCTTCATGCTGGTGAAATTATAGGATTTGCAGGACTAGTTGGATCTGGGCGAAGCGAGATTATGAGAGCATTGTGTGGCGTCGAGAAACGATTAACTGGTGATACATATATTAGAGGAGAAAAAGTTAGAATTAAAAATCCGTCATCAGCTCTGGAACATGGTATTGGTTTCCTTACAGAAGATCGACGTATGGACGGATTAGCACTAATCCTTCCAATAAAAATTAATGTTAACATGAACTCATATAATAGAATTAGTAAAAGTGGTATTATTTCCTTAAAGAAAGAATCAGAAAGGGCAAAAAAATATTCCAGTGATGTTAATGTTAAAACTCCTAGTATCATGCAATTAGCGGGAAACTTATCAGGTGGGAATCAACAAAAAGTTGTCATTGCAAAACTTCTCTGTAGAGATCCAGATATATTGATCTTCGATGAACCTACAGTAGGAGTTGATGTGGGCGCTAAAGAAGAAATTTATAAGATTATGGAGAAACTAATTGCAAACGGAAAGGGTATTATTCTTATTTCTTCCTATCTTCCGGAAGTGATGGGATTGTCAGATCGATTGTTTGTGATGGCGCAAGGCACTATTAAAGCTGAGTTTAATCTTAATGATACAAAGAAAATAAGCGAGGAAGATGTATTGAAAAAGGCATCTGATGAATGCTAGGGAGGATCAACGTGAAAAGAACAAGGAAAATAAAAATTGCGGGAAATGCACTTCAACAGACGGAATTTACATTAGGCCTGATTATTGTTATATTATTTGTAGCATCTTCTATTTTTACAGATAATTTTTTAACACTCTACAACGTTACAAATCTAATGAAACAGTGTGCAATTATTGGCGTCATGGCGGCTGCACAGACATTGGTAATCATAACCGGTGGTATTGATATAAGTGGCGGCGCTATTACAGGCCTTTCTTGTATGGTGCTGGCTCTGTTACAGAGAGATACAAGCATGAATTTAGTAGTAACGCTAATTATTGCCCTTGTAATTGGAATAGTAATGGGCTTTTTAAATGGTGTAATTATTTATGATTTGAAAGTCCCTCCTATGATTGCAACACTTGGTATGCAGACAATTGTTCGTGGATTTGTGAAAATAATTAGTAAGGCACTAACTGTTACAGGAATCAATAAACACATTCTGAATATGGGAAATACCAATATTTTCGGAGTGCTCCCTGTATTGGCTATCATATGGTTTGTTGTTGCGATTTCTATATGGTTCATTCTTAAGTACACAATTTTGGGGAGAAACCTCTATGTAGTAGGCAGTGGGGTTGAAGTTGCAAGGTTAAGTGGTATTAAAGTCAGAAAAATGTTCTACGCGACTTATGCCTCAGCAGGTCTTTTATATGGAATAGCAGGCATTATGCTTGCAGCCCGTGTACAAAGTGCTTTGCCAACTGGAGGGGAAGGCTATGATATGAATGCCATTGCGGCAGCTGTCATAGGAGGTGCATCATTGGCCGGAGGAAAAGGAACCATTACCGGAACCCTTCTCGGAACGATTCTTATGGTGCTTATTAACAATGCGGGAGTACAGTTTGGATTGAACACGCATGTTCTTGAAATAACAAGCGGAATTTTAATAATTTTTGCAGTGACAATGGACATGCTCAAGAATAGGAAAAAAGCCTAAAAGGAGAAAAAATGAAAAAAAATATTTCGAAATACCTAGACAGCACTTTATTAAAAGCAGATGCGACACCGAATCAAATTGTTGAAATATGTAAAGAAGCCAGGAAATACGGATGTGCCTCTGTGTGTGTTAATTCATGTTATGTACCTTTAGTTTCTGAAAATCTTGCAGAATCAGATGTGAAGACTTGCTGCGTAGTTGGTTTCCCATTAGGAGCATGCAGTACAGAAACAAAAAAAGCTGAAACCATCAATAGTATAAAAAATGGTGCAGATGAAGTAGATATGGTTATAAATATAGGAATGGTAAAAGCTGGTAAGTGGGAATGTGTCAAACGAGATATTGCTGAAGTTGTATCCGTGTCTGAAGATAAAATTGTAAAGGTTATTATTGAGACTTGTCTACTTACAGATGAAGAGAAAGAAAAAGCATGTCTGGCTGCAAAAGAAGCAGGAGCTGATTTTGTAAAAACTTCTACGGGCTTTTCGGTGTCAGGAGCTAAGATAGAAGATATTAGACTTATGCGTCAAACAGTGGGAGCTGATATGGGGGTTAAAGCATCTGGTGGCATACATGATTATAAGACTGCAAAAGCTATGATTGATGCGGGGGCAACTCGTATTGGAACAAGCAATGCAGGAGCAATTATAGCCGGTTCCAAAGCTATATAATTTTGTTTTCATCCAATATAATATAATAGCAGAAAGACTTATTGACTAAAAGTTTTGAAAATGATACGGTAATAAGTAATGAAAGATTACAGTAAAAGGATGAAACAAAAAATGAATATATATGATATTGCAATGGAGGCAGGGGTATCTCCGGCAACTGTTTCACGAGTCGTTAATGGGAATAAGAACGTTAAGGATGAGACGAGAAAGAAAGTTTTAAAAATTATTGAAGAAAAAAAATATGTCCCAAATTCTCTTGCAAGAAATCTGAGCGTTGGAGATTCTCAAAATATTGCATTTTTGGCTCCGGATATTGAGAATCCATTTTTTAGTAAGATATTTCATGGTCTGTTGGACACAGCGAATCAATATGGTTACAACGTATTTATGTATGGAACAAATGATGATTTATTAACAGAACACCGTATTCTTGATGAAATAAAAAAAGAAATGATCAAGGGAATTGTTATTATTCCAATTAGTGACAAAGATAAAGGAACAGCGGAGAGACTAGAAAAAATTCAGAAAAATCAAATTCCAGTCGTATTATTAGATAGAGATATTTGTCAGTCTGATTTTGATGGAGTCTTTTCAACAGATTATGAGGGAGCTTGTGAGGGAGTGCAGTGTCTGATACGAGCCGGGCACAAAAAAATTGCAATTATTACAGGTGAGCTAGATACAAGACCAGGAAGGGAACGTTTCAGAGGTTACAAAAAGGCGTTGAAAGATGCTGATATTAAACAGCGGACTGAATATATTGTCAATGGAATGTTTAAAGAGGCAGAATCTTATGATGCATGCAAGAGATTAATGGAAATAGATGATCGCCCAACAGCAATTTTTACATCCAGTAATCTTACAACTCTAGGCTGTTTAAAATATTTGAAAAAAAACAATCTGAAAATTGGTCGGGATATCTCGTTGGTTTGTTTTGATGAGATCAGGGAGCTTCAATATTCGGATATTTGTTTGACCGTTGTAGATAGACCAATATATGAAATGGGTTGTGCCGCTCTTGAGCTTTTAGAATACAACTTTCTTATGGAAAACAAAATGAAAAATGAAAGAATTGTAAAAAAGACGAACCTTTTAAAAACGAAACTTATAGTTCGTGGCTCCGAAAAATACGTGGTTTAAAGACATATTAATAAAAGGGAGGAATAATGTATGGTTCGAAAGATTAATTAACCGGTGGTTAAAAAGATACCCAATATATTAATAATCTCTCAATGGCAGAATCCAGTTATATTTGGTAAAATAAAAGAGATGAAATTCTTATTAATTCTACCAATAGGGGGTGTTTCTATGCCAATGAATACAGTAGTGAAGGAAAAACGAAAAGAACTTGGACTAACTCAGGAACAGGTAGCTAATTATCTTGGAGTGTCAACACCTGCAGTAAGTAAGTGGGAAAAGGGAGTATCATACCCGGATGTAGTTTTGATGCCTCCATTAGCAAGGCTTTTGGAGACAGATTTAAATACCTTAATGTGCTTTCGCGAAGAACTAACCAGAAAAGAAATCGTTCTATTTATGAACAAAGTGACGGAGGTAACTCGTAAAGAGGGCTTCGAGCAAGGTTATGCGTTAGCCATGGAGAAAGTACGTGAATATCCGGGGAGTGTGGAACTGATTCATGAGATTGCAATGTTGTTACAGGGATTATTGATGATGACAGAATGCTCCTTTGAAAAAAAGGAAACCTACAATGGATATATTACTCAGTTATATGAACGTGTAGCAAAAAGTGAAAATCCAAAATTTGTACAGAGGGCAAAATATATGTTGGCATCCAGTCTGATAGTATCCGGGGAATACGACAGGGCCAAAGAAATGCTAGATACATTGCCAGAATATAATGCCTTGGACAAAAGAGATCTTCAGGCAAGGCTTTTAATGGAACAAGGGAAAAATGATGAGGCAGCAAGGATATTGGAAAGAAAACTAATGACAAATCTTCAGAATAATCAGATGTTATTGGATAATCTGGCTAAAATTGCTGTCAAGGAAGGGGAAGAGCAACATGCAGACAGTCTTGCAGAATGCGCCAGAAAAGAAGTAGAGACGTTTAAAATGTGGGAATACGGTGCATATGTGGTTCCGCTGGAAGTTGCAATTTCGAAAAAGGATGTTCATGACAGCATCTCAATATTAAAAGCTATACTTGACGCATTACTCGTCCCATGGGATATCAAGCAATCACCAATTTATAGACATGTTGATAAAAAGGAAAAGAAGGAAAAGGAAGAGAACTTTGGAAAACAGGTTTTACCATCTCTGTTATCTGAGATGGAAAGAAACTCAGAATATGATTTTCTTCGTTCTGCCCCTGAGTTCCAACAATTGTTAGAACGGTACAGGGACAAATGTTAATCTATTAGTCTCAGGCTTTCACGGCCCACCGTAACTTAGCACAACGAGCACGGCTGTTGGAGTTACGTTCCCCGGCGGATGGTCGGATAGGCTCAGGTGCTATTTCACGATAGACGCCTTCCCGGTAAAACTTCTGAAAAGACTTTTTTACAAGCCGGTCTTCTCCAGAATGAAAGGTAAGAATAGCAGCCCTTCCGCTGCAGACTAAAGCGGAAGGGATTTTTTCCAATAAGTCATATAACGCCTCATATTCGTTATTGACATCAATTCTAAGTGCCTGAAAACACCGTTGGCAGGATTTTTTAACTGCGTCATTTCTTTCCGACTCCGGAATGAACTGGAGGGCATCATTAATTACTTCTTGTAATCTGGTTGTTGTAGATATGTCATTCCCTTTTTTTAATTCTCGTACAATAGCGTGAGATATTTCAGCGGAATATGTCTCATCTGCATTTTCTAAAAACATACCTTCTAATTCATTTTGTGAAATTGTTTCCAGACGCTTTGCAGCAGAGATTCCTTTGGTTGGATCTAAACGTAAATCCAATGGTCCTTCCATCTTAAAAGAAAATCCACGTTCTGGATTATCAATTTGCATGGAAGAGACGCCTAAATCTGCTAAAAGAAAATCGAGAGGTCCGGATTCCAAAACAACTTGATCAATATCGCGAAAATTCATTAATTTGGTTGTGAAAATTTCAGGGCCAAACCCTTTCTGTTCTAAACGTTCTTTCGTACGGGGTAATTCAATGGGATCTACATCCAAGGCGTACAGATGACCTTTATGCTCTAAACATTTGAGCATCTCCAAAGAGTGACCACCATATCCAAGTGTGGCATCTAATCCGATCTCTCCGGGAGTAATGTGTAAGATATCCATTATCTCTTTTACACAGATCGGACGATGCATACCAGCAGGAGTACCACCTTTTTGAATTACCTTTTCCACAGTTTCTGCGTATTTATCTGGCTGTAATTCTTTATATTTTTCCTGAAAAGTTTTTGGATGAGTTCCTTTGTATCTTACACGTCGCTGATGTTTCTGATCTGACATTGCTTTGTGCCTCCATAATCTTTATATTCCGCTTGCTTTCAGCCGTTCTTAATAACCTTATGTTATCATATCAACTGTATAAAGACAATGTTAAAACTTAGGTTACACAGGTATGCTTTTGGTGCCGCAGTAGTGTGTTCCCGAAATGAAATGAATGAGATGTGGGCGGACTTGATTGACATCAATGCCGGGTCAATCATAACTGGAGAGTCTGATATTAAGAGTATTGGAACGAAATTATACAAACCAGCACTCATTAAAAGTTCTTGGTCACTTAGTTTTTCCCAAGGATGCTCACCACCTGTATGCTGATCGGTTGGGATCTGGAGTAAGAAAATTATTTAAATATAGTAAATTTTATTCTGGTAAAGACCGATCTTTCAGGATGGAGATATCTTTCGAACTATCGTTCCATTAGACGATGAGTATTCTTTCGACTATCGTTTGGGAAATAATACTGACGTGATGACTGACGGTAAAACTGACGCAATGACTGACGGTAAAACTGACGCAAAGTTTATAGATGATTCTTTTCAGAGATTAACGGATACAGAATCTAAAATTCTGGAACAGATAAAGGAAAATCCAACAATTACACAAAGACAGTTGGCAAATAGATTAGAGTTATCCGACAGCGGAGTTCGCTATGCGATGCGGGAATTAAAAGAAAAAGGTTTACTGACGAGAGTTGGTTCCAATAGGAATGGTGGTTGGAAATTAATATCCTGAGTATGGAAGTATTCTGGCGGAAGACTATATGGGGTATTCGGAAACGTGCGTCCACCGGCACACGTTTCCAATCAATGATATCTCCCCAACCAGAATACATTATTTGCTGCATGTGGAAAATAAGATCCCATAACCAACACCTGGAGTTCCGCCTTTTTCCAGATATTCTGCAAAAGCTTTTTGCAGAGAAGTGTCTCTGGGCAAATCAACAGGTGGTTTCCCGGCATCCTTTCCAAAGATTCTCCAAGAGTCAGTAAATTCCTTACGATTATAACCTTTGATGTAAGAAAAGTCGTCCATGAAGTTTCTGATATTTGAATGAGCAGGAAGAATATCCCGATATCCCGGATAGAGGAGCCAAGAACTGCAGACAATGGGTACGGTTTTTTCAGGAAAGTCTTTCTCAAAAAATCGATATGCTCTTTGGTAGGAATCCATTCGAGTCTTTTCTGAAAAAGAACCGGATGAAGGGATATGCATATTGATTACTTTATCTCCCTTTTTCAGGGTTACTCCTTTCAAAGAATACTCATCCAGAAAAAAAGATGAATATTCATATTGCATGCGTCCCAGGGCAAAACGAGCCGTCTGATAAAAGGGAGGAAACCATGTACGGACAAAGGTACCCCAGATACCATATATATGGCGGCACTCGTTCAGTTTATAAGTAAGGTCTGCTAAAGTATCCCAGAAAATGTCCTCTGAGATATTCCTTTCATAATAAAGTTCTGATAATGGTTTGCAACTCAATAATAACAGCATCATGGACATGGTGTAGCTGTGAATATTCATATCTTTAGCCAGAAGGTCTGCCTGCTCGAAAGCTTTTTCAGATTGGTTATCCATAAATACTTTGATTATATAATCCATACGCCTGTTATATTCGGTTTCTTTTAGAATCTGTCTGTGAAGTCCTTGAAAGAACTCTTGTGCCTCTTCTGGAAAGCCGATCTTTTCCATAAAAAATATTAAAAACTCCTGTTCGTTCATCTGCTTGTTCTCCCCTGCTTAAAAAGTAATGTTCAGTTTTGGTATGGTTATAGTTTAATATGGAATAGAAGATAGCGCAAGAGCTGATGCAGTAACCTTGCCTAATCAGTTAATAGTATTTAATCTGAAAAAGATAATTCCTTTATCTCCCGTTGATAGAACTTCAGCAAGTGGAGCATATGTGAGATACTTTTGCTGAACCCGCCAGAACGATTGCGGGCAATCCACAGCTTGTAATGAATTTTTAACAAGGCATCAAGCTGTGAAGAAAGGCTTTTGAGATCGCTTTTCAATAGTTCCGGTTCTTTGCGGTGCTCTGTCAGAGAATAATAAAGCATGGAGCCGTGGCGTATCATCCGGATCCCGTTTTTCATCTCTTCTATAATAAGGCTGCCTTCAGAGCAGTCAAGGCTTAAACATGAAATCTTTTCTTCCAATTGATTCAGATATTTTTGCAGGCCCATATAGTCCATATGAATGACAGGCTTTTTTGGGGGGATATGATTCGTATCGGCAATCTTGGAAGATAAGGTGAGAAGCCGCTGAATTTTGCTGTCAAACTCTTCAAAGGAGTCAAAACTATACTTGCTTGACATGACAGCAAAACTTAAGGTGGTATTATAAAGGGGTGCATGTTCATAGTAATAATAGTTACCCAGGTCGTAAGCCAGCCGATAGGCATTACCGGATCTGTCTCCATAGATATAATTATTACAAAACCAGGCGGCGGTCTCTTCGGAAGCATCATTTCCGCTCCAGCTGTATAGTCCGGCAAGGCAAAAGGCGGGATAGCTGGATGAGAGATATTGCCAGTGACCTAAATCACCCCAATCAGTAAGAATAATTCCTTTTGCTCCATATTTGATAGAACAGTGTACGGCATCTCTGATGTTTTTGATCATATTATCAGAACGGCCTGTAATTGAACCCCAACTGCTTGTTCCGGGACAAAGACAGTACGAAAGCCCGGTGCTTAGCATTAACTTTGCATGCTCTTCAAAATGGGCATCACCCTCATAAATCCAGTCAAGCAGCATGATATCTTTGGGAAGGGAAGAAACGCTGTCCGGATTCTCCAACACCTGATCGCCCCACATCATCATATGCTTTCCCTTTGAACAGCAGTATTGATGTATATCCTGAACATAATCCAAATAGAGTTTTGAGATTCCGTAATTTTCTGTAAATTCCCTGTTTTTTCCTTTTCCCAGTTCAAATGGTTCGTCCATATTAACATTGACGTAATAAGAAGAAAAGTTAGCCAGTAAGTCATCAAGCATATCCGTTACAAAGTCCAGACTTTTTTCGTCTCTTGTATTTAGGGTCATCGGAGGCCGCCAATAAAGATTTTCGAATAGAAATCCATCCTCACACTCGGCAAGAGAGTTGAGTTGAGGTGCAGCAAGCCATTGTTCCATATGTCCGAGTGTGTTTTGACTGGGAACAAGGTCGATGAAACGACTTCTGGCATAAGCATCCAGCGCCTGAAACTCTTCGGGGGTGACAGGTGTATCATCTGTAAACAGATAAGGATAATTATGGTAGGAGTAGCAATATCCTTCCATATAAAGTTCCACATGGTTGATCCGCATAGCGGCACATTTGTCTAAAAGAGAATACAAAGTCTGCATAGAGGGGACCTTATCGCGCCCTATATCTAATATGATTCCGCGCAGATCCAGAGCGGGGCGATCGATGATTTCTAAAAATGGAAAAGAGCGGTTGCATTGAAGTGAAAGCTGTTTTAATGCGTGCATTGCATAAAAAAGCCCGGCAGCACTTCCGACGAATAAAAAGAACCCTGTTTCGCAAATAGAAACTCTGTATTCTTCGGGATGAATCGTTTCTTTCGTTATGGAGAAATCATATTCATGACAGGAATCAGATGAGCAAAGGGAATGAAGATCAGCTTCAAATATGTAACCTGCGTCAGCACATTGATTAGAAAGGCTCGGATCCATCTTGACGTGAAATTTTCCCGCAGGGAAAAGAAAGCCCGATTTAATGTTTAACTGAATTGGTTCAGGATAAATTCTATACATAACGCACCTCCTGATAATAAGTTAGAAATAGATAAAAAAATAATAATTTATATGAATATAATATCACAGAAAGCCATTACATTCAATAAAATAAAGATAAAATAGGGATTTATAAGGGTTATTGACACACCAAAGAAAAAATATTATAATGGATAGAAATCATATTAAAAGTTTGAAAAATAGGAGAACGAGATGGATAAGATAATTTTTCTTCCACTGGATGAACGTCCATGTAACTACATATATCCAGAATATATCGGAAGAATCAGTGGTATGGATGTGAGAATTGTTCCGAAGGAACTCATGGGGAATTTTAAAAATCCGGCAGATATAGAAAAAATCTGGGAATGGACGAGAGAAGAGGTAAAAGAGGCGTCGGTGTTAATTATTTCAATGGATTTATTTTTGTATGGAGGAATTGTTCCATCGCGCCTGCATCACATCACGGAAAAGATGTGCCAGGAAAGAATTCAAAGAATCAGAACTTTGAAGGAAGAAAATCCGAATTTGAAAATCTTTGCATTTCAGCTGATTACAAGAGCGCCAGCGAGAAACGGCAGTGGAGAAGAACCGGATTATTATGAGAAATATGGATTCCGTCTTTATCGATATGGTGTTTTGAGGGATAAGGAAAGGTTGGAGCTTTTGGATGGAAGAGAAAGAGTTGAAAAAAACCAAATCGAAGAAGAGATTCCTCGGAATATTCTTGCGGATTTTCTCAATCGAAGAGAAATAAATTTTCATAACAATCAAAGCACAGTAGACCTGGTTTCAGATGGAATGATAGATTTTTTGGTTGTTCCTTTGGATGACTGCAGACAATATGGCTATGCGCCAGCGGAAAGAAGGAAGCTTGCTTCTTATGCTGCTGGTAAGGACTTGTTTTCAAAAATTTATTTCTATCCTGGAGCGGACGAGGTTGGCTGCACGTTACTGGCAAGAGCTATAAACACAATAAAACATAAAACCCCCAGGATTTTTGTCGATTATTCCTCTTTAAGGGGACAATTTCAGATACCGTCATATGAAGACCGGAGTATTGGAGAGACGGTACAATATCAGCTTCTTGCGGCGGGCTGCGAGATTGCAGAAATATCTTCTGAGGCGGATGGTATATTGATAGTCAATCCCCCTACAGAGTTTAGCCTTCGTCTGGAAAAAGAACTTATTACAGATGAAATTTTTCTGGAAACGGAGAGAAATCTACAGGCTTTGACGGCGAGAATACAGAAATACTTAAGAAGAAAACAAGTATGTGCGATTGCGGATTGTGCTATTCCCAATATGGCGGACAAGGCTCTTATGCAATTCTTATATGAACAAAAACTATTGAATAAAATTGATGCCTATGCGGGCTGGAATACGTCGTCCAATACACTTGGAACAGTGATTGCACATTTGACTGCATGTTGTTGCCATCCAAAAGAATCAGAAACCCGTATATCCGAGGAATTCCGATTCCTGCGATATATGGAGGACTGGGGTTATATGGCAGAAGTAAGAAGAAAGGTGACTGAGAATCTTCCAACCATAGATTCGAAGATTCATTCCTTAGATTTGGGGGATAAGGCACCGGAAGTGAGCCGAATTATAAAATTAAGACTTGAGCAATTTCAAAAGCGTTATTTCCCTGAAAATGCCAGAGAATTTGACATCCATATTCCTTGGAACCGAATGTTTGAGATTGAAATTGAACTAAAATAAAAGGGAGGAGCTGCCGTTATGCAGCTCCTTTTTCGATTAAATTGCGGACAGCTCCGATTAAACCAGCGTTGTTGTCTAATTTTGCACTTCGAAATTGTAGATCTTTTCGGAAACCAGGCATGATCTTAGAAAGAACTCTTTCACGCAGAGGTACTATTAATAATTCTTCCTGCTGACTGATCCCTCCTCCAATCACAACAAGTTCCGGATTAAAAATATGAATCAAGCCTGTCAGACCCATGGCAATATTATCAATCCAGTTGTCAACAACGCGCTGATATTCGATACTTCCGGCCTTTACCTGATCAAAGATAAACTTTCCATTGATTTGATCAGGGTCTGTTTTGGAGTAAGAATGAAAAGATGGCAGTGCTTCTCGGACCGCTTTTACTAAAGCCGATGCTGATGCATATTGCTCATAGCATCCAATGTTACCGCAGCTGCACATGGTGCCGTCTTTTTGAATGGAGAAATGGCCCAATTCACCGGCGATACCAGTATGTCCCGAAAGCAGTCTGCCGTTACATATGATGCCTCCTCCGATGCCTGTTCCTATAGTAATCATGATGATATCGGAGAATCCGATGGCGCATCCTTTCCAATGCTCGCCGATAATCGCACAATTGGCATCATTGGCGACCGAGACAGGCAGGTGGTATCTGTTCTCCAGTAAATCTTTAACAGGTGTTAAAAGCCAGTTGCTGATATGACCGGCGCTGCCGGTTACTATACCGGATTTTGGATCAATCTGTCCCGTCGCCGATACACCTATTCCGAGCAAATCTGAAGAAACGAGCTTGTTCTTAGACAAAAAGCAGTCAATTTCCCTAAGGACTGTTTTCATGATAGGGGTCTTGTATTTGTCAAAATTAACCGGGGAGGTGTGCGTAAAAAGAAGATTTCCGTCGCCAGTAATAAGTCCAAGCTTAACAGCTGTCCCTCCTATATCTACTCCAAGGTATGTATTATTCATCGCTTTTTTCCTCGATGGCTTTGATAAAGCGGGAGGCAATTTCCAGAGGACGGGTGATGGCTCCGCCCACTACAACTGCATATGCCCCGCACTTCAACATTTGGACTGCCTGTTCGGGAGTGTGTATCTTTCCCTCTGCGATCAGGGGAATATCTATAGCAGCCGCAAGCTTTTGGACAAGTTCGAAGTCAGGTTCTTCCTTTTGGGGGGAATAGTCGGTATATCCGCTGAGTGTCGTTCCGACGAAATCTACTCCACATTTCCATGCGTTAATTCCCTCTTCATAGGTAGAGATATCCGCCATGAGGATCATATCGTGATATTTATCTTTTATTGACTTTATAAACTCATTGATTGTGGTGCCGTCTCCCCGGTTTCTCAAGGTACAGTCTAAAGCGATGATGTCTGTATCTGCAGCTGCCAATTCATCAATCTCTTTCATGGTGGGTGTGATATAAGAGTCATAGCCTTCGTATCTGGTTTTTATGATACCTATTACAGGGAGATTAGTCTCTTCTTTAATTGCTGCAACATCGCGGACACTACTTGTGCGGATACAAGGAGAACCCGCCTCCTTGGCGGCACGAGCCATAAGATACATAACAGACTTTTCTTCCACGTACAGAGGTTCCAAGGGCAGAGCCTGACAGGACACAATTAACTTACCTTTTATTCTCCTGAGAATCTCTTTTTTAGAATACTTCATATATAAATCTCCTATTCTTTTTCTCCCCGTATCATTTCTAAATAGTTGTAAAAAGTAAATTTAGAAATATTTAGAAATTGGCAGACTTTATCACCAGATTTTGTGATCAGAAAAAGTCCTTTTTCATCCAGAAATTTAAGGATGGTCATTTTGTCTTCTTTTGTCAATTGATCACTGGGCTTATTCACCAGCTCGAGACTTTGGGAGATCAGAAAATCTGTTAGTTGTCCGACATTATTGGCGTGAAATTCGATACTTTCTGCAGGGGTTTCTATCTGAGATACTGTTTCTGCCCCTATGAAGGAGGCAAATGATTTTTGAAAGTCCAAAGCCTCTGTAATATCGATATTTACACAGAGGGCACCAATTGTCTCCCCGTTATCATTTGTAAGATAAATAGTACTTGACTTTAACATCTGTCCGCAGCTCGTTTTGGTCATATAATTAAACCGATTGCCGCCTTCGATTTTACCACGCATAATCTCGAGGCCAAGATTACTTCCGCAATCACCCACTTGGCGTTTTGTAACATGCCCGTTTTTAATTGCAACGATAGAGTGCTCATATCCCTTGGACCAATCGTGAAGTGTAACTTCGCAGTTTTCACCAAAAGTGATACAAATCAAATCCATGATTTGCTGGAATAATGGAAGAGCTTCTTCAATAGTGTTCATGGATAAAAATTCCTCTCCTTTATTTTGTGCTTGTTTCATTATATATGATTTGGTTCATGTTTTCAATATTTTTTTTAGAATATAAAATTTAATTATAAATATTTTTGAGATTGTATGGGAAAAATAGGTATAAACAGAATATAAGTAAGATTTATTTAAGAGAATTAAAGAAGAAACACAAAAATACAAAAAAGAGAAATATAAAAATTCCAATATTTAGGCCGAAAATGTAATATATACACACATAAAAACGAACATATCCTTTAAAATGAGTAAGTAAAAATGAAAAAATATTACTATTTGTAATAATTCTATTGATATATTATAAAAAGTATGATATGATCAATAAACAAAAAAGAAATACATATGAAACTAATTAAAATTTATAAAAGGAGAAGGGAAAATGAAAAAAAAGGTAATTGCAGGGTTTCTGGCAGTAGTACTGGCGATGGGAACGTTTGCCGGATGTGGAGGTACAGACGGAAAGACAAATGAGAATTCCGGGAAAAAAGCAGAGAATTCAAAGGATACTTCCGGAAAGAAAGAAAAAGTTGTATTCTGGTATTCTCATACCAGCGAAGAGGGAAAAGCCTTTGAAGAAGCTATTCAGGCATTCAACGAAAGCCAGGATAAGTATGAAGTAGAAGGCTTAAGTGCTATGGATAAGCAGAAGATTATCGTGGCATTATCCGGAAGTGATGCTCCTGATGTCGTGGAAGTTACGAATCAGGATATCATCTCATATGCAAAATCTGGTCTGATAGAATCTGTATCCGATCTGGCAAAAGAAGACGGATATGATGCGAATTCCATTTTTGCAAAACAGGCTTTGGAATCCAATACGATTGATGATACCTTGTATGCACTTCCATTTGCAGCTCAGATTATTCAAATGTTCTACAATAAAGATATTTTGAAGGAAATTGGTTATTCCGAGCCGCCAAAGACTATGGAAGAGCTCTATGAGATGGCAGAAAAAGCGACTCAGGTTGATGAGAGTGGTAATATCACCCGTCTGGGATATCCATTATTTCCTTTGGCATCTGCAAGGCAGGAATTAGTATATTCCTTTGGAGGAAAATGGTGGTCCGATGATGGAAAAACACTGACACCAGATGATCCGTTGATTTTGGACAGTTTGAATATGAACATGAAATTCCGTGAAAAATATGGCATAGAGAAAGTACAGGCTTTTGTAGCCTCTGCAAATACCAACCGCTATACAGAAAACGATATGTTTTTTGCAGGAAAACAATTATTCCGGTTTGATGGTCCCTGGCTGGCAACGATGGCGGCTGATTGGGGTCCGGATGTGAATTATGATGTGGCATTAACACCTGGGACAGAAGAAAACCCGGATTTGCAGGGGACAAGCCGATATGAGACGAATAGCCTTGCAATACCGGTTGTTGCCAACAACAAAGAAGGCGCCTGGGAATTCGCTAAATTTTTCACGGATTCTGATTCCACAAAAGAAACATTGATGGCGATCGGAAACCTTCCGACGAAACTGGATTTATATGATGATAAAGATATGCTGGCAATGCAAAACTATGATGTATTTATAGAGGCATTAAAGAAGGAAAATGGAATCCAGTATCCTAAGATTGCAGATCTGGCCAAATATACATCACTGATTGATGAGTATCTGGATTATGTGTATAACGGTATTAAAACACCAGAAGATGCCATGAAAGAGTTGACAGAACAGACAAAATTATTAGAAGAATAGGTTTAAGTGTGCCCAAAAATTTCCTCAAAGCAATTTTTGGGCACATAAGAATCTTAAAAAAGAAGAAACGGGAGTGTAGGAATTATACTACCTCTTTTGCGATAGGAGGTATGAATTGAAGATGAAAAATAAAGTCAGTGTCAATAAGAAAAGATACACCAGACGAGATACACGTAATGGACTGCTATTTGCGCTGCCATGGATTATTGGATTTATTTGTTTTAGCATTATTCCATTGTTTACATCATTTTATTATAGCTTTACGGAATTTAATCCAGTGAAGGATCCAACATGGGTTGGATTGAAAAATTTCAAATATATTTTTCACGATCCGCTTGTTTTTAAAAGTTTAAAAAACACATTATTTATGGCTTTTGTTTCAACACCTGTGAATTTATTTGTTGCATTGTTCCTTGCAACATTACTGAACAGGAAATTCAAGGGAAGAGGGGCAGCAAGAACTGTCTTTTTTATGCCCTCTGTAATACCTATGATTGCAGCAACTATGGTGTGGATCTGGATGTTCGATCCGACCTATGGTTATATTAACAGAGTGCTCGGTATGTTTGGAATCAATGGTCCATCCTGGCTGATGGATCCGTCTTATACAAAATGGGCACTTGTATTGATGGGGACATGGTGTACCGGTACGACAATGCTGATATGTCTGGCAGCACTTCAGGATGTTCCCAGAAGCTATTATGAAGCTGCTGAGCTGGACGGGGCCAATGCATTCCAGCGGTTTTTTAAGATAACACTTCCATGTGTGGCATCTGTACTTGTCTATCAGGCAATTTTGAATATTATCAATGCTTTTCAGTATTTTACACAAGTATACGTAATCATTAATGCCAGCAGCGGCGGAGGAGCCAGTAACGCAGGAGGAGGTCCTGCAAATTCTATCTTGATGTATCCGTTGTATCTGTTTAACACTGCATTTTCGTATATGAAGATGGGAAGAGCGTCTGCGATGGCCTGGCTGCTTTTTATTGCCGTAAGTATCATGACATTTGTTATGATTAAATTGACCAATAAGGTCGCTGAAAATGGAGCAGGAGATGAATAATATGAAAAGAACGAATGCATATTATAAAAAGAAGTTAAAGAAAATCCCCGTTACCATATTAATAGTCCTATTATGTGTTATCTTTTTTTCACCATTTTTAATTATGGTAACAACTTCCTTAAAGACAAATGCGGATGCTTTTCAACTTCCGGTGAAGTTGTTTCCGAGGAAGATTATATGGGATAATTATCCGGAGGCAATGCAAAAGATCCCTTATCTGAAATACTTGAAAAATACAATTTTAATAACAGTGTTTTCGGTGGCAGGACAGCTTTTATCAACACCACTGATTGCCTACTCTCTGGCAAAAATCAAATGGAGAGGCAGTACGTTTATTTCCAGTCTTATTATGGGAACTATGATGATTCCATATACGGTGACTATGATTCCGCTTTATAAAATCTGGAACAATCTGGGCTTGACGAACACCTATCTGCCCCTGATTGTGCCTATGTTTTGTGGAAGCCCGTTCTATATTATTATAATGAGACAATTTTTTCAGGGATTGCCGAATTCTCTTATGGAAGCGGCAAAGATTGATGGAGCCGGCGAATTAAAGCGCTATATAAGCATTGCACTTCCACTCTCAAAGCCTGCCCTTACTACAGTTGGAATTCAATCCTTTATTGCGGCATGGTCCGATTATCTGGCACCTTTAATTTATATTAATAAAACAGAGAAACTGACACTGTCCTTAGGTTTGCAGCAGTTTCTGGGATCTTTTTCAACGGATTGGACCCATCTGATGGCAGCCGCAACACTTTTTGTTATTCCGGTAATTATCTTTTTCCTTATTTTCCAGAGAAACTTTGTAGAGGGAATTTCCACATCAGGATTAAAGGCATAAGAACCAGAGAGGGCGGTATGAAGAACAGATTGAGTTTAGATGGGACATGGAAGTTAAGGTCCCCAAAATGGGAAGAAGAAATAGATGCGGACGTACCTGGAAGTGTATTATCACAAATGCTGGCCGACAACATGACAGAAGATCCTTATTGGAGAATCAATGAGTATAAGGTGAAAGAGTTGTTTCGTAAGGATTATGTGTATAGCTGCCATTTTTCACTGACGGATGAAATCCTTTCTTCGGATGAGATAAACCTGGTATTTGAAGGAATTGATACAATTGCGGACATATATGTAAATGATGAGCTTCTGGAGAACGTAAAGGATATGCATAGAACCTGGCGTTTCGATCTGAAATCCAGGGCAAAAAGGGAGAATGATCTGAAAGTATATCTTCATTCTCCAATCGCGTACATCGAACAAAAAGACAAAAACAGTGATATAACGTATACGTCTACGGGATCTATGGCGGGAAACGGTAGTTTAAGAAAAGCACATTATATGTTTGGCTGGGACTGGGGACCTCAGCTGCCGGATATGGGAATTTTCAGAGAAGTCTATCTGGAAACTTTTCATGGGGCAAAATTCCGGGATATATATATTTGCCAGAAACATGAGAACAACATGGTGACAGTGGAGATTGACTGTCCCATAAGAACGTTTGGAACAGATCTTACCAATACAGAAATAGAGGTACGTATTACAGAGCCAAAAGGAAGAACTTTTGAACAAACGATGAAAGGAACAACCGCAGGCCATGTAAATATCCAGATTCCGGAACCAAAATTGTGGTGGCCGAATGGATATGGCGAGCAGCCACTGTATAAAACAGAAATCTTTTTGCTGGGGAATGATCAGATTTTGGATAAACGTGAATACAAGATTGGTCTTCGCACAATTACAGTAAGTACCAAAGAAGATGAGTGGGGAAATGAATTTGCATATGTAATTAATGGACAGAAAATATTCGGTATGGGTGCTAATTATATACCTGAGGATAACATTCTCTCAAGAATTACTAAGGAGAGAACTGAGCAATTGATAAAAGACTGCGCGACGGCCAATTTCAATTGCATTCGTGTGTGGGGCGGCGGATATTATCCGGAGAATTTTTTATATGACATGTGTGACAAATATGGGATTTTGGTATGGCAGGATCTGATGTTTGCGTGTAATGTGTATGACTTGAACAATGAATTTGAAGTAAATATTCTCGCAGAAACGAGAGATCAGGTAAAAAGAATTCGTCATCACGCCTGTCTTGCCCTCTGGTGCGGAAACAATGAGATGGAGTGGCTTTGGAATGGAGGCGGCCGTCTGAAGGGACATCGTGAGAAATATAAAGCTGATTATATCAA
This sequence comes from Blautia liquoris, assembly GCF_015159595.1. Lineage (NCBI taxonomy): Bacteria > Bacillati > Bacillota > Clostridia > Lachnospirales > Lachnospiraceae > Blautia > Blautia liquoris. The sequence goes on along the minus strand of NZ_CP063304.1, from coordinate 2,666,790 downwards.
AATCTTTGAGATGCTCTTGCCAAGGGAGGTAAGAAAATATGATGACCAGACTTTTTATTGGCTGTCTTCGCCCTCATCCGGAGGTTCCTTTGATGATCCAAACGACTGGAACAGAGGAGATAATCATTACTGGGAGGTATGGCATTCTAACAAACCATTTACTGAGTATAGGAATGCTTACTTCCGCTTTTGTTCTGAATTTGGATTCCAATCTTTCCCTCATAAAAAGACAATTGAGAGCTTTACTCTTGAAGAAGATAGAAATATTTTCAGTGAGGTGATGGAATCTCATCAGAAGAATGGGAAGGCCAATACAAAGATTTTTTCTTATATATCCGAATATTATAAATATCCGAAAGATTTGGAAAATATAGCTTATATCTCTCAAATATTACAGCTGAAGGCAATTCAATATGGTGTTGAACATTGGAGAAGAAACTGGGGAAGATGCATGGGCTCTATCTACTGGCAGTTAAATGATTGCTGGCCGGTGGCCTCCTGGTCGAGCATAGACTACTATGGAAGATGGAAGGCTCTTCACTATGGAGCCAGGCGATTCTACGCCCGATATATGGCCAGTGCGTGTGAGGAAGAAGAACTAAGTACGAAAATTACATATTATATTCTCAATGAATCCTTTCAACCCAGAGATGCAACGTTAGAAATTGCTCTTTTAAATGCGGATTTTTCAATTTTGCATGAAGAAAAAATAGAGACCACTTCAAATGCATTCGATATGCAGTCGGTTAAGATGGTTGATTTCTCCAGATGGATCAAGGATGAGGAAATGAAGCGGCATGTGTTTGCCAGATACAGGCTAAAGGAAGGCAACAGGTATGTGAGTACAGGAACGACCATGTTTGTGAAACCGAAATATTTTAAGTATCAGGTACCAACCTATCAGGCAGAGGTTTGGGAAAGAAAAGACAGATTTATCATATCAGTGAAAGCGGATACATTTGCTAATTATGTGGAAGTATACCTGGAACAGACAGACTGTGTGTTCACGGATAATTATTTTGATATCACAGCTAAAGATGGAGTCGTGATTGAGGTAATGAAGGAAGAACTGCCTGATGATATAACTGCAGATGGTATCAAGAAGCAACTGAAAATTAAGAGTGTAGCAGATAGCTATTAAGGTGAATGCGATGAAAAAAGAATGGCTGAATGAATTGGAAACCCCATGTATTGTGATCGACATGGGAAAAACAAAAGAGAATATTCGCAAAATGCAGGAAACAGCTTCACTTTACGGATGCAAATTAAGACCACATATTAAAACGCACAAAATGCCGCTGTTTGCCAGGATGCAGATCGCAGCAGGAGCCGATGGAATTACATGTGCCAAAGTCTCCGAAGCTGAAGTTATGGCAGAGGGTGGAATCGATGATATATTTATTGCCTACCCGTTGATTGGAAAGGTTAAAATCAAAAGGGCAATTTCACTGCTGAAAAAAGTTAAAAGATTAATCTTGGCGGTGGATAGTATGGAGTGTGCAATTCCCTTAAATGAAGCGGCAAAAAATGCAAGGGTTCGACTGGAAGTGCGCATGGAGGTGGATACTGGAGCCAAAAGAACGGGAGTTGTGAGAGAACGGGCAGTCGAACTTGCAAAAGAAATTGCAAAGCTTTCAAATCTGGAATTGACGGGAATCTATACGTTTAAGAGTTTAGTCTATAAAGATAAACCGACACAGGATAAGGTGATTGCAGGTAAAGAGGAAGGCGAGTTGATGGAATTGCTAACCAAAAACATATTGGCAGCAGGGATAAATATTAAAGAAATTAGCGCTGGTTCCACTCCGACAGGAGAGGAGGTGGCGAAAACTGGAAAAGTAACAGAGATACGGCCGGGAACTTATATTTTTAAAGACTTTATGCTTTGTAAAGAAGGAGCGGCTTCTTTTGATGAAATTGCAGTGAGATATTATGCTACTGTGGTCAGTACGCCGTGCAAAGAATATGCTGTTATTGATGGAGGAACAAAAACATTTCCCATGGATATCATGTTGGACACTGAGCCATATTACTATCCGGGATATGCACTGATAGAGGGAAACGACGACCTTCAGCTGCGCAGAATGAATGAGGAACATGGTATTATTACAAGCAAAAAGGGCGAGACTGGTTTAAAAGTCGGAGATACGATTGTATTGGTACCCATCCATGTCTGCACTGCCATAAACATGCAAAATTCGGTATATATAGACTATGGGGATTGTCTGCAAAAGGAAGTTGTAAAAGCCAGGGGGATGTTAGTATAGGCGTAATGCCTGGAGGTAAAGGAATATGAGATATATCATTCACAATGCCAAAATATGTGACGGCTCAGGAAGCGAATCCTATCTGGGTGACATCATGATTGATGGAAAAATTATTGAAAAAATCATAGACAGGTCGAAATATTCGAAAGGATTCAGTCATGAACTTGATGCAGTACATATTGATGCAGGAGGTAAAATAGTATCACCAGGGTTTATTGATACTCACAGACACTGTGACCTGGCTGCACTTTATGATGAAGATTTTGGAACGCTGGAACTTTCTCAGGGCCTGACAAGTGTGGTAGGCGGTAATTGCGGTTTGGGGATTTTCCCCTGTACGAAGAGTTATAAAGAGGAAGTTTGTAATTTTGTTGAGCCTTGTCTTGGAGTTGCACCTCCTGACATGTGGGTGGAAAATTACGGAACCTATATGGGGATGCTGAAAGAAAAAGATATGCCGCTGCATGTAGGATGTTATCAGGGTATTGGAGCTGTGAAAGCAGCTGTCAAGGGTTATGGGAAAAAGCCTTTTTCTGATATGGAAATGTCAGCAGCCAGAGAATATATAAAGAATGCAATGGATGCAGGATGCATCGGTATATCGTCTGGAATTATGTATCAGCCAGAATGCTATTCGTCTGCCGAAGAGATGGCAGAACTTCTACAAGCGGCAGCGCCATATGGACGTCCCCTTTTCTGCCACATCAGAGGGGAAGGAGATAATCTGCTTCCATCAGTGAAGGAAATTATTGAAATCTGTAAAATGGCAGATATAGCCTTGAATATCAGTCATTTCAAGGCAACGGGAATAAAGAACTGGAATAAAAATATTTATCAGGCGATTGATATTATTGAAAAAGCTCAGGATGCAGGATCGGATATAACTGTTGATTTTTATCCGTATTGCGGCGGGTCCACGACCTTGATCAGTCTGATACCTCCGGACCTGATGGAAGAAGATATGAATCTTACATTCTCTAAAATAGGAACGGCCGGTGGAAAGCAGGCATTGTCAGCATCCTTGTATCAGGAGCATCAGGGCTGGGATAATATGGTGACGGCAATAGGCTGGGACAGGATTCTGATAAGCTCTGTGTTGACGAAAGAAAACCAAAGATTCGTAGGATTGAACTTCAAGGAAGCATCAGAAAAAGCAGGATATAAGGACCCGGCATATTTGATGGCGGATCTTCTCGCAAATGAGAATGGAAAAGTGGGAATTATTCTGCTGAGCATGTCACAGGAAGATGTTGATACAGTTGCAAAACTGCCATATTCAATGTTGATTTCTGACGCCTTATATGGAGTCAGTGATTGTCCTCATCCAAGGTTATATGGGACATTTCCTCACTTTCTTCAGGACTATGTCGTCAAAAGAAAGATTTTTACAATGGAACAGGCGATAGAGAAGATGACATACATGCCCGCCAAAAGGCTGAATCTGAAAAACAGAGGATTACTAAAAGAAGGATACTTTGCCGATCTAAATGTCTTTTCGCCGGAACAATTCGTAGATCATGCGACTTATGAAGACTCGAAAAAAGTAAGCACGGGGTTGTCCTATGTGTTTGTTGACGGTCAGATTGCACTACAAGATGGTAAGAGACAAAAGGGGTATTCTGCAAATTTATTAAATCACAAGGAGATATAAATAATGAGTAACATTTATGAAAAGATGAAAGAATTGGGTATTAAACTTCCGGAAGCGCCGGCAAAAGGGGGAATCTATAGTCCGGCAAAACGTTTTGATAAAAACCTGGTTTATATTTCGGGATGTGGACCTGTAATTGATAAACCGGTAACAGGCGTTTTGGGGAAAGATTTTACAAAGGAAGAAGGATTGGAGATTTCCAGAAATTCAATGTTGAATGTACTCTCGGTTTTAGAGTCTGAGATAGGAGATTTAAACAAGGTAAAACAACCCGTAAAAATTCTGACTTTTGTGGCAAGTGATAATAGCTTCTATGAGCAGCCGTTTGTGGCAAACGGCGGTTCACAACTTTTAGTGGATTTGTTTGGAATCGAAAAAGCGCCGAGTCGGTCAGCGATTGGGATCAATGTTCTCCCGGGGAATATTCCTGTAGAGACGGAAGCTATTTTTGAATTGACAGAGGAATAACTGGCATAGCCTATGCATCAGGCAGAGGGGTGGTAAGCATGATAAAGGATCTAAAATATAGGCGATATTTCGATGAATCACTTAGTGATGAAGAACGAGTAGATGATCTTATAGATCAGATGACACTTGAAGAGAAGGCGTCGCAGTTAAGACACAATTCTTCTTCTGTGAAACGTCTGGGTATTCCTTTTTATAATTGGTGGAATGAAGCCCTGCATGGAGTTGCCAGGGCAGGGGCAGCTACAGTATTTCCTCAGCCGATAGGACTTGCAGCATCCTTTGATAGCGATTTTCTGGAGACTATTGGAGATATAGTTGCCACAGAGGGAAGAGCAAAGTATAACGAGCAGACAAGAAAAAATGACAGAGGATTATATAAGGGACTGACATTCTGGTCCCCGAATATTAACATATTCAGAGACCCTCGATGGGGAAGAGGACATGAAACTTATGGGGAAGACCCTTATCTTACATCCAGACTAGGAGTATCCTATATTAAGGGCTTGCAAGGAGATAAAAAAAGACTGAAATCGGCGGCGTGTGTAAAACATTTTGCGGCCCATTCCGGTCCTGAAAAGGGCAGACATTCTTTTGACAGTGTAGTGAGCAGGAAGGATTTGACGGAGACTTATTTCCCGGCATTCGAGGCCTGTGTTAAGGAAGGCAAAGCAGAAGGAGTCATGGGAGGATATAATCGGCTAAACGGAGAGCCTGTATGCGGGAGTTATCAGCTGATCCAGGGATTACTCAGGAATACATGGGGGTTTCGGGGATACTATGTATCTGACTGTGGCGCGATAAAAGATTTTCACATGCACCATAGGGTGACAGATAATCCGATAGAATCTGCGGCCTTAGCATTAAAAAGTGGATGTGATTTAAATTGTGGTGCTATCTATCTATATATCCTACAGGCGTATGAAAAAGGGCTTTTGAAAGAAGAGGATATTGATCAGGCAGTGTGTCACGTAATGATGACAAGAATGCGTTTGGGGATGTTTGATTCGAAAACAGAGTATGATGAGATATCATATGAAGAAAATGATACACCCGTGCATCATAAGGCAGCACTGAAGGCAGCAGAGGAATCGATGGTTCTTTTGAAAAATGATGGAATATTACCTTTAAAGAAAGAGAAGCTTAAATCTGTTGCAGTAATAGGACCCAATGCTGACAGCAGAGAGATACTGAAAGGAAATTATAATGGAACTGCGACAGAACAGTATACTATTTTAGAAGGAATTCGCAGAGAAGTCGGAGAAAAGGTTCGGATTTATTATTCCGAAGGAAGTCATTTATACAGAGAGAATGTGGAAGCACTGGCGGAAACAAATGATCGTATTTCTGAGGCAGTCTCTATGGCAGAGAGAAGTGATGTAGTATTCTTATGTCTCGGTCTTGATACAAGACTGGAAGGAGAGGAAGGGGATGCGAATAACAGCTATGCAGGTGCAGATAAGAAGGATTTGGAATTTCCAAAGGCACAAAAAGATCTTATGGAGGCAGTCTGCGGAATCGGAAAACCGGTTATATTTATCATAAGTACGGGAAGTGCCATGAATTTGACATATGCTGAAGAATATGGAAACGCTATTTTACAGACATGGTATCCGGGTCAGATGGGTGGAATTGCAGCGGCAAATATATTATTTGGCAATGTGGTTCCTTCGGGGAAGCTGCCGGTCACTTTTTACCATTCTGCTGAGGAACTTCCGGATTTTGAAGTTTATAGTATGAAAAACAGAACATATAGATTTATGGAACATGAGGCACTTTACCCATTTGGGTATGGCTTGAGTTATGGGAAGTTTGTATACAAAGATTTACAGGTGGAAAAGGGGAAGTGGGATGAAAGAGAAACCATATGTGTGAAGGTAAATGTTACGAATATCTCCGGGTATGACTGTGATGAAATTGTACAGATATATGTAAAGCTGATGGGAAGCCCTTTGGCAGTTTTAAATCACAGTCTGGTACAGTTTCAAAGAATAGCGTTAAGACAAGGAGAGACAAAAGCCGTTTCTTTAAATGTTAAAACAGAATGTTTTCAAATCGTAAGTGAAGAAGGAAGACGAGAGTGGGAAGAAACTGATACCATAATATATGCAGGAGGCAGTCAGCCAGATGAAAGAAGTATTTTTCTCACAAAACAAAGGCCTCTTGAAGTTACAGTGAGGGCTGAAGACAGATTTTAAAATAGAACAGATGTGACTTAAGTCGTTTTTTGTTGGGCGAGATAGGGCATATCTGTTTTGATTTTTCGAAAACAGAACAACGTCATCAGAACTTTCCAGGAGAGTGATGATGGCGTTTTTTTTGTTGTGCAAATATGGCAAATTACAAAGGTGATTGCTTTATTTGCAGAGAGGAAAAATACTTGTTGCCAATAAATAATAAAGGCGGTATACTGAATGTGCTTATACGACTAAATGAGTCGTATTTTGTAATATAGTGTTAGATATTATAACTTTATGAGAGGGGATATGGACAATATATACGAGACTTTTTTTGCCATATCTTAGATAGATGACGGAATTATGGAAAAGCACCATGCTCTGCAGATATCCGTACAAGGAGAGGTAGATATGATAAATTACGATGAACAGTATGACCTTACAGATACAATTGATTTACTTGAGATCGTACAACAAGTAAAAAAATATTTCTGGGTTTTGCTCCTGGCTATGCTTCTAACAGGAGGGGCTGGATTTTTTTGCTCCAAATTTTTTATGGACCAGCAGTATGAGTCCTCAATTACAATGATTGTAAACACCAGGAAGGATAATTCTGCAGATGTGACGAATGACAATATAACCTGTGCACAAAATCTTGTGTCTACATATGCCGTGATTCTGAAAAGCAACACAGTGCTAAATCAGGTGATTAGAACTTTGAATCTGGACATGTCTTACGATGAATTACAGAAAAGCGTATCTGTAACTGTGGTAGATAATACGCAGATTATGCGTGTCGCAGTGCGCAATTCTAATAGAAAGCTGTCGGGAGATATAGTAAATGAGATTGCATCCGTTGCTCCGGGCGTGATCGTAGAAACCGTTCAGGCCGGATCCTGCAAAGTTACCAGTGATGTTATAACAAGTAATGCTCCAGTTTCACCTGATGTCAAAAAAGTAACCCTGATGGGTGCGGCATCGGGTATGCTGGTTGTAATGATTGCAATTACCATTTGTACATTGTTTAAGGCTAAGAGACTTGTAGATGATAAAGATATTCAGAAGTATTTTGATTTGCCTGTTTTAGGTGTGATTCCGGAGGTGGAGAGAAAAGGAAATGAAAAAATCGAAAGAAAAAAAGAATACAAGAATAGCCAGAGAACTCACTTTGGTTACGCAAAAAGATATCCCATTTAGTTATAGAGAAGCCTATAATTCTTTGAGGACAAACATCAAATTTATCGCTGCTAATGAAAATGTAAATAGTTTTGTAGTCACAAGTGCAATGCAAATGGAAAGTAAAAGTAATGTTGCAGCGAATCTTGCGATTACTTTGGCAGAGGAGAGAAAAAAAGTAGTGCTTCTTGACTGCGATTTCCGAAAGCCAATGATCCACTGCCTACTAGATGTCGATATAAAAGGCCATGGAATTACAGATGTATTAACGGGGGACTGTCCCCTACAAGAGGCACTTTACCATCATAAGGACCTGATGATAGATATCATGCCAGTTGGTACGATTCCGCCTAATCCGACAGAATTGTTATCAACTGCGAGAATGCAGCGGCTTATCAATGCGTTAAAAGAGGCTTACGATTATGTAATCATAGATACACCACCTGTTTCTGTTGTCACAGATGCAGCAATTGTTGGTGAAATGGTTGACGGCGCATTTCTAGTAGTCAGATCTGCTTATGCGCCTCTTGAAATGCTGCAGCTGGCAAAGGAAAAACTTGAGGATGTTGACGTAAAGATATTTGGTATCATACTATCCAGATTTAATGTCAAAAGGAAAGGAAGAGAATCCGGTTATTATTACTCGTACAATGATCACTATTACAGTAATGATAGTGAACAGAAGATGAGTAATGATGAATTAGTAAGGCAGTTCCAGTCTTTCTTATTGTTAACAATATTCTAAGATATTTGTTTACTTGAAAATTCCTACATTGAAGATTTAGCTGGTAAGCCTGGATGCTAAAAAAAGCTTTAGAGACCTGGTGGTTGCTGACTAATTAGATAATATGATATAATGGAAATATTAATCACAGAATTTGGAGCAAAAGCAGATGCATTGTAAGATGATAGCATTGGCCGTGCTTGGGACAGTATTTATCCCCAAACCGAAATACATATTGGCATTTTTTGTATCTGGTGCGCTAGCTCTATGATTATTCAATAATTCGAAAAGATAACAAGAGAGAAAGGAATTCAAATGGCACAAGCTAAAATCAAAAATCCAATACTACCGGGATTTAATCCGGATCCCAACATTTTGAAGGTTGGTGATACTTATTATCTTGCGGTCTCCTCTTTTGAATGGCTGCCAGGTATCCGTATATATACCTCAGAGAATTTAGTGAATTGGGAACACCATACCGATATTTTGACAAACCAGGTTAATTTGCAGGGAAATCCTAAGGACTGCAGTATCTGGGCACCACAGTTAAGTTATCATGATAACCAGTTTTACTGTACTTATACAGATGTCAAGAATACGACACGTCCCTTCAAAGATTGTCATAATTATCTAATTACGGCTCCTGCGGTCGATGGTCCCTGGAGTGAACCGATTTATATGACCTCTAGTGGTTTTGATCCGTCTCTTTTCCATGATGAAGACGGACGTAAATGGTTTTTAAATGAAATATGGGATTATCGTATGACCACCAGTAATAAATCTGCTGGAATCGTTATGCAAGAATATGATGCAGATGCACAGAAGATGATCGGGCCGGTTTATAAGATCTTTGACGGCACAAAGTTAGCTAAGACAGAAGCCCCTCATTTATATCGTCACGGTGAGTATTATTATCTGATCACTGCAGAAGGAGGCACTGGATCGGGCCATTCAGTTACAATTTGCCGGTCCACAAAGATTACCGGACCTTATGAGTTAGATCCGAAATATCCTATGTTAACGGCAAGTGATAAGCCGGATTCACCGTTAAAGAATACAGGACATGGCAGCCTGGTGGAGGGAATCAATGGCAAATGGTACATGGCCTATCTGACCACTCGTCCGCTGCAGGGAAAAGCAGCTATTTTGGGACGCGAGACGGCGATCCAGGAAGTAGCGTGGACAGAAGATGGCTGGTTACGATTAGCCAATGGAACAACATCACCAGAGGAATTTACCTTGATCGAAACCAAAGAACCTGTGACACAAGAGATCAATACATATTTTCGAGATGATTTTACAAATTCCTTAGCAAAAGAATGGAATGCCCGACGATTAATGCCAAGTGAAAGTTGGTGCAGCCTAAGTAGCCGACCAGGTTATCTGCGCTTGATTTCCGGAGAATCACCACAGTCGAATTTTGATCAGCATATGCTGGCTATTCGTCAAAAAGACTTTTGTTTCGAAGCCGAAACGGTGCTTGAATTTGAACCTAAAACATATAATCAGATGGCCGGACTGCTCTTATACTTAAATGAGTTGAATTATATTTATTGTTATATCTCGCAGGATGAAGAAAAAGGCAAAGTGTTACGTCTGATGAAATGCCAGGAAGGAGTAAATACATTACTTCCTGAAATGGCATCTGTTCATGGGGGCGAAATCTTATTAAAAGCCCATGTTGACCATGAAAGAGGCACGTTCTACTGGAAAGAGGACAGCATAAAACAGTTCGGGCCGGAATTTGACTTAATGTTTCTTGCGGGAGGATTTACCGGTAATTTCATAGGAATAGGGGTCCATGATATGGATAAAAAACAAGGCTGCTATGCAGACTTTAAATATTTTGAATATAAATAAATATTCACCGGACTGCGCTTAAGCGGTCCGGTGATTTTGATTCATATACTCTTGTATTTGATTGAGCCTCTCTTGATCAGTGAGGCGGGTATCTTCACTTCATTGGTTTCGATGGATCTATCTTTTAAAGCGAGGTAATTTTTAACTACTTCTTTGGCCCAGAGATCTTTGTCCACATCCACAGTTGTAAGAGCAGGTGAAACGAATTCCGAGTATGAGGTATTATCAAAGCCCGCTACACTGATGTCTTTTCCTACTTGAATTCCGAGTTCATAGGCGGCCTTGTAGACTCCGAGAGCTGTAGAATCATTGAAACAGACGAAGGCATTATACAGTTTGTTTTTCAGTAAATGAAACGCCAATTTATAGCTTTCATCTGATACGAAATTTCCACGGTAGAGACGGATATCGAAATCATCTCTCTGAAATAATTCCTTATAGAAATATCTTGCACTTTCTGCTCGGCTGGTATTGTTATAAGATCCCTCTGGTCCTTGTATAAAACAGATATTCTGATGTTCTGATTTCGCGAATTCCGCAAGAACCAGTTTCATCCCGCCGAAATTATCCATGATCACAGATGCTGTGTTTTTTTGATTTGACTGGTTGGAGAGGAGGATCAGTGGTTTTCCGGTTGACTCCTCCAAAGTCTGTATTTCCTGTTTCGTCGTATGATAGTTCAATATAATTCCGCCATCGAATATATTCGTCCGGATGATGTCATCCAGTCCTCCGGTCATTGCAAGGAGCCGATATCCCTTTTCTTCAAAGGAATGTTCTATTTTTTGCAGTGCTTCACCGTTAAAAGAGCTGGAATAAGTATTCAGCAGTGCAAAAATTAAGAAAGACTCGCCCCTTTTTAACTGCTGTGCAAATAAATTAGGAGAGTAGTTCAATTGCTTTGCCACGCTCAGCACCCGAAGTTCTGTGGCTTTGCTCACCTTCCTTTTCCCGCTTAATACATATGACACAGTGGCTGCCGATACACCGGCTATCTCAGCAATCTGTTTTAAAGTCACATCTGCCATCTGCCTGTCCCTCCCTTGTTCGCTATTCTGCAAAAGCCTTTTACGTATATCGAGAACCCTTGCCTTGCTTAATTTTACCACAGATTTAAAGTTGGGTAAATAGAGAGGTTGTTTTTTGTGCAATGTGTTAAACGTTTAAATATTTTTGAAAAATATATTGAATATCATCTTAATATGTAGTATTATCAGCTTATAAAAAGTATATAAACGATTAACAAAGACTCAGAGAGGAGTTATGGATTATGGGAAAATCCGCTCAGGTAAGCAAGGGGCATCCCCCGGGAATGCAAAAAGAAATATCAGTGAAAAGGGGTAAGAAAGGCAGAATTGATAAGAATCGGTATGGACTGTTCTTTTTAGCGCCATTTTTTATTGCGTTTTTAATATTTGGTCTGTATCCGATTTTGTATACGCTGTATCTTAGTTTCACATCATACGATGGATTTAATAATCCTGTTTTTATTGGGATGAAAAATTATACGAAAGTATTTACGGATCCGCTGTTTTATGAAGCCCTGAAAAATACGGTTATCATGTGGGTAATCGGTGCTGTGCCGCAGTTTATCTTCGCATTTTTGCTGGCAGCTGTCTTTACATATAACAAAGTCAGAGGAAAGGGAATCTTCCGGGCGATCTATTATCTGCCAAGACTGGTGACCGCAGTTTCCATATCGGCTCTGTTTAATCAGTTTTTAAGCTATCCGTCCGGAATTGTGAATCAGCTGCTGACAAGCTTGAATATTGTGGGGGAACCTGTCAACTTTCTGTCGAGTGTACCATTTGCACAGGGGTCGATCGGGCTGATTCACTGGTGGATGTTCTATGGAAATACCATGATCATGGTTATGGCAGGGATGACGGCGATTTCTCCCAGCCTCTACGAAGCGGCCAAAGTGGATGGGGCCAATGGATGGAATCTTTTCTGGAAGATCACATTTCCGCTGCTTCGTCCTGTAACGGCATTTGTCTTTTTGAACTCGCTCGTTGGAGGCCTGCAAAGCTTTGATGTTCAGCAGATCCTGACTGGAGGTCTGGGAGCGCCACAGGGAAAACTGATGACAGTTGTGATGTATCTTTATAACACAGCATTTAAATATAATAATTTTGGATATTCGGCGGCAATTGCCTATTATCTGTTCTTCTTCATCGCGATATTTGCTTCATTTTCCGTGATGGGAAGATTAAAAGAAGGGAGAGAAAGCTCATGAGAATCAAACCAGTTAAGAAAACTGTGATGTACATCTTCCTGATTGCGCTGGCGATCATCAGCTTCTTCCCGTTCTATGTCATGATTATCAATGCAACGAGAAGTACTGGTGATATTCTTTCCGGGTTCTCACTCATTCCGGGAAAGAGTATTGCAGACAATTTTGGCGAAATGCAGTCGCGCGTTGATGTACTGAAGGCTTTTCGGAACAGCCTGGTGGTGGCTCTTTCTTCCACTGCTCTCACATGCTACTTTTCGGCAATGACGGCATACGGGCTTACAGCTTATGACTTTAAGCTGAAAAATACTGCATTTACTGCAATTTTAGTGATTATGATGATTCCGCCTCAGCTGAGCGTGATCGGATTTTTCAAGTTCATGAAGGGGATGAATCTGCTGAATTCCTTTATACCGCTGATTCTGCCCTCTATAGCCAGTGCGACCACCGTCTTCTTTATCAAACAATATGCTGAAACTGCATTGTCGCGCAGTATTATAGAGTCGGCTAGGATTGACGGGGCCGGTGAGTTCAAAATTTTTAACAAGATGGCACTTCCGATACTGGCTCCGGCCATATTCACCATGGGGATCAACAGCTTTGTGACAAGCTGGAATAACTATCTGGTGCCGTTGATATTGCTCTCAGATACAAAAAAATTCACATTGCCTTTAGTAATCCGGATATTCAATGCCGATACACAGGATCCGAGCGTCGGGGCCATGTACCTGTGCATAGCCATTTCTATCGTTCCGGTTATGATTGTATTCTTCCTTTTCTCACGTTATATCATCGATGGTATTGGTGCAGGAGGAGAAAAGGAGTAGGTATGGGAAAAGTCGAGACTTTCGTATATGAAGGGACAAAGATCCTTTATATAAAAAATGTAGAAGGAGGAAGTAGAGAATGAAGAAGTCCAGCTTAAAGAGGATGTTTACAGGAGGTATGGCGGTAGCCATGGCAGTAACGATGCTGGGGTGCGGTAAAAATGCTGACAGCAGTGCATCGAATACTGCAAAGAGCAAAAGTGGGACAAAAAATAGCAGCACTAGTGCAAAAAGTGATGATGCAAAGGCAGAAAAGGATGGGGATGGACCGCTTGTGATCTGGACACAAGGGAATTCGATCAAAGAAGATGCCGAGGCATGGGGTGCTGCAAACGGAGTTGATGTCGACGTTGTCGTGATTCCATTTGCTGATTTACAGACAAAATTAAAACAGCAGATCACAGATCCCAAGACGGCCCCAGATGTATATGCAATCACGAAAGACTATGTAAAGGACTGGGTGGAACGCGGTGTCAATCTGGATCTGTCAGAAGAATTTCCGGATGATGCCAAAAACTACATTGACAATACCTACAAAGACTTGGTTGCGCTCGGCTCCGATGATAAGGGGGATCTCCAGGCAGTGACTGCGGAGTATCCGGTGGGAATGATGTACTATAACCGCGAAATTGCAAAGAATATTCTTGGCACGGATGATCCGGACGAAGTGGGGAAAGCCCTGAGTGATGTTGATCAATGGCCCGACTTATATGAAAAGATCAATGATGCTTATTCCGGAAAGGTCAAGATGTTCGGAACTACACAGAACCTAAATAAAATGCTGTCAAACAGACGTGAAAAACCGTATGTCAAGGATGATGTATTCACAGTCACAAAGGATATGGCCAACATCTTCGAGATCAATAAACAGATCTATGATGACAAGATGTTCCTGACAGAGAAAGAAGACGATGCTTATTTTTCGGGGTGGAACACAGATGCATTTTTTGTGGATTTCCTGCCTTCCTGGGGATATTCATCGAAATTCAAACCACAGGTTGATGGAAAAGAGGGAGCCGGAAAATGGGGTATGACTACTCCTCCATACGCTTATAATCGAGGTGGAACATACTTTTTTATCACCAAGACAACCTCTCACAAGAATAATGCATGGGATCTGGTCAAGGGGATCAGTGTTGACACGCAGAAGCTTGTTGATGTTCAAAAAGGAAAAGATGGATTCGCATCGACCAAAGAGGCAAACAAAATTCTGGTGGATTCCGGATACGAGGAGCCGCTTCTGGGAAATCAGAAAGTTTTCGAAGAGTATCAGAAACAGGCTGCAATACAGGAGAAACTTCCGACCGATGTCGTGACGAAGTATGACGGTGATATCGAGAGCTTTATGAATGATGCAGTTATCAACTATGCAAATGGAAGTATGTCACTGGACGATGCAATTAAGGGACTTGGAACACAGGTTCAGTCAGCTTATCCGGAATTAACTGTAAAATATAACTATTGATTTGGAGGAACCAAGTGCAGACAGAAGAGTGGGTAGATGAGATACTGCCGAAAGCAGAAAAAAAGATGAGAGCGATGATGGAGAGAAACCGGGGGAAGATCCCCTATATAGCGGTGGATGGCGTCTACGATGATATGGCAAAAGATAAGATTTTTTGGTGGACGAATGGATTCTATGCCGGGGAACTCTGGCAGTTCTACTATCTGACTGGGGATGATTCCTTTAGGGAGGATGCCGTGTCCATCGAAGAAATGCTGGATAAGGCATTCGCGGATTTTCAGGGACTTCATCATGATGTCGGCTTTATGTGGATGCTTACTTCGGTGGCAGACTATAAGACCACGAAAGATGAGCGTTCGAAGGTCAGAGCTCTGCATGCGGCGGCTCTTCTGGCTGGCCGTTTTAATCTTCGGGGCGAGTTTCTGCGATCGTGGAATCGGGATAATTCCGGCTGGGTGATCATAGACAGTATGATGAACATTCCGATTCTGTACTGGGCATCCGAGACAGTCAAAGACCCCAGATTCTCTCAGATTGCAAATGCTCATGCAGACAGTGTCCTGGAATATCTCGTGAGAAAGGATGGTTCTGTGGGACATATCGCCTGTTTCGATCCGAATACCGGGGAATTTCAGAAGCTGCTTGCGGGTCAGGGATATTCCGCGGATTCATCTTGGAGCCGCGGGCAGGCCTGGGCGATCTATGGATTCGCCCTCGCTTATCGTCATACCCAGAAGTCCGAATATTTGATGGCTGCAAAAAATATCGCAAATTATTTTATTGCCTGTGTTTCCCGGACGGACTTTCTTCCCCTTGTCGATTTTCGTGCCCCGGCATATCCCAAAAAATGGGATATGAGCGCGGGGACCTGTGCGGCATGTGGACTGATGGAAATTGCCGATCACGTCGATTCGTGCGAAAAAAACTTGTATCGTGATTCTGCAGTAAAGATGTTGAGAGCCATCGAACATGCTTATGCTGACTGGAATCCTGATACAGATGGCATTATCGGGTACAGTAGTCATTCTTATCACAACAGTGAAGAAACACATGTGTCCATGATCTACGGGGATTATTTCTTCATTGAGGCCCTGCTTCGATTGAAGGGTGATGTACTTACAATCTGGTGAAGAGGAGATGAAGACAGATGGAGAAAAATGATGACAAAAGTGACATTTACAGATTCGCCAAAAGTCTTATGGAGCCGGTGAAGAGGAACGGCATTCATATCAGTGGTTTAAATCTCGGAAATTCGGGTACACATTATGACAGAAGACAGATTGAGGCAGAAGGCTTTCTGAGACAACTGTGGGCTGCGGGACCTGCCGCATCTTGTGATCGGGAATTCGACTTTTCCTTTTACAGGAAGGGCATCTTATCTGGGTGCAATCCCAAGTCTTGCGGATATTGGGGAACTGTTTCAGATTATGATCAGCTACTGGTGGAAATGCCTTCTCTGGCGGTCACGTTGGTTCTGACGCGGGAAATGTTTTGGGATACGTTGTCTGAGACTGAGCAGGAACATATCTGGAGCTGGCTGAATCAAATCAACAAGGCAAAAGTACACGATAACAACTGGCTCTTCTTTCGCGTTCTAGTAAATGCTGCATTCTCAAGCTTATCACTGCCCTTTGATCAGGCTGCTACGGATGAGGCTATGGATGAACTGGATACGATGTATCTGGGAAATGGATGGTACATGGACGGAAATGAACATCAGATGGATTATTATATTGCGTGGGCATTTCACTTTTATAGTCTTATGTATGTTAAACTGATGAAAGAAAAAGATCCGAAACGTTGCGCCTGTTATATCAGGCGAGTGAAACTTTTTGCACAGGACTTTGTATACTGGTTTGATGATGACGGGGCGGCGATTCCGTTTGGGAGAAGCCTTACGTACCGTTTCGCACAGTCTGCGTTCTGGAGTGCCTG
This sequence comes from Blautia liquoris, assembly GCF_015159595.1. Lineage (NCBI taxonomy): Bacteria > Bacillati > Bacillota > Clostridia > Lachnospirales > Lachnospiraceae > Blautia > Blautia liquoris. The sequence goes on along the minus strand of NZ_CP063304.1, from coordinate 2,650,010 downwards.
TGTCTATGCAGATGTCGAGGCCATTCCATGGGCCAATATGAAATATGTCTTGATGAAAAATCTGGAATATTGGGAGAGACAGGCAATCACAAGACCAGACGGAATTTTGAGTATTGGTTACGGGTATGAGAATTTGTATATGTCCGAGAGCTATAATGGTCCCGGTTCACCCTACTGGGCGTTTAAAACGTTTCTGATTTTGGCTGTTTCGGATGCACATCCCTTCTGGCGGGCCAGACCGGAGAATCCCGTGAAAAAAGTTGGTGTGCATCCAGTCCCAAAAGCGAAAATGCTGCTTATGGCAGAACCGGATGGAAATGCCCAACTTTATCCGACGGATCAGTTGACCAGACAGGCGCATGCGGCAGAAAAATACAGCAAATTCGTGTACAGTTCTTTCTTTGGGTTTAGTGTGCGTAAGGATGCAAGATATCTGGAGGCAGGGGCATACGACAATACTTTAGCTGTCGCCTGTCAGGGGGATGAACATTACTTTGAGAAAGAGAGGTGTGTGAGCAGTGGTATCACCAATGCGTATGTATGGCATCAGTGGAAGCCTGTGGATGGGGTAGAAATTTTGTCATACATAGTCCCAATCACTCATGGTCATATCCGGATCCATCTGATCCAGACAGACCGTGCTCTGCAGTTGGCAGATGGTGGATACGCGGTCCGAACTTACAACGGACATAAAAAAGATTATTCATGCCAAGAGTCCAAAACCGAAGCAAAACTTACCGGGGAAAATGGAACTGTCTGGTCGTTAAATATCGAGGGATATGATCACTGTGAGGTTGTATTCCCGGATCCAAATACAAATCTGATCTATCCTAATAGTGCCATACCGACTATTCTGGGAAGCGTGGAACCAGGTTTTCATACCTTGATCAGCGGGCACTTTGGAAAGAGAACATAAGTAAAAATATAACTGCATTTTACAATAAAAACAAAGGCTCAAAAATGCTTGATTTTGCATTTTTGAGCCTTTTAATATACGCTGACAGTAAAAGCGCAGATTGCGAAGATGTGTTGGACTGATATGATATATTGTTGCATGAAACAACAAAAGTGAAAGACGATTATTTTATAGCTATAATAATTCTAGAACTCTGATCGAGAAAATAAGAAAATATTTTCGTATTGACATATTAAATCCAAAAGATTATAATAAAAAACAGTATATTTATGAAAAAATTATAATAAAAATAAAATTATAAATAAAGGAAAATAAAAATGGTTTCAGATAAAACAAAAATTAATCCAGATACAACAAGTACAATGCCCGAGAAACGAAAAACAGAGGTGGAAGAGACAAAGGATCCTTTTGTTAAGGCACTCGATGAAGCAATGGAGACGATGTTTGAATATGAGACACGGATGAACAAACAACTACGTGACTACGGAACAGGTACCTTGCTCCATATGAATGATATTCATATGATTGAGACGATCGGAGACTATCCCACTTGTAATCTGTCTGAACTTGCACTGCTGCGCAGACAGAATAAGAGTACCGTTTCCCGAAAGGTGAGAGAATTAGAGAAAAATGGACTTATTTGTTCTTATCATCGCGAGGGAAATGACAAAGATGTTTATTATAAACTGACAGAATCAGGCTATCAGGCCTATGAAGGACATTATGCCTTTCACCAACAAAGAAGTGCCAAAGTTTACGCGCAGTATGCGAACTTTTCACTTGCCAAAAAGAAAACCGTTCTGGAGTTTCTTAATGGCTATATAGAGTATCTAAAAGACTACGTAGATTAGTAGAGAGGAGAACATCATGAATTACATTCTGCACAATGCACATATCATCACCATGGATGACACAGCAGAATATCAGAACACGGACCTTCTGGTCGCAAACGGAAAAATAGCACGTATAGCTCCGCACATAGAGCCTTACGGGATACCGGTAAAAGACTGTACGGGCAAGCATCTGATTCCGGGACTGATAGATAGCCATGTACATATGGACAGCAGTGAGATTACAGAAATGCTGCTCGCTTGCGGTATTACAAGCTGCCGGAACATGTGGGGATTTCCGGAAACACAAACATGGAGAAGAGAAATTGAGTCTGGGAAGCGTTTCGGTGCAAGAGTATATTCTACAGGTCCATTGATCGACGGTGAGACCTATTGGGAAGGGTCTCTGGTCGTCAGAACACCGGAGGAAGCAGAGAAGGCAGTGGTGGATACTATCAATGACGGATATGAATTCGTCAAGACGTATCCGAGCATTCCAAGAGATGCTTTCTTGTGTTTGATGGATGTTGCAAACAACCTTGGGATTAAAGTGATGGGACATGGAAATTATTCTGTGACATTCAAAGAGCTTGCTGAATTGGGCTATTATACATTGGAACATTCCAGCTGCCTTCCGGAAAATGACGAAGATATTCTCATGCTCGCTGAATCTGGAATGTGGTTCTGTCCAACCTTAGTAGTGGGCCGTACAATCGAAGAATATGTACATAAAAACGGTGATCTAAAGACCACATACCATTACGATTCCATGAATGACTATTGGAAGAGAGACTGGGAGAAAGTGACTGCATGGAGGAAATCCCTTCACAGATATGATAATCTCGATTATGAGGCAGAACTCGAACGTGCAAGACTTTTTGTCTCTCACAGCGATAAAATACTTCTTGGAACAGATGTGCCGAACCCAGGAGTCACCGGAGGATATTCTGTATATGAGGAACTTGTGCTGATGAGCGAGATATTCGGCATGTCACCTTACCGTGTCCTGCGCACCGCAACTGTAAATGCTGCAAGATGTATTGGAATTAGCGAGCAGAAAGGACGTCTGAAAGTTGGCATGGATGCGGATGTACTCGTACTAGATCGGGATCCTCTAAAAGACATCAAAAATGCCCAGAGCTATTGTGCTGTGATAAAAGAAGGAGATTGGTACGACAAATCAGAGATGGACCAGGTACTTGAAAAAGTAAAACATTACAGCGAAGATTATATCCAGCCGCTCATGTGATGCGCAATCGCGTGAGCACTAACCACAAATACCTAAATAACCAGGAGGAATGGAGATTATGAAAAAAAGAACGATTGCCCTTACACTTTGCGTCTGTCTGCTGATGGGCCTCTTTACTGGATGCGGCAAGACAAAGGACGGTCAGACATCTGCAAAGACTCGTGATGATCTGGTTGTAATACTGCCGAATGATTTTACAACACTAGATCCTCAGATGCTTCCGGCAAGTGCAGATATCAATTTTTGCGCGAATATCTTTGACGGGCTGGTGGAAGTTGATCCCGATACAAAGGAGATTAAACCGTCTCTGGCGGAATCATGGGATATTTCGGATGATGGAATGTCATATACTTTTCATTTGAAAAAAGGAGTGAAATTTCACAATGGGGACGAAATGAAGGCTTCGGATGTCGTCTACACCTGCAAGCGCTTTGCAGAGCAGGCATGGATGCAGTTTGCATCGTTTATGATTCAAGATTCGGAAGCTGTTGATGATTACACTGTAAAAATCAATCTGAAATATCCATATGCTAATTTCCTTGGCGAGATATCTTACATGTATGTCACAAGTGAGAAATACATGAACGAAGCCGGTGATAAAGCTGCTAAGAATCCAATTGGAACAGGAGCTTATAAGTTCGTAAAATGGGATGTTTCTCAGCAGATTGTATTAGAAGCAAATAAAGACTACTTTGCCGGAGCACCATCCATCAAAAAGTTGACATTTAAGATTATACCGGACAGCAACACTGCATTCGTGGCCTTGGAAAAAGGTGAGGCCGATCTGAACTTTAACGTGAGTGCCGTGGACTATAATCAGGCTAAGGAGAATCCTGATCTGGAAACGGATGAGGTTGTCGGAAACAGTTACTACGCTGCCAATTTTAATAGTGATCGTGTCGATGAAAAGGTAAGGCAGGCTTTGGCGTATGCGATAGATAAGGAAGCTGTCAATGTGCTGGTTAATGAGGGACAGGGAGTCGTAACAGATATTCCACTGGAAAAGGGTCAGGAAGGATATGCCGATAAGTCGGAGTATACGACCTACGCATATGATGTTGAAAAATCGAAAAAATTACTGGCCGAGGCAGGTGCCAAAGATCTGAAACTCGATTTCTTCTACGGCGAAAGCACAGCGAACGGAAAACTTGCACAGGCACTGCAGTCGATGTTCAGCGAAGTTGGGGTAACACTTGAGCTGAAGCCCGTTGAAACCGGCACCTGGTGGCAGATGTTTGGCGACGGTGATTACGACATGAGCCGCGGTGGATATCCAATGGAAGATGTAAACACAGATGCACCATATTTCGACATGTATCATAAGGATGGAACCTTTAATGTGAGTCGTATCAATGATCCAGATATCAATAACCTTCTCGAACAGGCTCGTGTTGAAATGGATGCGGATAAAAGAGACAAGATGTATGTGGAAGTACAGAAGATTATTATGGAAAAAGCGTATGTGATCCCCCTGTACTTCAACTTGTCGACTGTTGTATATAATCCCGCTCTTAAGAATGTAAAAGCAATACACAATCAAAAATATATCTACAAAAACATGTCGTGGAAGGAGTAAAGGATGAAAAAATATGTTCTGAAGCGGATTGCAATGATGATCCCGATTCTGATCGGAGTCAGCTTCATCGTATTTACCATTATGTCTTTTACACCTGGAGATCCGGCCAGACTGATACTTGGTCAGAGTGCTCCTCAAGAATCCGTGAATAAACTGCACCATGAGATGGGGCTTGATGATCCTTTTGCTGTTCGATATTTTCGATATATGAAGGATGCTGTGCAGGGAGATTTTGGTACTTCATACCGCACGAGCCGTCCGGTATTTGAAGAGATATTTGCCAGATTTCCCATTACGCTGAAACTTTCTCTTGTGAGCATTGTCCTGGTTGTGGTGATAGGAATTCCGCTTGGGATATTGTCGGCAATAAAACAATATTCTATTCTGGATATGATTTGCACAGTTTCGGCCATGCTGATGGCATCCGTGCCTGGCTTTTGGCTGGGACTTATGATGATTTTATTATTCTCCCTGAAACTAGGATGGCTGCCGTCGAATGGAGTCGGAACTCCTGCTCATTATATTATGCCCGCGATTGCTCTATCTCTGCCCATAGCGGCAGAGGTACTTCGCATGACACGCTCTGCAATGCTTGAGACGATACGACAGGACTATATCCGAACGGCCAGATCAAAGGGTGCCACCGAGAAGATTGTCATATGGCGTCATGCCTTGAAAAATGCACTTCTTCCAATTGTAACAGTAATTGGTTCCGAATTTGGAGGCCTTCTTGGAGGGACTATATTGATTGAATCTGTCTTTGCGATTCCGGGTCTTGGAAGCCTCGTCGTAAATTCTATTCGCACAAAGGATGTACCACAGGTAATGGCGGCAACGATGTTTATCGCACTCATTTTTTGTGTGGTTCTGTTACTGGTAGATATCTTATATGCATTTATTGATCCTCGTATCAAGGCACGTTATGAACAGGTAAAATAGGGAGGAGCTTAAATGAATAAAAGAAAGAATAAGCAGCTGGAGAATCTGGCGTCCCGCCCGCAAAGCGGGTTCCGAGAAGTATGGCATCGCCTGAAAAAGAATAAGCCCGCTATGGCAGGACTGATTATTATAATGATTTTTATCCTGGCGGCAGTCTTTGCAAACCAGATTTCCGATTATGAGAAAGATGTCATTGAGCAGCATATTTCGAGAAGACTGCTTCCGCCGTCGACAAAACACTTGTTTGGAACAGATGGTTTCGGAAGAGATATCTTTGCCCGGGTAATATTCGGTGCACGTACCTCGCTTTTTATTGCCTTTTCAACGACAATTGTATCATGTATTGCCGGTGGTATCTTGGGATCACTGTCAGCATACTATCGAAAACTGGATAACATTATCATGCGTATTATTGATACCATCATGTGCCTTCCTCCGATGTTGTTTTCACTGTCTATCGTTGCTGCATTGGGACCTGGTGTCAGAAATCTAGTCATAGCAGTAAGTGTTACGATGACACCTTATTTTACCAGAGTTGTCCGGGCATCTGTACTTACAATTGTTGATTCAGACTTTGTAGAGGCTGCACGCAGCCAGGGGGCAGGAGACTTCAGGATTATTGCGAAACATATTATTCCGAATTCACTCGGCCCGATTATTGTACAGGCTACGATGAGTGTGTCATTTATGATTATGCTTGCTGCAAGTTTGAGTTTCATTGGTCTGGGTGTGCAGCCGCCGACTCCTGAATGGGGAGCCATGCTCTCAGAGGGAAGAGAGTTTATGAGATACTCATGGAATGTTGTTGCCTTTCCGGGTCTTGCAATTGTTCTCTCATCACTTTCACTTAACTTGCTTGGAGATGGCCTTCGGGATGCATTAGACCCGAAACTGAAAGATTAGAGGAATGATATGGAAGAAAAATTACTTGAAATAAAAAATCTGGAAGTTCACTATATAACAGAAACAGCGGATATGAAAGTAGTCAATGGGATAAACCTGAGTCTGGAACATGGTGAAACGCTCGGTCTGGTAGGGGAAACTGGTGCAGGTAAGACAACGACAGCACTTAGCATATTGAATTTGCTTCCGTCACGTGTGGGAAAAATAAAAGGCGGACAAGTGTTGCTGGAAGGAAAAGATCTGCTAAAAGAGGATAAGGAAGAAATAAGACAAGTAAGAGGAGAGCGCATCTCCATGATATTTCAGGATCCGATGAGCAGTCTGAATCCTGTGATGCGCGTGGGAGATCAGATTGCTGAGAATCTGGAATTACATAACCGTGAGAAAAGAAGCAAAGAAGACATAGAAAACAGGGTTTGCGAAATGTTAGAACTTGTTGGAATTCCTTCATCCAGGAGAAATGAGTATCCACATCAATTTTCAGGAGGAATGAAACAAAGAGTTGGAATCGCAATGGCTCTTGCCTGTTCGCCTCAGCTTCTGATTGCTGACGAGCCGACTACCGCTTTGGATGTGACAATTCAGTCGCAGGTTTTGACATTGATGGAGGACCTGAAGAAAAAGATGGGAACGTCCATTCTTCTTATCACTCATGATCTTGGGGTTGTTGCGGAGATCTGTGACAGCGTTGCCATTATGTATGCAGGTGAATTGGTCGAACGGGGCAGCATTTATGATATTTTCGAGGGAAAACACCACCATCCTTATACAAAAGGACTTTTTGGATCGATTCCGGATCTGACGGCTAAGCGTTCACGTCTCACGCCGATTGATGGCTTGATGCCGGACCCGGCTGACCTCCCGGCAGGATGTAAGTTCCATCCCAGATGTAAATCATGTATGGAAAAGTGTAAAATCGGTGCTGTACCTGTGTATAAGAATGGTTCACATAAGATTCAGTGCCATCTGATGGAAAAGGAGGAAAAAGACGGATGGAAAATCTGTTAGAAGTGCGGGATCTGTGTAAGTATTTTAAAACTCCGCGCGGAAAACTGCATGCAGTTGACCATGTGGATTTTGCAATCAAAAAAGGTGAAACATTGGGAGTTGTTGGTGAGTCTGGATGTGGAAAATCAACACTTGGAAGAACCTTAATTCGTCTGACGGACGCCGATTCCGGAGAAATTGTTTTTGACGGAAAAGATATCATGAAACTTTCCGGAAGAGAAATGAAAAAGATGCGAACACAACTCCAGATTATCTTCCAGGACCCTTACGCCAGTCTGGATCCGAGGATGAATGTTCTGGATCTGATCTGCGAACCAATGATTATACATAAAATGTTGAAAAACGATACAAGGCGCAGAGAACATGCATTGGAACTGATGGATAAGGTGGGTCTTGCCAGAAGACTGGCATCCGCTTATCCTCACGAACTGGATGGCGGACGGAGACAGCGGATCGGGGTGGCAAGAGCTCTTGCATTAAATCCTCAGTTTATCGTGTGCGATGAACCTGTCAGTGCTCTGGATGTCTCGATTCAGGCACAGATTTTAAATCTTTTGATGGATCTGCAAGATGATATGGGGCTTACATATCTCTTCATCACGCACGATTTGTCTGTTGTCCGGCACATATCCGACAACATTATGGTCATGTATCTGGGACAGTGCGTTGAACTGGCACCATCCGATGAGATCTTCGACAATCCGCTGCATCCATATACGAAAGCACTTCTGAGTGCAATTCCAAAAGCAGATCTAAGCAGGAGAGGTGATGACAGAAAGATTATTCGAGGAGAGGTGAGCGATCCGATTGAGCCGAAACCCGGATGCCGTTTTTCCGGGCGCTGTGCCAAATGCGCTTCACAATGTCTGGGTAAAGACATTCCCCTGAAAGAGGAGACACCCGGTCATTTTGTGGCGTGTACACTGTACGAACAGGAGGAAATCTGAATTTGAATGAAAAACATCATGCATATCTGATTACACAATTTTACCGATCTTTTCATTCTCTGTCCGTTTCTGGTCAGGCGGCAGATGCAGTATTCCTGTCAGCTGCCAGAATTTATGGAGAACAGCGAGGTCACCGAATGGCATTGCGTGCATTGAGGGATGGCCATCCGCTTGATTATGCATCTTATTTTGCATATGGAGAGTGGGAGCCTGGTCCGGATGCATTCGATATGACATATGATGCAGAAGAGGGCAGAGTCACGGAACAAGTTCTAAGATGTCCCTGGGAGGCTGCTTTTGAAGATTCCGGTGATGAGAGTTGTGGCAGATTGTATTGTTCTGAAATAGATCGTTCCATTGTTCGGGGGTTTAATCCCCAGTTGATCATTGAAGTCCCGTGTAGTCTGTATCAGGATGGAAAATGTCAATTTCATTATCGAAGTTTGGACATTGCATCCGATATTTTTCACCAGGGAGAAGAGCGTCTGAAAAAAGCAAAAGGACCAGTGATCATGCCTTTTGCTTATCACTGTGCTCATCTGTGGAAGGTATTCTGTGGTGTAAGTTATAGTGTATTTGGAGCGGCTGCGGATCCTGCTATAAACAAGATTCGATTTGAGACAGACAGACGATTTGGAGAATTCTTTTTTGAAGAAATAGATCATTACAAGAAAGAGGACTTCGATTTTCTGCCGTTTGATCAAGATAAGAGGGGGTATTCATGAAGAGAAATGAAAAGAGATATGATGTAATTGTCGTAGGAAGTGGCGGAGGCGGGCTGCGGGCTGCAATTTCGGCAGCCAGTTTCGGCGCAAGTGTGCTGGTACTGGGCAAGGGGAAAAGCAATCGAAGCGGTGCCACTTTGCTGGCCGGGGCTAATATTAGTGCCGATATCGCATGTGATGGTGAATCTCTTTATAAACTGGGAATCAGCGATAAAAATAAAGACGATACCAGAGAAAAGTGGTTTTCAGATCTCATCACAGAGGGTTTTCATCTTAACAATCAGAAACTTGTACAGCTCTTTGTCGATACCGCCGGTGAACGTGTCAGGGAAATGTTGTCTTGGGGCATGAAAGTGCGCGGTATGGAAGGCCCGAGAGAAATCTCGGTTTCAGGAGCTGATATTCTTGATGTTCTATATAAAAAGGCTCGCAGTCTGGGAGTGGACTTTAAAAGTGATATCCAGTTTTCGGATATTGCCATCGAACATGGAGAAACCTGCGGTGTCGTATGTCTGAATCTACTGGAAGGTGAGTTGATGTATTACCCGTCGTCATCTGTGATTCTTGCCACAGGCGGTGCCCACAATCTTTTTCCCTATAATAGCGGATCGACAGATTTGTGCGGGGAAGGTCAGGCGGCGGCACTGAGAGCGGGAGCAGAATTAGTGGATATGGAGATGGTCTCTTTTTGTCCGACTGTCATCACAAAACCTGAGATGTATCAGGGAAATATTCTTCCATATATATTGTTTTCCTATGGATATGGGAAGCTGTACAATAAATTTGGAAAAACATTTACCGGAAAATATCTCTCTTTGCAGGTGGAGAGACTTGCTATGGAGACTGAATGGAATAAAATGTTGCTTTCCTATGCGATCCAAAAGGAAATAAATGCAGGTGGAAGTAATTGTCATGGAGGGATCTATTACAGTTTGGATCTTTATCCCAAGGAGATTCTGGAGGAGCTGTATCTGGAACTTCCACCTTTGAAAAAAGGCATCTATGCAAATATTATGGAAGGGTTTGAATCTGGTCACGCAGTGACGGTAATCCCTTCTGCCCATTATTTTGAGGGCGGTATAAAAATCAACGAACGAATGGAGACAAAAGTCCCTGGACTGTATGCTACCGGCGAATGTACGGGTGGAATGTTTGGCGCAAATCGTGTTTCAGCTGCCACGACAGAGATGCTGGTTGAAGGCGCTCTGGCAGGAGAAAATGCTGCTCTTTTTGCTAAAAAGCGAAATGGCCAAATCGATGTATGTTCCAAAGCTTTAACAGAGATGGAAGAAGATCTTTGCAGACCTTTTCATCATACTGGGCGTTCTGATGTCAGGCATGCAATGAGTAGCGTGCGAAGCTGTGTCGGAGATAGTATGTCTGTATTGCGCAGCCAGAATAAACTTGATATTGCCCTTTGTAAAATAGAACAAATTGCTAAAAAAGAGCTTCCGGACATCTCTTTTTCGAATAAAACACCCATTTACAACAGGGAATGGATGGATTATCTTTCTCTTAGAAACATGACAGTAACTGCGCAGGCAATGATTCGCTCAGCTTCACTTCGTCGTGAAAGCCGTGGTGTGCATGTGAGAGAGGACTGTGACTTTACAGATAATAGAAATTTTTTGGGAAATTTTATTATTGAGGATAGTAAATTCAACTATCGATTCGAAAAACCGATATCACAAGACAGCTCTATGCCGGCGCCAATTTGCCGCTCATATGTTACATATGTAGAACAAGTGGTTGCAGAGCTGGAAAGAGAGGAAGATAAGTGAAAAATATTACAGTTATCGTTCAGCGCTTTGATCAGAAAACTGGAAAGTTCCAACAAAACTATATTGTTCCGGTGGAAGAAAATGATGAGGTGTCTGTCATGGACTTATTAGAATATATATATCAAAATTTGGATGATTCACTTGCTTTTTTTCATCATGCAGCTTGTCGTCAAGCAGCATGTGGAAAGTGTGGGATGCGGATAAATGGGAAAACAGGATTAAGTTGTAAAGTGAAGGCTGACTGTGATGAAATAAATCTGGAGCCTGTAAATGATAAAATAGTGCGAGATCTTGTTTGTCATTAAGGTCATGACGATCATTTATGTGCTGCAGCGAAACGAAAGGAATCGATATAAGTATGGAAAATAAAGTTTACCAGGCATATCTTGGGATATTAAGAAAAGAACTTGTTCCGGCACTTGGGTGTACGGAACCGATCGCTCTGGCTTATGCTGCAGCAAGTGCAAAATCTTTTTATGATGGCATGCCAAAATCCATGCATGTATTCTGCAGCGGCAATGTAATAAAGAATGTAAAAAGCGTGACAATTCCAAATTCAGGAAATCTACATGGGATTGAGGCCGCAGTTATTCTGGGGCTGATAGGAGGAGATGCCAAAAAAGGACTGGAAGTTCTTGAGTCTGTGACCAGGGAAGATCAAAAAAAGACGAAAAGACTTCTGGAGCAGGGTTTTTGTACCTGCCATCTTCAGGCGGAGGTAGAAAACTTATATATTCGCATAGAACTTTTCGGTCAGCACCATTCCACGAAGCTGATAGTAGCGGGTCAGCATGATCATATTGTGCTGGTTGAAAAGGATGGTCGAAAAATCTTCTCTGATCAGCAGGAAAAATCAGCGGGTTTCTGTGATCCCAGAGAACTTTTGAATTTGAAACAGATTTTAGAGTTTGCTGACACATGCAAGATGAGTGATATCGGGAATATAATTGCATCGCAAATTAAGATGAATACGGCCATAGCCATGGAAGGATTAAAACATCCTTATGGAGCAGAAGTTGGCCGGACATTATTAAAGGCATATGGAAAGGATATTAAAGTGAGGGCGAGAGCGAAAGCAGCAGCAGGATCCGATGCTCGGATGAATGGATGCTGCCTTCCGGTTGTGATTAATTCAGGGAGCGGAAATCAAGGAATGACTTGTTCTCTTCCAGTGATTGAATATGCAAGAGAGTGGGGCCTCTCGGAGGAGAAACTGATTCGTTCACTTGTTGTCAGCAACCTTGTCGCAATTCATCAGAAAAAACACATTGGAAATCTTTCGGCATTTTGCGGAGCGGTTAATGCTGCCTGCGGTGCAGGTGCGGGAATCGCTTATATGAGCGGTGCAAGTTATGAAGAGATTACTCATACTATCGAAAATACACTGGGAAATGCAGGTGGAATCGTCTGCGATGGTGCGAAGTCATCCTGTGCGGCGAAGATAGCATCTGCCGTGGATGCTGCTATCATGGGGTACACACTGGAAAAAGAAAACCATCATTTTATGCCCGGGGAAGGGCTGATTTGTGATGATGTGGAGGAGACAATTCAAAACTTTGGAATCGTCGGAAGCCAGGGGATGAAAGAAACCGATGAGACAATTATGAGATTGATGATTAAAGATAAACAGAGCAAATAGGCGATATTCTGAGTTGGAACTGCACACTGGCTGATTAATAATCAGCAGTGTGCAGTTCCTTTTTTGAGTACTTCCCTTACTTGCTGCATGTATATTTGTCCGCACAAGTCTAATACGAAAAAATCCTAAAAAGGTGGTATGTTTTAGGAATAAGCATTATGGTATGATGCTTATCAGAAAGATGAGTGCACGGATATTTGAATTTGTGTAACAGGAAAGAGGGAATTTATGAAAGTCGATATTAAGGAGAAAAGGACAAAACTATTAACCTATAAAATAGGAAGACCGAATGAGGCACCCTATTTTATTGAGAAAAAGCAATACCAGGGAGCATCGGGTAAAGTCTATCCTCTGAAGATGACCGATCAGCTTACAAGTACAGTTGAAGAAAAGGAATATACAATGGTACTGCTGGAAAATGAATATATCCGCGTAGAACTATTGCCGGAAATCGGAGGCAAAATATATGGTGCAGTCTGTAAATACAATAACTATGAGTTTATTTATAGAAATACGGTTGTAAAGCCGGCTCTAATTGGTCTGTGTGGTCCCTGGGTTTCAGGAGGGGTGGAATTCAACTGGCCGCAGCACCACAGGCCGACCACTTTTCAGCCGGTTGAATACGAGATGAAATGTAATAAGGACGGTTCCTGCACCTGTTTTATGGGGGAAGTTGAACCTTTTCATCGGATGCGTGGGATGGTGGCCGTCACCGTATATCCAACATCCACTGCGATTGAGGTTAGAACAACAGTGACGAATACTAATGATCAAGCCGTACCATTTATGTGGTGGAATAATACTGCCGTACGGGTCAATGAGCAGTATAAATGTATTTTTCCGCCAGATGTACAGTATGGTTCCGATCATGATAGGAGAGATATCATACCCTTTCCGGTGATGAAGGGTGAATTTAAAACGGCCCATCCTTATAACTATGGAACAGGGGTGGATGCTTCCTGGTATAAAAATGTAAAGGTGCAGACTTCAGTGATGATTCCAAAGCATCAAAGCGATATGGATTTTGTCGGTGGATACGACTACAGTAAGGAGGCAGGAACAGCAATTATCGGCGATCATTATATAGCACCAGGGAAGAAAATGTTTACCTGGGCAAATTGTGATTTTGGTAAACAGTGGTGCAGGAATTTGACCGATAATGATGATAGATATATTGAATTGATGACCGGAGCATATACAGATAATCAGCCTGATTTTACCTATATCGAGCCAGGTGAGACAAAAGTATTCACTCAGTATTGGTATCCGATTCAGGGAATAGGAAATATCTCTAATGCCAATAAATATGGGGCTCTCGTTTTAGAGAAAGAAGGTGGCAAGGTAAAAATAGGTGCAGTTTCAAGTGGTGTAAAGAAAGCCGCATCTATGATCTTGTATTATCAAAACAGAGAAATTTATAGAAAAGAAGGCATTCTGTCTCCTGATGATTTCTGGCTTGAAACAATCACAATTGCTCCTGAGGCAGAGCTGAACCATTTGTTGCTGCAGTTAAATGATAATAAAGGACAGAAATTGGTGGACTATACATCTGCATCTCAAGAAGAAAAAGAAAAGCCGCAGGCTCGAGAAATCTCACCGCGTCCGAAAGACATCGAAAGCCTTGAAGAATTATATTTACATGGTATTCATCTGCTGCAATATAAGCATGGTACTTATGTAGCGGAAGATTACTTCGCTGAGGCATTAAAACGAGATTCAACCGATTATCGTTGTAACTTGGAGATGGGGAAATTATTGTTGGAAAAAGGAGAATTTGAAAATTCTGAGCACTTTCTAAAGAACGCACTTGCACGACTGACAATACGGAACGCAAATCCTCATGACACAGAAGTTTTGTATGAATTGGGACGGCTATACAAGTATCTTGATCTTCCGGATCAGGCTTATCGCTACTTTAAAGATGCAGCATGGCAATATGCGTATACGGCTCCTGCAAATTTTGAATGCGCTTGTATCAGTATGCAGCGAAATGACACAGAAACGGCTGTAGAGGAATTAAACAAAGCACTGGAAGCAAATCCACGACACTACAAGGCACTGGCTCTTCTAAGCTATATAAAAGGTGATAGTAAATGCCTGCAGCAGATATTTGCTGAATTTCCGCAGGAGAGTTACAACAGGTATTCCCTGTACCTGCTGACGGGAGAAAAGCCGCAAGCTTTTTTGCTGCACCATCCCCAAGATGTCATTGATGTGGCATTATTGTTTAAACAGGCAGGCCTAGAAGAGGAGGCTGCACGCATCTTGAAAACGTGTGATAAACATTCTCCAATGCTTTCCTATCATTTATCAGTGATTACGGGAGAAAAGATCAATCCGGATGTGAATGCGACATATGAAGTGGATTTTCCTAACCGACTCGAAGATATTCCTGTTCTTGTGGAGAAAGATTGGTATGCTAATTACCTATTAGGCTGTCTCTATTACGATCGGGAAAATTATAGGAAGGCGTGTAAAGCCTTCATTAGTTCTATATGTGTAAATCCGGGTTTTGCATATACACACCGAAATCTTGCCTTCTTATACTATGATCATCTACATTCGGCAGCACAGGCCATGGCCGAGATGGAAAAGGCTGTAGAATTGAAACCGGAAGAGAGTCGGTTCATTTATGAAATGATGATGCTGCAGAAAATGGAAAATGTTTCGCCAGTGCGGAGATTGGAATTTGCGGAAACTCATATCAAGCAGATTCAAGAGAGAGATGATGCTTACCTTGAAACAATCATTTTATATATGGAAACAGGAGATTACAAAAAAGCGGAAATTTTGTTAGAGAATAAAAATTTCCATATTTATGAAGGCGGTGAAGGAAAGTTAACGAAAAACCATCGCTGGCTGTATATTCTTGAGGCGATACGGTTGTGTGAAACTACACATTATAAAGCAGCTTTGAAAAAGATGTCTGCAGCATTAATCTATCCGAAAAATTACGGAGAGAGTGAGTCTATTTATAAGCAAAACAGCAATGTCCATTATATCAAAGGTTGTATTCTGGAAAAATTGAATAGACAAAAGGATGCAAATGCGGAATTCCAGTTAGCTGAAAATGAAAAAGAAATCCTGGGTGAAAATATGTTTTATGTTGCAAGATGTCTTGGGAAAACAGGATATCACGAAAGGGCTTTGACATTGTATCAGCAGTTAATTGAAGATGGGAGAGATAAATTAAAAAATCAGGATCTCTATGGTTATTTTGGGGTAGGGTTGGAAAACCCCTTACCATTCGAATTAAACATTGTCCGGAGAAATAAAATAAATGGATTATCTGAATGTCTGCTTGGGTATTACGGAGCCGATATGCTAAAGGAATACCAGGAAGTTCGACGAGAACTGTCTCAGTTGGATCCTTATAATACTCTTATGCATAACTTTGATAAAGTAATAGATTTTGAAAAATTCTGAAAAAGCTATGATTACTTACTAAAACAAGACAACAGATGCGAGAGGGGATTGACAGTAAGAAAAAATAATCTGTCGACCCCCTATTTATTTCTGCTTCAAGTCAATAGCGGCAAGAAGATCTTCACTGTCGATATAGGTTGCAATATAGGCGAACAAATCTTTGTCGTTCATGTTCGGCAAATAGCTATGCATTTTTTTGAGACGATAGCGGAGCGCGGAAAGCGAAAGGTAGAGGGACTCAGCAATTTTTTCTTGAGACTGGTTTTGTATACTAAGATAAATAATTTTGATGTCGAGAGGATCGGCATTGATCAGCAATTTCTCAAGAGAGAGAATTGGAATGATAGCATTATCATTGTAAAAATCAACACACATGTTTCTCGGAAGGGTTTCAACATTAGTGGAAGTGGATGTATAGGTTTGCCTGTTTGTGGATTCCCGGATATGCAATTTGCAATCTAACATAACTGACAAAGAAGTAGTATAATCACATCTCGTCAAAAACTGATAGGTATCAACCGCCTGAAGTCCCAAGGCGTAATAGTCGAGCGAAACACTAGTGATGGTTGGGCGAATTAGTTTTGACATGAAAAAATCACCGAAACTAACGATATGGAGCTTTTCGGAACAATAGAGATTTTTATCCTTTAACATATGTAGGAGATAGATGGCTACAGCATCATTTGCGCAAATAACAGAGTCATAATCATTTATACTTTTGATGAATTGCAGTGTACAGGTAGCGGCTGAGCCAAAGTTATAATAGATGTCATCAGATTTTCCAAAAGCCTCCTTTTTTACATTGTCTGCATAGGAATTAGGATTGATGCCAAATAGAGCCGTATGCGTATCACCCAGAGTTTGCAGATGGTGCATTAGCAGTGAAATACTGGAATGATAGTTCATCCGGATACAACTGGTTTTATTTGACTCGCAGCTGGGACAGTCACTGGCTGCAAGCAGGATACGCAAATTGTGATCATGCAATGTCGCCAGGGTCTGATTAATCCAATCAATGGAAGTAGCAACAACTAGGATTAGATTCTGAAACTGTACATAATCATATTTGTCAAGATCATCTTCCCACAGTTCTGTGAAAAGAATTTTCCTTTGATAAGTTCGGCGCTTTAAGCCGTTAAGTATCTCAGTGCACCAATATGAATTCCTGTATGTTGGTTCAATAATTACTCCTAATTTCATTGGGTTTTATCCTCTCATTTAATGTTCTGTTTATGAAAACTTGAGTTTTCTGTCCAAAATTAAGGATTTACTATTTACAGTATAGAGGATAATGTGTGGACAATCAATACTACATATGCGTAAAATTGCTAAAATAATAGGAAATAGTCTTATAAAAGATGTATGTTATATACAATAAAATGGTAGTATATTGAAATTGAATACATAGATATTTCGGAAATCACCTCATGAAATGAGGTTGAGAATTCCGAGAAGTTTAAAAAAAGGAGGAGATTCAGGTATGGGAAAAGGAGTATTACAGGTTGCCTCTTGGATGATGGCAGGTGTTTTGCTATTGACTGGCTGCGGTGGAGGACTAGAATCAAATAACAAAAAAGGAGAAGCAAAGAAGGCGGATAAGGTAAGCGAGACAACAGAGAATTCTACAAATAAGACCTATACATCAAACTTTAAAGCTCAAGGTGAAAAAGCAGATTTGTACAATCAAAATCTAGAAAACTTCCAACAGGAATTCTTGGAGTATTACAAAGGAACGAATGAGTTGGATAAGGTTAGAGGCTATCAAGAGCCAATTGAGGTCAACACAATTAACTGGTACACGGCAGCTGTTGAAGAAGCCATGGGAAACTTTGGGAAAAAATACGGAGAATCAATTAATGAAAACAGATGGACAGATGCATTGAAACGTATGTACAATATTGATGTAAAGTACAATTGGCAAGCACAGGATGCTGATTATACCCAGAAACTACGTCTCGATATGACATCAGGAGAGCTGCCAGATGTATTCCTTGTCAGAGAACAAAATGATTTGATTCAGATGGCAGAACAGGGTTTGATCTGGGACATGACAGATATAATTGATCAATATGCTTCAGATTATGATAAACAGGTCTGGGCCTCGGATCAGAACGGGGCCATGACAAAGGCAACACACGAAGGAAACGTGTATGGGGTACCCTCGGTGCAGTCTGCGACGGATGCAGTACCCTATATCTGGATCCGTGATGACTGGATGCAGAAACTGAACCTGGAATATCCGAAGACGCTCGACGAACTTGAAAAAGTTATGGATGCCTTCGTTAGCGAAGATCCGGATGGAAACGGACAAGATGATACTTGGGGTATCAGCATGAATAACAATATTGTAGAGTCTTTGCGCGGTATATTTGCTGCTTTCGGTTCCTACCCTGATGACTGGTATTCAAAAGATGATAAGCTGGTAAACGGGATGGTAGCTGATACGACCAAGGAAGCTCTGGAGTATATCGCAACGCTATATAAAAAGAAATATCTAAATCCCGAATTTGTGGCACAAGATGCGACAAAAGCTAATGAAGCTGTTTTGAATAATCAGGTAGGGATTCTGTTCGGCGGGCATTGGTTTGGTCATACAGCCGGCGACTTGCATGAAATAAATCCTGATGCGGCCTGGAAGTGTATTAAACTCCCATCGCATGATGGCGATCCAGTCAAGAGTATTCTGCGTCCGGTTGCACAAGGCTGGATTGTGGTTAACAAGAAGTTCTCCCATCCGGAAATTGCTTTGAAGATGCGGACACTGACGACATATGGTCTGCTCTGCAAAGAAAGTGCATGGTGGTGGTATGAAGAGAATATATCATGGAATATTTCTCCAGTTAGATGTAATGTATCTGCATTCGATAATTTGAATACCTATATAAACCTGCAGGAAGTGTTTGAAAGTAAGGATGAAACCGAATTAAAGGCCAAGGCGGTTCCGTATTGGGATAACCTTCATGGCGATCAGGCATGGGAGTGGGGCCTGATGTTCGGACCAGGGGAGAATACACCGATGGCTATTCTTAGACAGGATAAGGATGAGGGAAATCTGTTCTGGAATCCGTATAATGGAGTACAAAGCAAGTTTATGCAAGAACGCTGGTCCAATATCATGGATGAAAGAATGAGAGCATATACAGATATTGTAACTGGAAAAACTAGTGTTGAAGAGGGATATAGAAAGTGGCTGAAGACATATGAAACTTTGGGAGGTGATCAGATTGAGAAGGAGGTAAACGCATGGTATCAAGAGAACAAAACAGAATAATGCAAAAGGAAAAAAGACATGCGTTTACGATTAAGAAAAGAGAGATACCACTTCATCTGATGTTACTTCCGGCAGTCATCGTGGTATTGATATTCTCTTACATTCCTATGGCTGGAATTGTCATAGCTTTTCAGGATTTTGTACCGGCTAAAGGTCTGTTTGGTGATCAAGACTGGGTTGGTCTGAATAATTTCAGACTGTTAATGTCTTTGCCGAATAGTAAAAATGTTCTGACGAATACCATCATCATTGCTTTCTGGAAAATCATTCTCGGTCTAGTGGTACCGATTGTGGTAGCACTGCTGCTCAATGAGCTGAAGAGTTTAAAGTTTAAAAAGATGGTTCAGACAGTCATTTATTTTCCGCATTTTTTGTCGTGGATTATTTTAAGTGCTGTGCTAATTGATATTCTGGCACCATCAACAGGAATTGTTGGAAAAATGTTCCAGATATTACATATGAATCCCCCTTTTTTTCTTGGTGATAATAGTTACTTTCGGGGAACGATGGTTGTTTCAGATGTCTGGAAGAACTTTGGATACGGAACCATTGTCTATCTGGCAACAATTACTTCAATTGATCCTAGCTTATATGAGGCAGCTTCTATTGACGGTGCGGGTCACTTTAAACAGATTTGGCATATAACTTTGCCTGGAATGCGGACAATTATAGTTTTGATGACTGTATTGAGCATGGGAAATGTACTTAATGCCGGCTTTGATCAGATTTTTAATATGTACAGTCCTGCTGTTTATGAGACAGGTGATATACTGGATACCTTAATCTATCGTATGGGACTGGAAACTTCTCAGTTTGGGCCGGCAGCTGCAGCAGGATTGTTTAAGTCGATCATCTCGACAATATTTATTTCGGTCTCTTATCTTGTAGCTGACAAGTGCTTTAACTATAAATTGTTTTGATCAGGAGGTTTGAGTTGAAAAAGAAAAACACGATAAAAGCATCCGTATCATACAAAGTTTTTCAAGTGTGTAATATTATAATCTTACTTTTCCTGACGTTATCCTGTTTCTTGCCGTTTGTCTACGTAGTGGCAGTGTCCTTAAGTGATAAGGTATTCGTACAAGCTGGACAGATTGTATTTTGGCCCAAAGGATTCAATCTGAATGCATATCGATACTTGATTAAAAATGCTGCTTTTTGGCGTGCTTTTGGTATAGCAATTGTGCGGACAATTTTGGGTTTGATTGTAAATATGAGTTTGATTATTTTAGCCGCTTATCCGCTGTCAAAAAGTAATGATAAGATGAAAGGGAGAAGTATCTACACTTGGTTTTTCTTTATTACAATGCTAGTTAATGGTGGTTTGATACCAACCTATATGTTGGTTAGCCAGGTTGGCCTTCGCAATTCAATTTGGGCGCTAATTCTTCCAGGTGCAGTACCTGTATTTAATTTAGTTTTGATGATTAGCTTTTTTAGACAGATACCAGTGGAAATGGAGGAAGCGTCGGCAATCGACGGTGCCGGACATTTTTTTACATTACTAAAAATATATATTCCATTATCCAAACCAGCTCTTGCGACAGTATCTTTATTTTGTATGGTCAATCATTGGAATGCTTGGTTTGATGGTATGATATATATGCGTTCTCCGAAGATGTTTCCATTACAGACATATCTTCGTAACTTGATTTTAAAAATGGATATCACTCAAATGAGTGGTGATGATTATGGATTACTAGATCTACTCTCCAATGAATCCATCAAATGTGCTCAGATTATTGTAGCCATCATACCAATTCTTTGTGTATATCCATTCCTACAAAAATATTTTGTTAAAGGTATAACCCTGGGAGGAGTAAAAGGATGAAAAAGTGGTCGAAAGAGCGAATATGGGATTGGTACAAAAGAGAAAACTGGCTGAGAGGTTGTAATTTTATGGGGAGCGATTGCGCAAACCGGATCGATCAGTGGCAGGAACTGGGATTTAAGGAACGACTTAAGACTGCTGACCGTGAGTTGAAGCTGGCGGCTAGTACCGGTTTTAATGCAGTCAGGCTGATTCTCGAATATATTATCTGGAAAGAAGATCACGACGGATTTATGGAAAGACTGGATCAGTATCTTGATATGGCCTATCAGTATGGTATAAGAGTGATGTTGGTGTTCGGTAACGACTGCATGTTGCCTTATAAGGATCCGAATAGTCATCTTCACAGTGGAGTGCAACATTTTGATATCGGGTATCATGGGGGAAGAAAAAACTCACAACACAGCTCTTTAAACAAGGAGTCAGGGTATAGTCTGTTGGATGAGCCGGAGTTGGCGAATGATATTTACAAATGGGTTGCAGAAATTATTGATAAGTATAAGACCGACCCACGTGTTGTTATCTGGGATCTTTACAATGAGCCAGGTAATGCCAAAAGGGAGGAACTGACCAAACCTCACTTGAAGAAGTTTTTTGAAATTGCCAGAGAAATCAATCCAATGCAGCCAATTACTTCGGGAGTTTGGAGAATCAACAGCAATTTGGATCAAACACTCTGCGAGGTAGAGCAGTTTGTCCTTGATGAATCGGATATAATTTCTTATCACAATTACGGAAACTATATTGAGAATGTAGAAATTATCTCTAAACTAAAAAAGTTGGGTCGGCCAATTATATGTACCGAATGGCTCGGCAGAGTAAAACACAACACAGTCCAGGAAATGTTCCCACTATTTTTTGTCGAGAAAATTGGCTGCTTTAACTGGGGATTTGTTGCAGGGAAATATCAGACTTATGAACCGTGGGAAGGAACCTGGGAGTCGTATTATCGTGGAGAGCCAAATGACTATGATTTCACCAAATGGTTTCATGATTTGTACCGGATCAATGGTCGACCCTATGATCCAAAAGAGATTGATATTATTAAGCGATTGTCAAGAGAGGCAGACCTTTTGAAAATTTGATATATCTATAAAAAAACAGGAGTTCAACAATAATACTGACAGCAATACGTCGGTTAAAAGCACAAAGATCAAGTCACTATAGTTACAAAACAACCCAAGTTTTAGGGGTATAGTTTCAACTTTGGCAAAGTCTCTTTTCTTTCAGAAATATACTGTTATTCTATAGATAAAGAGTTTTCAGAAAGGAGAAAACAATCAATGAAAAAAAAGTATGCACAAGTAGGAACTGGAGGCAGAGCAGGCTTTTATTATGAAGCCATTGCCGGCACATATCAGGAAACCAGTGAATTGGTGGGATTTTGTGATGTTTCGCAAACACGCATGGATTATGCCAACAAGATCATTTCAGAAAAATACGGGCATGTCAAAGTTCCAACGTACTTTTATACTGATTTTGATAAGATGTTAGACGAGACACATCCTGATGTGGTGATCGTAACTACAGTTGACCGTGTCCACGATCAATATATAATTCGTGCGATGGATAAAGGATATGATGTCATCACTGAAAAACCAATGACGATCGATGAGAAAAAAGCCCAGGCAATTGTGGATTGTCAGAAACGAACAGGACGCAGCCTTCGCGTGACCTTTAATTATCGCTATGCGCCCCATAATACGAAACTGCGTGAACTGATCCGTGATGGGGTGATCGGTGATGTCTTTTCCGTCCATTTTGAATGGTTATTGAATACCAAACACGGAGCGGATTATTTCCGCCGGTGGCATCGGAATAAGTACAATAGTGGCGGCCTTTTAGTACACAAAGCGACTCATCACTTTGATTTAGTGAACTTTTGGCTGAATACCTATCCTGAGACTGTGACTGCTTTAGGAAGTTTGAATTTTTACGGCATGAAAAATGCCGAAAAACGCGGGATCGATCATTTCAGTTATCGATATCACGGTGATCCAAATATGAAAAAGGATCCTTTTGCCATTGATCTGGAAGGAAATGAAAAATTGAAGGCATTATATTTAGATGCTGAAGCCGACAGCGGCTATATTCGTGACCGCAACGTCTTTTCCGATGACATATCGATTGAAGATACGATGGGAGCCCTGGTTCATTATCATAATGGTGTGATTATGACCTATTCACTAAATGCCTATATGCCGTGGGAGGGTTTCAATGTTGTCTTCAATGGAAGTAAGGGACGTATAGAAATGAAAGTAGTGGAACAATCATACATCAATGCCGGTGGAGAACGTGGTGAAGAAGGGGCGTTGACTGGAAAAACTATCACAGTCTTCCCAATGTTTGGAAAACCATACGAAGTTGAAATTGAAGAAAAGGAAGGAGGCCATGGCGGTGGAGATCCTGTCTTACTCAACGATTTATTTGGTAAACCTGTCTATGATGAGTTTCATCGTGCGGCTTCACACATCGATGGTGTGATGTCTATCATGACAGGGATTGCAGCCAATCACTCGATCGCTTCTGGCCAGACAGTTTCTATTTCGGACTTGATTCATTTATAAAAAAAGAGGAGGGGTGTCGCATTTGCGACATCCCTCCTCTTTTCTAATAAGTTTTGCGAAATTGGACAGGAGTCATTTCGGTATGTAGACGAAATTGTTTGATAAAATAAGAAGTACTATGAAAACCACAAAGTTCTGCAACCTCATCAATCGTATAACTGGGGTATAGCAATAAAAGCCGTTGAGCATGTTTGAGACGACAATCGTTTAGATACGCATGAAGGGTTTGCCCGGTTCCGGCTCTAAAAGCACGCGCAAGATAGGCTTTGCTTAAATAGAACTGTTCTGCCAGGTGTGTTAAAGAAAGATCTTCGCTAAAATGTTCATTGATATATTTAACGACTGGCACGATCGTTTGCTTTTGTGCCATAGAGAATTTACCATTTGTCAGGGTCTGTTTTTCAAAGAAACGGTTTAGCAGTAGGATAATTTCCAGTACACGCAGCCGAACCAAATCTTCGAAATAATTTTCATTAAAAAGAGACTCATCATAGATAGAAAGCAAGACTTGTTCCACTTGTAGTAAAGTACTAGAGTCAAGCTGATGAACACCTGTATGCTGTTTGAAAAATAAAGCAATTGGAACATGAACTAACTTATCACTGTCACTATCAAAAATATCAGGATCCAGTTCCAACAGATAACGTTCATGGTGGGCTGTCTGACTTAGATCATTCCGGTGAAGAGTATGCTGATCGATCAATACCAGGCAGTTCTTGGTCAGCGGGTATGTTTTGTCTGCAATCGTCACGGTTCCCATGCTGCTGATATCTGCTAAATAGTAGAGTTCGTAGCGTGCGTGTTGATGAGCTTCACGCATTTTATAAGGTTGATTACGAAAAACATGATCGATATGAATACGATCAAGTGGATAGGCAGCCATTAAGAAGTTCCTTTCATGTAGATGGATATGCTAACAGTAGCATAGTTTGTCCTTTGAGACAAGTAATCTGGTCCCCAAAATTCTAGGGGATGCTTGAGATGTCACAGATTATGTATGGGTTAATTCGGACTCAAGAATTATCATTTTCAGAAAGTCGATAGCTTCGCGGAGAGGCCCCCAGACGTTTCTTAAATGTTGTGCTGAAACTGCTTTCACTGGAGAATCCATATTGTAGGGCAATATCTTTAGCACTTAACGATGTAGATTTCAGTGCATAGGCGGCAGCGTTTACACGACACATCAAAATATATTCGTGAGGGGTATAACCTGTTTCTTTCTTGAAAATACGTATAAAATGATATTTGCTCAGATATATTCTTTCTGCTAACATACTGACAGAAAGTTCACTGTCTATATTCTGGGATATGTAATGGAGAGTGTCTTTTATTGGGCTTTCCTTTGCAGGGGTTTCTGAAAATTCTTTATGATTCAATAGAGGGGTAATAAGTTTCACAATGTGATAGGAGAGTTCAGATTCGTCAATAGATGATTTTCCCTCATCAAAACATCTATATATAACCTCCAATTCATGTTTCGCATTTATTGCTGCATTTCCGTGAAACACAGGTGCATGATCTTTCATAATTTCATCAAAATAACGGCGTGCAAGAGGTCCATCAAAGTGCATCCAAAGAATTTCCCAACCATGTTCTGTATAGTATTGGTGAGGTTCATAGCAGTCGATTAATCCAAGGTTTCCTTGTGCCAAAGTGTGCTTTTGTCCCTGCGTTTTTATAAATCCATTTCCTTTTATTACATATAAAAATAGAAAACTATTATAATTTGTTCTCGAGAGTGAATAGCACCCATTACAAAAATAATGGCCGATGCAAGCCGGATAGAAATATAGTAGTGGTGCGGTTGGGCTTGCCATATGGAAATATATTAGGGATTCTGATAGAACTCCGGTTTCTTTGATATGCATAAAATCTCTCCTCCTAACAGGAACTTTTAGCAATGTAGATGCTGACACATTGTATTATATTATTATAAAACCTTCCAAAAATAAAGCAAGAGTTACAACTATATAGACTACGAAAATGAAATGATGATGTATGGTGGGTATGAAAAAATAAGGACTATGTTCTTGCATTGTACAATTAATATAAAAAAAGCAATTTTTTGAAAACATAAGGCAATATTTTATAACAAATTTACTGGCTGAATTTATATACTCTATATAGATAATTAATAAATAAATACTATATTTTCCACACGAAAGGGGCGATATTTTTGTATTATGATTTGAGCGGAGAATGGCAGGTTACATTGGACGATGGGACAAATCAGACAGCACAACTTCCAGGAACTTTGGATGAGAATGGAATTGGTCACAAGGATAAGGGTGAAAATCAGTGGCATCCGGATGAAAATTTGGGTAATGTGAAAGACAAGCTTGACTCAGGTGCACCAATTGCTACACGCTTTACAAGGAAGTATACATATGAGGGGCAAGCAAAATTAACAAAGAGGATTCACTTTATTCCGGAAAGTGGAAAAAGAGTTTTTCTCGAGGTAGAACGTGCCAGATGCCTGAGGCTTTTTGTGGACGGAAAAGGAGTGAAATGCTTTACCCAGGGAACGATTAGTACCCCCTATGTTTTTGAAGTGACAGGGCTATTAACTGGAAATAATGAAATTACTCTCTTATCTGATAATAGTTACCCAAAGCTTCCTCATGATGATATTGTTTATTCGTCGGCAGCTACAGATGAGACGCAGACCAACTGGAATGGTGTAATCGGCTATTTGAGACTGCGTGTGGAAAATTCTGTTTTTTTGTCAAAAGTGTTTATATATCCAAATAAAAACAAAATCAATGTGAAGATAGAAATTTCTGCAACGAAAAGTTATAGCGGAAAATTGAACATTCAAAGCGAAGCATTAAAAAGAACGTTTTGCACAGAGATACAACTGAAAAAAGGTAAGACAAAGCTTGCCTTTGATAATCTTGAGCTATTGGAAGATGTACAACTTTGGGATGAGTATGAAGGAAATTTATATATACTCACGGTACAACTTACAGGAGCAGATACAAAAACACAGACGTTTGGAGTACGTGAATTTGGTGAGAATGAAGAAGGCCGGCTGGCTCTTAATGGACGTACTATTTTTTTACGCAGCGAGGCCAATTGTGCAGAGTTCCCTGAGACAGGGCATCCACCAATGGGCGTTGACAAGTGGATTGAAATACTAAAGCTTTTTAAGTCGTATGGAATCAACTGTATGCGATTTCATTCTCATTGTCCACCACAGGCAGCATTTGATGCGGCCGATCAAGTTGGCATGATGATGCAGCCGGAACTTTCCCATTGGAACCCGAGGAATGCCTTTGAGTCAGAAGAAAGCTTTGAATATTACCAGCTAGAGTTGAAACAGCTGATTCAAATGCTTGCAAATCATCCGTCCTTTGTGATGTTAACGTTCGGAAACGAACTGTGGACCGGGGAACTTGGACATACTCGTATGGATATGCTGCTTTCTCAGGCACATCAGTTGGATGCTACGCGTCTTTATGCAAATGGATCCAACCCGCATTATGGTACAATTGGATGCGATGCCAACAGTGATTTTTATACGTCGCAGATATTCTTCACAAAGGATTATCCATTGAGAGGTACCTTTCAGGCGACATCTGAGAAAGGAAAGGATGAAGTTCGAATTGCAGGGTATGTCAACAATCAATATCCTAATGCAATGACAAATTATGATCAAACGATGGACAAGCTTCGGAAGACCTATCAGAAACCGGTGTTTGGATTTGAGGTCGGACAGTTTGAAGTTTTACCTGATTTTGATGAACTAAATAAGTTTAAAGGGGTAAGTGAACCCATAAATTATCAGTTGATTAAGAAAAGGGCAGACGAACTGGGACTTCTGGGCGAATGGAAGAAATATGTGGAAGCGACGGGAGAATTATCCCGTATTGGTTATCGTGAAGAAATAGAAGCTGCAATGAGAACAAAAAATTTATCTGGTATTTCACTTCTTGGACTGCAAGACTTTCCAGGTCAGGGTACTGCTTTAGTTGGTATGATGAATTCACATTTGGAGCCGAAACCTTTTGCTTTCGCCAGGCCGGAGGAATTCCAAAAATTTTTCCGTGATCAGCTTCCATTGGTTTTGCTTCCGAAATATACTTATGAAGATGGTGAAATGCTGGAAGTAGAAATACAAGTGGCTAACTTTGGAAAAACAGATCTCGATGGACCAATTCGTTTTTGTCTGTCAGGAGATAATTTTCAAACATGTGGAGAACTCGATAAAGTTTTATGTTCAAAGGGGAAAATAACTGATGCAGGACGGATCAACCTCCTTTTACATATAGATAAAGCTACTCAGTTAGAACTTCAGGTAGAAATTGATGAGGCCAGGAACGCTTATCCAGTCTGGGTTTATCCGAAAGTTAATCCGATATGCCCGGAGTATATTTATGAAACAGAACACTTTGATGAAAGAGCTAAAAAGGTCCTAAATGCCGGCGGAAAAGTTTATCTTTCACCGAGAGCAACAAAAGAGGCAATGCCGATGTCCATTCAGACCCAGTTTACAACTGATTTTTGGTCAGTCGGAACATTCCCCGCACAATCCGGGGGGATGGGGCAGTTAATTGATGTTGAGCATCCAATATTCCGTGATTTTCCGACGCAGACGCATACGAACTGGCAGTGGTGGGCGATGGCTTCGCAGAGGGCTGTGATACTTCCCCGAGTTATGCATGCGATTATCACAGAAATGGACAGTTATGCCTACATGCGGCCGATGGCTCAGCTAATTGAATGGAGTTGTGGAAAAGGAAAATTGCTTTTCTCTTCTATGGGGCTTCAGAACTTGCAACAATATCCTGAAGCAAGAGCACTACTGTCATCTATTTATCGATACATGAATTCTGGAGAATTTGATCCCAAACAGGAGATATCTATGGATGTAATTGAAATGTTAGTAAAATAGATGTATATCCAGACTTTTTAATCGAAAGGAGACTCTATATGAAAAAGAAAACTTTTGTATCTATAATTATAACAATGATGATAATCTCTATGCTAAGCGCATGTGGGGGATCATCTAAGAATGAATCATCTAACCCACAGCCAAAAGATACTGATCATGCAGGTGGCAATGAAGAAGTAACCCTCACAATTTGGGATTGGGATGAAGCACACCTTACACATATGACTGAATGGTACCACAAGAAACATCCAAATGTAAATTTTAATACATTGGTCGTTTCTAATACAGATTATTTTCAGAAACTACAGAGTGCAGTGGCAAGTGGAAGTGGAGTACCAGATATAATTTTAAGCGAGATGGGTTACAGAGGAAAAGTCTTTGATTTGGGAATTTTGGAAGACTTGTATAAAGAGCCATATAATGTTCAGCCGGATGAAATGTTTGATTTTGCTAATAAGTTAGGAGCTGGGCCAAAAGGGCAGCTTTATGGTGTAGAACAACAGATTTGTCCAAGTGGGTTTGCATATAGAAGAGATTTAGCAAAAAAATACTTGGGAACGGACGACCCCGATAAAATTGCTGATATGATCTCAGATTGGGATAAATTATATGATATTGGTCAGCAAGTTATAGAAGAAGGTGGAGGAAAGGTTACAGTACTTCCTGGAACGACTGTCCTTATGAATAATATTTTGATAAATCAAGACGTAAGTGATTATATTGATGGCGATAATATTGATTTGACATCACGTTACAGAAATGTGCTCGATATTACAACAAAATTTAACGAGGCTGGAATACTTGGAAAGCAGGAAGATGGAACTCCGGCGTTAAGTAATAGTGTTGCTGCAGGAGAAATTCTATTTTATCCGTGTGCTCCATGGAGTCTCAAATGGAACATTGAGACAAATGATCCGGATGGTTCTGGTAATTGGGGGCTTACGAAAGCACCGGGAAGTGGATTTACTTATGGAGGAACTTCTGTAAGTATTTATTCAGGAAGTAAAAATAAGGAATCAGCATGGGATTATATTAAAGATGTTTATTGTACTGGTGAAGGGGTAAAAGAAGCTTATGATCAGTTTGGATTTATGACAGGATTTAAAGCTCCTTATGAGGAAGATAATTCTTACTTCTTCACAGAACCCGGTCAATATGATGAATTTTTTGGAGGGGAAAAATTGGCGGACTATTTTATCAATACCATCGCAATTACTACAGAAGGTCAAGTTCAGACAAAGAATGAGGCAAATGTGAGAAGTGCGCTTAACAGTGTAGCAACTCAGATGACAGGTAATCCATCTATGACCGCAAATGAAGCGTTGAAAATTTTAAAGGAAGAAACTCAGACTTTAGTTCCAAATGCGGTGATAAAATAATTCAGATTAAGAGAAAAGCTTTTATAAGTTGAGCTTTTCTCTTATCATTTTAATATCTAATAAAAGGAGACCAGCTATGAATAAAAAGAAAAACGGAGCGTTAACTAAAACTAATAAATGGCCGTATATTTTTTGTTTACCATTTATAGCAGCATATTTTCTATTCAGTTTGTTTCCAATGCTTTATTCTCTGAAATTAAGCTTTTTTGATTGGAATGGGATTGGAGAAAAGACTTTTGTTGGTATACAAAACTATGTAAATCTTTTTACAAAAGATCCATTATTTTTAAAATCGTTGTGGAACACAATCATTTTAATGGCATTTTCCACACCAATCACAGTCTTTCTGGGGTTGGGAGTTGCATATCTTCTCTTTGATATCCATCGTGGAAAACATATCTATCAAACTGTTAATTTTTTTCCTTACATAACCACTCCTGTTGCCATAGGATTTATTTTTTCTTATTTGTTTGACTGGCAGTCAGGATATATTAACAAAATCTTGATGAAAGTTGGGATTTTGGACAAGCCTTTTTTCTGGTTAGGGAGCGAGATTGCATCAAAGGTAATTATTGTTATCATGGTTGTATGGCGATATTTAGGTTATTATATGACGATTTATCTGGCGGCTATGACCTCTATGCCCATAGAATTGTATGAAGCTGCAGCCGTAGATGGCGCCAGTAAATTTAAGATTTTTACCAAAATTACAATTCCGATGCTTAGTGGGACTACTAAATTTTTAATTATTACCTCGTTGATTGGTGGATTACAGATGTTTGATGAGCCAAAGCTTCTATTCAGTGGATGGGCCTCTCTCGGAAACGGGCAGACAGGAGGACCAGGATATACTGCACTGACAACAGTGTGGAAATTTTACAATGATGCATTCAATTTGGATTCTCGCCTTGGTTACGGATCTGCAATTGCTTATTCTTTATTTGTTATTATCATGTTGTTTTCTGTTATTGGATATAAGCTAAGCAACGGAAGGGGTGAAACAAAATGAATAAACATCCAAAAAAGAGTGCAGGTGCTATATTAAAACAAGTTTTTCTGATATTAATGACCGTTGTTATGTTTTTTCCCTTATATATTGTATTTGTTATGGGAACATATTATAGCGAGGACATTTTTAAGGGACTTCCGATCCTTCCGGGAAACTATCTAATAGAAAACATTAAGATGGTAATTTCAAAAGGATATTTTAAAGCTTATTTTAATTCTGTTTTAGTTTCTGTTTGCTCTGTAATATTAAGTGTTTTAATTTCTTGTATGATAGGGTTTGCTTTGGCAAAATATAATTTTAAATTAAAAAAAATCATTTTTGGATTTATTATGGCCATCATGATGATACCAGGACAGATTGCTATGATTGGATATATGCTTGAAATGAGAAAGATGGAACTCTTGAATACACTTCTTCCTCTTGTTTTTACATGGTCAGCACACCCACTGGGAGCTTTTTTGATGATGCAGTTCATTAGTGATGGTGTACCTGATGAACTCCTGGAATCTGGTCGTTTGGATGGATGTTCAGAACCGGGAATTCTTTTTAGAATTGTAGTTCCTTGTGTAAAACCGGGAATTCTTACATTAGCGATGCTTGTTTTTTTATCATCATGGAATAATTATATTTTACCGGTTATATTAATCAATAAACAGGAATTATTTACGATCCCCTTAATGATCAACAATCTCTCAAATTCATTTCGGAGTGATTATGGTGCAATTATGTGTGCATTGGCGTTTTCTATTTTGCCTATGATTATAATTTTTAGCTTATGTTCTAAAACATTTATCAAAGGAATTGTGGCTGGTGCAGTTAAAGGATGACCTTGTTTAGAAAACCTTCCCTTTTTATTGTGAGTATTAGTTCTGATTAATGTAGCAATTATTAGAAATTCTATGAGCAACTATTTGCAACAAATAATTGAATTGTTTGTTATTATATAATTATAAATCATAGCAATTTTCATCAAGTTAAAGAAGGAGGGTACCATGAACGAAAACATGATAGGTGTAGACATTTGGGAGGAAAAGGTCATAATCCCTACTTATGAGACAGGCGAAGCTGATAAGAATCCAATGTTTTTTGAAAAACGGGTATATCAGGGAAGTTCAGGAAAGGCATATCCTTATCCACTAACAGAAAAGATCTCATATGAGAAAAAGGATAAAGAATACAAAGCAGTTTTCCTGGAAAATCAATACCTGAAGGTAATGATTCTTCCAGAACTGGGGGGACGAATACAGCGGGCCTATGACAAGACAAACGATTATGATTTCGTCTATTATAATCATGTAATTAAGCCGGCACATGTAGGCCTTTTAGGGCCGTGGATTTCAGGGGGAATCGAATTTAACTGGCCGCAGCATCATCGGCCAACGACGTTTCTTCCAGTAGATCATGTAATTCAGGAGAACGATGACGGAAGCAGGACTGTTCTGGTAAATGATGTCGATCAGATGTATGGAACAAAAGGGATCGCTGGATTCACGCTCTATCCGGATAAATCATACATTGAAATCAGGGGGCAAATTTATAATCGAACTGCAATGCCACAAACTTTCTTGTGGTGGGCAAATCCTGCAATTCCAGTAAATGAATATACCCAGACGATTTTTCCACCCGATGTTCATTCCGTCTATGACCATGGAAAACGCGATGTATCGCGCTGGCCGGTTGCCATGGGTACATATTATAAATATGATTACAGTGAGGGGATTGATATATCCAGACATAAAAATATTCCGGTCCCTTCTTCTATGATGGCAGAGGAGTCTGCATATGATTTTGTCGGAGGATATGATTACAGGAAAAAAGCAGGCCTCTTGCATGTAGCTGATCATCATATTTCGCCGGGGAAAAAGCAGTGGACCTGGGGAAATGGAAATTTTGGACACATATGGGATGAAAATCTAACGGATGAAGATGGCCCCTATGTTGAGCTTATGACTGGCATATATACAGACAACCAGCCTGATTTTACATGGCTGAAACCATATGAAGAAAAAACTTTTAAGCAGTATTTTATGCCTTATAAAGCTGTGGGAGAAGTGAAAAATGCAACTACTGATGCAGTTGTTAATCTCACACTTTCTGACAAAGATAAAATTTATGTCTGCGTATACGCAACATCAAAGTACGATGATGCAGAGATTATAGTTACAAATAAAGAAAAAGAGATATTTCATGAATCCGCAAAGATATCTCCTGAGAATGTTTTTGAGACAATATTTTACTGTGAGGTTGAGAAGGAAGAGGACTTAAAGATTCGTGTACTGGATAAGAACAAAGTGCTTGTTGAATATCAGCCGTTGAAGGAGGAAATTCCAAAACTGGCCGAACCGGCCATAGCGGCGAAAGATCCAGAAGAAATTATGACAACAGAAGAATTGTTACTAACCGGACAGCATATTGAACAGTACCGCCATGCAACTTATCTCCCGGATTCCTATTATCTTGAAGGGTTAAGGAGAGACAAAGGAGATATACGGCTGAACAATGCCTATGGCCTTCTGCTTATGCGCCGTGGTCAATTTGAGGATGCCGAGAAGCATTTCAAAAAGGCATTGGAACGTCTGACAAGACTGAATCCGAATCCATATGACAGCGAAGCATATTATAATCTGGGCGTTACTTTATTCTATCAAGAAAGATATCAAGAAGCATATGATGCATTTTTTAAAGCCACCTGGACGAATGACCAACAGGAGATGTCGTTTTATTATCTGGCAGCGATACAAGTGAGAAACAATGACTATACGTCTGCCCTTGAGCTAATCGATCAATCACTTGTTAAGAATGCTCATAATATAAAAGCGAGGGGGCTAAGGGCACTTATTCTTCGCAGGCTCGGATGGAATCAGGAAGCAAAGAAACAGATATGGGAAAATCTAAAGCTTGATAAATTTGACTATTATTCTATGTTTGAACGGGAATTTGTGTCCGGGGAGAAAACAGATCGTTTTGTCATGCGCAACTTTCATGAAAATTATCTGATGACAGCCAGAGATTATGCGGAAAGCGGAGGCTATGAGGAAGCTCTTAAAGTCTTGTCCGAGTGTACACAGAATCACCCGATGCTTCACTATTATAAAGGGTATTATTATGGAAAGCTTGGAAATATCGCTGGCATGGAAGAAGAATATCATACAGCAAACCAGTGTGATCCGGCCTATTGTTTCCCAAATAAGTTGAATGATATTGCAGTACTAAATGATGCGATTTTAAATGATCCTTTTGAGGCCAAGGCATATTATTATCTTGGGAATCTTTTCTATGATAAACTGCAATATGAGACTGCAATTCAACTTTGGGAGAAGTCAGAAGAGATCGATGATAAATATCCTACCCTTGAGAGAAATCTTGCTCTCGGATACTATAATAAAAGAAATGATCAGAGTGGTGCGAGGAAGAAACTCGAGAAGGCATTTTCTCTTGATAAAAGTGATGCCAGAGTTTTTATGGAATTAGATCAGCTTTATAAGATACTGGGCGTATCTCTTTCCTATCGTCTGAAAATGTATGATGACAATAGGGCAATTATTACAGAACGCGATGATCTTTACACAGAATATGTGACACTTTTAAATCTTGCAGGACGAAATCAAGATGCTTATGATTCGATCATGAATTATGTTTTTCGTCCATGGGAAGGCGGCGAAGGAAAAATATCCACACAGTACAAGATTGCTTTATCTGAATTAGCACAGAGTGCTTTGAAGATAAGAGAATATCAAAGAGCAAAAGAATTGCTACAATCCGCATTGATCTATCCGGATAATCTGGGTGAAGGAAAGCTTGTCGGCACAAAGGATAACGATATATACTATATCCTGGGACTCGCACTGGAAGGTCTTGGAGAAGATTCCGCCGAAATGTATAGTAAGGCTGCCTGTGGAGAATCAATACCAGCAGGGGCGATGTATTATAACGATCAACCGGCCGATATGGTTTATTACCAGGGAAAAGCATTTGCTAAATTGGGAGATGCAGCAGAATCAAATAAAAGGTTTTACATACTTCTTGATTATGGTGAACGTCATTTGAATGAAGAGATGAAAACTGACTATTTTGCGGTATCAGCTCCTGACTTTCAGATCTTTGAAGGCGATTTAAAAAAAAGAAATAAGGCTCACTGCCACTACATTATGGGTCTGGCCTATCTCGGAATGGGAAGGGCGGATAAAGCAAAAGTTAATCTTCAAAAGACATTGGAGATAGAACCATATCATCAAAAAGCAAGAATATATCTTAGAAAGATGAAGTAGATAACGCAGTGCTTGAAAGACTATTCATCTGTAATCGCATTAGCATGGCCCCGATTGTATCGGGGCTATAATTTTACTCTGAATTGAGCGTAGAAGTGCACAAAAAACACAACCGAAACTATAGACAATCACAACAGTTTTTAGTATTCTATACATAAAGTCTATCTTGTATATAGCAAATTTATGATTCGGAGGCACTTCTATGAAAAACCATCTGAAAAAGGATGAAAAAAGTTTCAATTCTGTAAAATTATTGTTTTCATATCTGGTGATTATCCTGGCACCCACCATAGCCATTATTGTAATTTATGCCAATATGCAGCAGGCATTGATTAACATACAGGCAGAAAGAGTAAGGGGTTTGACGAAGGAGGCGGCCATTGTATTCGATAATGAAATTGATCAGCTGACCAACATAGGAAAGTACATTAGTGATGATGGAAAGCTAAAAGAATACATACAAAACAAAGAGAATTTTGATTCAGAAGAAATTTACTATAAAACATATGAGTTAGCAAGAACTTATCCGAATTATTCACTTATGAATCACTTCGTGAAGTACATCTATATACTTCCAGACAATAATTCTTATATTATCCGGATTCCTCAGGTTATTCCTGATAATCCTAGAAAAACCAGTATGTTAGATATCAGCAGTTCCGAAGAAAAGAACAGTAATCTATTAAAAGAAATGTCTGACGGAAAAGCAGAGGGAATTAGATTTTTCTTGGATTCGGACAGAAACGGCAGCATCTGGCTCTCTCATAGCGTAACCTATCGTGAAGGAAGAGCCACTGTTTTGGTTGAAATGGATGCTGCTCAGGTAAAGCAGTGTATGAAAAATATTCTGGGAAAGAACAAAGGAATTGTTTTCCTAAATGATTCGAACGGTAATATCTTTTTTGTTTATGACAATCTGAATGAGAATCCTTTACGACTTAAAAGTGAATCAAAGTGGCATCAATACCTGAATAAGGCCGGGTGGAAAAAGAAAGAAATTAGTGTAAATGCTGTCGGCACGGTACATAATCAATGTGAGTTTATAACGGTGATACCAAAAAAGGTGCTATTATCCGAGGTAGGGAAAACACATTACCAGATATTATTGTTGTGTATTGCTTCTTTGATGGTCGGGGTTCTCATATGTCTCTGGTACTGGCAGAGCAGCCGTCCGGTTGTCAGGAAATTCATGAAGCTGACGGGGCAAGATTCAAAAAAAGATATAGATTTTCATGGAGTGCCAGATATCTGGAAGAAAACGGAGCGGGTTCTAGAAAGAATGGATGTTTTGCAGACTACAGTTGTGAAACAGAAAAAACTTGCTGAGGAGATAATATGGGGCAGGATACTTTTAGGCTCTTATCCCTCTGAAGTTGATTTAAAACAGGAAATGAACAGGGCAGATGTTTCCATTCAGGTGATGTTTCCCTGCTGTGTTGTTGGGATGATTATG
Source organism: Blautia liquoris (assembly GCF_015159595.1). Classification (NCBI taxonomy): domain Bacteria; kingdom Bacillati; phylum Bacillota; class Clostridia; order Lachnospirales; family Lachnospiraceae; genus Blautia; species Blautia liquoris. Next base: position 2,613,399 of record NZ_CP063304.1, on the reverse strand, counting down.
GAACCGCTTTTGGATTCCAATATTGAGACTCTGAGAGATGATCTTTCAAAGAAGATGAAAGAGCTTTCAGAAATCTTATCTGGGGAATATAACTTTTACCTTATACCGATGAGTGCCTGGAAGTACACCCTTATTTTATCGCAGGAAGGAGCTGTCAGTATAAATCAAAGGAAAGAATTTGTGGAACGGGTAAACTATGCTTTGTATAGTCAGATGCCTCTTAATATCTATGCGGGAATCAGTGATGAAGCCTATGATCTAAAATCTGTTTCAGAACAATATGAAAATGTTCAAAGAATCTGCGAATATGCGAGGTATCACAAAGTTCGATTGCCTCTTTTCTTAAAGGATATTCCACGAAATCAACATGTCGTATTCACGGTAGACCTAGAACTGCAGCTGGAAAAAGCAATTGAAAGCGGGATATGTGAGCAGCTGCGGATACTCATGGATCAGATTATGGAGAGCAATATGAGACTTCCGGAACAAGGGTGCCAGTCAATGACACATACCGTTGAAATTATTCGAAGTGTCATACTGCGATGCCTGGATCAGGAGTCCTGCAGCCAGGATCGGGATCAGTTGTTTGGCGAGACGCAGCGTGCAAAAACAAGTGAAGAAATAGAAAAAATTGTATTTAAGACTTGTAGTTATTTTGAACAGAAGAAAAAGCTGTTGGAAAGTGATGAAGAAAACCGTTTGAAAAATAAAATCATGGATGTCATCCGTATGGAGTATGTGCAAGAAGGATTTAATCTTACGGCACTCTCCGAGAGAATCCATATATCAGAACAAAAGTTATATCGTGATTTTAAGAAATTGTTCGGGGTAAGTTTTGCAGCTTACCTGGAGATGCAAAGAATCAGGTTTGCTGAGGAGAAACTGAAACAGGGAGAACACGTGCAGGATGTGGCGGAGAATGTTGGATATAATAGTGATTATTCATTTCGCCGGGCTTTTAAAAGAGTAATAGGGGTGACTCCGAGTGAATATCAAAAAATGTATGGGCGATAAAAAAATGTACGTTGTCAAAAATGATTTGTGTCATATATAATAACAGCACAAAATAATTTGCAGAGGCAAACAGAACATGTGTAATGTGTACAGAATAAAGCTTGGTAATTCAGACATCTGCACATCTAAATCTCATTATTTTAAAATTTTAAGGAGGATATGTATGAGAAAGATTTTAAAAAAGGTATCTGTAACAGGGCTGACTGCTGTGTTGTCTATTTCAATGCTGGCTGGATGCGGATCAAAACAAGATGATAACGAGAAGAAAGTGGAACTTAACAAGGCAGGAACTTATCCGATTGTAAAAGACGGAACGATTAATATGACAATGTTCACTATGAGCATGCCGAATGTCGAAGATTTTGCTACAAATGATTTTACAGAATTTATGGAGAAAAAGACAGGGATTAAGATGGAGTTCATCACGGGAGGACGTGATGATTGGTCTGACAAACTGAATATGATTCTGCAGTCGGATGATTATCCGGACATAATCTTTGGAGTCTCTCCGGATATAGCGAAATATGGTGTTAAGGAAGGAATCATTATTCCTTTGGATGATTATATTACGGAGGAAAACGTACCGAATTACCTGCGGGTTATGAAAGACTATGATATGGATATAACTCGCGAGACAGATGGGAAAATATATTCACTTGCCGAGGTAAACGATTGCTATCATTGTAGCTATGGAAGAAAATTGTGGGTAAACAAGCATCATCTGGATGAGATGGGTGTTGGTGTTCCAACTACTACAGATGAGTTTATGGATGTCTGTAAAAAATTCCTGGAGTATAAGCCGGATGGAATTGCGGTTGCCGGAGCTGAACAAGGTTGGTTCTCACGTATGCAGGATTGGCTGATGGGGGCATATACATTCATACCAAGTAAATCGGCTGCATTTACCGTCAGAGACTTTGCAGCGGTGAACATGGATACAGACAAGATTGTGGACGTTGCCACCACAGATGAATATAAGGAAGGTTTGAAGTTTATCAAGCAACTTTATGATATGGGAGCGATATATGATGGGAACTTCACACAAACCGGTGAACAGATGAAGACACTGGTTAACCAGCCAGACGAACCTGTTTTGTTTTTTGCAGATGGGACGATATCCGATTCCATTGATTCTGTTTCCAATAATGAACTTTACAGGCATTATGAGGCAATGGCACCCATTAAGGGACCTGATGGGACTCAGATCGCATGGAAAGAGCGAAATTCCGGATTGAGTTCGGGCGGAGTCTGTATTACAGATAAGTGTAAAAATCCTGAGGCAGCCTTACGTTGGGCAGACTTTTTCTATAGCGAGACAGGTGACCTTTCCTCTCAGTATGGTCCGGAGGAAGGCAAGGACTGGGAGTTAAATCCAAAAGGAAAAGTTGGCATGGATGGAAATCCTGCACTTTACGAAGTTTTAAATGCATATTCAGCAGAAACCCAGAATCATGACTGGCAGGATGTTGGAATTCGTGTCGCTCCCAGGGATTATCGAATGGGGCAGGCGATGGATATAGATGTGGATCCGTATTCTCCGGAAGGTCTGGAAAAACTTCTGTATGATGCGACGAAGGAATTGTATGAACCATATGGCGAGAATACGAATCTGGCTAATATAGAGGTACTGAAAGTAACCGATGAAGAAAGTACAGATATGTCAACGACAGCAGTAGAGGTTTCAAAACTTATTGATGAGAATGCGGTAGCTTTTATGACCGGAGAAAAAGACATTGATTCTGAGTGGGATAAATATCTGGATGCTTTGGATAAGGCGGGGCTTCCGGAACTTATAAAAACATATCAGACTGCCTATGACAGAATGCACTCTCAGAGTAAAGAGTAACTAGCAATTCAAGGCTCTCCGAACATATCAATCGTGAGAGCCTTTATGGGAGGATATTCTATGCAGAAAAAGAGAAAGAAAAAGAGTTCCAACTGGCAGTTTTGGGCTATCATTGCACTGCCTGTCATCTATGCAATTGTATTCGCATATATCCCAATGGGAGGTATCATAATTGGGTTTAAGGATTATAGTATTCGCAAAGGGATACTGGGCAGTGACTGGGTAGGCCTTAAGTATTTTAAACAGTTTCTTACATCTACAAACAGTCTGCTTGTCATAAAGAATACGTTTATTTTAGGCATCTACACTTTGTTTACGTTTCCGGTACCGATTCTTCTAGCAATTGGAATTAATGAAATGCGCAGCAAATGGTACAAGAAAACTGTCCAGATGGTTACATATGCACCGTATTTTATCTCGGTCGTTGTGCTGGTAGGAATGATGATGCAGATGATGGATCTGAGAAGTGGGATCATCAATGTATTACTTGGTAAAGTTGGAATTGGACCGGTAAACTTCTTTGGCAATCCGAAAGTTTTTCGATCGCTTTACGTGTGGAGCGGTGTATGGCAGACGGCAGGGTATTCTTCAATCATCTATGTGGCTGCACTTTCCGGGGTCTCATCGGAACTTGAGGAGGCAGCAATCGTAGATGGTGCAAGCAGATTCCAACGTATTCTGCACGTAGATCTTCCATCCATTTGGCCGACCATTATTATCATGCTGATCTTTAGCTGTGGGAATATTATCAGTATTGGAATGGATAAGATCTATCTGATGCAAAACTCGATGAATGCGTCCGTATCGGAGGTCATCTCAACGTTTGTTTATAAAGTGGGTGTAGTAAATTCCAACTTTGGCTATTCAACTGCAGCAGGTTTGTTCCAGTCCCTTGTTTCCTTCATATTATTGATTGTCGTAAACCAGGTCTGTAAAAAGTTTACAGAAACAAGTCTGTGGTAAGGAGAACAAGATGAAAAAAAGTAAATTTCGTTATATGAGTGCAGGGGATAAAACCTTTACTGTCGCAAATTACGTTTTCCTGACGCTGATATTTGTTGTTATCTTATACCCGCTCATCTATGTAGTTTCCGCCTCTTTCTCTGATCCACAGGCGGTAATCAGCGGTGAAGTTGTTTTGTTTCCGGTAAGGCCGACTTTAAAGGGCTATAAGGCGGTATTTCAGAATAAAAAGATTATAACAGGATTCATCAATTCATTCATTTATTTATTCGCCGGGACTGCATTAAACCTTGTTATGACTATGCTCTGTGCTTACCCCTTATCAAGAAAAGAGTTTAAGGCACGAGGTTTTTTGTCATTGTTTTTTGTATTTACCATGTATTTCAGCGGGGGGATGGTTCCGACCTATATTCTGGTAAATAAACTGGGACTGTTGAATACAAGAGCCGCCATGATTATTCCTTCTGCAATGTCTACCTACAATATGATTATTTGCAGAACCTATATTATGAACACAATCCCGGATGAATTATATGAAGCTTCTCAGTTAGATGGATGTACGCCATTCAGATATCTGCTTTCTGTCGTCATGCCTCTGTCAAAGCCTATCATGGCAGTACTTACTTTATATTACGGCGTGTCCAGATGGAATGACTATTTTACGGCAATGCTTTATCTCAACAAAGATAAACTCCAGCCGCTTACAACGATTATGAGAGAGATTCTGATTATGAGCAAAGTGGATATGACCAAAGTAGCAGATGCATCAGCGGTCTCAAAATTACAGGGAATGTCAGATCTGCTGAAATACTCTACCATTGTTGTGGCATCCCTTCCTGTGATGTTGCTATATCCATTTGTACAGAAATATTTGGTAAAAGGAGTCATGATTGGTTCGGTAAAAGGATGAGCGCGTCCGTGTATCATAAGGGGTCAAATTAATTTTGACCCCAACATCTATAATATGATGATACCAGGGTCAAAAGGTCCTGCGTTTCATGCTTGCATGAAAAAGCATGACCTTGGGACCCGTAAAAACATGAGAACGCAACCCGATTAGGGTGGAATTCGAATGTTTTTAGGATTGTGAGAGCTCGAAGAGCGTAACAATCCGTGTATCATAAGGGGTCAAATTAATTTTGACCCCAACATCTATAATATAAGACCAGGAGGGAAAATAAGAATGTATCAGTTTGACTTGGAAAGATACGAAAAACGTATGGAGTGGTATCAAGATGCCCGATTTGGGATGTTTATCCACTGGGGACTGTATGCGATTCCCGCCCGCGGAGAGTGGGTACGCAGCACAGAGGAGATACCAAAAGAGGATTACATGCCGTATTTTGATGAATTTAACCCGACCGACTACGACCCACATAAATGGGCAAAAGCTGCGAAAGAGGCCGGCATGAAGTATGTAGTTCTGACTGCAAAACATCATGATGGATTCTGTCTGTTTGACAGTAAGTATACAGAATTTAAATCCACGAATACAAAGTGCGGACGGGATCTGGTCGCAGAATTCGTGGAAGCCGTCCGGGCAGAGGGACTAAAAGTCGGATTATACTTCTCTCTTCTGGACTGGTATCACCCGGATTATCCGCATTACCGGGATAAAAACCACCCAATGAGGAACAATCCCGCATACGGAAATGAAAACAGAAACTTCGACAATTACCTTCAGCTGATGCATAACCAGGTCCGCGAGATTTGTACTAATTATGGGAAACTGGATGTCTTGTGGTTTGATTTCTCTTATGATGATATGAGAGGGGAAAAGTGGCATGCCACCAAACTGATGGATATGGTTCGATCCCTGCAGCCGGACGTCGTCATCGACAACCGTCTGGAAGTAAGCGGTGAAGGTCATGGCTCTCTGGCTGAGGGCAATCCGAAACCATATCACGGAGATTTCGTGAGTCCGGAACAGATGATTCCTCCGAACGGAATTTGTGATGTGAACGGGAAGGATCTGATCTGGGAAGCCTGTGTCACTATGAATAATAACTGGGGTTATTGTGCGAACGATCATTATTTCAAACCTGCCGGTATGTTGATCAAGAAGCTGGTAGAGTGTGTGTCAAAGGGTGGGAACATGCTATTGAATGTCGGACCGGATGCCAGAGGCAACATACCCGAAGAGTCAATGGCGATCTTAAAGACGATTGGAAAATGGATGAAAAAGAACAGTGAAAGTATCTACGGATGCACAAAAGCCGGGATTGAAAAGCCAGATTATGGAAGGATCACCAGGAAAGGAAAGAAGTTATACTTTCATCTTTTTGAGAATACGATAGGACCGATTCCGCTTATGGGAATCAGGAAAGAAGAAGTCGAGAAGATCCGTTGGCTGGCTACAGGAGCAGAGATCCCGGTCTCCACAAGCTGGGTTCACAGTGATTATCCGGATATTGTATTCGCAGACTTGGGACCGGATCCGGTTCTGCCGGATGATGTAGATACCGTTCTTGAGATAACGTTAAAGTGATGTGAGGAGTGAAAAAGTACTTCAGGGAACTATTCGCCATCAAAACTACTTATAAGTAGTTTTGATGGCGTTTTTTTGCTTGTCTGCAGAGTGAAATTAAAATAATATTTTTTACATTGATATATGTCAGAAAGTGACAAAATAAACAGATATTATGAGATAAAATTGAACCTAATGATACTCCAAGACAAAATAATCATATGGAGTTAGTAAACAATTTTATATATTCAGAGGAAACGCTTTGCTATAATATAGACATTCAATAAAAGAAGATGTTCATAAACACTTTTTAGAAGGAGGTTGTTATGTATGGCAGACAAAGTAATTAGGGTAGGGGTTGTCGGATGTGGTGGTATTTCCAATGTACATATGCGAGGAATTAATGCCAGTAAAGACCTAAAATTGGCAGCGATCTGTGATATTCTCCCTGAAATGATGGAAGAGAAAGGAAACATGTATGGCGTAAGCAGAGAAAACTGGTTTGAAAAGTACACGGATATGATGGATTCCGGGCTAGTTGATGCAATTACAGTTGCCACACCTAATGATGTACATTATGAAGTGGCTATGGCTGCAATCGAGCGAGGAATTCCATTCGCAGTGGAAAAACCCGTTTGTAATTCCAGTGAAGAAGTAAAAGAAATTATGGATGCTGCCAGAAAAAAGAATATTCCACACATGGTGAATTTCTCTTATCGATTCAAAGGGGCCGCACGTTATGCGCGTGAGATTGTACAGTCGGGACAGTTGGGAACGATCTATCATGTGAATGGAGAATATTTACAATCATGGGGACTTCCCGGAGCCTCCAAAGATGGTGAGCAGACCCCTTTGGTATGGCGTTTCATGAAAGAACGTACAGGATCCGGTGCTTTGGGAGACCTGGGATGCCATTTGATTGATCTGGTGCGCTTTATCACAGGGCGGGAATTTATTTATATCAATGCCGATACGGATACGTTTATTAAACAGCGTCCTATGCCTGACGGAAGTGGTATGGGAGATGTCACAGTAGATGATTATGTTACGATTATGAGCCAGTTGGAGGGTCAGGTCGCTGCAAATTTGAATATTACACGTTTTGCCTATGGGCGTGGTAATTATCAGCGTATTGAGATATATGGAGAAAAAGGCTCACTGAGGTATAACCTTGAAGATGAGACAGGGGATTCGATCGAAATCAATATGGGAAATCGCCCAATGCGTGATGGCCATTGCTTTATGACAGTTCCTGTACCAGATCACTGCATGAGTGATCAGCTTCAGAGTTTTGCGGATATTATTAATGGGCGGGCGGATGGACTTGCCGCTACTTTGCAAGATGGATTGATCAATGCCGGACTTCTTGAAAAGGTACTGGAGTCAGCCAAAACAGGAGAAAAAATTAAATTCTGAAGACAGAAGAAAGGGGCATATATAGGTTGGAACATAAAATAGCAATCATTGGATTCGGAGGCATGGGACATTGGCACTATGATTTGATTCAGAAAATAGACGATTTGTCAATTTCCGGGATATATGATATTGATGAGAAGCAACAGAAAGATGCTGAGGATAAGGGACTTCGAGTTTATAAAGATCTTGACGAACTTCTGGACGACCAGAGAAGTGATCTTGTTTTAGTCGCGACCCCGAATGATCTTCATAAGAAACTCAGCATTTTGTCTTTGGAATCCGGGAAAAATGTTGTCTGTGAAAAACCGGCAGCGATATCAAGTGTGGAAGTTCAGGAGATGATTGATGCAGCAAACTGTACTGGAAAGTTTTTGACCATACATCAGAATCGACGCTGGGATCAGGACTACAAGATGGTGAGAGACCTTATAAAGACGGATAAACTTGGAGGTTTATGGCGGATAGAATCACGGGTTCATGGATCCATAGGAATACCGGCTGACCACTGGAGACAATTTCAAGAGCATGGGGGCGGGATGGTTCTCGACTGGGGAGTACATCTCTTTGATCAGATCACTCAAATGTTCAGGGGTGAGAAAATTAAGAAAGTATATGCTGCCTTGACACACGTCACGAATCTGATGGTGGATGATGGATTTACTGTGGAACTTACAATGGAATCTGGAGTTGTTGCGCTAGTTGAAGCGGGAACAAGCAATTTTATTTCATTGCCAAGATGGTATGTGTTAGGATCTGAGGGCACAGCTGAAATTAAAAATTTTGCACAGAAAGGTGAAATTGTATGTGCACGGGGCAATGGTGCGGATGATGTGATGCCTGTCTTGACTGCGGCAGGGCCGACAAAAACAATGGCTCCCAGACGAGAAGAGAATATCCATAGAGAAGAGCTGCCCCTTATAGAAAGTGATATCAGAGAGTTTTATCAGAATGTCATGAGGGTGATAGAAGGAAAAGAAGAAAGCCTGATTAAGATGACTGAGGTCAAGAGAGTGATGCAGCTTATGGAAGCAGTCTTTGAGTCCGGAGAAACCGGGGAACCTGTTTACTTCGAATCATAACGAAAAGAATAAAGGAGAATGATATTATGGATAGAAAGATTAATGTGACAATATACAATGAAAACTTTCACGAGAGTACAATACCACAGCTGAAAACAGTATATCCTGAAAGTATTCATGGGGCACTGAGAAGTTTTCTGGAAAAGGACAGCGATATTGGAACACTCAGAATTGCAACTTTAGAAGATCATGAAGAAATTATGACTCAGGAAGTTATGGATGATACGGATGTGTTGATATGGTGGGGACATGCAAAGCATCCGGATGTTAGTGATGAAGTGGTAGATCGCTGTGCAAAACGGGTGTTGGAGGGAATGGGTCTGATAGCTCTTCATTCAGCTCACGCTTCAAAACTTTTCCAAAAGTTATTGGGCACAGAAACCTACTGGGTTCGCTGGCGCGAAGCGGGAGAAAAAGTGAGACTTTGGAATTTGGCTCCAAATCATCCCATTACACAGGGAATTGGCGAGACTTTCGTCGTACCTCATGATGAGACATATGGTGAGCCCTTTGGCATACCAAATCCTGATGAACTTATCTTTTTATCATGGTACCAGGGCGGAGAAGTTTTCAGAAGTGGATGTACCTGGCACAGAGGCGAGGGCAAAATCTTTTATCTGCAGGATGGACATGAGACCTTCCCAATTTATTATCAGCCTGAAATCCAAAAGATTATTACAAATGCCGTAAAATGGGCATGTCCTATAAAACGTGCATGCAAGATTGACCGCGGCGGTCCGAATACCCCGGCACTTGAAACATATGAACTGGAAGATCACGACTTTTTGCTTCTGGATGCAAAAGATCATCCGGCCTTTCAGAAGTAGCCGGAGAACGAGGAGGACTAGTCATGAAGAGATATATGAAAATTGCTACATGCTTATGTGCCGCAGCGATGTTTGTTACAGCGGGTGGCTGCGGAGATAAATCAAATGAGGATAAGGGATCATCAAAGGCAGATATATCTGCAAGTGGAGAAAGTAGTAAAAAAGGAACGATTGAAATAGAGTTTGTTCAAGGCAAACGTGAGGCAGGAGAAACTTACGATAAAGTAATCAAAGCCTTTGAGAGTAAAAATCCTGGAATTAAAATCAACCAAAATCTTGTCCCAGACTCTGATCAAGTTTTGATGACAAGAGCCAGCAGTGATAATTTACCGGATTTGATGAATCATTGGCCGACAAACGCACAGTTTATTCAGTTTTCCGAAGAGGGACTTTTACTGGATCTCTCAGATAAAGAGTATTTAGAAAACATAGATTCTCAGTATATTGATTCAGTAAAAACAGACAAAGGGATATTCATGATGCCTTATAACCTGAATTTTATGGGCCTATATTACAATGTCGATAAATTTAAGGAGGCAGGATATGAGCCGCCGAAAACATGGGGGGAACTGATCGAACTTGCAAAAAAAATTAAAGATAAAGGAGAAAATGCCTTCGTTCTTCCTGGCAAAGAAGCATGGGTGATTTCCCAGTTGTGGGGAAATATTGAGAGTAAAGATCTAGGCGAACATACTGATATATTTAAAAAGATGAACAAAAAAGAGACTGATTTCACTACAATTCCCGAGTATAAAGAATCTCTGGAGAAGATGGTAGAACTTATGAAGTATGCCAGTGAGGATTCTCTGGCACTCGGATATGAACAGGGGATTAATGAGTTTGCGACAGGAAAGGCATGGATGTTTCCTCAGGGAAGCTGGGCGCTTCCTGCATTGTTAAACAGCAATCCGGATTTGAATGTATCCATGGTAATGATGCCAAACGATAAAGGAGATATGAAAGCAATCGTAACCCCGGATACGGGGCTTTGTGTCAATGCCAAGGTAAAAGATGATCCGAAGAAAATGGATGCAATCGATAAATTTCTTGCGTTTTGTGCCAGTAAGGAGGGAGCTCAGATTTATACAGATAATGACAAGAGCCCATCCTGTGTGAAAGATATCAGTTATGACGTCCCACAATTTAAAGAATTCTTCGATTACGTGGATGAACATGGATCTGAATCGGATGGATTTCCTACGCCGACTGGATTCGAGGATACAAAGCGAAGTAAGCTGCAGGGAGTATTATTGGGTGGAAATATTGATGATTTTTTGAAAGAATTATCTGCTGACTATCAGGATTCTTTAAGCGAGTAAACAGGGGAGCTGGTGGGGTAAAATGAAAAGAACAAAAGGTTTTAGTGGTAGTCATGGAGGCAACAAAGAAAGAAAAAGAACCATGTTCCTTTTCACTTTGCCCATGATGGTATTATATATAGTATTTTTTCTGGTCACGATGTTTATCGGCTTGTTTTATAGTTTTACTGACTGGAATGGTATTTCTAAAAGTTATAATATGGTTGGAATCAAGAACTATTTGGCGGTATTATCTGATAGTAGATTCAGAAAAGCTTTATTGTTTAATATTAAGTACACAGTTGCTATCGTGATTGGTGTGACTCTAGTTGCGTTGATATGTGCTCTTGCTCTAAACAGTGTCAAAAGGTTTTCAACGTTTTTCAGATCTGTGTATTTTGTCCCGGCAGTATTAAGTATGATTACGGTGGGACTTATATGGAATGAATTGTTTTTGAGGGCAATTCCACAATTTGGAGCATCCATTGGAAACAAATCTTTATCCAGCAGTATTTTGGCAAATCCAAAGCTGGCTGTTGTTGGAATTCTTATAGTCAATCTCTGGCAGGGGTGTGCTCAGCCGATGGTACTTTTTCTGGCAGGATTACAAAGTATACCGAAGGACCTCCAAGAGGCAGCAACAATGGATGGAGCAGGAAGATGGGCACGATTCTGTCATATAACAATGCCTTATTTGCTGCCCACTATCAATATAGTAGTCATAACACAGACAAAAGCAGGTCTTACGATCTTTGATTACATTAAGGTTATGACGAATGGGGGTCCGGCACAGGCCACAGAAGCAGTTGGATTGTTGATTTACAGACATGCTGTAGCCGAGGGGAAGTTTTCTAGGTCTATTGCGGAATCAATGGTACTTTTTGTCATAGTAGCAATAGTAGCAGCACTATCGTTAAAAGCATCTGGTAAGAGTCAGGTAGGTGAGTGATATGAACAAAAGTAAGAGTAATATTGCAATAAAGGCAGTTTGTTATATTTTTCTGTTTGTCGGATTGCTGGTGATTTTATATCCATTATTCTTAACAGTGATCACTGCTTTTAAAACACCGACACAGTCGGCGGAAAACTTCTTCTCATTGCCGACTGGATTTTACCTTGGAAATTTTAAAGGTGTTTTTGAAAGAGGAAATGCAGCGTCGTCTTTTGCTAATTCAATTAAAGTTACCGTAACATCGGTACTACTGATTATAATCATTATTCCAATGTGTGGCTATGCAATAGCACGAAATATGGAACAAAGCAAGTATTACTCAATCATCTATTACACGTTGCTGATAGGAATCTTCGTCCCGTTTCAGGTGATCATGGTACCTTTGGTCATGTATCTGGGAAGAATGAATTTATGCAGCATAACAGGACTGATCATCATGCATGTGACACTGGCGTCCTCTCAGGGGGTTTATCTTATGGTAAATTATGTGAAATCAGTCCCGAGAGATCTGGAGGAAGCTGCCTATATTGATGGATGCACCACCTTTACAGGATATCTTAAAGTAGTGCTGCCGCTTATCAAACCAATGCTTGCAACGATTTTGGTTTTGAATGTTCTTTGGATTTGGAATGACTTTCAGATGCCGCTTCTTTTATTAAATCAGTCACCTGAAATGTTTACCCTCCCATTGTTCCAGTATAATTTTACCGGGCAATATTCCAATGATTACAACCTTGCTTTCGCATCGTTTCTGCTTTCTATGGTTCCTGTATTGGTTGTCTATGCATGTGCGCAAAAGCATATTATATCCGGCTTGACACAAGGTGCGGTGAAATCATAACAATTCAATAAATATCTATAGGGACGCTATGCGTCCCTATAGGTTTTTTTGATATTCGGTATGAATTGGAGGCTTTTTATGAAGAAGGATTATAAAGAAAGTAAAATCTTTATGTGGATAATAATTGTTCTGTTTATAGGATTTGCGGTCATTATTTCTTCATATTTTTCGAAACGAGAAGATATCATTCAAAGCGAAGTTAATAGGATGGAAAATTCCAGTGACAGCGTTGAAGCATCCCTTAACAACTCCTTAGGATGTATGGAAACTCTTAATCAGATACATTACTTTGACTTTACTGCACGTAAAATCTTACTCACGGATCAGGTTATGGACGATAAGAAAACCAAGTTTGAGGAAACAATGTATATGGATAATGCCCTGAAACATATTGTTGGGTTATATTCAGTAGTTGCCCAGGCTGCTATTATTACGGAAAAAGGAAATGTATATAGTAATCAGGCATCTGTATTTGAGAAATATCTCGATTTTGTTCAGGAAGAGAAATCAGCAAATATCAGGAATGGTTTTACGGGAACCTATTACACGCAGCCTTATGAAAGATGCAGTAATCTTGCTGCAGGCAAAGTATTTACAGCTATACATCCTATTTATGCTTATCTTAACAGTGAATTGGCAGTGATCTGTGTTGATATAGATTATAATGCTTTGGAAAAGGTTGTGAAGGACAGTATCAAAGGACAAGATGGATGCTATATTCTTTTTTATGGAGACAGGCCTGTTATTAAGATTGATGAAGGCGAATCACCTGAGTCGACAGCCAGAAACCCTGTAAGCGAACTATCCAGGAAAGTGATGAATAAAAAATATCCTTATGGCACGACAAAAACAATGATCAATGGTGAAAAAGGTTATGTTATAAAAAAATATAATATGATAACAGGACTTACGATTGTGCAGTTTGAATCCGAAAGACAGATGTTAAGCACTCTTAATAAATCAAATCAGGTTAATGTATTTTTGATGATAGGTGTTTTAATTACTATCTTAGTGTTTTTTCTGTGGACGAACGTAATGGTGACAAGACCTCTGACTTATTTTGAAAGAAAGATCAGTAATTACACTTCTCCGGAATCTTTGCAGATTGTCAATTATGAAGGAATGAGGACCAGCAAGAGTGTTCATAGTGTCATGATAAGCTATAACAATCTCGTCCGTCAAATAAACAATTACATTGAAAAAGAAATCATATATGAGAAGAATCAAAGAACTACACAGGCGATTGCACTGCGTTATCAGATAAATCCTCATTTTTTATTTAATACTTTGAATGTAATTGGATCTATTGCGGAGCTGGAAAATGTTCCGGATGTTGTGGAAGTGACACAAAATTTGTCCATGATCATGCGATATAATGTGCGGGGAACAAAGTTCGTAAAGTTGAAAGATGAAATTAATATCGTGGATGCCTACATAAAAATACAGAAGGTTCGATTTCGTGACAATATCGAGGTACAGTATGATGTTCCCGAAAGTCTTATGAACGAAAGAATCATCAAATTTATATTACAGCCCTTACTTGAAAATGTGTTCAAGCATGCGTATTCAAAAGGCGGAAAAGAACAGATACATGTTCGAATATCAGCAAAACGTCGTGATCAGTATCTGATTATAAATCTGCAGGATGATGGAAAAGGAATTGAAAATAATCAATTAACTGAAATCAATCATATTCTTCAGAATGAGACTGACAGCCAGACGGTACTGGATGAAGAAGAATGGTCAAAAAGTATAGGACTTAAGAATGTTAATGCCAGAATAAAAAACTATTATGGCAATGAGTGCTTTATAAGAGTGAGAAGTGTTGTAAGTTCAGGGACGAATGTGGAAATCAGATTGAAATGTCTGGGTTTCGAAGAAGGAAAGGTGATTAGATGATTAAGGCTATTGTGGTTGAAGATGAATTTTATGCGAGAAAAAGCATTGCCAAAATTATTAATGAAAGCTCTCTGGAAGTTCGTGTATGTAAGGAGATGGAAAGTGCAGAAGATGCGATTGATTTTCTGACATTAAATCATGATATACAGCTTGTCCTTTCTGATATTGAGATGGCTGGGATGGATGGACTCGGCCTTGCAAGGTATGTTTATACGAACATTCCAAATGTATACGTAATTTTGATCACAGGACATGAAAAATTTGAGTATGCACGTGAAGCAATAAAATATAGTGTAAAGGATTATATTATAAAACCGGTATTTAAAAGCAATCTGATTTCCCCTTTACAAAAAGTAACGGAGAAAATTGAAGATGAAAGAAAGGCCAGTGCAAGATTAAAACTTAAAGCTCAAGATGATGTATATAAACAGTATATTACGATGAAAACGCTGGAGGAAAATGAAGATCTTCAAAAACAGATTATACCGGAATTCCTGACAAGGAAAGCAGATGAATTTCAGGTCTTGATTTTTCAGACCGAGTGTCGTAAAGAAATAGAAAATTTTGATGCAATGATAAAAAGTAAAATCTATTCTTGCAGGATGACAGGTTTCTTCAGCAGAATTAATAATGAGTATATCTATATTCTTTTTCTGATTGATGCGAGGGATGATCAGAAACTGATTTCTTTGCAGATTAGTGATTTTATCAATTATTTGTATGTCTGTCACAGCCACAATGTGACAGCTGGATTAAGTCGTATCTATCAGAACAACAGGGATTTGTATAAGGCATACAAGGAATCTATTTATTCCATTAATCAACGGCTGATTGATGGATGGAACAAGTTATATCTATTCAATCGTATGCCTGAAAAGAGGAATATTGTAGAGAAAAAATGGGAATTTAGGATTATGGATGAACTCTGTACCGGAGATCATATGAGTGTAATGAAAGATATCCATCATACATTTGACGAAATTATAGATTCAGGCGGATCAGTGCAAAATCTATATGAGGTTGTGATATCTCTATTAAAAATAATCAGTGATTTTGAAAACAGAATGGATATAGAGACAGATGCAAGTAATGGAGACAGCAAATTGAGTTTTTCAAGGCGATATGATTTATATGGGTTTAACCGGATCTTGGATCTTGAAAAATGGATTGACGAAACAGTTACTTATGTCTGTAAGGGATCCAGAAAGACAAAAGAAATGAACAGTGGAATTATTGAGGACATTCTCAATTATATCAATCGAAATTATTATCGAGATATAACTTTGCGGGAGCTGGCTGAATCAAAGTATTTTATGAATTATTCATATTTAAGCCGTCTGTTCAGCAAAAAAACGGGAAAGACTTTTTCAAAGTACCTGATCGATTATAGACTGGAAAAATCAAAGGTATTACTGGAAAATCGTCATTTAAAAATTGGACAAGTTGCCATGGAGGTCGGATATAATGATGTATCACATTATATCCATACTTTCAGAAAAAACTTTAAGATGACTCCTGAACAATATCGTGAGTCTGTTTCCAAAGAACTATGAAGAAAAAATAATCATATTGATATGTAAAAAAAGTTATAAGAAAAATTAAAAGAAGATGGTATTCTTAGACTAACAAATTACAGGGAGGGAAAGAGAGCGATTCTAAAAGTATGAGAAAACAAGGACTTCTTTTGTTCTTTATCAATGCTTTTGTCTATATCAGTGGGGTCTTTTATACACCCTTTATTAGTTCGTATTATTCCACGAAAGGAATTTCGCCGACAAGGATTGGAATATTATTAATGATTGGCCCGATAACAGCAATCTTCGTGCAGCCTTTTTGGGGAAAACTCAGTGATTCCAGAGGAAAACGAAAGCTTGTACTTTCCGTGGCGGTAGCCGGCAGCTGTTTTGCAATGTGCGCATATTACATAGGAAATAGTTTCGCGAGCTATATATTTGCTACGGTTTTGGTGAATATTTTCACTTTGAGCATAATTCCTTTAAGTGATGCGTTGCTTATCAGTCTCACGGGCTCTCTTGGGATCAGTTTCTCATGGGTGAGGTTAGGAGGCACCCTTGGTTATGCAGCAATGGCAGTTTTTGCGGGAATTATTTTGAAAAGGTATCCGCAGATGCAGTTTGCACTCAGCAGTTGTAGTTATGCTCTTTTACTACTTTTGATCTCTTTTCTTCCTAAAGATGATAAGCTTAACAAAATTAAATCGACGAAAAAAAGGATAAAACCAATCAAGATAATATCAATAAGTAATATTTTCCTTTCGAATGAAATATATCTGGTTTTGTTTTCTGTCTTGATATGCCAGATCGGACTTAGCTTTTACTCGGGATTTATGGGACCATATCTGATTCAACAAGGGTATTCACAAAGAGAAATTGGGATCATGAATTGTCTGTCTGCATTGAGTGAAGTTCCGGTTCTTCTGGTTATTGATAAAATAAGGCAGAGAGTCGGGGAAATACCAGTTTTACTGTTTTCATGTTTTATGACTGCGATAAGAATCTTTATTTTTACAGGTGAATCCATTTTTTCAGCTGCTCTGGCACAACTTTTACAGGGAACAACTTATATGACTACATATTATTGCGCGGCTTTGTATATTGGGAAGAATGTAAGAGAGGGGAAACTTTCGCAAGGGCAGGGAATTCTTGGCACAGTACAGATGGGAATGGGTGCTGTTCTGGGGTCATTCATAGGCGGATTAACTGTAGACTACATAGGCTTTAGAAAAGCATTCTTATTTGTATCCATAATTTTGTTCGTATTGAGCGGATTTATTTTAACTTATTTTAGAATTATTCAAGTTGGTTCTGTAAAAAGGAGAGGGTAGATATGGGATTTGATGTTGTGGGAATTGATATGCCTTGTTGGGATCTGGCTGTCAATCTGGATGAATATCCCTTGCCTAATACATCCGGGCCGGTTAACAGATTGAGTTGGCAGGGAGGAGGCAAGGTTTCAACAGGAATTATCGCAGCAGCAAGACTGGGCGCGAAATGTTCGATTAGTGGTGCGGTGGGAGATGATTTGTTTGGACAGCTTTGCATCAGGGATTTTAAAGAGCACGGCATTCATACAGGCAGATTGCTTGTCCGACAAGATGCGACAACTGGTTTTTCAGTAGTAATCAGTGACAAAAACACGATGGGACGAAGTATCTTATATCGCAGAGGAACTGCAAAGAATCTCAGCACAATCGAGTTTGACAAAGAGATTTTAAAAGATACAAGATATCTGTTTATATCATCAATTAATGATACAACAGTAATGGCTGTGAAAGCGGCCAGAGAAGAAGGAATTAAGATCATGATAGATGCTGATTCTTATACAGATGATTTACCGGCCCTTATTCCGATGATTGATGTCTTTGTCGGTTCAGAATTTGTTTATAGCGAACTGTTTGATAATCCGGATCAATTTAGAAAGAATCTGGAAAGCATCTATGTCAGGGGTCCTAAGATCGTTGTTTTTACATTTGGAGAAAAAGGTTCTTGTGGATTTTGCAGAGAAGGGTATTTTGAAGTGTCTGCATATAAAGTTAAAGTTGAGGACACGTTAGGAGCCGGAGATGTCTTCCATGGTGCTTTTGTTGTGGGATTGTTAAAGGGGTTCTCTGCGGAAGAGACAACAAGATTTGCAAGTGCGGTATCGGCGATAAAATGTACAAAAATTGGAGGAAGAGCCGGGATACCAGATTACGATACAGCTATAGAGTTTATGAAAACAGGTCTTATTCACTCAGATGAGCTGGATGAGCGTGTAAACAAATATGAAAGAGGTGTTGAAAATGTATAATGAAAAGCTCATATTGGGGGTGGCACCCACAAAAAGAAGTTTCTTAAGCATGGAAGAAGCATGCAGACAAAAAAAGAGTTTTATGAATGTAATCAGGTCGATAAAAAGTGATCATGTTGATCTTGTAGACATTGATGACCTGTGTGAAAACGGGATCGTATATGATTATGAGGGTGCAAAGAAAGTAATTAAAAAGTTTAAATCAGCCCGCATTGATGCGTTATTTATTCCTTTTTGTGATTTTGGAGAAGAAACGGTTGTTGCCAAGATTGCTAAGGAATTCATGCTTCCAACGTTAATATGGGGGAACCGGGACGAAAGACCTAATACGGATGTCCAAAGGGGACGTGATACACAGTGTGGCATGTTTGCTGCGACAAAAGCACTTGCCCGTTATGGCGTTAAATATAGTTATATCTTTAATTGCGAGACGGATAGCGAGGAGTTTTCTAAAGGATATGAAAATTTCATACGGACTGCAGCTGTTATAACGAGTCTGAAGGGATTGAGGATTGCGAAGATTGGCCAGCGTCCAGAGACATTTATGAGTGTTATGACGAATGAGGCAGCTTTATTGCAGCGTTTTGGAATTACTGTGGTTCCGGTTTCGCCTTTTGAGATTGTAAGAAAGATGGATCAGGTTATTGCAGGAAATGAGAAAACTTTTTTGGCATATTACAAGGACTTAACCAGTCGCATGAGCTCTGCCCAAATGGAAAAAGAGCAGATGCAAAAAGTTGCTGCTATGAAAATTGCAATAGAACAGACACTAAAAGAAAAAGACTGCAGTGTGGGTGCATTCGAGTGTTGGTCTGCTTTTCCAAAAATGATAGGCCTGTGTCCCTGCACAGTGTTAGGAGAGTTGGCGGATATTGGTATGCCCCTTGCCTGTGAAACAGACATTAACGGGGCAATCTCCCTGGCTATTTTGAGAGCCTGTAATTTGTTTGAAGAATCTGAATTCCTCGCCGACTTAACAATCAGACACCCACAAAATGACAATGCAGAACTTTTGTGGCATTGCGGGCCCTTCCCGTATTCATTGAAAGATGAGAAATCACAGGCAAAGATTGTAGATGGTCAGGAACGCTTTATGTTAAAACAGGGGGATCTCACGGTCTGCAGATTCGATGATTTGAATGGTGAATACTATCTTTTTTCGGGAGAGGCGAAAACAACAGAAGGACCAAAGACAAATGGTACCTATGTCTGGATGGAGACAGACGACTGGAAACGTTGGGAGGAAAAACTGATGTTTGGACCATATATTCACCATTTGGGCTGCACATATGGACATTATCTGCCAGTGCTAAGAGAGGCTGCACGTTATCTGGACATCCACTTTGATGATGCACAGGAACAGGGAATATATAGCCTGTAAGGAGGGAAACATCTATGCGAAAAATTAAAGTAAAATCTTTATCGGATCGTAGTTTTTTGAAATATGGTATTTCTATGAATCTTCTTAATAATGATGAGATGAGGGAAAGGTCAATCTTTCGTCAGGGATTTTTTGCTGACCTTATTTCTCTCGATTTCGGCGTAGAAACAATGCCTGCGATATCTGTATGTGATGTCCGTAAACAGGAAAGAAATATTGTGAAATTTCTGGAGGCGCATGCAAAGACATGTGAGGGAATCTTACCGCTGGACGGTGATGTGATAATCTTTGCGGGAATTCCAAATGAACCGTTTTCGGCCAGAGATCTTGAAGCTTTTTTTGTACCATGTGGTACATTCGTCAAGCTGAATCCACTGATTGTTCACGGAACACAATTTCCAGTTACCAAAGAGGAGGTACATATTGTTTGTATGCTTCCGGGACGAACATTTCATAATGATATGATTGCCCATGAATTATCAGAGGATGATCAGGCAGAGATTGTATTATAGAAGAGGAGGATTATAAGATGAGGTATAAACATTTTGAAAGAGCAGATGTGGATGTTTCGGCTTTGGCAATAGGGACCTGGGCTCTTGGAGGGGACTCATTCGGAGGCTTTGACTTAGATAAAGCATTGAGAGCGATTTATGTATTACTGGATAAAGGCGTTAATCTAATTGATACAGCACCCTGCTATGGAAACGGCACTTCGGAGAAAATCGTTGGAAAAATTATAAAAGAGATAGATCGTTCTAAGATTATGATTTCTACAAAATGTGGTTTAATTCCGGATATCAACACTTGCGATTATATCAGAAATGCGAGTTATAAGAATCTCATGAGGGAAATTGAAAGCTCTCTTATGAATTTAAATACTGATTATATTGATTTCTACTTTGTTCACTGGCCAGATGTGTCGACGCCAATCGCCGAGACCATGTCTGCACTTATGTCGCTAAAAGAAAGAGGATTTATAAGACATATAGGCGTGTCTAATTTCTCAAAAGAACAGATAGAAGAAGCGGAGAAGTTTGGACAGATTGATGTGCAGCAGCCTCCGTTTTCTATGGTAGAGAAAAGCTCTCTTGATCTGATGTTGTGGGGAAGGGAGAAAGGGATTGATACCTTAACTTATGGCTCCATGGGCGGGGGCGTTTTATCCGGAAAGTACCGGAAGGTGCCACAGTTTGGCAAAGGAGATGTGCGGGGCAGCTTTTATGATTTCTTTAAGGAACCTAAGTTTTCAAAGATAATGGAGTTATTAAAAGTTTTAGACAGAATCGCCGGCAATCATGACAAACAGGTATCGCAAGTCGCACTAAACTGGAGCACGCAAAAGGATTATGTTGGAACTGCACTTGTAGGCGTGCGCAGTAAAGAACATGCATATGAAAATCTGGAAACATTTGAATGGAAGTTATCTGATGAAGAGATGAAAACAATCGACGATACCATTGATCGTCTGGAGTTATAGGAGGAACAGATCATGGCTTTAGTTAAGGTAAAAGACATTTTAATACATGCAACGGAACACAAATATGGTGTTGCAGCCATCAATACAATCAATGTTGAAACAATTAAATATGCGATTCTTGCAGCGGAGCAGGAAAAGGTACCCCTGATTATTCAGTTTTACCCTGGACTTTGTGATTATGTGGCACTAAAGTATATTGCATATACAGCGTGTGATATGGCAAAAAAGGTGAGTGTTCCAATTGGAGTACACCTAGATCACTCCAACACTTATGAAATCGCGTTAAGCGGAATTCGCGACGGGTTTCCATCTGTCATGATCGACGGGTCTTCCCTAAAATATGATGAAAATATTACATTGACAAAAGATGTGGTCAGAGTTGCCAAGGTTTTTGGAATTGATGTCGAAGCAGAATTAGGTCATGTAGGGAGTGGAAGTAGTGTAGATGACATCACTAATTCGCAGCACTATACCAATGTTGATCAGGCAGTTCAATTCGTAGAAAAGACCGGATGTGATTCTCTCGCAGTTGCCGTTGGTAATGCACATGGGACTTATGTAAAAACACCGAATCTTGATTTTAGGAGAATTTCAGAACTTCGATCAGCTCTGAATATTCCATTAGTATTACATGGTTGTTCCGATATACCCAGAGAACAGATACAAGAGGCAGTAAATCTTGGTATGAGCAAGTTTAATATTGCAACAGAATACTTTAGAGCACTGTATCGAAGCATGGAATCAACCATTACTGCTGGAAAGATGAAAGATGACGGCGTGAGCTTGCTGCAGAGTAATAAAGATGACATGATAAGGTTTGTTGTAGATAAAATAAGACTATTAAATCCCAATAAGTTCTCTCTTTAAATTATGTGTGGCCAGTTGAATTAGAGGATATCAGTTTCGGAAACATTTAGCGGGTCAAATAAGGAATCGCCGAACGAGCCACTGATGAAGCCTGTTTCTTTCTTTCCACTTCATTGATTTGTTTTATACTATATCTTGTGATTAAGATGGATTTTATGTTATTATGAATAAAAGTAGCTCTATTGCAGTTCACAGCAAAAGCTTAATTTACGATCACTTAATATATATGAAACGAGGAAAGAAGATGTTATCGATTGAACGCAGAGAAAAAATAAAAGAAATTTTATTGACAAAGAAAAATGTGACGGTAGCAGAGATGGCGGAGCTGTTCTCTGTCAGTACGGAGACGATCCGACGCGATTTCGAATTACTGAGCAACGAAGGATTTCTGATTAAAACATATGGAGGAGCTTCGCTTTCGTTTCGAAAGAATATAACGGTTCCCCAGAAAATCAAGTCCTTCGTTATGCGTGAGGAAAAACAACGGATGGCAAAGCAGGCGGTGCAGCTTATACACCCTAATGACTGCATTTTTTTGGATCACAGCACAACGGTATTTGCATTATGTGAATTTTTATCCGATATTCCGTTGACTGTGATGACTAATTCTTTACCTGTGATGGAGGCAGTATCCCAATACAGAAATATACAGCTTTGTGTTCCGAGCGGTGACTTTGATCAAAAGAGTCAGGCATTCTTTGGAATTGAGACAATTAAGTATTTAAAACAACACTGTTTCGACAAGTCATTTATTTCGTGTACCAGTTTGGATATGGTCTATGGGATTCATGATTCAGAGGATATGATTGCTGAGCTTCATCGGAGTATATTGGAATGCACGGATAATGCATGCCTGATAGCAGATCACACAAAGTTTGACCGATCTGCATTCGTGCGAACTAGCCCGATCGAAAGTGTTGATATCTTGATTACCGATGAAAAGGTATCGGAAGACTGGAGGACGCACCTAAAAGAATACGAGATACATATTATTGAGAGTGAAAAATAATGGAATATTGTGAGATTTAACAGGCGTTGTTTTATGGACCGTACATCTGACGGGACATGAAACAACGCCTGTTATATTGTACAAAAAGATTCTGATTATCAGGATATATGGATGAATGTTATAAAATCACCTCACATAATTTGGGAAAAATAAAAGTAATGTTGAAAAAAGTCCATAAGATACCAAGGAAAATTACAAAAAAAATAAAAATAATAACGAAAAATGGTTGCGGAATTATAAGGAGTGTGGTATTATGTTGACATTAAATACAAAACAACACAAAACAAAAAGATGGAGGTATATTTATTTTTGAAAATAAGAGAAGAACTTCTGGAAGTAACGAAGAGATCCTATCATGAAGCGTTATTTGCCGGAACCAGTGGAAACTTAAGTTATTTTGACCATGCTACGGGCGACATGTACATAACACCCGGTTCCATACCTTATGACACAATGACGGAAGAAGATTTGGTGCGGATGACCCTTGATGGTGAGATTTTGGAAGGTTTGAAAAGACCCTCATCTGAGTGGCGTATGCATGCAGAGGTCTATCGTTGTAAGCCGGAGGTATCGGCTGTTATTCATACCCATTCCCCGTATGCCACGTCATTTGCCGTGAATCATTGGAAGATCCCGGTGATATTAATCGAGATGGTCCCTTTCTTGGGCGGCGATATTGAAGTGGCAGATTTTGCAGTTCCGGGTACAGTAAAGGTCGGCGTCGAGGCAGTGAAAAAGCTAAAGGAGCGGAATGCATGCCTGATGGCTAATCATGGGGTGCTTGCTGTGGGTGAGAATCTGGAGCAGGCATATACAAGAGCAGTGTACGTCGAGGATTCGGCAAAGATATATAGTCTCGCTTTGAGCAATGGCGATGTTAGGTTGATTGATGACAAATATGTGAAATATATGAAGGAGAGATGATAATGCAGCGAGCGGATGAAGGAATGGGTTTTCTTCTGCAGTATGAGAATGTGGCATGGTACGAGGATGGTGTCGTTCGAATTCTTGATCGAAGGATATATCCGATTAAAACGGAGTATGTAATTTGCAAAACTCATGGGGAGGTTGCGCAGGCGATTGCCGATATGGTAACGCAAAGTGGAGGACCCTATACAGCTGCAGCTATGGGCATGGCACTGGCTGCACATGAGGCCAAAGAGATGGCAGGCGATGAGTTGGTGATCTATATGGAAAAGGCAGCATACACGCTTTCCCATGCCCGCCCCACAACGGTATCAAAGATGGTGCAGATTGTAGATGGTGCAGTGGAAGTGGTAAAAGATCACGTAAAGAAAGATGAATGTGCGCGTGAAATCGTGGAGCCTTTGCGCGAGTACGCATTTCATTACATCAATAATAATTACCGCAAGTATGAGAAGGTCGGAAAATATCTTGCAGATCTGATTCCACAGGAAGGCACGATTATGACCCAATGTTTTGCGGAGACGATTATCGGCACGCTGATTCGGGAATGCCACAGACAAAGCAATGATATAAAGATGATCTGTGCAGAGACGAGGCCATATTTTCAAGGTGCCCGGCTGACGGCAAGTGTTGCCTGTGATATGGGTGTCGATGTTGCTGTCATCACGGATAATATGCCAGGTTTTATTATGAAGGATAAACAGGTCGATGTGTTTACCTCTGCCGCGGATGTGATAAGCATGGATGGATATGTGGTGAATAAGGTTGGAACTTTTCAGATTGCCCTGGCGGCTGCATATCATAATATTCCTTATTTTGTGACAGGCACACCAAGTCCGGCGCATGAGACTATTGATAGTGTGAAGATTGAGTACCGTGATCCCAACCTGGTCATGGATGCTATGGGAACAAAGGTTACAAAGGAGGGGGTAAAGGCTTATTATCCGGCATTTGATATCACACCGCCCAAGTTGTGCAATGGTGTGGTGACGGATTTGGGTGTATTTTCACCGTATCAGCTGGGTGCCTATTTTCAAACAGAGGGAAAATAACTTTGGGAGGTAATTATGAACGAGAAGGTATATGGCAGCAGTATCGATCTGGACTCTGGGATTGGTGCCAAATATGCAATTTTGCCGGGAGACCCTGAGCGTGTCGCAGTAATTGCCGGATATCTCGAAAATCCAAAACCCCTGTCTGTACATAGGGAGTATACAAGCTATGAGGGGTATTTGGACGGAGAAAAGATTTTGGTCATCTCCACGGGCATGGGCGGTCCGTCGGCTACCATAGCAGTAGAAGAGTTGGCAATGATTGGGGTGGATACGGTGATTCGTCTGGGAACCTGTGGGGGAATGCAGCCGGAAGTTCGAAGTGGAGAACTTATTCTTCCGACAGCTGCTATTCGCCAGGAAGGTACCACAAAGGAGTATGTGTATGGCGAATTCCCGGCGGCAGCAAATTTTGATGTGGTGCGTGCGCTCGATGAGGCGGCAGAGAAAGTCGGCGTGAAAGTGCATAAGGGCATTGTTCAGAGTAAGGACTCCTATTATGGCCAGCACATGCCCGATCGGATGCCGGCAGAAAGAGACTTGAAGGAACATTACGATGCGTGGATTCGCGCCGGAGCTCTCGCATCTGAGATGGAGTGTGCCGCAGTGTTTATTGTATCTCAAGTCAGGAGACTTCGGGCCGGAGCTGTCCTGCATGTTATATGGAACAAAGAGAGGGAGAGGGCAGGACTTTCCTCCAAGACGACAAGGGATCTGGATCTTGCCATTCAAACAGTGACAGAAGGGATAAGAATCCTGATAAAAAAGAGGAAAAGGAGTGAAAGTACGAATGAAATACAATTTTAATCTTGAATATTTTGAGAAAAGCGCTGATTATGTGAAAAGTAAGATTGATTTCGAGCCGCAGATTGCGCTGATCCTGGGCTCGGCGCTTGGAAGACTTTCCGAAGATATCAAACACCCGGTGGAAATTCCATATGAAGAGATTCCAGGTTTCCTGGTCAGCACAGTGAAATCACATGCCGGTAAGTTGATTTTGGGAGAATTGTGCGGGAAGAAGATTGTTTGCATGTCGGGACGATTCCATTATTATGAGGGTTATGACTATGAACAGCTGACGGCACCCATCCGTCTGTTCAAACTGCTGGGTGTAAAGACAGTCATCCTTACCAATGCAGCGGGGGGCATCAACACGGGCTATCGGCCAGGGGACCTGATGATCATCAAGGACCACATCAATTTAGCGGGTGCGTCTCCGCTTCGAGGGGTGAACGATGACCGGATTGGTCCACGTTTCTTCGATGTGAGTAACGCCTATGATAAAGATTTGCGAAAACTTGCGAAAAGTTTGGCACCACAATGTCATCTTCGAATACAGGAAGGCGTGTATGCCTATCAGGTGGGCCCCCATTTTGAAACGCCTGCAGAGATTCGCTTTCTAAGAGCAGCAGGAGCAGATGCGGCCGGAATGTCAACCGTTACAGAGGCTCTTACGGCTGCTCACTGTGGAATGAGGACACTTGCCATCTCCCTGATCAGCAACATGGCGGCTGGAATCGATGATAACCCGGTGGATGGCAGGGAAGTGGATCAGATTGCGGCCCAATCCGCACAGGAGTTTAAAGAATATCTGAAGCATATTGTGAGAAATATATAAGAAGATGAAAGCGATATCACGCTGAAAAATGCCTATTTATCATTTTATGGAGGAGGAAAACAATGAAAAAATTCAGAAAACTGGTAGCAGTTGGACTCTGCATGACAATGGCGATCATGACAGGGTGTGGGGATTCGAAAAAACAAGACGATAAAAAAGATGAGGGAAAGAAAAAGAAGGTTGCTCTTGTCAGCGATGTGGCCGGAACACAGGTATTTGTACTGAACATGATTGACGGGTTAAAAGCCAGCGCAGAAAAATATGGGTTTGAGCCGATCATCGCAGAGTGTGAGGACGCGGCTGCGTATGAGGATAATTGTCGGGCACTGGTGGAGGAAGGTGTAGATCTTCTGATTGGCGGAAGCTGGCAGGCTACGGACGCGATCAGTAAGGTTGCCACGGAATATCCGGATAAAGCGGATTATGCGATGATTGATTCGGAAGTGGATGTTGACAATGTAAAGTGTATTTCGTATCGGGAGCAGGAGGGCGCATACCTGATTGGAAAGATTGCCGGAATGGTGACGGATGACGACACAAATGTCTTCGGCGCGGTGCATGTATCCCAAGGACCCAGTAGTTTTAAGTGGAGATGGGGATATATGGAAGGTGTAAAGTCCGAGAAGGAGAATGTAAAGTTTATCTTTAACTATGTGGGAGGTTATAATGATCCCGCAAAAGCAAAAGAATATGCGATCCAGCAGTACGAGCAAGGATGTCAGTTTATCAACTCTGCAGCAGCGGGAGGTGATAAAGGAGTGTTCGAGGCGGCCAAGGAAAAGGAATTCTACACATCGGGTCAAGATGTCGATTTGACATCCCCGGACAATCCGTGGATCGTGACAAGTCAGATCAAGGATACCTACGCAACGATGCAGTATCTGATGGATCAGTATTTCGGCGGAGAGTGGAGTACAGACAATGAGTCCCTGGGAATTGAGGAAGGTGCGATTGGAGCGGTATTTGTAACTCATGACAGCGAAAATCCAAGAAGTGATAAACTTTCAGACGAGGATATAGAGACGCTGAAGGACACTGCAGATAAAATCAAGAATAAAGAAATTGATCTGTCTGTAGTGCCAGATGAAGAAGGCTATGTTCAATAATCAATAGGACAAAGGGAAGTGGTGTATCGTCGATCTCTATGGCAGATCATCGCTTCCTTTTACAGCAGGAGGAATCATACATGTTCCTGGAATTAAAGAATATTACAAAAACATTCGGTCCGACCATTGCAAACGACAATGTTAGCTTTGGATTGAACAAAGGAGAGATATTGGCAGTAATCGGTGAGAACGGTGCTGGAAAAACGACAATCATGAAGATTCTGTACGGCTTAAACCAGGCGGATGCAGGGGAGATTTTCATGAACGGTGAAAAGATCAATATCCAATCGGTACAAGATGCTATAGCACATGGCATCGGCATGGTGCAGCAGCACTTTATGCTTTTTAATGACTATACTGTGACGGAAAATATTGTCTATGGGAAAGAACCCGCCAAAAGCGGCTTTTTTGACAGAAAAAAAGCGAGGGGGATTGTACAAAACTTAAGTTCTGAGTATGGATTACATATTGATCCTGATTTGCAGGTGGAGGAATGTTCCGTGGGTATGCGCCAACGAATCGAGATCTTGAAAGTGTTGTATCAAGACGCAGACATTATTATCTTTGATGAGCCTACCGCCGTGCTGGTTCCTCAGGAAATTGACGAACTTCTAAAGACTTTAAAGCATCTTGCCAGTCTGGGGAAAACCATCATCATTATCACCCACAAACTTCAGGAGGTGATGGATGTGGCAGACCGGGCGGTGGTTATGCGTAAAGGGCAATACGTCGGTGAACGAAAAATCTGCGAAACGGATATCAAGGAACTTTCCTGCCTGATGGTCGGAAAGGGGATAGCGGCTCGAAAGATTCCGAAGAAGACACCAGGGGATAAAGTCCTTGAGGTACAGGATCTATATTATGAGAGTGAAGGTGTTCCAATAATCAAAGGCTTAAGCCTGCATATTCAGGAGGGAGAGATTGTCGGTCTGGCCGGTGTGTCCGGAAATGGGCAGACGGAACTGATTCAATGTCTTACCGGTCTTTTGCACGCGTCGAAGGGAAAGATAGAACTGAATGGGCAGGACATTTCGCAAAAAGGGGTTCGGGAAATAAGAGATACGGGTTGTGCACACATTCCGGAAGACCGTTATGATTTTGGCTGTGCGGTAAATGCAGATCTGGAGGAGACGGCACTTATGGGATATGAACATCAACCGGTGTTCTCGGCGCATGGAATTATGAATAAACGACATAGTCGAGAATTCACAATGGAATTGCTAAAGAAATACAGCGTGAAATACAGCGATATAAGAGACCGGGCAGGTGCTCTTTCAGGAGGTAATATCCAGAAACTGATTGTAGCCAGAGAAGTTGAACATCAGTCGAAGTTTTTGATCGCGGCGGAACCCACGAGGGGTGTTGATATTGGCGCACAGGAGTTTATTCACGACCAGCTTGTCAAAAAGAGAAACAGTGGAGATGGTATTCTCCTTGTATCCTCAGAATTATCAGAGGTATTGTCGTTGTCTGACCGGGTCTATGTGATTTACGACGGACAAATTCGAGGCGAATTCGACAGAGATCAGGTTGACGCTGAGAAGGCAGGCTATCTGATGATGGGAGGTCACGATGAACAAGTTTAAGTCCTATATAAAACAGTTTGCAAAAATCATGATTCAACCCGTTGTGGCAACTTTGCTGGGGCTGCTGGTAGGGGCAGTGTTTATCCTGTTGTCCAAAGAAAATCCGATCGTCATATACAGGAATATGTTCGAAAAATCATTTTTTGATCCCTATTATCTGACACAGACACTGACGAGAGCAACACCGATTATCATCTGCGGTATTGCCACCGCGGCGGCATGGCGCGCCGGATATATCAATATCGGCGTGGAAGGGCAGATGATAACGGGAGCATTTGCCGCGACCATTGTGGCGATCTATGTGCCCCTTCCGGGATTTTTGCTGCTGCCTTTATCAATCGTTATTGGTATGATTGCAGGCGGCCTGTATGCATCGCTTGTGGCTGTATTGAATATGAAATTTAACAGCTCCATCGTAATCTGTACGCTGATGCTCAACTACGTGGCAAATTATATCGCCTCTTATCTGGTCAGCTATCCCTTCAAGGACCACTCGGGAGATGGACTGTCGCTTATGACGAAGACGATCCCAAAGAGTACAAGGTTTCTTCAGTTCAGCTCTTCCAATACACTGAACTTTGGAATTATCCTCGCAGTAATTGTGACAATCCTGTTTTACTTTATGGAGAGGAAAACTGTCTTTGGCTATGAGTCGAAGATGACGGGATTGAATCCCGGATTTGCCCGCTATGGCGGGGTATTCGAACGAAAGGTTATGTTAAAGACCATGGCTCTTAGTGGTGCGATCGCGGCAGTCGCCGGAATCTGTGAGATCTTTGGCACGAAATACCGCTATACAGACAATATGTTTACGAGTACCAGCTATGCATGGACGGGATTGATGGCGGCACTGATTGCGAATTTGCATCTGATTGGCATTCTTGCAGTATCTATCTTTCTTTCCGGCCTGCAGGTCGGAGGACAGGCGATTCAGCGATCCTCAAGCATTCCGCTTCAGATGTCTACGGTAATCCAGAGTAGTATCACATTGTTTGTGTCAGCTAAATTGGGAATGGATTTTTTAAAGAGACGAAAACTTAAGAAAAGACAGGAGAATGGAGGGGTTGAGACGTCATGAATACGAATCTATTAGCAGTTATCATCAATTCAACCATACGGTCTACGACCCCGGTGCTTTTGGCGGCGCTTGGTTCCGCGATCTGCAGCCAGGTAGGTGTATTCAACATTGCGCTGGAAGGTCAGATACTGATCGGTTCTTTTGTCGGTATCGTCGTCAATTATTACACGGGAAATGTGTATGTTGCAGTGTTGTGCAGTGTATTGGCGGGAGCAGCTATATCTTCTCTGGTATCAATTTTGCAGGTTAAGTATCGAGCTGCAGACATGGTGATTGGCACTTCTGTGAATCTTTTGGTCAGCGGACTGACCAGTGTGCTTTTGTATACCATTCTGGGAGTAAAGGGAAGCTTTTCAAACCCTGCCCTGAAACCTCTGCCTAAGATTGCGATTCCTGTAGTAAAGGATATCTTCTTTGTCGGACGTGTTTTGGAGCATCTGACTTTCATTGACTATTTATCCTACATATTGGCGGCGGCGATGTTTGTCTATCTATACCGGACAGTACAGGGCTTTCATGTTCAAAGTGTTGGGAAGAATAAAGAGGCGGCAGGCAGTATGGGAATCAAAGGCCTGAAGATTCAGATGATTGCGGTGTTGGTATCTGGTGCACTCTGCGGTCTTGGCGGAGCGGTGCTCAGTATGGGACAAGTGACTCTGTTTTCAGAGAATATGAGTTCCGGAAGAGGTTACATTGCGATGGCAGCGGCAAGTATGGGACAGAATCAGCCGATTCTCATCATTGTTTCGAGCCTGTTTTTTGGATTCTGTCAGGCGATTGGTGTGTCACTGCAGAATGTAATTCCGTCGCAGCTGACACTGACGATCCCCTACATTGCAACGATCATAGCATTATCTGCTTTTGGAAATAAAAAATTAAAAAAGAAATAGAAGAGGTATTGAATATGGAAAAGAAAAAAAGAGATGTTCTGCCATGTATTGCACTCTGCGAAGGCGATATTTATCCCAGAGTCATTACCTGTGGGGATCCTGCACGTGCAGAGAAGATTGCGCGTAAATTGGATGACATGAAATGTCTGGCTAAAAACAGAGAATATCATACGTATGTGGGCAGTTGGAAGGGCATACCTGTCACAGTCACCTCGCATGGCGTGGGTGAGGGCGGTGCTGTAATCGGGTTCGAAAGTCTGTGCAGAGCCGGAGCCAAGGTTATCATCCGTGTTGGAACCTGTGGCGGAATGCAAAAGGAGATTACGGCGGGCAGTATTGTGATTGCCAAAGCGGCTTGCCGAGAGGACGGTGTGACGGAGAAAATGATTCCGATGTCTTATCCCGCGATTGCCGATGCCGATGTGCAAAGAGCGCTTGAGAATAGTGCAAATCATCTGCAGATAGAAACACATAGCGGGATTGTCCTCACGCAGGCACTGTTTTATCCGGGACTTCTGGAATCGATGGTTCGCCTGTATATGAAAGCAGGTGTGATTGCCATGGAGAATGAGGTGGCAGGTTTACTTGTTGTGGCAAGCCTGCACAAAGTGAAAGCGGGAGCGATTCTCGCGGCGGATGCGCCTGCATTTGAATTGGTGGGCGTAGAAGGATATCAGCCAGACGAGAATATGGTAGCTCAGGCGGTGAATCAGGAGATTGAGATTGCACTGGACGCTGTGATCAGTGTTGAGATTGATGAATAAAAGAGGTGCCTATGTTAATAAAGGATATCACGATTTTAGATAAAGAATTTCAGCCAGTGGAGCACACGAATGTGTTGGTGGAAAACGGCCGTTTCAGTTATGTAGGGACCAAAGAGGTGACGAGATACGCGGGAGCGTTTATCAGCGGCAAAGGGAAAGTGATGATGCCAGGATTTTATAACACCCACTGCCATGTGCCTATGACGATGGCACGCGGCCTGGGGGAAGGCTTAAGCTTGAGTGACTGGCTGACAAAAAAGATGTTTCCGTTCGAGGAGAATCTGAAAGGAGAGGATTGTTATTACGGAGCACTGTTGGGTGCTATGGAACTAATCTCCAGCGGTTGTGTGTCTATCTCGGATATGTACTTTCATATTCTGGATATTGCCCGCG
Organism: Blautia liquoris; assembly: GCF_015159595.1. Taxonomy (NCBI): domain Bacteria; kingdom Bacillati; phylum Bacillota; class Clostridia; order Lachnospirales; family Lachnospiraceae; genus Blautia; species Blautia liquoris. The sequence goes on along the minus strand of NZ_CP063304.1, from coordinate 2,580,839 downwards.
CGTTAGATGGGGCAAAAATCAAGGCAAATATCTGCCATGGGCTGTCCTCGTCGGATGAGCAGACGAAACCGGAGAACTTAAAGGGCTGGAAAGATACCCTGACACTTTTAAAACAAACAAGACAACGAAAAGACGATCGCATACAAGTGGACGCTGGATTGCATGCGGAGTACACATCAAGTGATACGTTGGTGAGAGCCGTGGCAGAGCTTGCAAAGGATCAGGGGCTGATTGTCCACACCCATATATCAGAAACACAAAAAGAGCACAGAGAGTGCAAGGAGCGCCATAACGAAATGTCACCCGTTCAATACTTAAAGAGCTGCGGTATCTTTGAAAATCCGGTACTGGCAGCACATTGTGTATATCTTGAAAACGAGGATCGAAAGATTATGGCAAAATCCGGTGCCTCTATTTCGCACTGCATATCCTCAAATATGAAGCTTGGAAGCGGAATTGCACCGATCAGCACTTATGTAGATGATGGAATCAATGTGATCATTGCCACAGATGGGGCGGCAAGCAATAACAACTTGAATATGATGGAGGAGATGCATCTGGCTTCTCTTGCAGGGAAAGGTGCATTTCATGACAGTACGATGCTGCCCCCGGCGATGATTTTGAAAATGGCAACGGTAAATGGTGCCCATGCGCAAGGGAGAAAGGACTGCGGTGTAATTGAGATGGGGAAGCGGGCAGACTTTATCATATTGGATATGGACAAACCGCATTTGCTGCCGACACACAATCTCTTGGCCAATCTGGTGTATTCCGCCCAGAGTTCGGATCTGTATATGACCGTGATAGACGGAGAGACTGTCTATAAGAATGGGGAGTTTCTCACGATAGACCGGGAACGTGTGTTGTATGAGGTTACAAAGCGTGTAAATCGTATCTGTCATCGGAAAAAAGCGAAGGTGCGGGAATGCTGAATATTCTCATAGCGATCGGGGCATTGATCGGTGCTGTGGATTATATAAGCGGAAATCGATTAAAGCTGGGCGATAAATTCGAGGAAGGATTCCTATGTATGGGCTCTACGGCGCTTAGCATGGTGGGAATCATCTGCCTGGCTCCCGTTCTCGGCCAGGTCAGCAACGCCGTGGTGGCCCCGGTCTTTCGAGTGTTTGGAATTGATCCTGCCATGTTCGGATGTATCCTTGCCAACAACATGGGGGGATATCCCCTTGCTATGGCGATGGTTGAAAAGCAGGAGATCGGGCTTTATTCCGGGCTGATTGTCTCCTCTACACTGGGCGCTACTTTAGTCTATACCATTCCGGTGGCTCTTGGACTGATTACCCCAGAGAAGCAAGACGACTTTGTCACAGGGGTTTTGATTGGCATTGTGACCATTCCGGTGGGCTCTGTGGCGGGAGGGTTGGCTATGGGAATACGTCTTCCGCTCCTGCTTTTGAATACGGTTCCGGTACTCTTTATTTCCGCCCTTGTGATCGTTGGATTTTTGGTGTTAAAGGAACGGGTGATCAGAGGGTTTATGGCTTTTGCATGGTTTTTGAAAGCCATCACGATTTTAAGTCTGGGAATTGCTGCATTTACATATATCACGAAGATTTCCATTATACCCGGGCTGGGCGCTATTGAAGACGCTCTGGCAGTTGTGACAGACATGTGTGTCATTCAGCTGGGAAGTATACCGCTGGCTTATCTGTTCATCCGTTTACTGAAACGGCCGCTTTCTGCGGTCGGAAAGCTTTTGCATATCAATGATGTGTCCGTGGCGGCGATCCCCATCTCCTGTGTGAATGTGATTTCCGTCTTTGTGATGATCAAGGATATGGATCGGCGGGGAATTGTGCTGTCCGCCGCGTGGTACACGCATTCCATCTGCATCCTTACGGCCCATTATGCATATACCCGGTCTGTTGATTCACAGATGGTCGTTCCTATGATGATAACGAAACTGACGGGCGGAGTATTGGCAGTTGTACTGGCTTACTTTGCGACAAAAAATAATAAATTGACCAAGGAGAAATTAGCATGAGTATATTTGAATATGATTCACCCAGCTGCACATTGTTTGGATTTGGGTGTATTCGGGGAATCGAAAGAGAAATTCATAAGAGAAACCTGAAAAAGGCATTTCTTGTAGCGGATCACAAGTTGAGAAGCACAGGACTTGTCAGCAAGGTGACGGATACACTGGATGCAGAAGGAACAGGATACTACATCTACAGCGATTTTAAGCCCAATCCGACGACGGACAATGTGAATCGGGGAGCGGAACAATTCGCCGCGAATCAGTGTGACTTTTTGATTTCTGTGGGAGGCGGCTCTGCGCATGACTGCGCTAAGGCAGTCTCGGTACTTGCTGCAAATGGCGGTAAAATCGAGGATTACCGGGGTGTCAATAAGAGCCGCTGTACCTATCCGCTCATCGCTGTCACGACAACAGCGGGAACCGGAAGTGAATGTACAATGGATTACGTGGTTGTTGACGAGAAAAAGAATGAGAAATACGGTAACTTTGATCAAAACGTAATTCCGGTTCTGTCTGTAGAGGACTATGAGCTGATGATGGATATGCCGCCTTCTCTTACCGCAGGAACCGGCATGGATGCTCTGACACATGCGGTAGAGTCCTACGTCTCCACGGATGGCGCTCTGATTACCTGTGAACTTGCTGTGAGTGCGGTTCGTCTGATTTTTGGACACCTAAAAGATGCTGTGCATCGTCCGGATCAGGAATCGAGGGAGGCGATGTCCGTGGCTCAGTTTCTTGCAGGCCTGTCTTTCGGAAATGCGGGCTGCGGGTTGATTCATTCCATGTCTCATCAGCTGAGTGCTGTGTATGATCTGCCCCATGGGCTGTGCAATGCAATACTCATGCCTACGGCTTCGCGTCTGAATATGAAAGATAAGCGTGCCATAGAGCGCTACGCAAAATTAAGCGGTCTGGTATTTCCAGTGGAATGTAATGGTATGAAAATGCAGGAACAGGCAGACTATCTGATTGCACGGATTGAAAAGCTGTCAGAGGATGTAGGGACAAAACGTTGTCTGGCAGAACTTGGTGTAAAGGAAGAGGATTTCTCCCTTCTGGCAGACAAGACGCTGTTGGATACCAGCTTGCGTCACAATCTCTATCAACCTTCGAAAGAGGAGATTGAGGATGCATTCCGGAGTCTGATGTGAGCACATGAAGAAGAAATTGTTCATGAGAATAATGATCGTAATCCTTGGGAGTGCGATTATGGGACTTGGCATAGATCTCCTGGTAAGAGCAGGGTTCGGACTGGATCCGCTGTCGATTTTTCAGTCCGGTTTGAGCAATGTGTTCCACATCTCTTTGGGTCTGGCTTCTCAACTTTTGATGCTTAGCATACTGTTGGTGCTGTTGTTCCTGGACCGGAGCAGAATTGGAATTGGCACAATCTTAAACAGTGTGCTGGTAGGTGCTTTTGTCAATTGGTTTGCACCATATATTCAAGGTGATGGCCAAGCTTTGTTCTGGCTTAGAATGCTGGCAGTTAGCGGAGGAATTCTGTTTGTGGGAGTGGGAATTGGTATTTACATCTCGGCATGCCTGGGAGAGGCGGGGATCGACGCTCTGATGGTTTATTTTTCGGAAAAATTCCGGCTTAATATCAGAAAGGTAAGAATTATATTGGATATCATATTGACAGCAGCGGGCTTTGCGCTGGGTGGAAGACTTGGGTGGGCTACCTTTGTGTCTATGTTCGTGAATGGGTATATAATACAGGGTACGGTTGGAATTGCAGATAAAATCTTGCAGCGTATCACTTAAAAGCATAAGAAGGACTGAGATTAGCAGTGATTAAGGTGAAAAAATAGTTTTTAAAATAATTATAGAACAAAAGAATAAATGATCTGCAAAAAGGAACTGCAATCGCAGTTCCTTTTTGCATGGCCAAAATATATGAAAATTAGACAAATATCATCATTTAAGACATCAAGTTGCCAATTTAGGACACTTCAATACTATTTCGTATTTTTTTACTGTATTATTATTGATAATAGTGAAATTATTAACATTAAAACCTGAATAAAAGTGTTTTATACACTTATATTCAGGTAAATAGTGTAAAATTCATGTTAAATTCTGACTATAGTGTGCTTAGACAGGAGGGAGTTAGATGAAAACACGAAAAAGCCAAAAAAGAAAGCGTATTTTATGTTTTTTGCTTATTTTTCTACTGCTATACACGGGAGTTCAGGAACCGGTTCGTGCCGGAGAAGTGAGTGATATGCCGGCAGAGGTGACGAGTGATACTGACATTGAATCGTCGGAAACAGAAGAACAGAATTTAGCACAGGAGAACTATGAATCGGGAACTAAAGAACACGACGGCGTGCAGGAGAGTCAAAACAGCAGCGAAAAAGGAAAGCAAAGTGCAGAAACTTCTGAGGAAGAATCTATAAAGGAAGAAACAAAAGAAACAAAAACAGAAGAAACAAAAACAGAAGAAACGAAAGAAGAACAAGATGAAGAACAGGAAGAGCAACTTCCTGTCAAACAGGAGGAACTGATGCCCATAGCACCGTTTGCCGGAAATACCCCAGGCGAAAGTGCTGCAGATGCAAACCGCTATGGTCAGATTTCTTTGGTAAAATTCAAGCAGTTTTCAAACGGCTGTATGGGAGGAATGGCCCTTGATGCGGCCGGGAAGATTTGGTCGTTTGGATACAATCTCTATGGAGAATTGGGAATCGGAGGAACGGTTGAAAATGTTACCGGTGTCATTGCGGCGCCGAATTACTATGGTGGCATGAAGCGGATTCCCTACTTTGTAAATAATAATATAACAATTACCGAAATCGGATCCAGTTATGAAACCCGATACGCCTTAAGTGATGATGGCATCGTTTATGCATGGGGAGATGGTTCGACTTATCAAATGGGGAATAATTCTTATAGTACACATAATTATACACCGCAACAGGTTCCCGGACTGCCCAGGATTAAGCATATTTTCCCAAGCGATGCATATCTGGGACAAGGTGCCTGCGCAGCACTTGATGAAAATGACGAGCTTTGGGTATGGGGGTCGAACTATCCAAGTGGAAAATTGGGTACTGGAGGTATCTCAAATGTGGGTACTCCCACCAAGATTACGATTCATCCGGATTTTTCAGATGGAACGAGAAAGATTGTGAAAGTGGTTATCGGAGAGGTCTCGGCCAAGATTCTGGACGATAAAGGGGATTTATGGACCTGTGGTACAAATGCCAATGGCGAACAGGGATTTGGCAATACTGTATTATCTAACCATAATTTTGTGATGATAGACCGTTCGGAGAGCGGAATGCCACGGATTATAGATGTGGATACCTCCTATGCACGACTGCAGGATGGAGGCCATGACCGCACAGTTGTGGCTGATGAAAATGGCGACGCATGGGAGTGGGGACGTACTTATGGCGATGGCATCGTTGCCAACAGTGCTGTAATCAAGATGGCACCGCAAAAGATTGTTCTTGACAGCGCGGAGGTGGCGGAATATGGTTATCAGCCGAAAGCCACAGTGGTAACTGCCAGTGAAATGGTCTGCTATTTTATCGACCAGCATGGAAGACCCTGGGGCTGGGGCTCCGGATACTATTTCGGATTTGGCCGTGAAGGAGGTTATGAGGATTCTAACGATGAGCTGATTCGATCCGCTGCAGCACAGCAGGTACCAAAGATTATCGGAGATGGAGATACACAGATCTATGATTCCAGCGCAAAGCTTCCGGTCTATTTGGGAGGAGATATTCGGCCTACCACCAGATTCGGCTATGGTATTAACGCTCTGAATGATTTACATCCGACGATTTATGACGAAAAATACATGCTGAAGGATGCTGACGGAACAGTGCTTAGTGTTGACGGAGAACGGATTAAGTGTGTCCGTGCAGCCTCGGCCGACGGTGTGAGTGGATTGACCAATGGTAAATACTATAAGGTGGACAGCAGCGGAAAGGTGATTGCCCCTGGGATCGAAGCCATGCCGGCGACGGATCCGGATGAAAAGCTGTGGATTGATCTGGCGTTTAAGGAAGTGCCCTATATTGCCCAGATGGACTGCAGCCTTTCCGCATATGCGTTTATCGATGCGGATGGCAACCTCTTCAAATGGGGAAATGATGGTTCCGGTGCGATTGCCTGGGGATGGGACTATCAGAACAAATACGATCAAAACGGCAGTACAACTTCGGGTCTGTATGACCGGTATACCTATGAGGTCATGTATATGCGGGGAGCTCCTACCATCGATATGATTGATATCTATGCAGAGAAACCGCAGCGCAAAGTATATAAAACCGATGACGATGACAGTATGGAAACCGCGACAGTTACTGTCCATCTTCCGGCCTCATACCATAGTGACAGCTTGCTGGCAGACCTGTACTCAAATGTAGCCAGTTTAAAATATGTATTCATTCCGTATGACAGCGGAAACAATGATTTCAATATCGATGTCGGTGAACTGACGGACAGTGAATTTATGGCGCTGTATAACAATCCTGCTTATACACAAAAGGGAGAATTGCTGAGCGGGGAACTGGTATCCGGTACAGAGGCGAGAGACGAAACATTTACAGTAGATGTAACGGATAATGGAAGGCTGATTCTCTGGGGTGAGAATCTCCGCTATTCACAGAATGCTGCCAGCGTGCGGGAGTATGAAAGAACGGACTACGTTGGGGCATCTTTTGTGACAGATAACTTTTACACACTCGCCAATGCCTTACATAATGGGGAAGGGGAAACTGCATCGCCGCCAAATGAAGAGCTGTATGCAGACACTTCCGACAATGTCCGCAAGAGTAATGATGACAGTCAGTATGTGCGTATTTCCCAGAAAGATTTGTATGGAATCCCCTTGGATGTGTCGGGAGCAGTCATTGCGGAGCCCACATTTGGCTATGATACGGTAGAGATTAAGAGCTATGAAGGAGCCAGTCAGCCACTTCCGGCAGGAATTTCTCCTTATTGGAAGTTCAGGGAGACTCTTTCTTCCGGGCAGCCACAGGATAAGGAAATCAGTGTAGAGTTGGATAAAGCCGATAGGATCAGTTATACCCATACCTTCCTGTATGAACGCGATCTGGATTACTGGATCAATCCCAAAGGCGAAAAGCTATGGTCAGATATGGACAACCTGTTGGGACTGCGTCCCTCTGCGATTGAGCTGACACTGAAGCAGTATGAACGGAATACGCAGACGGGTGCTAAAGGAGATTTTATTCAAGATATTGAGACCATACAGGTAACACCGGATGAAGACCAAGAATGGAACTTCGATTTCGGCCTGCATAAGGGGTATGAGTATACGTATGAAGTGCAGGAACGGGCGGTACCCGGCTACGAAACAGAGGTAAGCTATAAGACAGACGTTTCGGGAATTATTGGGATGGAGCTTACGAATACGCTTGCCATCAAACCGATTCGGATGTTGAAGGTAGACTCTGACGGGACGCCGATAACGGCGGATAAGGCCAGATTTACACTTAGCAATGCGGAGGATTCGGAAAAGGTACTCGATTCGGATGGTGATGAGGTAAGCAGTCTGCTCCTGGAAACAAATGCACAGGGCAGCTTCGATATTCCATGGCAGAAGCCCGGAACATATAAGCTAACGGAGACAAAAGCACCTTCCGGGTATAATCTGTTAACCAAAGATGTAATATTGGAATTCGATTCAGAAGGAAACGTTACAGTGTCTCTCGGAAGTGTGACCCTGCAGCCGATTACATTGACCGGACAGGAAGCTGGGGCCTATACCTGCGGATATGAGATTGAGAATAAGAGATCCGCTAAGCTGCCAGCTGCCGGAGGACACGGGACATATTACCTGTTGTTTATCGGTGGGGGACTGATGCTGCTGGCTATCATAGCCAAACGACGCAAAAAAAAATCTACGGATAGAAATTGACACATGTCATTTTTTATAAAAATGCTACAGAATAAAAAACAGGAGGAAAAAGTTATGTTCAAGAAGAAAATAACGGGGTTGTTATGTGCTTTGGTGGTGGCCTTAAGTGCAGTGATTCCGGCATATGCTGACCCAGAGGTACCACTTACAGACGTGGTCATTCACAAGATGAAGGTAGCACAAGGAACCTCCTTGGAAGATCATGACGGCGAGGAAATCACTGATTTTACCGGAACCAATCTGGCCGGTGCCGAAGGGCTGGAAGGGGTTGTCTTTGAATTTTGGCAGATAAGAGACACAGCTACCGATGCAGAATTGGATGCTATTGGTGCACTTACAAACTATGATGCAATAAAAAGTTACTTTGATGCCAACCCAGGTCTGGTTGGAGGACTTACCGGAGAGCTTGACCCGACGGATTCGAACGGTATGACAACAGCACATTTTCTATCAGAAGGAACGTATATATTCGCTGAGCAAAATGCGGATGAGCTGAACGTAACAGAATATTTAGGGGTTCCGTTCATGCTGTCACTTCCGGTTACAAAGGCAAATGGTACAGAGAATTTTGGAATTGGTGCTAAGGCACTCCATGTATATCCTAAGAACGTGGTGGATTCCCCGGATCTGGAGCTTTTAAAAGTGAACACGGAGAATAACCCCATCGGTGATGCAACATTTGAAATCCGGAAATGGGTCGAAGATAGAGTGGATGAGGGCGGAAATCCGCTTGCCCCTGGCTATGTAAAGGACACTTCTCTTGGCAATAACGGATCCATCACAATTACGGATGCCGGACTGACGCTGCAAAATATCTCGGCGGGAAAATACCAGTTGGTGGAGACTGTGGCACCAAATGGCTATTTACTGGATACCAGACCTGTGTCCTTTGAAGTGTCCGCAGGTCAGATTACAGCAACGAATGGTCCCAATTATACATTTCAAGATGGTCCTTTGATTAAAATCAAGAATGAAGCAAGACCATCGATTGAAAAAGAAGAAGACGCCGGCGGGACCTCCCAGGTCGGTGAGACCGTTAACTGGTCGATTAAGGTAAGCGTACCAAAAGATATAGAAACTTATACAAAGTTCAATGTCACAGATACGATTGATACTCGTCTTGATTTTAAGGGAACTGCTTCAGCAGACGGATTTCAGGTGAAAGCGGCTGACGGCACCGTCTTAACAGCGGGAACACATTATACGGTAAACTATGCATCCAATGTCTTGACGGTTGCGTTTAACCCTGCTTCGATCAAGGATTTTGAAGGGCAGAAGATTACAATTTCCTATGCAACCAGCATTAATGATACAGCGGTTATGGGTTCGGAGATTCCGAATGATGCAAAGCTGAACTTTACAAACAACACAGGAACGGACACAGAGGACGATCCCCAGGGTCCGGTGGAGCCGCCGACAATTCCAACGGTCTGGACCGGTGGCGCACAGTTTAAAAAGGTAGATGGCAAGGATAATACGATTATGCTGCCCGGCGCTGAGTTTAAGATTTCAAAAAATGCAACGGGTACTGATTTGTTAAAATGGACACAGGCTTTGATTGATGCAAATGACACATCGAAATTTGTAACCCCTGTTGTCGGTGCGGATGTTGTCATGAAATCCCAAAGTGATGGTGTTTTTGAAATTAAAGGTTTAAAGGGGGGATACTATTGGCTGGTAGAGACAAAGGCACCAAGCCTGAACGGTTCACAGTATAATCTGTTAAAAACTCCGGAATCCTTCTCAATTACCAAGGAAAGTTATAATGGGGAAATCTTTATAAAAGTTGAGAATAACAAAGGGCTTCAGATTCCTCAGACCGGCGGAATCGGATCGCTCATCCTTACCGTCGGAGGTATTACGATGATGATTGTGGCGGCGTACTTCCTGAAAAAAGGAAAGCGTACAAACGCAGATTAACCGATTGACGGATCCTACATAACTATAGAAATCGCATTGACAGCTTCGAGGGAAGCTGTCAATCGAGAAGTGTTCTGCAGCGTGAACAGTATGTTTGACATGGCTGCAGAATACTTTTGGGTTGACAGAGAACTTTAGGGAGGTGCCATGAAAAAAAGAATATTACATATTCTGTGTGGAAGAACAATTTTTCTGGTTGTCTTTTTTATTGGACTGCTGACTTTTCTCTATCCGTTGATTTCCAGCAATATAAACCACAGAAGTCAGACTCAGGTGATTTCGAATTATGACGAGAAGATGGATCGGATGGAGGAAGGGGAAAGGCAAAGACAGCGGGAAGAAGCGGTACGCTATAATGCGTATGTGAAAGATCTTGAAGGCAGCAGATCGGAAACAATTACGCCGCGGGAGAAGGAGGCCATGGAACGTGTCAACATTGAAATGAAAAATATTGGTGAAGTACTGGGATATGTTGAGATTCCCAGGATTGATATAGAATTGCCGATTTACTATGGAGAATCCGACGAGATCCTGAGTCGGGGGGCAGGGCTGATGCCGAAAACTTCACTTCCGGTCGGGGGGGATAGCACGCACTGTGTAATCAGTGCACACCGCGGACTCCCATCGGCAAGGATGTTTCGCGATCTGGATCAGATGGAGATCAAAGATGTGTTTTTCTTACATGCCGCTCAAGAGACACTGGCATACGAAGTAGAGAGTGTCCGCGTGGTTTTGCCAACGGACATCTCAGCGCTGGAGATTGAAGAAGGCCGTGATCTGGTAACCTTGATCACCTGTGATCCCTATATGATTAACAGCCATCGAATGCTGGTTCGCGCCCACCGAACCGAATATAACGAAGGCGTAAAAGCAAAAAGTCAGGACAGAAAGATTTCGCCACTCGTCAAGTATCAGGAATATCTGTTTGTCATCGTTTTTTTTGCAATTCTGATACTTTTTATAAAATTCATTCAAACAAGAGTAAAGAAAAGAACCTATGAAGAAAATTGGAAATAAAGTATGGCGCATATTTTTAGTTTTGTTTTTTATTGCAGGAGCATCGGTTGTACTGTATCCTGTAATTTCCAATGCAATTAACCAGAAAAATCAAACGGTCGTAATATCGAATTATGAAGAAGAATTAAAAAAACTCTCTGAGGAAGAGAAGGAGAAAAAGCTACAAGCGGCGAGAAAATATAATCAGCAGCTTTCCGATTCCAATCTAACGATTCAAGATCCCTTCTCCGGGGAGACGACGCAAAACAATCAGAGCTTTTTAAATATCGGAGAGATTCTCGCCTATATTGAAATTCCTCAGATTGATGTCTTTTTACCGATTTATGACGGCATGAGTGAAGCGATTTTGCAAGTCGGCGTCGGCTGGATGGAGGGAACGTCTATGCCGGTGGGCGGCGAATCTTCCCATTGCGTACTGACCGGACATCGTGGCCTGCCTGAGGCTAAGTTATTCAGAGATCTCGATAAGCTGAAAAAAGGAGATGTTTTCTGGGTTAAGAGCCTCGATGAAAAACTCTATTATGAGGTTTATAGCACGGAGGTGATTAAACCAATGGATATTGACAAGCTTCATATTGAACCGGGCTGGGATCTTATGACGCTGTTGACATGCCATCCGTATATGATAAACAACGAACGACTTCTGGTACATGCCAGACGCGTGGACGAACCGTCAAGCACAGAACTTGACCGGATCTCTACGGAATCAGGGGCAATGAATCAGGACAAGCTTCTTGTGGGAGTAATTGTTGGCGGTGGATTGCTTCTGCTGTTGGTGGTAAGAAAAAGACGCAGAAAGAGTAAGGAAGATGACAGCAGATGAAAAAGAAGAGACAACGAATGATCGGCTGGAGCCTGCTGATATTGGGGATTGGTATGTTTTGCTATCCGCAGATTGCAAAATATCTGAGCGCACAAAATGACAGTATACTGGTTTCCAGTTATCGGGAATCTGTTACGACAATGCCAGAAGACGAGAAAAAAGAGGCAATTCGAGATATACAGAAGATAGAAAAAGAGTTCGAAGAAAATACAAAAAAAGACTTCCAACAGGATCTGCAGTGGGACAAGTCAAATGATATTTTTGCAGTGCTTGAACTGCCTTCCCTGAAGATGGAACTGCCCATATACCTTGGCGCGACAGAAGAGAACTTAGGGCGTGGGATTGCGGTCATTCAAGGGACATCACTTCCCATGGGCGGAATTGGAACCCATTGTGTTCTGGCGGGACATTCCGGCTTTGCAAACCATGAATGGTTTAGTAAAATTAGTCATTTAGATTTTGGGGATGTATTTTACATCCATAATTTAGAGGGAACTCTTTCCTATAAGGTGAACAAAAAAGAAGTCATCGATGAGACGGATACCGGAAAACTGCAGATACAAGAAGATAAGGATCTGGTTACGTTACTGACTTGTACTTATCTGGTTAGCGGAGAGAAAAAACGCCTGATTGTGACTGGTGAACGGGTTTGATGGGTAAATATGGAAATTAAATACATCAAAACACCAATTCAGGATGTTATATGTTTGTTAGACAAAGATATTACTTATAATAAAAAGTTGTTATCCTTTGTTTCGTCAGCATGACTGCAATAAAAAAAGGTGAAAGAAGTAAAGGATACAAAAGATGAATACTTATAGTCGAACCCTTTTTTGAATACGGGCATATATCATGAGGGATGAAGGGAAAATATGTTAAAGATAATTCTATGTGACGATGACAGAGATTCCGTCCGGAAGTGTGCAAAACTCATCTCCGGGATTGCTGAGAAAAACCAATTGGAGGTTATGATTTCCTGCTTTGAAAGTGGGGAATCCTTACTTTTTCACTACGCCGAAACACCGGATCAAATTGATATTCTCTATTTAGATATCATGATGAATGGAATGAATGGAATGGAAGTTGCGCATCAAATGCGGAACTACGGATGCAAGGCTCAGATTGTTTTTTTGACAATCAGTGAAGAATATGTATATGACGCCTTCGATGTGAATGCGGTTCGGTATCTGTTAAAAGGGGCCACGAGTTATAAAAAATTCGAGTCTACTTTTCTTAGGGCGGCAAAGCTGGCTGCATTGTCGGAAGACCGACTGTTTACCTTTGAATTCGACGGTGAGACTGGTGTAATCCCAATGCGTCAGATTTCCTATTTTGAAATCTGGCAAAGACGTGTTACCATACATTACGGTGATGAAAAAACGGCAAAATTCTATGGAAGGATGGAACAATTAGAAGTGAAGCTTCGTGGAGATGATTTCGTACGGTCTCACCGGTCTTTCCTTGTGCATTTACCCTATATTGCAAAGTTTTGTCGCCATAACCTAATTTTAAAGACCGGGGAGCTTGTTCCGGTCGGCGTGACTTATATGGATTCCCTGAAAAGAGAATTTGCAGAGTATATCACACGCTTTCATGTTTATGATTCTGAAGATATTAAGGATGAGTGAAGGGACTTGCAGCCTGATTGAATAAGCTGTGAGCCCCTTGTTTTTGTTAAGTCAGTTTACTGTCTTGAATGCGCTCATAATTATCCGCTACAGACTTCCAGTTGATGATATTATAAAATGCTTTTATGTAGTTGGCACGGACATTTTTATATTTCAGATAGTAAGCATGTTCCCAGACATCAATCCCAAGAATCGGAACATATCCCCAGTCTTCCATCAGAGGATTGTCCTGATTCGGGCTGGAAGAGAGCCTCAGCCTGCCATCAAAATTGGCAGACAGCCAGGCCCATCCGGAACCAAATCGACTGACAGCCAGCTCATTCAGTTTTTCCTGAAAAGATGAAAAACTTCCAAACGCATCATTGAGCAGACTTGCAAATGCACCGGAAGGCTCCCCGCCGCCGTCTGGGCCGATGGTGGAAAAGTAAAGATTGTGATTGTAGAATCCACCTCCATTGTTCCGGAGGGTCTGACGTAATGAATTGTCGCTGATATCCCACAGTGAAGATAATAGGGATTCAATATTTTTTTCAATACCCGCCTTTGCCACAGCATCATTCAGATTCTTTGTGTAGACAGCATGATGTTTGGCGTAGTGGGTTTCTATTGTCTGTGCATCAATATATGGCTCCAGAGAATAGTAGGAATAGGGTAATTTATATTGTGTATACATGAAGATACCTCCTGTCTTGTAAGAGTAGGTTCAAGTTCTCAAATTTACATTGTTAGTATAAACTAACCAGAGTATACCAATCTTGACTAAAATTGTCAAGTATTTTTTTGAGATTTGCGGGGGAAGGATTTTAACGAATTCATGTTAAAAGAGGAAATTATGGGTATCTTGTGATATACTTCTATTCAGAGTACGATTCATCTGAAAGGCGATGAAAATATGAATAATAAGCGGATCAATACACATGAAGATGTTTTGATGCCGGACAAGAATATACCCGTGAGGGCTTTTTACTTCGAGTATAATAAGCCGGGTGAATTATTCGATTTACACTGGCATGAACATATAGAGATCACCTACGTCATTGAGGGGGCTATGGATGTAGAATGTGAAGGCCATCTGTTTCATACAGGAGCAGGGGAAATTATCATGATAAATCCTTATGAGCTTCACATTTGTTCCCATATTCAGGTGCCCTTGCGGCTTTACTGTATTATCTTTAATGTAGAAATACTTAAAAGCGGGTTTTTTGATATGTCAGAAAGCAGGTACATGCAGCCGATTCTTGGCAAGGAAATTATATTTGAAAACAGTCTAGGTCGTAACGAACAACTGGCGGGACATATCGTAATGGCTGTTAATGAGATGGAGAAGGAAGAAAGCGGGTACGAATTAGCAATCAAGGGAAATATCATGGAAATCCTGGTTATCTTACTGCGCCAATATATGGTACGTGTACTGACCAATTCGGAACGTGAGATGAAGATAAAGAATAACAGCCGTATCAATAATGTCGTAGATTATATAAATCATCATTATATGGAGAACCTGACCATAGAACAGATAGCGGAAGCAGCCTACATCAGCAAATTCTATTTATGTAAGATCTTTAAGAAGACCTTACATCAGACTGTGATAGAATATCTGCACGACGTGCGCATCAGTCATGCGAAAGAGCTGCTTAAAGAAACTGATATGAGTATCAGTGAGGTGGCATTTGCTGTTGGATTCAATGATTTTAGCTATTTTAGCAGGGTTTATAAACGCAAAACCGGAGTTTCTCCATCTAAGACAAAAAAACAATGTGAGGTGCATACAACTTTGTAGTATCAGAATACACCCTAATCGGGTTGCTTTCTCATGTTTGTTCGAGTCCCAAAGTCCTGCTTTTTCATGCAAGCATGAAAAAGCAGGACTTTTTGACCAATATAATGCTAAAACATCCCAATATAAGCAATGTTTTCTACAAAAGGCTGCACTATAATAGGTTTATACAAAAACGTTGTACGAATCAATGCCTGTATCTTATTGATAAAATCTGTTCAGGAGGAGAAGATGAATCAATCTATCATATACTGGAAATGGGATGACCATTCGATGAAAAGCAATCTTATCGAAAAACTTGCCGACTTAACCGACCGTTTTGGTGCAGATGCAATCAGTGTTGCAGACCACTGGGTACGGGCTCCCTTTGATGATGAGGTGCTGCAGGGACACTTCCGTGAATGTGCCGATTATCTGCACAAAAAAGGGAAAAAGCTGTATGCAGAGACTTGTATCCGCAAGGAAGGAGCGGGTTTTTTTAAACAGTACCCTAAGGACCGGGCCTGGCTTGCACACATGGTAGAAGTACAATTGGATGAAAACGGCAACGCATCCGTGGAACTTGACATTGAACCTGTATATCATTTCTGGCGCGTAAGTGGTGAGAACGGGCCGGATGTTGTTCTGGGCGCCTGGGCATTTCAAAAACACTCAGACACAGAATACGTGCCGGAAAGCTGTCAGGTGATTAAGGACAGGGTGATAATCAATAATTCTTTACAAAAGACGGCGGAAGGCAGACCAAAAAACACGTTATCGATTCAGGGCGGAATGGAGAGTGCGGGCAAAACCGCACTGGCCATTGTAGGAACTTTGCAGCCGATTCCAGATCTTGCTTCCCCACATTTAATGGATTACTACCGAACAATGCTCAAAACGGCGAAAGCAGCGCATGTCGACGGAGTATTCAGCGATGAGTGGGGTTACGATGTAATTCTGGAAGTACAAGAAGACAGACCGAATGAACATAATAATAATTTGCTTATCCGTCATCTGTCTGTCTCAGATGCGATGGCCGGACATTATCGAAAGATCTATGGCGGCAGAGATATGTATCAGGATATGCTGTGTTTATACTATGCACCTGCCGGACAAGAAGAGAAGAGTATTGCAGCAATTAATCGTTACAATGAGAATCTGCGCCAGATCATGGCTGATAATGACAGAAAGATGCTAAAGGCCGTAAAAGAGATTCTTGGACCGGATGCGTTCTATGGCGTTCATCCGACCTGGTGGGGGAGTGTTTCAGCGTTGAATTTCGAAGTCTTTAAAAACGGGTTCTATTGGTGGGACGCAGTCCGCGATATTGCACAAACCGATGAAACCGTTTTGATGCCGATCCGGACTGCCCTGGCTCACAAGTGGGGCAGCAGCATCTGGTACAATATGTGGTACTCCATGGGTACTTTGGATATAAAAACATATTACAAAGAAACCTGGAATAATGTTAGGTTTGGCGGAAGAACCCACTATCTTGGCTATGAATGCCCCAATGAGCCAAATGTTCTTCAATTATATCAGCCGGGTCTGCTCGAGGAACTAGAAAAGATGGACAGCCGGGTCCGCCTGCTTGACGATCATCAAACGTCCCAGCCGGATTCGCGGGTCTTGATGCTGTTTGGCATGGAGGCTCTCACAAACTGGCGCCTGTATGACAATCCACATCCTGGCTGGACATCACAGAACAAGAATATGGAGAAGGTATTTCGTACTGCAGCGAAACTGTATGAGAAACTGCTGTTTGATTTAGTACCGACGACGGAAATTGCCAATGGCAGTCTGAAGATCGAGAATGGTAAAGCGGTATATGGGAACCAGACTTATGATATGGTCGTGCTGATGATGCCTGAGAGCATGGATCCCCGGTGTTTTGTTTTTTTACAGCAGCTTTCGCCAGATCAATTGCTTGTTTATGGAACAGGTACTAGATACAATAATGGCACTCTTTTATCGGAATCAGATTGCCAGATAATAGAAAGAGCGACCAGGGATTGCAGGATTCCGAAGCCAGAAGTCCTTGCAGAGGAAATTCTTGCAGCAGAGGTAAGGCCGAACCGGTGGAAGAATGGCTGCCTGTTTCAAGATGGCAGCGCTATTTTTACCGGCAGCGGAGAATTGAACAGCAAAAATCCGCTGCAGGTAGACTGTTGTTTACATGGCAGGCATGTCAAGTTTACCGGTGAAGACTTTTTATTCATTCGATTGGAAGACGGAGCGGTCGAGGTATGTACGCCGAAACCAGGCATATTAAAGATAGACGGAAAAAGAACAACATTTCCCGTCGTTTGCGAGACAGGTGAAAGGAGTTAATATGAATTCATATGAGAGAGTAATGAACCGACTGGCCGGAAAACCGGTTGACTATTTACCCAATTTGAGCCTGACGATGATGTTCGCGGCAAAAGAAGCTGGTGTAAGCTTTGGAGAATTCTGCAGCGATTATCGGAAGTTAAGCGAGGGTGCACTGCGCTGCCATGAAAAATATGGGATCGACATGGTATGTGTGATTTCTGATCCGATGCGTGAAACAGAAGGTTTTGGCACAGAGGTAGTGATTCCCTCAGAGAACGTTCCGTATCCTAAGGTGCGGCGAATCAAAAATATCGAAGATATAGATACGCTCAAGGTCATTGAACCCTTTCAGTGCCGACGTATGAATGACAGAGTCGAGGCCGTTCGCTTTTTAAAGGAGCGGGTGCAAAACGATATTCCGGTCATCGGCTGGATTGAGGGTGCATTCGCAGAAAGCTGTGACTTAATGGGAATGCAGGAATTCTTTATGAACTTGATGGAAGAGCCGGATGCCATGAATCAACTGATGGATATCTGTATGGAACAGGGGCTGCGTTTTGCCCGAGCCCAGATAGAAGCGGGAGCGGAGATCATCGGTATCGGTGATGCCGCCTCCTCTCTGATCGGTCCTTCCCTATATGAAGAGTTTGCATTGCCTTATCAACAGAAACTCATCTCGGCGGTTCATGCCATGGGGGCTAAAGTAAAGCTTCATATCTGCGGTAATCTGAATCCGGTGTTACATTACGTTGCCCAGACCGGAGCAGATATCGTCGATCTGGATTCTATGGTTGACATGGAAGCAGCTGCAGATATTTTGCCTGAAAAGAGTAGTATCTGTGGTAATTTTAATCCTGTCCAGGTACTCTATAACGGAACGCCGCAGCTTGTACGGTCGGAAGTTGAGCGCTGCATGGGCATTGCAGATAAAAACCGCAGCATGATATCCCCAGGTTGTGAGATACCAAGGGACTCCGCTTCGGAAAATGTGTTGGCAATTCATCAGGCCATTGCAGAAAGGGGATTCCTTTGAGTAATCGTATTAAAATCGGAGAGATTAAGCCGAAAGGCTGGCTGGAAACAGAACTGAAAGAAAACATGTCCGGATGTATCGGTCATTTGGACGAACTGCTGCCGGAACTGCTTGTAGACCACGATATTTATGGTGATGACCGTCTAAAAGGCGGCGACAAGCTTAGAAAACTGGGGCGTAACGATAATGCAGCACCAGAGATGCAGGAAGAAAATAAGGAGCAGTTTTACTGGTGGAACAGCGAAAGCCAGTCTAACTGGCGGGACGGATATGTCCGTTCTGCGATTATGCTTGAAGATCAGACATATATAAAGCAGACGAAAGCCTATCTTGAAAAAATATTCAGTACCCAGGAGAATGGATATCTGGGGATCTATGATGAAAAATTAAGATTCAGATGCACGGGTGAGAACGGAGAACTATGGGCTCAGTCAAGTTTATTCCGCGGTCTGCTGGCGTGTTATGAAGGGTTTCAGGATGAGTCGATACTGGACAGGATATGCATGGCGGCGGATTGCATTATGAAGGGCTACCCGCAGGAACAGTCGCATCCCTTCGATGTTCACGAACCGTTTGCAGGTGTAGGACATGGACTGACCATCGTAGACTCCTTTGAATGGTTATACGAGATTACAGAAAATAGAGCATATCTAGAGTATGCCGTCTGGTTATACGAAGAGTATTCTGCTTATATGCAGTCGGAGTGTGATATCCAGATCCCGAATATCCGCCAGCCGTTCTATATTTTTAAAGGACATGCGGTACATACATTTGAACATATTCGTGCGTTAATCATCGCTGCTTTGGAAAAAGAAGAATACCAGATATTACTTGATCAGCTGATGCAGAAACTGCCATATTATCTGACACCGTCCGGGGCCCCGATCGGAGATGAGTGGATAGCGGGGAGGACAGCTGACGCCACCTGGACCGGGTATGAGTTTTGTACCTTGCAGGAAATGCTGCACACGTATGAGAGGATGGCTGTAAAAACGGGAGATGTAGTCTGGAATGAACGGATCGAATGGTTGTATTTCAATGCTGCAGAAGGGATGAAACATCCGACTGACAGCTCGATTATGTATCTGAAAACGGATAATTGTTATACCGCAGATGGTTACAAGAATCCGGATGATAAAAAACAGGACTGGAATCCGAGATACAAGTATTCGCCGACTCATCAGGATGCCGCTGTGTGCTGCGTGCCGAATTCAGGCAGAATCACGCCCTATTACATTCAGTCGCTGCTGCATATTGTGGAGGACGGATACCTGGCGGCCGGTTACGGACCTTATGTATATCAGGGCAGTTATGATCATGTTCCAGTAAGAATTGAACAGACTACAAGCTATCCCCTCGACCTGCATACCATATTTTATATCAAGACAGCAAAGCCGGTAAGGTTTTCCCTGCATTTACGTTTGCCGGGCTGGGCGAAGCAGATGACGGTAAACGGTAAAGTCTATGAAAATACAGGTGCGATATGTCGTGAAATTGTATTGGATCAGGAGTGGAAAGATGAACAGATTGAAATAAACTTTGAAGCAGATATCCGGTTTCGTACAGATTTTCAGCATCGTACATATCTCACCTGCGGGCCCTTGCTGTATTGTCTGGAACTGCCAGCAAAAGAAGAAGTGACAAAGGAAATGTGGGTGCCAGGTTTCACAGAAAAAGAATACCATCCGCTCAACAGGACTCTCGAGGAACTGGCGATTGCAAGAGAAGATTGGCCGGAATTTAAAGTGGTTTCCGATAAGGCGGCACACAGATGGGGGGAATTGAGAATCACCGGGATTTTTACCGATGGGCAGGAGAAAAAGCAGATAGACATGGTGCCGATGGCTCGAACGATTTTAAGAAAGATCACGTTTTTACAAAAGAGATGAATTTATTAAATATTTGCTTTATCGCAAAAGAGATTGAAACTTTATTGAAGAGTTTTGGTCTCTTTTTTGATATAATTATGATGAAAGCGTCAAAAGGTATTTTGACGCTAATGATACACTATTCATAGATAAAAGATGTTGGGGTCAAAAGTAATTTGACCCCTTATGATACACGGATTGTTACGCTCTTCGAGCTCTCACAAGTCTCCGCTCCGCTTCGGTCCGTGCTAAACGAACATCCACTGGATGTTCAGCACCCTACAAACATTCGAAATACACCCTAATCGGGCTGCTTTCTCATGTTTGTTCGGCTCCCAAGGTCATGCTTTTTCATGCAAGCATGAAACGCAGGACCTTTTGACCCTGGTATCAGATAAAATAGACAAAAATGAAAAAGAAATATGTAGAATAATACCAAATATAATTAGAGTTAATTATTTCATATTGACTTTTAGTTAAATCGCATTATAATGAATTTAATATAATTTACAAACATTTATTAAATATTTTAGAAAAAATGAGTTTGTGGAATAGGATGAAAAAAATGAAAGTAAAAGAACTTGCCGAAATATTACATCTATCACCGTCAACAGTTTCTCTGGTCTTGAATGGCAGACCGGGAATCAGCGATGAAACCAGAAAAAAAGTAAAAGATGCCGTTGTTGAATTGGGCTGCGAGGACATGTTCAATATAAAAGAGAAAAAACAGGGGACACTTCTCTTTGTTGTATACAGAAAGAACGTGATTGGTGACGATAAAGCACATTATTTTTCACAGGTATTTTCAGAAATTATAGAGGGGGTTGAGCATCAGGCAAAAAACAGAGATTTTCAATTGATGATTACGTATACAGACGAACAAAGACTTGAAGAGGAACTGATCAGGATTTCTGAAGTCAATGCGGATGGAATATTGTTGCTGGCCACGGAGATGAAGGAAGGTCAGATCAATAACTTTTTAAAGCTAGGTATACCTACCGTAATGATTGATAATTACATGTTAAATCACCCATGTGATTGTGTGACAATTAATAATGAAATGGGAGTTTATGATGCGATTTCCTATTTAAAAGAGTTGGGACACAAAAAAATAGGATATCTTCATATCGTACAGAATGCAAAAAACTTTGAAGAACGATACTATGCTTTTCTTTCGGCGATGAAAAGGGTAAATCTAACCTTGGAAGAAAAGCTTATCCTGCAGTTTAACACCAGTGCTGGGAATAATCTGCGGGACAAATTACTGAAAGAACTTGGAGAATTGAAGGAGATGCCGACTGCTTTTTTTGCAGATAATGATATTATGGCTATTTTTGCGCTGCAGGCCTTAAAAAAACTAGGTTATAAAGTGCCAGAAGATGTATCACTCATAGGGTTTGATAATATGCCGATGAGTGAAATGATGGAAACCCCGCTGACAACAATTTATTCTCCGAAAAAGAAGTTGGGAGTTGCAGCAGTGAACCTGTTAATAGACAAGATGGAAGAGTCTTCTGCCGGGAGTTTTAAGATGGAGATTTCTACATCTTTAATTGTAAGGAAAAGTGTAAGGAATGTAAGGGAGGAAGATGAATGAAAAAGAATAAGCGGTTTCCTTTTGTATTTTATGGAGGCGATTATAATCCGGATCAATGGGACGAAGATACCATTGACAGAGATATGGAGCTATTTCACAAAGCAGGTGTTAATTTAGTAACGCTTCCGGTTTTTTCATGGGCTAAATTAGAGCCCGAAGAGGGTGTTTATTGTTTTGAATGGCTGGACAAAATCCTGGAGAAGTTATTGGCAAACCATATCAATGTATTTTTATCTACACCTACTTCAGCGCAGCCTGCATGGCTTTCAAAAAAATATTCCGAGGTTCTTCCAGTGGATATTGCCGGAAGAAAAAGAACGCATGGAATGAGAGTGTTTTTCTGCGTGAATAGTAAAAAGTATCGGGAACGCGCAGCCGCCATAGCAGAAGAAATGGCTAAAAGATATCAGAATTATCCGGGACTGCTTGGCTGGCATGTGGCAAATGAATATGGAACCTATTGCTACTGCGATACTTGCCAAAGAAAGTATAGAAACTGGCTGAAAGAAAGATATCAAACGGTTGAAAACTTAAATAATAAATGGAATACCTCTTTCTGGGGCAGAACAGTCTATGATTTTGATGAAATATATATCCCCTCGGAGTTAAATGATGATTATCGATTCTTTCCTGCTGCAGAATTGGACTATATGCGGTTCATGACCGATTCTACAAAGGACTGCTTTTTAAACGAAGCAGAGATTCTTCGGAAATACACTCCGGATATTCCGGTATTCAGTAATATATCCGGCTACATAAAAAAATTAAATCAATTTGCTATGACAGATGTTATGGATGTAGCTGCCTGGGATAATTATCCTTCCCCAAAAGATGATCCAAGTTTTCCGGCCCTGAAACACGATCTGATGCGTGCTATGAAAGGCGGGCAGTCATATATAATTGCAGAACAATCACCGAATCAACAGAACTGGCAGCCGTATAATAAACTTAAAAGACCGGGACAAATTCGTACCTTGGCTTATCAAGGTATCGGGCATGGGGCAGATACCTGTCTTTTCTTTCAGATGCGTCAGTCCATAGGCGGACAGGAAAAGTTTCACGGCGCTATGATTTCACATGCAGACAGAGAAGATACTCGAATTTTTTGTGAAATGAGTCGGCTTGGGAAAGAATTAAGACAATTAGAGGATTGGAGTCTGGACGCTAAAATTAAATCCGATGTAGGTATCATCTTTGATTGGGAAAATTGGTGGGCATTAGAATTATCGAGTGGACCGACAAAGGATATGGATTATTTGGAACAGGTACATAAGTATTATAAAGCATTCTATGACAATAATATTTCTGTGGATATGCTAAAACTTACCAGTGACTTTTCAAATTATAAAGTTATCGTTGCTCCCTTACTTTATATGATCAAGGAAGGGGTGGCAGAAAAGCTGGAGATATTTGTGAAAAATGGCGGGAGACTTATCACTACATACATGAGTGGACTTGTCGATGAGAATGACAGATGTGTCTTTGGAGCCTATCCGGGAAAATTGAGAAAGATGCTTGGAATATGGGTAGAGGAAACGGATGCGTTGTACCCGGAAGAAAGCAATCAAATTGTATTGTCCGCAGATAAAACAAAGAAAAGATTTCGTTGTGGCTTTTTATGTGATCAGATACATCTGGAGAACGCTGAGGCATTGGCGGTGTATGGACAAGATTTCTACGAGGGAACACCATGTATTACTCTCAATGAGTTTGGAGATGGAAAGGCGTATTATATAGGAACGTGCCCGGAGGCTCTTTTCCTGAATAAAATGATGAAAAGTATTTGTAATGAGTGTGGTATAGGCGCTTCTTTTGAGACAAAGGACCGCGTAGAAATCTGTGTAAAAGAGGGGAACGATTGTAAACTGATTTTTATAATCAATCATGAGGATAAAAAGGCAGCTGTTAATCTGGGTAATGAGGATTATTTTGATGTATTTTCACGTAACAAAATCAAGGGAGAGGTAGTTTTGAATCCATATGATGTTATGATACTAGGGTCAAAATTATGATGAGAGGAAGGATTTATGCTTTATAAAAAAAATAAAAAAGAATTAAATGACGAACTTTTTGGCAATCCATCAAGTGAATATCGGGGAACACCATTTTGGGCCTGGAATTGTGAAGTTACAGAAGAAAAAATTGATAAGCAGATAGAGGTATTCCATGAGATGGGTTTTGGAGGAATACATATTCATCCACGTACGGGTATGGAGACACCTTACTTACAGGATGATTTTATGCATCTCGTAACGTATGCGGATAAAAAGGTAAAAACTGAGAATATGTTGTGCTGGTTATATGATGAAGACCGATACCCATCCGGAACAGCAGGTGGTAAAGTTACCGAAGATGTGCGATACCGGGCAAGGCATCTGCTTCTGACAACAGAAATAAAGCCAGAACTGGAGAACTCAAAGGAAACATTCGATCTGCGAGTGGCTAAAGGTGAAAAACCAGGGGGTTATTACCTTTGTGCTTATCGTATTAAGATCGAGAAGGGTTATCTTACGGCATACAGGCAGATTTTAGGTCCGCAGCCATCCACAGATTGTGACCGGGTAAGTAAATCTGAAGGGACACTCTGGTTCGCGTATGTAGAGCTGATGAAAGAAAGCCCATGGTTTAATGATCAGACATATGTGGATGTGATGAATAAAGAGGCAGTAGAATGCTTTATAAAAGTAACACATGAACGATATTATGAAGTTCTCTCAGATGAATTTGGGAAATCTATTCCTGCAATTTTTACAGATGAACCGCAAGTGAAAGGCTCGATGGCACTCAGCGATGGCGGTTGTACGGAGGATGTCACTTTAAGCTTTACAGATGACTTGCCAAAGACATACAAAAACGCATACGGTATTGATTTGCTCTGCGTACTGCCGGAGATTCTGTTTGAACTACCCGGAGGGGTGCCTTCCCTGCACCGCCTGCAGTATCACGATCATCTTTGTGAACGATTTGTATCTGCTTATTCGGATACAATTGCTGACTGGTGTGAAGCGCATCATATCTATATGACAGGTCACTATATGTCGGAGCCAACTTTATATTCACAGACACTTCGTTTGGGAGAAGCCATGCGCTGTTATAGAAAACAGCAGCTTCCCGGAGTTGATATTCTCTGTAATGATCCGGAATATTCAACAATCAAACAGGCTTCTTCTGTAGCTCATCAATATGGAAGAGAAGGTGTATTGAGTGAGCTTTATGGTGTGACACAGTGGGATCATGATTTTAAAGGACATAAGATTCAAGGTGACTGGCAGGCAGCCCTCGGTGTTACTGTCCGAGTACCGCATCTTGCATTCATGTCGATGGAAGGTGAAGCAAAAAGAGATTGGCCGGCATCGATTAACTACCAATCACCCTGGTGGGAACAGTATTCTTATATCGAGAATTATTTTGCACGTTTGAATACAGTACTTACCAGAGGTACTGCACGGGTAAAGGTAGCGGTGATTCATCCAATCGAATCCTATTGGCTTGCATACGGACCGGTGGGACAGACAGGAATGCTGCGCGAACAGATGGATGAAAATTTTAAAAATATGATTTCATGGCTATTATTTGGTCTGATTGACTTTGATTTTTTGTCAGAATCATTACTGGCAGAACAAGATTGTTTTGCAGGGGAAGACGGGACTTTGCGAATAGGAAAGATGAGATATGAAGCAGTTATCGTTCCAGAGTTATTGACTGTCAGAAGTACGACACTTCATTTGGTAGAGAAGTTTGCTGCATGTGGAGGAAAGCTTATTTTTATGGGGAAGGTGCCATCCTATGTTGATGCAGAAGAGAACATAAGTGTGAGCAGACTTACCCAAAAAGCATGTCAGATATCTTATGAAAAAAACGCACTTCTGTCTGCTATGGAACCCATGAGGGAGGTTGGCGTTTACCATCAAAATGGGAAAGCATTCGATAATCTTTTTTACCAAATGCGCCAGGAAGGAGAAGCCAGATGGTTATTTATCTGCCATGCCCTGGACCAGAAAGAAAAAGCGGATCAATCGGAAACAGCCTGCGTAAAAATACGTGGAATTTGGAAAGTATTTGTTTACAATGCCCTTGATGGACATATCTGTATGGAAAAAACAGACTATCAGGAAGGCTGGACCTTGATTGATAAAGAGATGTATGCTGAAGATAGCTATCTGTGGAAATTAGAGCCATATGAAGATAAAGAAGCCGAAATATATAAAAAGATAGAAATATGGAAAGAAGAATCAGACTTCCATAAAATAAGAACCGGAAAATGTGCAGAGACATACAATTTAGTAGCGGAAGAGAAGTATGAGGGGAAGAATAGTAAGCAGCATCTGCTGTGCACAATACATGAGCCGGATGCCTATACACTGGATGAACCGAATGTATTTCTGCTGGATCATGCACGATGGCGATTGAATGACGGTGAATGGATGCCGGATGAAGAGATTCTGCGGCTGGATAATAAGATCAGAATGATATTGGGTTATCCTCCAAGGCAGGATGCTTATATACAGCCCTGGAGACTAGGCATGGTGCCGGAGAAGGAACGGGTAACTCTATATTATGAAATAGAATCGGCAATCGGGTTACCTGCCATATCAATGGCAGTGGAACGGCCGGAAAAGTTGGTTCTGTTCTGGAACGAAAAGCCTTGTACCGTTGATAAAACAGGGGCATATTATGTAGATGAAGGGATTCGTGTAGTAAATCTTCCAGAGCTTAAGAAGGGGATCAATACGCTGCGTATTGAGATACCATTTGGAAGAAAAACAAATCTAGAAAGTATTTATCTGCTTGGAGATTTTGGAGTATGGGTCAGGGGAACCAAAGCGGTGATAGTCGATCGTGAAGAACAACTCTGCTTTGGCGATATTACGCGGCAGACACTGCCCTTTTATGGTGGGAGTGTGATATATCATATGCACTTTACATTAAAAGAAGATGCAGATATAAGTGTCCGGATTCCACACTTTGCAGCACCAGTTTTGTCATTAGCCATAGATGATAAGATGATAGGACCGGTTGCTTTTGCTCCGCATATACAGCATGCGGGTGTCTTAAAGGCAGGAATACACAAACTGGATATAAAAGTATATGGTAATCGCTATAACACATTTGGAACTTTGCATAACTGCAATCCGGAATTTAAATGGTACGGTCCGGACTCTTATCGGACCAATGGAAGTGAATGGAGTGAGGCATGGTGTCTTCGTCCATTTGGTATTTTATCGAGAGTAGAGATATTGGCAGTAAACTGAAAATAGTAGATGATACCTTGGTTTATTTTATAATAGTGGGTGGAATTGATGAGATTATTCAATTCCGCCCACTATTTTTGCTCTGATTATCTGTAAAATATCCATAGTTTACTAATAATATTTGATTCAAATTTCATATTGCCGACCTTATAATGATACAAGGGTAAAAAGCTTATGTGTTTTTCGAAGGAGGTATATCATGCATGGTGTTACGATACTAGCAGGACCATCAGACTGGGAAATATTGCAGCAGGAAAAGGGGTATGCACAGATCACTTTAAAAGGTACTTATAAAGTGCATTCAGCTGCACTGGAAGTAGGAGTACAATCGGCAATGCCGGTGATCAGGGTGATAAAAGAAGAAGATAATATGGCAGTGATTCCCTGGAGCGCAGCAAACAAAGTGACAAAGAAGGAATATTTTACAGGAGAATTTGAGACAACACTTATCATACCGTCCGGCGGCCTATACCGCATCGAAACTGGTTTGGAGACTAGAAGTGTACAAAGCGATCTGTCCTGGATGTTTCGCGGGGATTGTGTTCTTCATGTAGGGGTTGGGAATCTGTTTATTATTGCAGGTCAATCGAATTCAGCAGGATACAGCAGAGATTATTGTATGGATCCCCCGGATGTATCTGTCCATTTATTTCGAAATCGAGATCAATGGGATTTAGCCAGTCACCCTATGAATGAAAGTACGGATGCCGGCTCTATTGCAAACGAAGAGATGGGTATACCGGGCGTATCCCCGTATCTTTCCTTCGGGAAATGTTATGCTGCGTATACGCATATGCCTGTAGGACTGATTCAAACAGCTCTTGGCGGCTCTTCAATAAGAAGATGGAGACCAAACGAAGGAGATTTGTATCAGAATATGCTAGGTAAGATTCATAAGACAAAGGGAAGATATGCCGGAATCTTGTGGTATCAGGGGTGTTCAGACACGGATCCTGAATCCGCTCCATTCTATTATGAGCATTTCAAAGATTTTGTTCAATCAGTTCGAGAGGAATTAGGTTATAAAATTCATTTTTTTACGATGCAGCTGAACAGGCAGATCAATGGAAGTTATGACAGAGGCTGGGGGTTAGTGCGTGAGGCGCAGAAAAGAGCAGCCCGCGAAATCGAAGGTGTCACAACGCTGTCGACTACAAATTTGAATCTGTCAGATGAAATCCATAACAGTGCCCAGGCAAATGTGGTTTTAGGAGAAAAACTGGCAAAACAGTGCAGTAATGTTCTGAACGGCACAGAAGAATATGAATCACCGACTTTAAAGAATGTAGAGTTTACAGATATGGAAGAAAAAAAGGTTCTGGGTATAAGGGGAATCTGGTTGAAGCTTTCTTTTGCTCATGTAAAAACGTGTTTCTTGCTTTACTCAAGGCGGGGGAACGAAAGTGGATTTACTTTAGAGGATGAAGAGGGGGAGATAGAGATTAAAAGCATTCGCGCAAACCGTGAAGATAGGAACCATATATATCTTGAACTGGGAAGGATGGTTAACGGGGAGGCTTATTTATCTTTTGCATGGAAAGCAGATCCTGTAAGATTTCCTGTGGTGGATGAAGTGACCTATCTGCCGCCGTTATCCTTCTATAAGAATAAAATTACAATATCTTGAAAGCGAGGAAGAAAATCAACATGAATAATCTTGCATGGGATAATTTATACAGAGAAGCCCCGAAGTGGTTTAGGGATGCTAAATTCGGATTGTTCTTTCATTGGGGCCCATACAGTGTTCCGGCCTGTCAGAATGAATGGTATTCCAGAAATATGTATGCGAAGGGGACAGAGCAAAATCTTTATCATGAAAAGACTTATGGCAATCTTCATGACTTTGGATATAAAGACTTTTATCCGATGATGAAAGGAGAAAGATTTAGTGCAAAAGAATGGGCAGAACTTGTCAGACTTTCCGGAGCCAGGTATGCCGGACCTGTGACAGAGCATTCCGATAATTTTTCTATGTGGAACAGTAAAGTAAATCCGGTTAACAGTGTTAATTATGGACCACACAGGGATATTGTTGGAGAGTGTGCAAAAGAGTTCCGGGCAGAGGGAATTCATATGCTGGCTTCCTTTCATCACCAGTGGTTGTGGGGATGGTTTATGTCTTCTGATAATGAGGCAGATGTCTATATTCCGGATAATGAGAAGTTTTATGGACCAGCCTTGCCCCTGGAGACTAACCGTTATGACCCATATCGATATCCCGATCAGGCTTTTTGCAAGACCTGGGCAAAAAAAATATGTGAGGTGATTGATCAATATGCCCCGGATGTACTTTACTTTGACAGCCGGGCGTATATTATTGATGAGGCTTATCGCTACCAGGTTGCAGAGTATTACTATGGTTCACGGAATATTCATGACGGTATCATCACCTATAAGCAAGAGGATTTTCCAAAGGGAATCGGTGTCTATGATTTTGAGCGCGGACAATTTTCAAAACCCAAAGATTTTCCCTGGCAGTCCGATGATCGATTGGAAGATAACATCACATGGTGCATGGTTCAGGAACCCAAATATAAATCATCAGAACGCATCATTCATCAACTTTGTGACATTGTCTCGAAAAATGGAAACCTACTGTTAAATGTAGGACCGTATGCTGACGGATCATTTCATCCGGATGCAATAAAGATTCTTAAGGAGATTGGAGAATGGCTGTCTTTAAATGGAGAAGCTATATATGAAACCAGACCATTCTCAATTGCTGAAGAAGGTCCGACAGCCATAATAGACACTGACTTTGATGTTGACAAAATCGAAGGACAGCTGAATTTTTGTAACACTCCAGATGAACATAACGAGATATTTACTGCACAGGATTTTCGCTTCACTACGCATGGGGATACTCTTTATACGATTGCACTTGGATGGCCAAAGACAGGTGAATTCCATATTAATAGTCTGAAGACAAACGGTATTTACAAAAAGACCATTCAATGTGTTGAACTAATTGGATCAGGGGAACATCTGAAATTTCACAGAGATGCCAGGGGATTACATATAAAAGCTCCGGAAAGTAAACCTTGTGAATCTGCATATGTATTTAAAATTAATGGATAGTCACAGCAGGGAACAGAAAGGACTACTCCTTCTGTTCCCGATACTTTTCGTTTTGCATGGAGATATAATTTTTTAGTCCCTTTGAATCCATTTCTGCAAGAACCTGATTCCACATTTGTTCGGGATCATCCTCTCCTATAATGCATTTGACAAACGACTGAAACGCATCTGAGGTGTTCAGGCTCTCAACAGATTCTTTCGGAGCGTTTAGGAATACATAATCTCTTTTTAACTGCGTTGTATTGTCACGATACCATTCGACAGATTTCCTTGCGAGATCTACACATGGTTTTCCATAACGAAGATTATTAAGGGAACTATTTTCAAAATCTTTCCAGTCGTTTCCCCATCCAGCTAAAGTTTCAAAGAGCATAAGAGAGGGATACTTTTTCTTGAGGACAATACTTAGATTTTCGCCTTTAGTGTCGATTAAGCAGGTATAGTTACCGTTATCGTTAAGAGCATAATCTACATTTTCTATCCCGTATTTACAGAGCATTTTTCCATTTTCAGAAAGAAGAAATTCTAAGATAGATAGTATACGCTCTGCTTTTTCATCGCTCACAGACGAGGATAAATAGGATTCTGACCAGAATATATTGCTGGAATTACTATAGCGGATACCGTCCGACGCAGGAAATATGGGAAGTACATCGACACATGTTTCAAAGGGTTTATCATTTTGCTGATCCCAGCGCTCTTTTAATTCCATTAATGCAGAAGGCGAAGATTTGTATTCCAAAGCACCTAAATGTCCGCTTGCAAAGTCCTCCAGAACTGTTTGTGGGGATTTGCTGTAAAAATTCGGATCTAAGCTGTCAGATTGATAGAGTTTCCGATAAGATTTTACAACCTCCATAAATTTATCAGAGGTCCAGGATGGTATATATTGTCCGTCTTCAGAGATCCAGGCATATGTGTTACATTCCGGAGAGATGCCCAGTATCAGCCATTTACCAAGTGCCGTTAAATTGCTGACATTATAACCGATGGTATCATCCGCTCCATTGCCATCTGGATCGTCATGGACAAAAGCAGATGTCATAGAAAGAAAATCATCAAAAGATTGAGGATCTTTTATGTCCAGTGTATCCATCCAATCCCGTCGTACAAGCATGGCTGCATCGGTTGATCCAAGGATAGGATCAGTGAATGAATTTCTAGGAATAGCATAATAGTTCCCATCTTTATATTTGGTAAAAGAGGTAAGCGCCAGGACGTTGCTTAATAATGGGTAAGATGACATATCCTCGGGAAGAGCACGGATAGAGTTAGATTCAATCATATTAATAAAAGAACCTGAATCATGATTATCGTTAGAGGACAATGTCAGAGTGGCGAATATATCGGGCAGACTATGAGTACTGCTTAAAATTCGATAACGGTCCTTATAATTAGACCACGTCACAGACATCGGATGAAATGTAACATTAAAAAGCGACTCAATATACTGGGTTATGGCGTCTGGGTGCGATGCATTGAGCATTTTTTCTATATCCCAATAACCGATACTAATATCCAGATGCTGATCAAAAGATTGATTTTGCAAAGTTTCTGGCAGCACAGATTGATCTGGCAGTGTGCTTGTAACTGTATTATAATCACAACCGGATAAAAAAAGAATCAGACACAGGAAAAGGATTAGTTTTTTATTTATAAAAGGATTCATGGCTGCCTCCTGTTAAATAGTATTATTTTTCCGAAAATGGGTAGGAGTATCTCCGGTCATCTTTTTAAATACTTTGGCAAAATAAAAATAATCACTGAATCCAACCTGTGCAGCAATTAGGTAGATATTTTGGTCAGTATACATGAGCAGCCATTTTGCATGTGAAATCCGCAGATTGGTAAGGTGACCTATAAAAGTGATACCGGTCTCCTGGTGAAATAATTGACTGGCATAATTGCTGTTAAGGGAACAGTAATTTGCAGCGTCCTGTACTGAGATATCTTCCTGATAATGAGACTCTGTATAATCAATCATTTTTTGCACGGATTTATGTGAACTGGTCAGATGCTCGGGATTAAATTTATCAGAAGGATCCGTACTACAGTCTTTTTCTTCCTCACCTTTCCAAGCTTTCCTTCCTGTAATGAGAGAGCAGGCCTTTTGCATGGAGTCCATCAGTTCGTTTTTAGAAAAAGGTTTGAGACAATAACCAATCGCATTATGAAACATAGCTTTTTGTGCATATGCAAATTCTGCATATCCACTAATCATAATAAAAAGAGTTGGTATTTTTTCTTCCTGAGCAATTTGGAGAAGCTCCAGTCCCCCTATGCCCGGAAGACGCACATCAACAAAGGCAAGCTCCGGCTTGTTTAAACGTATATAGTTAAGTCCGGACAAACCATCGTAGAATTCATCCGTTATTTCAAAATATTGTTGATCTCGTATTGTAGAAATTAAACTTTTTATAACCCATTTCTCGTCATCGATAATAATTGCCTGATACATAATCAACATCCCCTCTTATGTAATTTGATGATACCAGGGTCAAAAGGTTCTGCGTTTCATGCTCGCATGAAAAAACATGACCTTTGGACCCGTAAAAACATGAGAACGCAACCCGATTAGGGTGGAATTCGAATGTTTTTAGGGTGCTGAACATCCAGTGGATGTTCGTTTAGCACGGACCGAAGCGGAGCGGAGACTTGTGAGAGCTCGAAGAGCGTAACAATCCGTGTATCATAGGGGTCAAATTACTTTTGACCCCAACATCATTTCATATGGAACACGAATTTGCACATTGGTCCCCACACCCTCCTCTGAATCGAGAAGCAGAGTATAATTTGTCCCGTAATATAAGACCATACGGCTATTTACATTTAGCAGACCAATACTGTCACTGATTGGAGCGTCTTTGGCAATCTTGTATTCCCCATTGTTTTTGCTGTTATTGATCTGTGATGAAGCAATTTTTTCCCGCAGCGATTCCAGCTTTTGAGATGACATTCCCACACCGTTATCATAGATCCAGATTGCCAGATATCCGTAGTTGGGATTTAAACCGGCTCCGATTAATAATCTGCCTGGCTCTAAACTTTTCTCCAAACCATGCACGATCGCGTTTTCTACTATAGGTTGAATAATCATTCTAGGGATCATGCAATATAGTGAGCTTTCTGAAAATGAATATTCAATTTGAAATCTATCCCCAAATCTTTCCTTTTGTATCATCAGGTAGTTCTTCACAATTTCCATTTCTTCTTTAAGCGGAACTTTTTCTGTACCTTTGATACTGTAGCGATATATTCTGGACAATGCTTCGGTAATGGAGATAATTTTGCCTGTATCATTCTCAGCCGCCATACCACAAATCATTGTCAAGGTATTGTATAAGAAATGCGGGTTGATTTGGCTTCTCAGAAAAGCAATTTCCGTTTTTCGAGCGTTATCTTCTAATTCATACATTCGTGTATACGTGTCGAAAATCTTGCGGTTTAATAATTCTGTTTGTTCAATCATGTTTTTGAATGCTCTTTGTATATCATATATTTCCG
Organism: Blautia liquoris; assembly: GCF_015159595.1. Taxonomy (NCBI): domain Bacteria; kingdom Bacillati; phylum Bacillota; class Clostridia; order Lachnospirales; family Lachnospiraceae; genus Blautia; species Blautia liquoris. Next base: position 2,547,149 of record NZ_CP063304.1, on the reverse strand, counting down.
TCGAAGCGATGATCCCTTGTTTGATGACATATCCTTTTCGGTAAATTCTTCGATCTCCTTCGGCAATCGTCTTCATATAAGAAGTCAATTGATTCAGCGAGCGAATCAAAGGGTGATATAAGGTAAACAATAATAGAAAGAATATAAAACTTAAGGAAATCATATAGAGAAGCAATTGCCTGGAAATTTCATATAACTGTTTATTCGCAATACTCTTATTTATCAGTACATATAAAGTATGATTGATGTTTGGAATGGTATATTCGTTTATTACATACTTTCTATCTAAGCTTGTCTCTTTTTTAGGTGGTGTGTTTTTAGTTTCCAGGGAATGATATATAGATTTTGAGCCATAGATCAGCTGGTCTTCATGGGTAAAGATGATCTGAGGATTGTATTGGTTGTTATTTGAATTAATGTTGTTATCTAAAAGGCTATTGACATCAATAGACAAAAACAAAAGACCTAAATAATTATCCTGATTACCTTCAAGCGAATAGATTGGAATTGACATGATATGACACTTTGCCATATTTATTTGTGCGATTCCTAACGAACGAAATGAAAAATGTGTGTCAGAGATTGACTTTGCCATATCTTCATAATTTTCTATAGCGCCGCAAAGGGATACAAATCTCCTGTCATTTCCGTATAGAGCTATATCTACAATATAAGGACTTAACATCCTTGCATTGCTTAGCTGATCCCTCAGAGATTGATAAGACGTGTAACTATCTCCCGAGGTTGTGCTTGTAAGGTAATCATGAACATTTTTACTATACGCTATATTATAAGAAATATTTTCGTAACTTGTATATGCTTCCGTAACGGATTTTACCAGTTGGTTTGAATAATAATCGAGACTTTTCTCAATATAGGCGTTTTGAAATTTAAAATATCGAAGAGTACTATAAAGTGAGATTATTATCGTGCATATTGAGAATAAGATTATGACTATTTTAAAATGTTTTGAAAGAGAAATTAATATGGTTTTCTTTTCCTTTTTCATTTGCACTCCTTTAAAAGGTGAATCATGTAATAACCCACACATCATCTAGCATTATACTATAATTCTTTCTCGATGAACATGTAAAAAATACATAAAAAGCTGAATAAAGTATATACTCTATCTTTAAACCCCAAAATATAATATAAAAATGCATATATATATTGCAAAAATTCCATTTTATTTAAGCATTATAACACTTATAATAAAACGGTAATGATGAAAAGTATTATTCGGAGGAGCGAATTATGAGAAGGGAAAAAAGAAATTCTATGGCAGATACCACTGTGAGAAGCCGAGACAATTTTTGGAAGCTCATATGGAAACAGAGATCATTAGTCCTGATGGCATTGCTGCCTGTTTTGGCGGTCATTATATTTAAATATGTTCCAATGTATGGAATATTAATAGCTTTTAAGAATTATAAATCAGCAAGAGGGATAAGAGGAAGTGACTGGCTGCAGCCGTTATTTAAGAATTTCATTACCTTCTTTAAAAATGTTAACAGTATGCAAATTCTTTGGAATACTCTTAAAGTCGGGAGTCTTACATTATTGTTTACATTCCCGGCTCCGATTATATTCGCAATCTTATTAAATGAACTAAAAGGTAACTTCTACAAAAAATCAGTGCAGACAATTTCCTATATTCCTCATTTTATATCTGTCGTAGTTATCTGCTCTATGTTAAATGGTTTCGGCTCTGTGAATGGATTGTTTAACGATGTAAGAGAGCTTTTTGGAATGGCAAGAGTTGATATGAACAATGGAAGTAAATATTTTCTTCTTATGTATATAGGCTCTGCTGTCTGGCAGGGAATTGGCTGGGGATCTATTATATATCTGTCGGCTTTATCTAATGTTGATACTACCTTGTATGATGTTGCGAATATTGATGGAGCAAATCGATGGCAGAAAATTAAAAATATTGTATGGCCTACCATAATGCCTACAACAACAGTTCTCTTGATCATGAATGTGGGTAATGTTTTAAACAGCGACTATACGAAAATATTGCTGATGCAAAACTCCACAAATCGGAGTGAACTGGAGGTGATTGGCACATTTGTTTATCAAAAAGGTATCGTTGAAGGAAAATTTTCTTATTCTACTGCGGTGAATTTATTTGTTTCTATCATATGTTTTGTTTTAGTTTTCGGTGCCAATACAATAACACGCAGGATCAATCCTGACAATAGTTTGTGGTAGGAGGTAAAAAGTATGTTGACCAAACAGAATAAAAATAAAATACATATTGGAAGTAAGAGTGTTGATGTGGTTCTGGCCGCATTTATGCTGCTGATGTCTGTCATCTTTTTATATCCTTTCCTCAATGTGGTTGCTACTTCACTGTCCAGCAATAGGATGATTACTACAGGGCAGGTTACTTTTTTTCCAAAGGAGCTTATATTTGATGGCTATAAATTGCTGTTTAAGGAAGAAAATATATTCGGCGCCTATTGGAATACATTAGTCATTGCATTTGGGTCAGCATTTTTTAGTTTGGTACTGACTTCTTTACTTGCTTACGTCATGATGGTGCCCGAGTTTGTTTTACGCAAACCTCTTTCCATTTTTTTGCTGATTACAATGTTTTTTAGTGGAGGAACTGTTCCTACATATCTGTTGATTCAGAATCTGGGGCTATATGATACCTGGTGGTCTCTGATTTTACCGAATGCAGTTTCTGCGTATAATGTATTTGTTTACAGGTCATTTTATCAGGGAATTTCTTCTGAGATAAGAGAAGCAGCAAAAATTGACGGAGCCAGTGAGTTACAGATTCTTACCAGAATTTATGTACCCCTGTCAAAGGCGTTATATGCTACATTTGGCCTGTTTTCTGTTGTTGGAGTTTGGAATAGTTATTATGAAGCTTTGCTATATATAAAGAATCCTGATAAGCAGCCGATTCAAATGCTGCTGCGAAAAATTGTATTTACATCTGGGACAGCCAATATGTCGGATGCCCAGCAGATGATAAGTAATGGGCAGATGAACCAGTTGAATGTTCAATATGCCTGTGTAATTGCAACGATTGGCCCTATTCTCCTGATGTATCCATTTGTGCAAAAGTATTTTGCACAGGGAATGCAGGTCGGGGCTGTAAAAGGTTAACAGAACATAGCCTTACGGCAGAAAGGGAAAAAGATGAAAAAGAAAAATGGTAAAAGGTTTGTTTCAATTGCACTGACAGGAGTTATGACTTTAGGCTTGCTTGGAGGCTGTGGTAATGGAGGGAAAAATCAAAAAGAAGCAGAAACCTCAAAAGAAACTCAAACCTCAAACGCATCGTCGTCTGATCAGGCAGCTACTTCCAAAGATAAATTAGACGCCGGTGCAACTGCGGCAAGTAATGGTATGAAATTGCCCAAGCTTCCGGACAATACGCTTAAATTAGAAGTCAGTATTGCTGAGTATCAACAATCTTCAGACGATACCATGATTCAAAAAGAATGGCAGAAAAGAATGGAACAGTATCTGGGATGTAAACTGGATATAACATGGACCAGAACCCCGGCAACGGATTATTCGGAAAATGAATTGGTAGTATTACAGTCTGGTCGTGTTCCGGATATTGCAAGTGTGACAAAAGGAGTGGCAGTTAATGAATACGGAGAGGATGGAACGTTACTGAATTTATCGGACTATACAGATTATATGGTATACTATCCAGATTATATGCAAGATACGAATGGCGGAGAGGATTTTGCAAAAAATGAGGACGGGTCAATGTACTATTTTATGGATGGGTTCTACAATCCAGATGATATACAAGGAGCACAGTCTTTTACCGCATTTGCCTATCGTTTTGATCTTCTCAAAGAAAATGGATGGGAACCGCCGACTACTTTGGATGAATACACAAATCTATGTGAGAATATGCAGAAAAAGATCGATGATGGTTCTTTAAATCTGGATTATGTTATGATTAATAACACAAAGGATTATCCTTTATATCGCGGATTTGTCGGAATCTTTCATACATGGGACTGCCTGTATTACAATGGAAAGAACTGGGCATATGGGCCTTTAGAAGACAACTTTAGAACGATGTTACAGTATCTGAATGGCTTATATGAAAAAGGATATATAGATCCGGAGTTTGCGACTGCTGATTTTAATCAGGGTCAGACAAAAGCAACTACCAATGTAGGAGGTATCTGCCCTACATTATGGGCGGGGTCTGTAGCAAGTTGGAACAACGCAAAAGTAGATGACAAGATGGAATGGGGACTTGCGTTTCTCCCTGAAGATGCGGATTATGGAACGCCGTGGAAGTGGGGATCCAGACAAGCAGGCAAGTCATTAAATAATGGAATGGGAATTTATATCAGTGCCGATACAGAATATCCGGAATATACGGTCGCTATGATTGATTATCAGTATTCCGATCAGATGGTTCAGCTTATGAATTGGGGAATCGAAGGTGAGACATATAAGATAGATGGAGAAAAAAAGGAATTCAGTGATGAGATTATGAATGCTGAAGCACCTGCGACGAAGTCTGCTGAGTATGGATTGATGTCGTCTTCTGTCTGCAGGACGGGAATTCCTTTTAATCCGATTGATTTTAACGCGATGCTTGATGTGGCTTCACTACCTGAACCCTGGTGGAACAAAACAAATAATTATTATGAGGGTAAATATTGGGTTGAATCTAGTGTGAATGGCGGAGAAGATTCAGTAGCACCTTATGACAGACCTCCTGTAACTTATTTATCTGCGGAAGAACAGACCTCCAAGGCTCAGCTGTCATATGGGGGAACATGCGAGAACAGAGTGAAAGAGTTGGCTCATCAGTTTATTATCGGTGAAAATGACATTAACGACGATAAAGCATGGGAAAAATATGTTAAGGATGTGAAAAGTCAGACGGATGATAATTTTGACGATATCTTAAAGATGCTTGATGAGAAGACAGTAAAATGACATTGCACAAAAGCTGCTCCCGGAAATTTTTGCTTTCAGGAGCAGCTTTATCAACTTGAAAGGGGAGCCGAACAATGCTAGGATTAGATGATACAAGGATACAGTCATATTTGACACCTTACAAATATCCAGAGCCTGTTCTTGTGGGTTCGGGTAAGGAGGGGGCATTTGACGAAAAAGGTGTTGATATACCCTTTGTATTTTTACATAACAACCAATTCCATATGTTATATACCGGCTATGACGGAAAAGGCTACCAGTCGGCTCTTGCAGTCAGTGATGACTTACTTCACTGGAAACACAAGGGAATTATACTCGGAAGGAATCAAAGAAGCAGTTGCTGGGACAGTGTAGGGGCAGCTGCCACCTGGATGATAAAAGACAGTGATCATCTCTATGATACACCAGGATTAAGAAAAGTGGACGGAAAGTACTGGTTAGTATACCATTCTTATCCCTCTGTTGGTTATGAGGAAGGAGCTGCCATGATTGGACTGGCATGGACGGAAGATGAAGAATTGCTTGACTGGCATCGTCTGGAGAAACCGGTCTTTTCCTGGGAGAATGGTGAAGACTGGGAAAGAGGCGGATTATATAAAGCGTGTATTATCAACTATGAAGAGACTTGGTACATGTTCTATAATGCGAAAAACAGGGAGTCAAGATGGGTGGAACAGACGGGTATGGCAAGCTCAAAAGATTTGTTCCACTGGGAGCGCTGCAGGCGCAATCCGTTACTTAAGGTAACTCCCGGAAAGTGGGATGGCCGTTTCCTGTCTGATCCTTGTATTGTTTGGGATAAGGGTGTATGGCTGAACTTTTTCTTTGGTTACGATCGGGGACATGCACAGGAAGGGCTTGCACTCTCCGAGAACCTGATAGACTGGGAAAAGGTTGATTCTCCGATTATCCGTCATGGAAAGCCAGGTGAGATTGATGAGAATCATGCACATAAAGCTTCGATTTTCTATTATGATGGAAAGCTTTACCATTTTTATTGTGCGACCAGGCCGAAGCAGGCTGGTGATCAGACAGAGGTGTTCGGTGAATTTCGCACCATAGCAGTGGCATCAAACCAACCCTTTAGTTAAAAAATAAAAAGGAGGCAAAAGATGGAAAAGAACATTTTGTTCCCCCAGATAGGCGGTCTGGTTCATGGAGGAGATTACAATCCTGAGCAATGGCTGGATCGGCCGGATATTCTTGAAAAAGATATAGAGATGATGAAAAAAGCAGGGATTAATTGCGTCACCCTCGGTATTTTTGCATGGTCGGTTTATGAACCAAGGGAGGGGGAATTCCATTTTGGCTGGATGAAAAGAATTATGGACAATCTATATGCTAATGGTATTTTCACGATTCTGGGAACACCTTCCGGAGCACGGCCTGCGTGGCTGGATGAAGCTTATCCGGAAGCGATGAGGGTTAATAGACAGGGCATACGCAATCATCATGGAGGTCGTCATAACCATTGCATGACCTCTCCAAAGTTCCGCGAAAAAGTCACTATTATTGATAAAAAGCTGGCAGAAAATTTTGGAAATCATCCGGGGCTTTTGCTTTGGCATGTATCAAATGAACTGGGGGGAGAATGTTATTGCCCTCTGTGTATTAAAAGATTCCAGGACTATTTGGCTGAAAAATTTCATCATGATATTGATGAATTGAACAAAGCCTGGTGGACTACCTTTTGGAGCCATAATTATAATTCTTTCGACCAGATTGAACCTCCTTTTTTGGATGGCGAACGAAGTATTATGGGACTGAATCTGGAGTGGAAACGTTTTACAACCTGGAATATGAAAGAGTATCTGGACTTGGAGATTCAAACTCTGAGAAGAGAAACCCCTGATGTCCCTGTTACGACCAATTTTATGCAATTATATAACGGTCTGGACTATGACTTTTTGTCTGAGTCTATTGATATTATTTCCTGGGACAGTTATCCAAGGTTTCATAATGATTATGAATCACTATATGACACTATGGCAGAGACAGCTTTTCATCACACAGTTATGCGCTCACTGAAAAAAAACAAACCATTTATGCTGATGGAAAGTGCACCAGGCCTTGTCAACTGGCATCCATTCAATAAATTAAAACGGCCGGGAATTCATATGTTGTCAAGCCTTCAGGCGATTGCCTGCGGTTCTGATACTGTACAGTACTTTCAATGGAGAAAAGGAAGGGGATCTTTTGAACAATACCATGGAGCGGTGATTGACCATTTAGGAAGAGATGATACTCGGATATTCAATGAAGTATCCGAAGTGGGAGATGCTCTGGAAAAGTTATCTGAAGTTGCCGGAACCACGACAGAAGCCAAGGCAGCTTTGCTATTCGACTGGGATACTCGCTGGGCAATTCAAGATGTAATGGCCTTAGGAAAAGAGAACAAGCAGTACGAAAAAGTATGTATGGATATTTGGAAAGAATTTTTGAAATTGGGCGTAGAGATGGATGTAATCTCTTCATCATCAGATTTTTCGAAGTATCGTCTTATTGTGGCTCCGATGCTGTATGTATTAAAAAAAGGCACCGCCGCACGTCTGAGAGAATTTGTTCAAGGAGGAGGACAGCTGTTTGCCACATATTTCACCGGATATGTCGATGAAAATTTATTATGTTTTCTTGGCGGGTTTCCCGGTGACGGACTTTCTGAATTATTTGGTACAATAATTGAAGAAATTGATACACTTTATCCCTCAGATCGAAACCGAATTTGTTTTGAGGATGAAACTATATGGGAAGTGAGAGATTGTGCAGAAACTATGCGGGTAAATGATGCGAAGATTCTTGCACGCTATATGGATGATTTTTATCGGGATACGCCGGCGCTTACTTGTAAAAAAAATGGAACTGGCAAGGCATATTACCTGGCCTGCAGAGTACCGGCCCATCAGATGCAGCCATTATTTAAGAGAATGTTGTCGGATGCAGAAATTGAAGAGAAAGAACTGCCTGAAGGTGTAGAATATCATATGAGAGCGGGTGCGGAAGCTGTCTGGGAGTTTTATCTGAATCATAATAATGAATCGGCGAAGGTATCCGGCGTCTATGGAACAGATATACTTTCCGGAAGTAATATAGATGGGAATTTGTTACTCGAAAAATATCAGGCTGTGGTTATCAGGCGTTAAAATCGAATCGAAAAGTAAGCACCGGGAGGATTTTGTATGAACAGTATTGAAAGATTTTTTGCAACTGTGGAACGGAGATCGGTTGACAGACCAGCCTGCTGGCTGGGAGATCCGACTCCTGAGGCAGTGCCCGCACTGTGTGATTTTTACCATGTAAAGGACATTAAAGAACTGAAAAGAGTCTGTGGTGATGATTTTTATGCAGTAGAGATTCCCTACCATTCCGAACACTGTAATGCAATTTTTGCAGCGTTTGACTGGTATATGAATGGAAGTAATGTAGATACCGAGCATCGAACATTAACCGCGGATGGGTGCTTTGCCAGATGCGAAGATTTGGATGATGTGACTGCCATTGATTATCCCTGGCCGGATCCTGCAAAGTATATTGATCCAAAAGAATGTGAACGGCTGGTAGAGGAAGCTCCTGCAGATAAAGCTGTGATGGGTATGCTCTGGGCCTGCCATTTTCAGGATGTATGCGCTGCCTTTGGTATGCAGACTTGTTTGATGAATATGATCTCAGACCCGGAGATGGTTCATTATGTGGATGATCATATAATTGAATTCTATCTGAAAGCATTGAAGATCTTTCTGGAGGCAGCCAGAGGAAAAGTACATGTTATCTTAATTGGTGATGATATGGGAAGCCAGAGAGGGTTGATGATCAGCCCGCAGCTGGTGAAGGAGTTTGTGATTCCCGGAGCAAAGAAGTTGATTGATCTGGCTCACAGTTATGGAGTAAAAGTTATGTACCACTCCTGCGGATCTATTGTAGAGGCTATACCGCTGTTGATTGAAGCAGGCGTAGATATTATCCATCCAATTCAGGCGCTGGCTGCCGGTATGGACCCTGCCAGCCTGAAGGCAAAGTTTGATGGAGAGATCTCTTTTTGCGGAGGTGTCGATACTCAGGATTTGCTTCCCAATGGCACGCCGGAGCAGGTAGCAGCAAAGGTGAGGGAGCTGCGTACTTATTTTCCAACCGGATTAATTATCTCTCCAAGCCATGAAGGCCTGCAGTCGGATGTTCCCCCCAGGAATATTAAGGCACTGTTCGATGAGGCTAACACCGTCTATTAATTTGCAGGTTTTCGGAATTTTAAGAGGAAAGAAAAAATGACAGAAAAGAACGGCATGCGATTAGAAGTCTGTGACAATGGGAGGTATCTCCTGAAAGAGGGAAATCCGTTCTTTTGGCTTGCGGATACCGCATGGTTAATTTTTGAAAAATTAGATGAAGCGGAAGCAGAGCTGTATCTGCGTAACCGTAAGGAAAAAGGATTTAATGTAATTCAGGCTACTCTGATTCACAAATGGCCGGAGAGAAACAAGGATGGAGATACACCACTTATTCAAAATGATTTCATGCAGATAGATGAAACAGGTGCGTTTTGGAAACGGGTGGAAACGATTGTTGATATTGCTGCTTCTATGGATATTTATATGGCCCTTTTGCCGGCATGGGGAAGCATCGTAAAGAAAGGATATCTGAATTCGGAAAATGCAGACCATTATCTTGAGTTCTTGATTCGCCATTTTGGCAATAAGAAGAATGTAATTTGGCTGATCGGCGGTGACGTAAAAGGTGAAGAGGCAATTGATTTATTTATTCATATCGGTATGAGATTGAAGAACGAGTGCAGGGATCAGCTCATCGGCTTTCATCCATTCGGAAGGACCTCTTCCTCTTTCTGGTTTCATGAGATGCCCTGGCTTGATTTTAATATGTTTCAATCGGGACACAGGCGTTATGATCAGGTTAATCTAAAAGCCTGGGATGATAATGAAGGGACCCCTTATTACGGCGAAGATAATTACAAGTATGTTGCTCATGACTTGTCATTGTTACCGATAAAGCCTACTCTGGATGGGGAGCCGTCTTATGAGCAGATTCCACAGGGATTACATGACGAAAAGGAACCCAAATGGCAGTCCTGGGATATACGGCGATATGCATATTGGTCAACATTTGCAGGTGCTTTTGGACATACGTATGGTTCCAATGCAGTTATGCAGTTTTACACCCAGACAGACAAAGAAGGCGCATATGGTATCACAAGAAGCTGGCAGGAGGAAAAAGATAATATTGGATCGTTTTGTATGGGACATTTGCGTAAATTAATGGAGAGTGTTGATTTTATAAATGGAAGAGCAAAAGAGGACCTGCTGGTATCAGCGAATAAGGAAAAATATGAGCATATCAGTGTTTTTGCCGGAGATGATTTTATTTTTTGCTATGATTATCTGGGAATCCCATTCACTCTTGATCTTTCCTCTTATCATGGAAATATGAAATTTTATTATATGGATCCATTAAGCGGCGGATACGGGTATGAGGGAAGTGTGACAGGTGAGACGAAAGTACGGTTTTCACCGCCTGAAAAATTAGAAGGACATAATGATTGGGTACTGGTATTGCTTCTGGAAAAACAGGAAATAAAAACGGGAAGGTGTTCTTGACAATAAGTTAATCCATAGGTATACTTAATTTAATTATTTAGTTAATATATGGCATATATTTACTAAATAAAAAGTTGAAGTTTTAATAATTACCGGGTAAAGGAGTGAAAAGAATGAAAATAGGGTTGGTCTATACAAGTATAACACCGGAGTTGAAAAGTACTGTTGAACAGGAAATCAGAAAACAAATTGGTGAAGAGGCCGAACTTTTGTCCTATCAGGATCCCTCGATTCTTGCTGAGGTCAGAGATGCAGGGTTTGTGCCTGCCAAAACCGCATGCAGATTATATGCAATGTATTTGAAGGCCATACAAGATGGTGCAGATGCTATCTTGAATATTTGTTCCTCGGTAGGAGAAGCAGCCGATTATGTGAAGCCAATGGGGAAGTATCTGGGAGTACCAATTGTGCGGATTGATGAAGGGATGTGTCGGGCAGCAGTCAGAAAAGGTAAACGGATTGCAGTACTTGCAACATTACAGACTACTTTAGAACCAACAAGAAATACAATTCTTCGTGTTGCCCGAGAAATGGGACGTCAGGTGGAATTAGTAGATGCACTCGTTGAGGCTTTCGATCTGAATCAGGAAGAATTCAAAAGAGCTTTAATACATAAGGCAAAAGAAGTTTCCGATCAGGCAGATGTTATTTTGCTGTCACAGGGATCCATGGCTTATTGTGAGGAGTTGATTGAAGAACAAACCCAGAAAGTAACTGTTTCCAGTCCTCGTTATGGTGTGAAAGAATTAAAGGAGGCACTGATAACAAAAGGTGTACTACAGGAGGAAAAATTATGTTGACGGATACGACACAATCACCGAATGTGGCTGCTTCGCCTCTTCCTTCCCAAAATGTACACTGGACCAAAGGGTTTTGGAAAGATGCGGAAGAGTTGAATAGTGAAGTGACTATCCCGCAATTAAAAAAGATGTTCGAATCTCCGGAAATTAGTCATGTAGTAGAGAATTTCAGGATATGTGCCGGAGAGACCAAGGGGAAGTTTGGTGGAACAGATTTTGGAGATGGTGATTTCTATAAATGGATGGAAGCTGCTATGTATAGTGCCGTAGAAAATCAAGAGGAAGAGCAGCTTCAGGAATTAGAGAAATATATTGCGTTAATTGGAAAAGCACAAGAGGCAGATGGTTATATCTCTACGAAACAAATTATCTCTGATCGCGGGAGAACAAATCCCACGAGATTTGAAAATATCAATGATTTCGAAGTATATAATTTTGGACATTTATTTACAGCAGCTGCCTTATATAAACGTCTGACTGGAAGAGAGAGTCTGCTGAAAATCGCAGAAAAAGCTGCTGGGTGTCTGGAGCAGATGTATAGGACGAGTGAAGAGAATGGTCATGTTAAGACGGCTGTATGTCCATCTCACTATATGGGATTGATAGAATTGTATCGTGTTACCGACAATATAAAGTATTTGGATCTGGCAGAACGGGCAATTGAACTCCGTGACCAGGTGATCGATGGCATGGACGATAACCAGGATCGCATTCCGCTGAAAAAACATGAAAAAATTATAGGGCATGCTGTTCGGGCGAATTATCTGTACGCAGGTGTTGCAGACCTTTGTCTGGAGAGAGAGGATGATGAGTATCTGAAGGTGCTTCATAGAATTTGGAGAAACCTGACAGATCAGAAACTTTATCTGACAGGGGGATGCGGTGCACTATACAATGGTGCTTCTCCCTATGGAGATTTCTTCCATCATCAGTTAGTTCATCAGGCATATGGATACGAATATCAATTGCCAAATATCACGGCATACAATGAAACTTGTGCGAATATAGGGTTGGTTCTGTTTGCCTATCGGATGTTCCAGCTTGAGCCGAAAGTGGAGTATATGGACGTTATAGAACGTGTCATGTGTAATGCAAATCTTGCTGCTGTGAGTTTGGACGGTAAGAAATTCTTTTATGAAAATATGCTTCGCAGGGAAGAAGAACTTCCATATAAGCTGGTATGGCCGACACAGCGAAGTGAGTATATATTAAGCTATTGCTGCCCGCCAAACCTTGCCAGAACGATTGCAGAATCTTCAGAATATACATACCTGGTGAGTTCTGATAAAGTGTATTTTGGAATGTATGGAGCAAGTGAAGCCAGCTTTAAGCTGAATAACGGAGCTGACTTTACAATCGTGCAAGAGACAAAGTACCCATATGAAGGCTCTGTCATAATGCGGATTGAGAATCGCACACCTGACAGAGAGGTTTCACTTATGCTGCGTATTCCAGGATGGTGTGAACATGCATGCTTAAAAACTGATAAGACAATAAAAAAATATGACCATTCTTGTTCTGGAACCTATATCGAATATAAGATTCCACAAGAGACGAATACAAAGATTGAACTGATCCTGGATATGCCCGTCCGCCTCACAATTGCCCATCCAATGGTAGAAGAAACCGCAAATCAGGCAGCCGTGGAAAGAGGACCGCTGGTATATTGTCTGGAATCAGTTGATGCCGGGAACCATCAACTGTCAGATCTCTATCTCTCGCCTGAGGATCAATTTGATCCGGTGGATATACAAATCCATGGAAGAAAGATAAAAGCATTACTCGGAGAATTTAGGCGTATTGTATATGAGGAGAAGAGAACGGATGATCTGTATCAGAGACTTCCCAAGTATCACTTTGACAAACAAGACGTCAAATTAATCCCATATTTTGCATGGGATAATCGCGAGTACGGACAGATGCGGGTATACCTGCCCCTTTTATTGGAACCACTGAAAGGAGGCAAAGAATGACCTATCAGGAGATCAATAATCTGATACCGCAATACACAGAGGCTCAAAGACTACAGATAGATTTCTTATACTGTGAAGAATTAAGGAAGCATAGTGAAAAGGTGGTTGTCCTAGATGATGATCCTACGGGGACACAGACGGTACACGGGGTCTATGTTTATACATCGTGGGAAAAAGAGACATTTGATGAAGCATTTGTTTCAAAGAATAACATGTTTTATATTCTTACGAATTCAAGAAGTTTCACAAAACAGCGGACAATCCAGGTGCATAAGGAAATAGCTAAAACACTTGCAGACACTTCTGCAGAGAAAAATCAGCCTTTTATTCTGGTGTCACGTGGGGACTCCACGCTTAGAGGACATTACCCTCTGGAAACTGAAGCCTTAATCAGCAGCCTTTTGAAAAATGGTATTCATATGGATGGGGAGATATTTTGTCCATTTTTTCAGGACGGTGGAAGATATACTTATAACTGCGTCCATTATGTACGCCAGGGAGAACAGATGATACCTGCTGCGGAGACGGAATTTGCAAAGGATACAAGCTTTGGGTACCATTCATCGGATTTAAGGGAATATATTGAGGAAAAAAGTGGCGGACGAAGAAGAGCATCAGATTGTTTTGTGGTAGAACTGCAGGACTTGAGAGCCCTCAAGATCAGCAAGGTAACTTCAATCTTGGATCAGGTAGTACAAGGGGCGCCGGTTATTGTCAATGCCATGGACAAAGAAGACCTGAAAGTATTTGCTATCGCCTTTCTTCGCTCCATGAGTCATGGAAAAAAATTCATATGTAGATCCGCTGCATCGCTTCCGCAGGTTTTAGGAGGTGTTTCTGCACACGAATTCCTGTCCAAAGAACAGCTTCGTATGGATGATAATCAGGCAGGTGGTTTGATTATTATCGGATCTCATGTGAATAAAACAAATCGTCAGTTAAATGAATTAAAATCTCTTACTGGTAAAGTGAAGTTTCTGGAATTCAAAGTTCCGGACCCTTTTTCCAGAGAACAATTGCAAAAAGAAAAGAACAGAGTTTTGAAAATCGCCGAAGAACAGATTAAAAAAGGTGTTACAGTGGCTGTTTTTACTTCTCGAAAAGTTATAACAGGTAGTAAGGAAGTTTCGGAAAGTTCTCTTGAGATTTCAGTAGAAATATCAGATGCATTGACAGGTATTGTGCGTGACTTAACTATAGAGCCAAGTTTCATATTGGCTAAAGGAGGAATCACTTCCAGTGACGTGGCCACAAAAGGACTACAGATACAAAAGGCATATGTATTAGGACAGGCAGCTGCGGGAGTGCCCATATGGAGGCAGGGAGAAGAAGCGCGGTTTCCAGGAAAGCCATACATAATCTTTCCGGGAAATGTGGGATCTGACAGCACTTTACGAGAAGTTGTGGAAAGGATTATCTAATATGGATAAAATAATTGTTTCGATTGCCCCATGCAAAGCGGGGGAACCCGTCTGCGCGGAAAAACTGGCAGAAGATGTCAAACAATGTGCAAATCTCGGTGCATCTATGGTGCATCTTCATTGCCGTCTTCCGGATGGATCTTTGTCGGCAGATACAAGCTATATGAAAAAGTGTTTTGAAAAAATCGGGGAAAAAGCGGATCTTGTGTTTCAGGCTTCTACCGGCGGCGTATCAGATATGAATATAAAAGAGCGATGCAATCCTCTTTTTTATCAGCGCGTCGAAAGTGCTTCTTTAAATGCCGGTTCAACCAACATGGGAAATGATGTCTATATCAATTCAGAAGCAGAGATCATGTACTGTTCAAAGATGATTTATGAACATAAAATAATCCCTGACATAGAGGTTTTTGATATTGGAATGATACATAACATAGAGAGGTTAAAAACGAAAATTCCTTTTAGGGAACCCGTTTATTATAATCTTGTTTTCGGACATCTGGGAGGCATGCAGGCACAGCCAGAGGATCTGACTGCATTTCGTTCTCTGATACCTGGAAACGCCAGGTGGGGGGTTACGCATTATGGAAGAGATAATTGGACATTTCTTGCTATGGCAATTGCAATGGGGGCTTCGACAGTGAGAATTGGATTTGAAGATAGCGCATGGATTTCAGAGACGAAAGAAGCAAATTATAATTATCAGCTTATGGAACGTCTCTCATCGATCATACGAGCAATGGGCAGAGAAATGGCTACTCCACAGGAAGCCAGGAGGATGATGGGAGTTTTATGAAAGCTTTAAAGCTCTCTATTCGAAGCCAGATAATGATCTCCATGATAAGCATAACAGTTGCTGTTATGCTTATTCTTGGAGTTACTAGTTATAGGGTTTCAAAAAAAACAGTGGAAGCTGATTATAGAGAAACACATACAAAAAACTTGGAAGTTATGCATCATATGATCGATCTTCATATGAATGAGGCCGTTGACCAATTGAGATCATTATTATCAAATCTGGAATTCAGAGAAATAATGAACACTGACAATCACGAAGTTCCTTATTTTACGGTGGGTAATCAACTTAAGCTGCACGACATATTACAGAATATATTGAAAACCTCCCCCGAATATCAGGAGATTATGGTGTTTAGTAAGCAAGGGAGTCTTTACTATACCTCCAAATATCAAAACACTGTAAAATATATTAGAAAGTTTTACGAAGAGACCGACGTTCAAATACTTCCATGGATGGAAAGAGCGAAAGAAAAAAAAGGGCGAGAAGTTTTTTATAATACTAATTTGATACTGGGTGAAAAGAATCAGAAAACTTTTTCAATTACGAAATGTCTTATAGACGCTGATACAAAAGAATCATTTGGCTATGTGGTTATGACTATCAGAAAATCAATGCTGAATTCCCTGTTTCAAAGTAAAGAAAAGGATTACACGAGTAATCAATATATTATAATAGATACTGAGTCGGAAAAGTATGTGAACAAGGAGGACATAGTCCTTTATTTTGAGGGAAATTCGAATCGTGAAGATGATATTTTAAAGGCTATTCGTGATGAAGACAAAAGCCATTACATCTTTACATCTTATAGAAATGATATTACAGGTTGGAAATTAATTGGAATTGTCGACAAGACAGAATTACAAAAGTCCAGTAGTCTGATTGGTATGTATATTCTTACGGCCGGAATTGTATTATGTGCAGCACTTGCTATGACCTCCTATATGATGGCCGGAAAAATCAGTAAACCACTTCATGTACTAGAGCAGACCATTCAAGATGTTTCGGATGGAAATAGTACAGTTACAACTTTTTTTGATGACAGTGAAGTGGGAAGGATTGGTAACTTATTTAAGTATTTTGTCAACAATAATCTTGAGCTAAAAGAGAAGTTGATGAACTCAAAATTACAGGAACGTGAGGCAGAACTTCAAATGCTCCAATCCCAGATAAATCCTCATTTTTTATATAATACCTTAGACAGTATTTACCTAATGGCTGTGATCCAGAATAATGATGATATTGCACAAATGGTTTCGGCATTATCCGACTTGTTTCGCCTGAGTTTAAATCAGGGAAAAAAGATGATTACCGTTTCGGATGCAGTCATTCATGCTGAAAAATATATGTATATCCAAAATGTTCGATTTCATAATCGTTTTCATATACACATACAGATACCGCTGCGGCTTTTGAAGATGAATATTTTGAATTTCCTTTTACAGCCAATTGTGGAGAACTCTGTTATCCATGGACTGGAGCCGAGAGTCGGGGAAGGAAATATATGGATTAAAGCGTATGAAAGAAATAGTTATCTCTATCTGATTGTAAGCGATGATGGAGTGGGGATGGATCACATAAATATAATGGACAATGGTTATGGAGTGAAAAATGTTCGGGATAGAATCATGCTGTTTTATGGAAATGATAGTAAACTGAGGTGTAAAAGTAAAAAGAACGTTGGAACTGTTGTTATGCTCAAGCTTAAACTTATGGAGGATTCTAAGGGTGATCAAAGTTGCGGTTATTGATGATGAGTACATTGTGTTAGAAGGGATGAAAGCTGTACTTCGAAGATGTCAGGTTGAGCATGAATTAATCGGAACTGCTGCAAATAGCATGGATGCAATGACACTTTTACGTAATCATACCTGCGATGTAGCGTTTATTGACATTTGCCTTTCTGGCTGTTCTGGCCTGGACATGATGGAACAACTTAGAAATGAAGGAATAACAACTGATTTTGTAGTGATAAGTGGATATACAGAGTTTGATTATGCACAAAGAGCAATTCGCCTTGGCGTATTTGATTATATTGATAAACCAATAACGATTGAAAAGGTCAGGCGAGTGATGGAAAGTCTTGAGAAGAGATTGGAAAATAGCAGGAAAATACCGAATCTCTTTAATGAAATTATAGATTCAATACAAAATAGACGTGTTGATGAGTTTAAAGAAAAGACTCAGGAATTTCTTTATAAAAGTGAAATATATGATATGTCACAGGAAAAGATTCGCTCTGTTTATGAGTGGCTCTGTATGATTGAAAAGGTCATTGGGGAGACCTTTAATAATGTTAATGTAAAGGCTATATTGCCCTCGTGGTCCGAAATTGAATCTATCAGGGAATACGATATCTTGATATGTACCATTCAGAATTCTTTAAATCAGATGTGTCTTTTATTTCCCAACAGAGAAAGACAGCAGCATAGAACGATTTCTCAAATTGAAGCCTATCTAAAAGAGCATTTATCCGAAGAAATATCACTTTGTGATGTGTCAGAGGAATTTCACCTTTCTCCTGGTTATATCAGTGTATTATTTAAAAAGGAGACAGGCAGTACATTGGTAAAACAGTTGAACAATTTAAGAGTTGAGCGTGCAAAGATATTGCTAAGCCAAGGGGAAAAAGTAGGTATTACAGCGAGACAGGTGGGATTTTCAAACTATCGATATTTTATTGATATTTTCAAACGTCAGGTAGGACTGACACCAAACGAATATCGGGGACATATTATTAGCCAAAAAAATGAATAAAAATCTTTAAATAATGAAAATAGTGTACATAACAAATAAAAATTGGACTTGTCAATGTTGTGCATCATGTTATCATGAAGATATCAATTGAAATGATCCGCGGATATTGTTTTGAAATATAAAAAAGGAGCGAGAAATTGATATGAAGAGAAAGGTTTTATCAACATTACTTGCAGGAATGATGATTTTTGGATCATTGGCAGGATGTGGAAAGACAGATACTGGTTCGGCATCAAAGAGTGAAAGTTCTGCTTCCGGGAAATCAGGAGGCGAAAATTCAACAAGTGCCACGTCAGAAACGAAAAGCGGCGAAGATCCAAAATCAGAAAAGAAGCTTAAAATACTCTCGATTTGGGCTGAGGATAATGATAATGGTATTTTGATAAACGATATCTGTAAACAATATCAAAAGGATGTGAATCCCAATTTTTCTTATGAGTATGAGTATGTATCATCGGATGACTTGACCACAAAGATCGCAACATTGGCATCATCGAATGATCTTCCGGATATTTTTGTATATGAATCAGGAAAAGTATTGTCGGACATGGTTGATTCTGGTACTGTAGTGAATATATCCAAGATTTTGGAAGAATTTGGATGTGAAGATAAAATCATGCCATCAGCAGAGACGCTTTTGAAGACACTCTCAGATACAGATGATTTATATGATCTGCCGTTGGGACTCAACGTGGAAGGTTTCTGGTATAACAAAAAATTGTTTAAGCAAGCCGGAATTGATAAAACGCCCGAAACCTGGGAGGACTTTGAAGAAGACTTAAAGATGCTCAAAGACGCCGGCATACAGCCACTTACCACCGGAGGTGCGGATGGATGGCCTGCCACAAGGCTGGTTAATGCGTATACGGTACGAAGCATGGGGTATGATGCCATGAAAAAAGCGGCTGACGGCGATGCAAAATACACAGAGAAAGGGTATGTAAAGGCTGCAGAAGTTGTTCAAAATTGGGCAAAGGAAGGATATTTCGGAAAAGGAATTTCTACTGTCGATTCAAATACAGCAGGCACTATGCTCTGCAATGATAAAACCGCCATATATTATAATGGCGCATGGTTTACCCAGAACCTGACAGATAGTTCTTACAACCCGGGGGGCGATGATGCGATTGGATTCTTTAATATACCGGTAGTTGACGAAAAAGTAAGTGACATCACTTCTTACTCAATGAATTGTGGAAATGTTCTCTGCTTTTCACAGGATAAATATGATGATGCGACTGGCTGGTTCATAAAATACTTTGTGGAGAACATTGGAAATCTGGGAATGGAAAAACAGGGGACAATTAAAGGATATACCTATGATGCCAAGACAGATGCAACCGGATACACGAAGATGGTTCTCGATGAGATCAATAAATCCAAAGAGGGATTTACCTGGTATGAGGCAACAATGCCGGCGGCTGTATCGACTACAGCCCAGCAAAATGTAAAGCTACTGCTCAGCGAGGAAATGTCTCCGGAGGATTATATGCAATCCATACAGGATGCTAAATCATTAGCCGATTAAGAAATATTTAAAGGGGGGGGTATTGGATTAGCAGTACCGCCCTTTAAGTTATTGATTATTCTGTATTTTAGTGGAGGATTCTATGAATAAAGTTTTAGGAGATAAAAAGGCAGTTGTGGCATTTGTACTGCCGGGATTTATTATATATTCCCTGTTAGTTATTTTACCAGTGGCCTGGTCAGCGGTGTACTCCTTTTATGATGGAACGCCGGGCCTCAATTGGGAATTCAGCGGGTTAAAGAATTTTGTGAAATTGTTCCATGATAAAAATTTTTTCAATGCTCTGACTGTAAATTTGAAATATATAGCCGTCGTAATGCTGGGACAGGTGGGCCTTGGCCTTCTTTTGGCCTTATTATTTTGTTTTGGCCTTAGAAAGTTCAAGACAGTGATACGAACCCTTGTGTTTTTCCCCGTAGTTTTGCCGACAGTGGCAGTTGGTCAGCTCTTTCAAAAGATATATGAGATTCAGCCAAACTATGGGCTCTTAAACTCTCTTTTACATGCAATCGGTTTGGAGAGATTCACACAGCCGTGGCTTGGACAGGCTTCTACAGCATTGTGGTGTTTGTGCGTGATGGACATTTGGGTGGCTATGGGGTTCTACTCTGTGATTTTTTATGGAGCACTTTTGGATATTCCTGGGGATATCATCGAAGCAGCTAAGATTGACGGATGCGGCTTCTTCCAGCTGTTTCGTCATATACTTGCTCCGCTCTTACGGCCAATGATCATTGTTTGTCTTGTGTTTAGTTTCACGGGAACGGTTAAAATGTTTGAATCTGCGTTAGCCCTTACAAGTGGAGGACCTGGCAGTGCAACCAGATCTTTGTCTATGTATATGTATGATGTGGCTTTTTCTTATAACAAGGTGGGATATGCAAGCTTAATTTCAATCGTGATTTTTTTGATTTGTGTAATTGGTTCTGCATTAATCCGAAAATTTGATAAAGAATATTAAAGGGGGAAAAGTAATGCAGACAAAAAAAGTTATTTCTATAAAACCCAGAAGAATATTGTTCGGCATTGTGGTGATATTACTTGTAGTAATTGAAGTATATCCATTGTTTTGGATGCTGAGCGCATCGCTGAAACAATCCTATGAATGGACAGCAAAGCCGGCCTTTGCTCTTCCGGAGGGTTTCTATCTGAAAAATTATGTTGATGCATGGACTCGTGGACATATGGGGACTTTCTATTTTAATAGTTTGATATGTACTGTTATTTCTCTTGTTTTTATTGTTATCTTCTCTGTTACCATTGGCTTTGCAGTGACAAAAATGCGTTGGACAGGAAGAACATTTGTCGATCGATATTTTAATTTTGGTATTATGGTTCCGGTTGCTGTGGCGCTGGTTCCGCTATATCAAATTTATAATAAAACCGGTCTTATCAATACGCGTCTATGTTTGATTTTAACCTATATCGCTTTTGGACTATCGCTTTCGATCTATCTTGTGACTGGATTTATCCGATCGCTGCCCGATGAAATACTGGAAGCATCGGTGATAGATGGATGCAATATTTTTCAAATGATGTCTCGGATTGTAGCACCACTGTTAAAGAATGCTATCGTAACAGTCGTTGTACTTCAATTTTTCTTTAAATGGAATGATTTGATTTTTTCCATGACTTTTATAAGCTCATCCAAGTTAAAAACTGTACAGACAGGCCTTTTGTATTTTTCGGATGAATTTGGATCTAAAAACTGGGGAGCAATATTTGCATCCATTTCCATGAGTGTTTTTCCAATGTTACTTCTGTATATGATTTTAAATAAAAAAGTTATGGAGGGTATGACAGCAGGTGCGGTCAAAGGATAGGTTTATGGATGAATATAAAAACTATGAAAGTTTAATTGAAAAGTATGTTGGTAAGAACATAGATACAATTTTAAAAGAACAGTACTCCTTTATACGTTACCCTTTTATCGATCCGGGATCAGTATATAAGGGAAATGTATGGGACTGGGACAGCTATTGGTCTGTCTATGCACTATTCGACTATATGAATCGAAAAGATGATCCGTGTTTGTCAAAAAGAGTAATTGAACATGCCAAGGGGAATGTTTTGAATTTTCTCGATCATCAATTGGAAGATGGCTATATACCTATGATGATAGAAGTTCGATCTGAGAAAGAACAAGAGCCATATCTTAACCAGAAACACAAAGAAGGGGTTTTAATGAATATGCATAAACCCTTTCTTTGCCAGCAGATTGTTCTGATCAGCGAATATATTGAAGACTATGAATGGATTCAATTTGCACAAAATCAGTTGGAATTATACTTTGACTGCTATAATAAAAATTATTTTAAGGATAGAAGCGGGCTTTATGTGTGGTGTGATGATATAATGATTGGTATGGATAATGATCCTGCCAGTTTTGGCCGCCCAAAATTCTCTACAGCTAATATTTTCTTGAACAGTTTCATGGTGATGGAGCTGGATTCAATGGTAAAGATTTTGACTCATATGGGGAATAAACAAGATTCTGTTAAGTATCTGGAGCAAAAAAACGCATTAATCCGTTCCATTTTGGAAGAATGCTGGGATCCTCGGGATCAGTTTTTCTATTCTGTCGATGTGGATATTAAGACAAGAAAGTATGATTGGTTTCATCAGGGTCTGGGAGCCTTTTGGAAAACGATTCCGATTCGTATCAGAACGTGGTCAGGCTTTTTGCCGATGTATGCTGGTTTTGCCTCTGCTGAGCAGGCAGAAGCTATGCGTAAGTCTTACCTTGACAAGAGCCTGTTTCACTCTCCCTATGGGGTGACAACACTTGCAAAAAATGAAAAGATGTTTGATCTGTCAGCGACGAATAACCCGTCAAACTGGCTCGGACCCATCTGGGTGGTCGCTAATTACATCGTATTCCGTGCTATGATGAATTATGGATACCGAAGAGAAGCTGAGGAGATATGCAGGAACACCTTAATGTTATTAGGTGCGGATTTGGACGAAAGTGGAACTCTTCATGAGTATTATGATCCATTTAGCGGACATCCGATTATGAACGGCGGCTTTTTAAACTGGAATATTTTATCACTGAATATGTGCAGAGAATTAAAAGAAACGGAGAAGACAGAGAATGTTAAAGATTATCGAAGTCAGATGTAACTATCAAAAAGGCAGAATTGTAGTGCAGGATCTACCACAGATATCATGGATTCTTGAATCGGATAACAGGAATGTCGTACAAACAGCCTATCAGATTCAGATTGCCAGAGAATTAGACTTTTGTCATTGCTGTTACGACAGTAATAAGGTCATTTCCGATCAATCATCCGGGATACGACCTGAAGAGTTCAAACTGGAACCGGTGACACGGTACTATGTCAGAGTGCGTGTCTGGGATAATAAGAAAGAGGAGAGTGAGTTCTCAGAGCCGATTGATTTTCTGTCACCTATTTCGCCATCAGAAGGCTGGAAGGCAGACTTTATTTCTGCTGAAAAACCTGAATCGGAGAATGACTCTTCCGGAGTTATGGTGCGTAAAGAATTTTGTCTGTCCAGGCATCCAAAACAGGCATGGCTGTTTTCCACAGCACTTGGTCTTTATGAAGTATACGTGAATGGAGAAAGAGTTGGCGAAGATGAGATGATGCCGGGCTGGACCAGCTATCATAAACATCTCCTTTACCAAAGCTATGATGTCACGGAGATACTCAGGGAGGGAAAGAATGCACTAGGAGCCCTGATCGGAGCAGGCTGGTATAAGGGGAAGATGGGGTTTCAGCGTTTTCGGAATTTATATGGGAAAGAGACAGCATTTTCTGCAGAGCTTCATCTCATATATGAGGATGGGACCAGAGAGGTGCTGAGGTCGGATGATACTTTTTCAGGGACAAAAGCCCAAATCTTGTTTTCTGAAATATATGATGGTGAAACTTATGATGCAAGACTGGAACAGAAAGGTTTTGCTTCCCCTGGTTTTGTTGAAGATGGCTGGATAAAGGTGCATAAGATTCCCTGCGACCGTTCTGTTATCGTTCCACAGGAAGGATGTACAATTCGTAAGATGAATCTGTTGCCGGCCAGACGTTTATTTAAGACTCCAAAAGGAGAATTAGTATTAGATTTTGGACAGAACCTGACGGGCTGGGTTGAGTTTAAAGTAAGAGGTGCCATATCGGGGGATCGGATTGAACTTAACTGCTTTGAGGTATTAGATGCAGATGGTAATGTTTATACAGAAAATCTGAGAACTGCAAAACAGACTATTATTTATTTCTGTAAAGGTGATCAGGAAGAAACCTACCATCCTAAGTTTTCGTTCCAGGGATTTCGATACGTACGTGTTGCTGAGTGGCCCGGGAATGTGAATCCGGAGGATTTTGTCGCTCAGGCTGTGCATTCTGATATGGAAGAGACAGGAACGTTTCATTGTTCCAATCAGCAACTGAACCAGCTGCATCATAATATACTTTGGAGTATGAAAGGGAATTTTCTGGATGTGCCTACTGATTGTCCTCAAAGAGATGAACGGTGTGGATGGACGGGAGATGCAGAGATCTTCAGCAGAACTTCGTCTTATTTGATGAATGTTTACCCTTTTTTCAAAAAATGGCTGAAAGATCTTTCCTGTGATCAGGCTGAAGATGGGGCAGTAACACATATTGTCCCGGATATATTGACTGGATATACAGGAGATAACTGGTTGGTAAAAGATTGGACAGGCGGCGGTGCCGCATGGGGAGATGCGGCAGTCATTATTCCATATGTTTTATATCAGCAGTATGGGGATCTTGATATAATTAAAAGGCAATACTCAAGCATGAGACAATGGATTCAGTACATCTATAATCACAGTGAAGGTCTGATCTGGTGTAAAGGGCGTCAATTTGGTGACTGGGTGGCGTTAGATGCAGAGGAAGGCAGTTATTACGGTGCTACTCCGAATAACCTTGTCTCCACTGCGTACTTCGCTTATTCAACAGGATTACTTGCCGAGATGTCTGAGGCGATCGGCGAAAGAAAAGATGCAGAGAATTACCGGAAACTTCGAATAGCTATTAAGAATGCCTACATAAAAGAGTTTTTTGATGATAAGGGGAGCTTAAAAGCACAGACGCAGACGGCACATATTGTGAGTCTGTATTTTGATCTTGTTCCGGAAGAATATCGCGAGAAGACGGTACAGGGCCTGCTGAATCTGTTAAAAATAGAAAATGGACATCTTGTGACGGGATTTGTCGGAACTCCTTATTTTTGTTTTGCGCTAAGTCAGAATGGCCACGTAAAGGAAGCTTACGAGCTTCTCTTGAAGGATGATTTCCCATCATGGCTCTATCAGGTGAAAAAGGGAGCTACAACCATCTGGGAGCATTGGGATGGAATAAAACCGGATGGCAGTATGTGGAGTGCGGGCATGAATTCATTCAATCATTATGCATATGGAGCAGTGGGAGAATGGATGTACCGCGTGATAGCAGGACTTGATACCGAAAAGGGTTCTGGATTTTCTAAATCGCTTATTTCACCACGTATAGGGGAAGAGTTAGATTATGCGAGAGGAAGTGTCAAGACGATTCATGGATCATTAAAAACCTATTGGGAGCGAAACAACAATATTGTTACACTTTGTGTCACGGTTCCTGCAAACACAACGGCGAAGATTCAATTGCCAGATGCCAAAAGAGTCATCAATTCTGACACAATTGATTTCAACACAGAGGATGGTATTATACAAGGAACTACCGGATCGGGTAATTACAAAATTGAATTTGAGTGTACATCATGTGATTAAAAAAGGTGATAATTCCAACGTATCTGTGATGCTTTAGGAAGGGGCAGGTTTCACTGCCCCTTTGATCGTGTAATCGAGATGAAAAGGCTTAAGGGGATCATCCGTAACAATTTATGGATTCAAATGTGAAAGATCTCTTGCATGTCGCCTCCTTGACATGTATAATGTAATTTAATATTGATAGAAAAACTATAATATCACCAGCTGTCGGTCAAGAGTTCGCTGCGTCAACAGTGCAGAGCACTTTTGACCGACAGCTGGTGATGCTTTGGATATATGCAAGCGGTAAACTTTAGGAATATGAGGAGATTTCAATGACGATACGCGAATTGGCAAAGTTGGTGGGAGTCTCACCAGCAACAGTCTCGATTGTAGTGAATGGGAAGCAGGGTGTCAGTGAAGAAACACGCAGGAAAGTTCTTGATGCGATAGATGCCTATAATTATTCACCACCGGTGCGTAAGAACGGAAAACCGAAAAGTGTACTTTTGATGAAGTACTACAAAAGCGGTATGTTTGTGGAAGAAAATCAAGGGTTCATATCGATGATTATTGATTCCATTGAGGAACAACTTCGCATGGAGTGTTTTGGCATGACAATGATGGTTGCTAAAACTGGACTACGTGAAGCACTGGATTCGATAGACTACAGCAAGTATTGCGGTATGATTGTAATTGGTACTGAGATTCCAAGAGAAAGCTATAATCTTTTGGAAAGAATTCAAATACCTTTTCTTGTAGTCGATAATACAGTACCAAATTATCCATATAGTAGTATATGCATGAATAACTATGAAAACGTTTGGATGGCATTGAAATATTGCTGCGATTGCGGTCATACTGAAATTGGCTATCTGGGAAGCAATTCTACGATTGAGAATTTTCATGAGCGTTATAATGCTTTTTGCAAGTATGTGCTGAAATTGGGACTTCAGTTCAAATCTGAACATGAAATTCGTGTAACGCCCACAATGCTGGGTGCTTACAACGATTTTCTTGTTGCGCTTGAAAAAGATCCCAGACTTCCTTCCTGCTTTTTCGCCGAAAATGATACGATAGCGCTTGGTGTTATAAAGGCATTAAAGGAAAAAGGTTTCAGAATACCAAGCGATGTTTCCGTTATAGGTTTTGATGATATTCCCTATTCATCCATCAGCTCTCCGGCACTTACTACAGTGCATGTTCAACGTAACATTATAGGTATACAGGCAGCCACACAACTACTTCAACTGATGAGAGATTCACGCTTCAGCCCGCTGAAGACCAGGATTACAGGCAGATTGGTGATACGTGACAGTGTAAAAGATCTACGCAAAAATGTTTGATGAATATCCAATGCTGTACAAGTAGGTCTATTACAGAGGATAGATACCTTTTCTTTTGCTAAATCATCTTAGCATATCCATAATATTTAAATAAACACAAAAACATAACAAACATAAATATAGTACTAAGCAATTATGCACTCTAATATAACATTAGAACGCATAATTTGTTTAGTAAACAAAAGACATGGAATCGTTTTATATTTGGAGAAGTTCATAAAAATACAAATGAAAAATCGGACAAAATATACAAAAAATAAATCAAAACAATAATAATAGTTGACAATATTGATAACAACATGTATCATGCTAATTAAACATCACAGATACATTTTAACTGTATGTTTACTAAATATTAGAAAGGAGAATAGCAATATGAAAAAAATAGTGACATAATATCTGGAATTCGAGGTGCATGTTCAGAAGAAAACTATTGACGCTATTCTACACAGAAAGGGGGTTAATGGATGAGTTTAGAGAAGGGAAGGTATCAAACCTACATAAAGATTCTGGAGAAAGAACTATTGCCTTCCTTAGGATGCACAGAACCAATTGCCATTGCCTATGTAGCAGCCAAAGCAAAAGATGTTCTTGGGAAATTTCCAGATAAAATTATCACTGAATGTAGTGGTAATATAATAAAAAATGCAAAGGGAGTAATCGTTCCAACTACCGGAGACCTAAAAGGTATTAAAGCGGCTACTCTGCTAGGTACTTGCGGCGGTGACAGTTCCAGGGGATTGGAAGTTTTGACTAGTGTGACCCAGACGGACTTAAAGAAAACAAGAGAGCTGTTAGATGGGGAATTATGCGAGAGCAGAATATTGGATACCAAGGCAAAGTTACATATCATTGTAAAGATGTTCAAGGACGATGATTATTCACTGGTGGAGGTCATACATACCCACACGGGGATCGTTCGAATTGAAAAAAATGGCGAAAGATTACTTGATCTACCGTATGATGAAGAAGATCCAGGGGAAGGCAATATCAACTATAGTACACTAAATTTAAATGATATATATGAATTTGCCAATACTGTGGATATCAAAGACGTAGAACCCGTTTTATGCGGACAGATTGAATATAACTCAGCGGTTGCGGAAGAAGGATTAAGAAATAACTATGGAGAAAATATAGGTTCAACACTTATAGAAATTTATGGCGAGGATATTAAAGTTCGGGCAAGAGCAAAGGCTGCTGCCGGGTCGGATGCAAGGATGAGTGGATGCGAGTTGCCAGTTATAATCAATTCAGGGAGCGGGAATCAGGGAATGACGGTTTCACTGCCGGTGATTGAATTTGGAAAGGGGCTAGGATGTACTCAGCAGCAAATATATAGGGCTCTTACGCTGAGCAATCTGATTGCGATCTATCAAAAGTCAAGAATTGGACTATTATCCGCCTATTGTGGAGTTGTCAATGCAGCGGCAGGAGCTGGAGCAGGAATAACTTATCTATATCATGGCGGGATTGAAGAGGTTTCCAAAACCATTACCAATACGCTTGCTAATATTTCAGGAATTATTTGCGATGGAGCAAAGCCATCTTGTGCAGCAAAGATTGCATCAAGCGTAGATGCGGCCATAATTGGCTCAACAATGGCTTTAAAGGGAAAGCAATTTTCGCCAGGTGAAGGAATCGTAAAGGATCAGGTAGAAGATACAGTTCAAGCCGTGATTAGGCTGGCAAAGGAAGGGATGAAAGTCACAGACGATGTGATATTAAAGATAATGGTTGAAGAGTAAAAAGACATAGTTGACAAAGAATGATAAAGGAGAAAAAATGATTAAGAATACACCATCAATAAAAGAGGAAAAAGTCGATATTAACAGGGCACAGCTTGAGCACAGAGCAACTTGGATGGGTCTGATCTATGATGAGGCTGTTAAGGCTGGATTAGACGCAGAAACTGTTCTAAGAAAGGCAATTAAACGTTGTGGAAACATCCATGGAGATGGGTTTAAGGATAACTGTGCCAATCCTGATAGCTGCGTGGATTTTAAAAATGCTTTTTTGAATGAGGTCGGAATTAAAACATTCGAAATGGATGGCATAGACGTTGGCGAGGATGATCTGAAAATAGAATTTCATTATTGCCCTTTAGTAAATGCGTGGAAAAAGTTAGAATTTGACGATAAAACATGTGAACTATTATGTGATGTTGCAATGGACGGAGACCGAGGAATTGCTGAAGCCATGGGATTAAAGCTGGATTTAACGGATACGATCGCTAAGGGATGTTCTACATGTAAATTGCACTTTCATAAATAAGAAGGAATACGGAGAACAAAAGTATGAAGAAAAAAGGATTGGCAAGCCTGCTTTGCGTTACGCTGTTTGTAACTTTAATCAGCGGATGTAGCAGTGATGCGAACAGTGACTCAGACAATAAAGCAGGTAAAGGGGACAACGTAGTGAAATTAGGGTTACTGGCACCTTTAACTGGAACAAATGCAGAGTATGGAAAAGGGTTTGAAGTAGCAGCTGAAATGGCAATTGAGGAGATAAACAATGCCGGAGGTGTAAATGGAAAAAAATTAGAGATTGAAGTCGCTGATTCTAAAGGAGATCAAAAGGAAAGTTCTGACCTAGCAAGAAAATTTGGAGATAATGATGATATAAAAGCGATCATTGGGGACTTTGCCTCGGGGTCGTGCATGGCGAATGCACCAATTGTTGATGCAGCTGGGATCGTTCAGCTATCTCCGACAGCTTCTAACCCGGATTATGCTTCGATGAGTCCCTATACTTTTTCAATTATGGGGCGTCAAGATGGGGAGGCACCTTTTTTTGCTAAATATATTGTGGATAAATATTTAGGCAAGAAAAAAGTAGGCTTAATTTACATAAACAGCGATTGGGGTGTTTCGTCGATTGAGAACTTCAAGATGGGCGCAAAAGAGGCTGGTGTAGAAGTTGTTGCAGAGGCAGATTATGTTCAAGACGAGAAGGATTTCTCTTCCTTAATTTCAAAAGTACAAGCGGCAAGTCCGGAAGTTGTTATCATATTTGACCAGGGAGCTGTTTCCCAGATAATCAATCAGATTGCTCAGGCAGACTGGAATGTACAGGTTACGGCTTTGGGCCCAGGAACATCACAGCAAATCATTGACCTCGCTGGTGAGAATGCAGAAGGTTTGATCACTTCTACCCCATTTTTCTTTGACAGTGAAAATAGGGAACAAATGGACTGGAAAGAAACTTTTATAAAGAAGGCCGGATTTGAGCCTACCGTTCACCCTGTAGTAGCCTATGATTCTGTTTACTTGATTGCTGAAGCTATTAAAATGATTGGCGATGGAGAGATCACAAGGGATGCAATCCGAGATAATCTTCAAAAAGTGAAATACGAGGGACTTTCAGGACCAATCGAGTTCTCAGAAGACGGAGATATTCAACGATCTTACCTGATCTGTGCGGTCGAAGATGGAAAATTTGTTATCAAAGAGGGATATGACTATGCTGGGTAACTTGTAAAGAACTACAACGATATCCATGATTGAAGGATGTCGTTGTAGCATTAAATATTATCAGAAGGAGGTTCATTTGATGGAGTATTTTCTCAATCAATTGATTAATGGTATAAGCCAAGGTGCCATCTATGCTCTTATGGCAGTGGGATACTCAGTTGTTGTCGGGATAACGGGCCTTATTACCTTTGCTCATGGCGAAGTCATTATGATTGGTGCATTTGCGTCATTCTATATCTTTCAAATTGTCGGAAACAACCTAATACTAGGTATTGTTGGTAGTTTTGCTGCATCCTGGCTGATTGGGATGTTTATATATTTTGTGTGTTATGATCATTTTCTTGATGCGCCTTTTCACATCTCTTTAATATGTAGCATTGGTGTAAGTATGCTTATCAAAAATCTGGGACAAATTATATTCGGGCCCAATCAAAAGCCCTTGCTTAACGTAATTGATAACAAGGTATTTCATATTGGAATTGTCAAAGTATCTATGATTCAGATTATGATATTGACTACAGTTATTATTCTAGCTTTGCTGCTGAACTTTTTTATCAAAAAAACAAGGTGGGGAATCAAACTTAGAACGGTTAGTCAGGATAAAAAGGCGGCCAGCTTAATGGGGGTAAATGTAAGAAAAACTGCCTTAGTGGGGAACTGTATTGGGTGCGGTTTGGCTGGGGTTTCTGGCCTGCTGATATCAATTTATTATCAGAGTATGCAAGTTACTATGGGTGGATCTTTAGGTATGAAAGCTTTCTCATCATCCGTTCTTGGCGGATTGACAGATACGGGGTTTTCTGCCTTGGGTGGAGTCATTATTGGCATTATTGAAAACCTAGGTATTACGTTTTCTTCAGCAAGTTTTCGTGATGTATTTGCATTTGGATTTTTAATACTGATTCTTCTGATAAGGCCGGAAGGTTTCGGAAGTAAGAAAGGAGTAAGACCATAATGAATCAACTCATGAACAAAGTCCAAAAACTGTGGGATGAGCATAAGATCGTTTCCATGGCCGTACTTTTCATACTGTTACTTACCGTGCCCTCAGTATTTCCAAAAAACTATATTATGGGAATCATTTGTCGCATATTGTTATATATACTTCTTGCAGGAGGCTTGAATGTAATCAATGGCTATAGCAGCCAGTTCTGCATCGGCTATGCCGGGTTTTTTTGTATAGGGGCATATGCGGAAGCGATCTTATCTTTGAAGGCGGGAATGAATTTTTGGATTTTATTGCCAATCTCGGGAATTATTACAGCAATATTTGGGCTGTTGATTGCACTTCCTACATTGAGATTAAGCGGTAAGTATCTATCTATCGTTACTCTAGGCTTTTCAGAGATCATCCGCCTTACTGTATTAAATTGGAATGGATTAACCGGTGGCCCTATGGGGATAAAGGGGATCGCAGTTCCTTCGCTCTTTGGGTTGGAGTTCAAATCTGCCATACAATACTACTATATCTTTCTTTTCTTAGTAATTCTCTTCGTTTTTGCGACTAGCAGGGTTATTAAATCCAGAATAGGACGTGCTTGGATGTCCATTCGTGAGGATGAACTTGCAGCAAAATCTTTGGGAGTTGAGGCATCTAAATACAAAGCTATGAACTTTATGTATGGGGCTTTTTGGGCGGGAATTGCTGGTGCAGCTTATGCACCCTATACGCGGTATATCGATCCTACCTTTTTCACTTTGGATGAAGGATTTAATATTTTAGCCATGGTTATCGTAGGAGGAATGGGAACCATGGTAGGACCCATCGCGGGATCTATAGTTATTAATATTGTTACCGAATTACTGCGACCTATAAGCGAATATCGCATGGTGGTCTATGCAATATTAATCATAGGAATGATGTGGTTGAGACCACAGGGACTCTTTGGTGCTACTCAAAGTATCCTCTCTGGAGGAAAGATTATGAAGAAGAGTGATCGAGGTAAGAAGAAGGGGCGTGAGGCAGCATGAGTATAATATTAGAGGCAAAAAAGGTGTCTAAATATTTTGGCGGTCTGAAAGCGGTGGACGAGGTTGACATGAGCATCAACTCAGGTGAGATTTTTGGCATAATCGGACCTAATGGTGCGGGGAAAACCACTTTTTTCAATATGTGTTCTGGGGTCTATTCGCTGACTAGAGGCGGGATATGGCTGAGTAACGAAAATATTACCGGTATGCGTTCGGAGCGAATTGCAAATAAAGGACTGGCAAGGACCTTCCAGAATATACAGTTGTTTAAATTTATGAGTGTTATGGAAAATGTAAAGATCGGATTCCATGTACATACGAAAACAAATGTATTGAATGCTATATTGCATACATCAACCTATAGGAAGGATGAGCAGTTTGTTAATAGGCGCGCATTAGAGATTGTGGAGCAGGTTGGACTTAGTCCGTATAAGGATACCATGGCAGGCAACCTCTCCTATGGAATACAGCGTAGGGTAGAGATTGCCAGAGCGTTGGCTCTTGATCCAAAAGTGTTGCTTCTGGATGAACCGGCTGCTGGTATGAATCCAAATGAGACCAGGGATCTGATGCTATTTATTAAGAAATTGAATAAGGATGGATATACGATCGTGGTTATAGAACATGACATGAAATTTGTAATGAATACCTGTGATCGAATTTTAGTTCTTAACTTTGGAAAGAAGATCTGTGAGGGTAATCCTGATCATGTGAAGAACGACCCGTTGGTTCAAGAGGCTTATTTTGGCAAAGGATTATTGACAAAGGAGGCAGACACATAAGATGTTAAAGATTGAAAACCTATCTGTCAACTATGGATATATTTCGGCACTCTCTGGTGTCAGCCTGCATGTAACGGAGGGCGAAATCGTTACATTAATTGGCGGGAACGGAGCAGGAAAAACAACAACGCTTATGGCAGTATCAGCTTTGGTTTCTAAGTTTTCCGGCAGTATCTTGTTTAAGGGGGAGGATATATCCAAAATTTCGCCTGATCGAATCGTAAGGAAGGGGATTTGTCATGTTCCTGAAGGGCGGAAGATCTTCCCTGATTTGACAGTATATGAGAACCTGATAGCAGGAACCATTGGAAATCCCAGTTTAAAGAAACAGGATATTGATTGTCTTCTTGAGGAGAATTATAGGTTGTTTCCGAAGTTGAAAGATCGCACAAAACAGTATGGAGGAAGTTTATCCGGTGGAGAACAGCAAATGCTTGCAATTGCCAGAGGCCTTATGATGGATCCAGAGATCATTATGCTAGATGAACCTTCCCTGGGTCTGGCCCCAATTATTGTGGAAGAGATCTTTGAATTGATTTTGAAGATTCGAGAAGAAGGGAAAACGGTATTACTCGTGGAACAAAACGCTTCAATGGCACTTTCTATCGCAGATAGAGGATATGTACTTGAAACAGGAAGTATCACAATAGAAGGGACAGGAAAGGATCTACTTTCGGATCAAAAGGTGAAGAAGGCATATCTGGGTGTTTAGACCAAAAGACAAGTATAAGTTTAAATTGGAGAGATATAAATATGAAGAAAATTATGAATAAAGCTGAGAATTTTGTAGACGAAACAATGGAAGGAATTATCCTTGCATATGCGGATCGGGTAAAGCTGTTAAATAATGACAGAAGGATTTTGTTGACAAATTCTTCAGTAAGGAAAGGAAAGGTTGGTATCGTTACGGCCGGCGGGAGTGGACATCTTCCCATGTTTTTGGGTTATGTTGGACAAGGAATGTTGGATGGATGTGCCGTTGGAAATGTATTTGCATCTCCCTCGTCTAAGAAGATGGCAGATATGATCAGAGCATGCGACTATGGTAGTGGTGTTCTCTGCCTTTATGGAAACTACGGCGGAGATAATATGAACTTTGATATGGCCTGTGAAATGGTGGAATTTGAAGGCATAGAAACTAGGACAATTAGGGTCAGAGATGATGTTGCTTCAAGTTCAAGGAATACCTTAGATAAGCGAAGAGGTGTAGCAGGTATGGTGTATGCTTTTAAGATCGCTGGAGCTGCTGCAGAACAGATGATGAGTTTAGATGAAGTGAGCAAATTAACAGAGAAAGCATTGAAAAGCACAAGATCTGTGGGTGTAGCACTATCTCCTTGTATTGTTCCAGAGGTAGGAAAACCTACCTTTTCAATTGGAGAAGATGAAATAGAGATTGGTATGGGTATTCATGGAGAGCCTGGAATTGAGGTGTCTAAGATGATGACTGCCGATGAGATTGCTCGGATCCTCTTAGAAAAGATATTCAACGATATGCCGGTTCAAGGAGAGGAAGAAGTTTCGGTCATGATAAATGGACTGGGCGCAACTCCTATGGAAGAGCTGCTGATCGTATATCGAAAGATACATATGATATTAGCTGAGAAGAATATTAAGGTATATATGCCCCATATAGGTGAGTATGCCACTTCTATGGAGATGGCGGGCTTGTCATTAACGGTTTTAAAATTGGATGCGGATTTAAAATCCTTACTAAGAAGTCCTGCGTCAACACCTTTCTATACGAATTACAATAAATAACAGGGAGATTGATTTGTATGAATGCAAGTGATTTAAAGGGTATCCTGTCAAAGATCAGTGGAATTATGAATGAGAATAAGGAGTATTTAACAGAACTAGACCAGCAAAATGGCGATGGAGATTTAGGTATTTCCATGAGTTCAGGATTTAATACTGTTGTATTAAAGCTTAATACATTTGAAGAAAAAGATTTGGGACGATTGATGATGGCTTGCAGTTCTACTTTCAATGAAGCAGCTCCATCATCTCTGGGAACCATCATCTCTATTGGAATGATGGGAATGGCAAAAGAACTCAAAGGTAAGGAGGAGGCAAATCTAAATGAAGCAGCTATAGCAATGGAAAAGGGCTTGGAAAAGATTATGGATAAAGCAAAATCCAAAGTAGGAGAAAAAACCATACTAGATGCCTTATGTCCGGCAATTTCAGTTTTATTGGTATCGAGTGAAAAAAATAGGGATATTTTTATGAAAGCCTATGAGGCAGCCGAAAAAGGTTCTGAAAGCACCAGAAAGATGCGATCCGTACATGGCAGAGCAGCTTATTATGGCGATAAGAGCATCGGCATTTTGGACGGAGGTTCTGTAGTTGGCAAATTGATTTTCAAAGGTATCTATAGCTACTATTGTCCATAAAACTTATAGTTTTAGCTGCTTTCTATAACAGGCAAAGGATGGCGGATCGGAGAACATTATGGAACTTGGATTAAAAGGGAAAGTTGTGGTTGTAACTGGTGGAAGTAAGGGCATTGGTTACGCCGCAGCAGAACAATTTCTTAAAGAAGGTGCAAAAGTTGCGATTTGTGCACGGAATTTCATGGAATTAAGGGAAGCAGAATCCGAACTTGGAAAACTTGGTGAAATTTACAGCCAAGTTGTGGACGTGACTGAGGAGCATGAGATTTATGCGTTTGCAGGAGAAATATTTGAGCATTTTAAACGTTTGGATTGTTGGGTTAATAATGTAGGTGCATCGTTCCCCAAGATTGGTGATGAATATTCATTTGATCAAATTCAATGCGTTACCAATATTTGTTTTAACTCAACAGTCTATGGATGCCAGGCTGCATTTCGTTATATGAAAAGAGACGGCGGCAGTATCGTTAATATTAGTTCTCTTGCCGCACGATGTGGTACTATAGGGCGCAGTACTCTCTATGGTCCTCTTAAGGCAGCGGTATTGGGTCTGTCTGTCACATTTGCCGGTGAGTATGCTGCTTATGGAGTTCGAGTTAATTCTATTTTACCCGGTTTTACTCTCACGCCAAAAGTTAGAGCGACTATATCAAAGGAGGAACTGGAGAGAAATATACATGGTACATTACTTCATCGCGTAGCATCACCTGAAGAAATAGCAAACGCCATTGTTTTTTTGTGCAGTGACGGGGCAAGTTATATCACAGCAACAAGCCTGGAGGTTTCTGGAGGAAGAGGCGTTGTGCTGAATCCGTCCTATTCTTACAACATGAAACGAAACAAGAAATACTGATGTTTATCTGCATCAGAAGAAAATCTGGTGACACCCAGAAAGCGCTTATAACTTGAATTTACAGGTTATACAGCGCTTTTCCTATCTTTATCTTTTGAAGAAATATTTAATATTTAATCCAAATACAATACAAGATGTTTTTGAAACAATAGATCAGTTGTCAGAATTGTCTTGAAAAACTGGCATGAAAAGAAAGACAACGGCCATGAATGAAAAAGAACTGATTGGAAAAGTACGTTCGGCGCTCTATCACCAATGCCAGCAGCGCGGCTATGCGGCTCTAAAAACACAACCACATATTGAAAATTCAAATTGACCAAAGACAGTTTACACAGCTGTTTTTTTTACACTTTTAGATTTGTTAAGAAAACATTCGGAAACTGTTAAGGTCTTTAAGTGATAATAAAACCATCAAAGGTAACAACTTTGAAATACAGTAGAAGGAGTTATAAAAATCTGATAAGGAGTTGAAGTATGAACAATGTTTTAGAGTGTCTGGAAAAGACAGCAGCAAAACGCTCTTATCACACAGCGGTAGACGATGGAAGTATCTGCCTTACGTGGACAGAGTTATTAGAATTGTCCCAAAAAACAGGAACCGCATTTTGCAGAAGAACAAAGCCGGGAAAGCCAATCGTCCTGCTAATTGAAAAAGGTGCTGTAACTCTGGCAGTCATGTTTGGTGTGGTATATGCAGGCTGTTTCTATGTCATGGTAGATCCGGGACAGCCTCCGGAACGAATCAGAGAAATTATCAAGGTGTTGTCACCGGGACTGGTAGTTGTAAATAAAGAAAGTAACCCAATATTAGAACAGATGGAATATTGTGGAAACACCTGCCTTTTACGAGATGTGATTCAGGAAAAAATTAATGTGTCAGAACTGAATTCTATTCGTAAAAAGAGCAGGGATACAGATATTTTGTATGGGATTTTCACATCCGGTTCTACAGGAACGCCAAAAGGAATTGTGGTAAATCATCGAGCGGTAATTGATTTTATCACACATTTCACGCAAATCTTCGGCTTTACGGAGAAAGATAGACTTGGAAATCAGGCGCCTTTTGATTTTGACGTGTCGGTGAAAGACATTTATACCTGTATCATGACAGGAGCGGAGTTGGTGCTGATCCCCAAAAAACTGTTTTCTACACCATCATTACTTTTGGATTATGTATGCAAGAAAAAAGTAAATACGTTAATATGGGCGGTTTCCGCATTGACACTGGTATCTGCTTTAAAAGGACTGAAATATAGAGTGCCAACAGATGTAAAAAGAGTCTTGTTCAGCGGAGAGGTTATGCCGACAAAGCAGTTAAGATTGTGGCAGGCGGCATTGCCCAAAGCAGAGTTTGTGAATCTCTACGGGCCTTCGGAGATCACCTGTAATTGTACTTATTACCCGGTCAGACGCCTTTTTATGGATGATGAAAAACTGCCTCTGGGAAGAACATTTCCCGGCAGGAAAGTGTTTCTGTTGGACAAATATGGAAAAGAGATTACTATAGCAGGAGGAGTCGGAGAGATTTGTGTGGCAGGAGAGTCGTTATCGGAAGGCTATTATCACAATGAAACAGAGACGAAAGCCAGATTCAAAGAAGATTTTGCAGACAATACTGTTGGACGATACTACTGTACTGGGGATTTGGGTTATTACGATAGAGACGGCGAATTATATTTTTCCGGCAGAAAAGATTTTCAGATTAAACATATGGGACATCGCATTGAACTGGAAGAAATTGAACATGCTCTAAATCAGGCTGTAGGTATTGAAAAGAGTTGTTGCCTGATGAATGAAAAGAAAAACCAACTGGTCGCATTTTATTTTGGCGAAGCAGAAGAAAAAGAGATTCGGGAGCAGATGAAGCGAAAAGTACCATCGTACATGATTCCACATAAGATGATACGGGTTGAGAATATGCCTCTGAACAAAAATGGAAAAACAGATCGGGCATATTTCAGGAATTGGCTGGAGGTGACAGTATAATGGAAATGACACGCCTGGAAGAAGGGATAGTTCGTTACGGAACACCGCTATATGTCTTTCATATTGATGAAATGCGGGAGAACTTCAAAAGGTTTCGGAGTATTTTGCAGGATAGAGCCGGACTTTGCTTTGCGATGAAAGCAAATCCATTTCTAACCAGTCAGATGAATACATTAGCAGACAGAATTGAGGTATGCTCAATGGGAGAGTTTCAAATCTGTAAAAAGCGACAGATCCACGCTGAAAATATACTTGTATCCGGTGTTATGAAGAAAAAAGAAGATATTTTTACAATACTGAATGAATATCGGGGCAAGTGTACTTATACAATAGAATCTTTGAACCAGTTTCATTGTTTTGCAGAATGGTGTGATGCAAATAGTGAATTGCTTCATGTATATTTAAGATTGACAAGCGGCAATCAATTTGGAATGGACCTGGCAACCATCGAAAATATTATTGAAGTACGGGACATGTGTCCTTTTTTGAAAATTCAGGGTATCCACTATTTTTCGGGTACGCAGAAAAAAATAGAAAAGACAAAGGAAGAACTGAAAAAACTGGATGTGATCTTGCGTGAGTTGGAAGAAAAAACAAATTTTCTGATTGAAGAATTGGAATATGGACCAGGACTCTTTGTTCCTTATTTTTCGGGACAGAAGGATACCGTAGAAAGTGATTTGCAGGAGATTGCGGACGCTATTTCGAGAATGCAGTGGAAAGGTTCTGTTATGTTGGAAATGGGACGTGCTCTTGTCGCAAAGTGCGGTTATTATTTAACTTCTGTAAGAGATATAAAACAAACAGATGGAAAAAACTATTGCATTGTAGATGGCGGAATCCATCAAATAAATTATGACGGTCAGATACGGGGGATGTATCAGCCGATGATTCGTGTTAGTCCGGAGCATACAAAAGCAGAAATGGTGGAGTGGACGGTGTGCGGTTCTCTTTGTACCGTGAATGATGTATTGGTGCAAAAGGTTGATATGCCAAGGCTGAGGATTGGGAGTGTGTTGATATTTGAACGTACTGGTGCATATGCCATGACAGAAGGAATGTCAATGTTTTTAAGCCATGAACTTCCCCAAATTGCATTTTACAGCAAAGAAATGGGATGGAAACTAGTTCGCAGAGAATATCAGACCTATGAAAAAAACATGGAGGAGTTTTGAGATGGATACTTTGATGAATATTTTAACAGAGATCGACAGTAGTATTGTGTGGGATCAGGAGAATGCGTTGATTGATGACCGTATGCTTGATTCGTTTGATATAATCTCTCTGGTGTCGGAAATGGAAGGTGCGTTTGATATAGAAATCGAAGCATCTGAGATGGTTCCAGACAATTTTAATTCGGTAGAGGCCATGCGAAAAATGATAGTAAGACTTCAAGGGAGCTAAGATGTCGTATCATACTTCGGCGTATCTGTTCCTGTTCCTTCCGTTGGTACTTTTGGCATACCAAATTACGCCAAAAAAAGTGCGGTGGGTAACGCTTTTAGCAGCAGGATACGTCTTTTCCTGGATGGTCAGCGGGAAACTGGTTATCCATCTGATCGGTACATCCCTATGGTCGCATTATATCGGCGTATGGCAAGCATGGCTGAAATTAAGATGTCATATGGAACTGGAACATGCGTCAAAAGAAGAGTGTGCCAATATTAAGAAAAACTACAAAAAGAAGGAAAGAACCGTGCTTGCAGGAGGCATAATTCTGCTGCTGGCAATTCTGGGGTATCTGAAGTATTACAACTTCTTTGCACAGAATATGAGTCAACTCTCGGCGACACTTGGAAGGAGAGAACCTCTACAGGCAAAAGCCCTGTTGCTTCCAATTGGGATTTCATTTTATACACTGCAGGCGATTGGGTATATGGTGGATGTCTACTGGGAGAAGATCCCGCCAGAACGTCATCCTGGAAAGATTGCACTATTTCTGGGATTTTTCCCGCAGATCATGGAAGGTCCGATCAGTATGTACAGTCAGACGGCAGACACTTTGTGGAAGGGTACTTCCTTAAAAGGAGAGCATTTGGCACAGGGAAGTATCCGCATTTTTTGGGGACTATTTAAGAAAATGATTATAGCCGACCGTCTGTATGTAGTCGTGCAGGCTATTTTTGAGAATTATAGTCAGTATAAGGGGGCTGTTGTGGCGGCGGCAGCTGTTGCGTATACAGTGCAGCTTTATATGGAGTTTTCCGGTAGTATGGATATTGTAATTGGCAGCGGCAGAATGTTTGGCATTATTCTCCCCGAAAATTTTCGACAGCCGTTTTTTGCCAAAAATGCGTCTGAGTTTTGGAGAAGGTGGCATATTACACTGGGAGTATGGTTTAAGACGTATGTGTTTTATCCTGTATCCATGTCCGGCATAGCTAAAAGATGGAACCGTTTTGGGAGGAAACATTTGGGAAAGCACCTGACAAAAGTTGGAATATCCGCTATCGCCCTTTTTCCGGTCTGGCTTTGCAACGGATTGTGGCACGGACCGCGATGGAGCTATATCTTTTACGGAATGTATTATTTTTCTATATTAATGTGTGGAATTATGTTGGAGCCTGTACGGAATAAATGCCTGGAGATACTGCACATAAATGATCAGATGTTCTTCTGGAAGATTCTCCAGACAGGAAAGACGTGGATCATTATTTTTGTTGGAGAACTCTTCTTCCGGGCAAATGGATTACGGGCAGGAATACATATGTTTCTCAGCATTTTCCGAGACTTTGACCTGAACAAACTAGTGGATGGAACATTACTGAACCTTGGACTGGATCAGGCAGATTTTATAGCCATAGGCGTGGGCTGCGTGGTTGTGGCATTGTACGGCATAGTCAGAGAAAGGAATTTGATGGGAGAAAGGAAACTACAAAAACTTTGTCTGCCGGTTCGGTGGGCACTATACTATGGACTGATTCTTGCGGTAGTGATTTTTGGGGCGTATGGAGTCGGTTATCAACAGGTGGATTTGATTTATGCAGGATTTTAAGAGGAAGTTAAAAGCGGTAAGAAAAACAGCCTTATTTTTTGGGATATTGTCTCTTTTACTGACAAGTTTATCGAAACTGATGCTGAGGATATCCATGGAGAATGAAAGCTTCGTCAAAAGCCGCAATAAAAATATTACTGGTATTCAGAAAGAACCGAAAAATACCATAGATGCATTGATTCTCGGAGACAGCCTCAGCTACTCTGCATTTTCTCCGATGCAGTTGTGGGAGCAGCAAGGAATTACAGCTTATGTTTGCGGACAGTCCGGTCAGAAACTACAGGAAGCTTATTACACATTGCTGACCGCGATAAAAAGTCAGACGCCCAAAATCGTGATATTGGAAACAAATATGATATTCCGGGATCAGAAAGTCGTTTCTAGTTTGCAGACTACAATAATAGAGGAAGGTAGTTATCGCATTCCACTTTTTCGTTATCATGATATTTGGAAACCGCTCCTGATTGGAGCAACGTATGGAGAAGAAATGTATAAAGGATTTTCATTACGTGAGGCGGTAGTTCCTTATACAAAAGGCGAATACATGAAAAAATCGACTGATAAAAAAGAAATATCCGAAGGCGTCCAGTATTATATGGGAAAAATTATTGATTTATGCAAAGAGAAAAATATAGAACTGTTGCTGGCTGCAACACCTTCTCCGAAGAACTATAATTATCGTACCCATAATGCACTTTTAAATTACGCGGATGAGCGTGGACTGAAATATCTGGAGATGAACCTTCTTCAGCAGAAAATCGGAATTGACTGGAATACAGACAGTCTGGACAAAGGAGATCATCTGAATCTGTCAGGTGCGACCAAAGTTACAGAATATCTCGGAAACTATTTGCGAACGAACTATAAACTTTCAGATCATCGCAAGGAGGCAGGATATGAGTCATGGGAAAAGACTGGGAAAGAGTATTCGGAAAAAATAAAAGAAAAACTTAGATGATTTGAAAAAACATTATTCGTTTCATGTTTTTTTTACAAGACGACGGTGTTCTGATACAATAGATATGATGCCAGACCATTTAATCAGTCTGTGTGAACAGTAACGCAGATTGTGAAACAAGAGTTCACGTGGGCGAAATGACAGGTGTCTGGAAGAAAGGAACCGGTGAAAGCGATGGCAGGGGAAAAGATTCTAATTATTGAAGATGATGTGGATATTCGGGAAGGTGTGCGTATTCTTTTGGAAAGTGAAGGCTACATAGTAAAAGAAGCGGCAGACGGGAGAAAAGGACTGGATATTCTGGACGAAAATACAGATTTGGTAATTCTAGATATTATGATGCCGGGAATATCCGGGCTTCGTACCTGCGAAGAAATACGAAAAGAATCAAATGTGCCTGTACTTTTCTTGACAGCAAAGGCTCAGGAATCTGATAAATTGATTGGCTTGATGGCAGGCGGGGATGACTATCTTCCCAAACCCTTTTCTTATGCGGAGCTACTTGGAAGGGTAAAGGCACTTTTGAGGAGATATAAAGTATATCAGGGAAAGAACGAAAGTAAAGAAGAACAATATTTGGAGTCAGCGGGTGTCCGGATACATGAGCATTTCAATGAGGTATATGTAGATGGGAATGAAAAAGAGTTAACGGACATTGAGTACCATATTCTTTTGCTAATGATGCAACACCCAGGTAAAATTTTTTCGGCACAGAATCTTTACGAAAGTGTTTGGAATGAACCGTATTTTTATTCATGTAACGGCACAATTATGGTGCATATCAGAAAACTGAGAGTTAAGATTGAACCCGATCCGAAAACTCCCAAATATATAAAAACCGTATGGGGAAAGGGGTACCGCTTTGGCACGGGCATTGCATAGAAAAGATTCCATGTATTTTCAACTTTTACGTCTGTTGATTATATCAGCAGTTGTGGCAGGCGTGAATTTTTTAATATTGGATCAAGTAGTTGGTTACGTGATTGATAGTTATTATTATAGTCTCGATTACCAAAAACAAAAAGGAGAGGAATATGCAAATAAACTGCAAGGTTATGTCAATAAAAATCAACTTTCTTCAAAAGATACAAAGGCGTTAACTAGTTGGGTAAAAAAACAAAATATAATTTTAGTAGATATTTATAAAGACGATATTTTGGTATTTAGTTCGGAATATCCAGATGAGGCGATTTGGGAAGAAGAAATCAGTGCTAATAACTATGAGTGGGAAACATATTATACAATTACGTTTGCAGATGGAGAAGCAGAGGTAGTTGTTAGCGGTTTGTATGGCTATCGAGCCGAAAATTATGCGCTTATTATAGAATTAGTAGTTTCCTTTATTTTGTTTTTGTTGTTGGTGTTTGTGGGAATTCGAAAAAAAATGAATTATATTTTGCAGCTTGGCAATGAAATTGAGATATTGGAAGGTGGCAGATTAGATTATTCTGTTACAATAAAAGGAAAAGATGAATTGGCAGTACTTGCGGAGGGTTTGGATGCCATGCGGATTTCTTTTGGGGAGATGATTGAACAGGAAACGAGAATTGTACGGGAGAATCAAAAAATTGTTACAGAGATGTCCCATGATCTGAGAACGCCAGTAACATCCATTTTGCTATATACAGAACTTTTGAAAAAGGAAAAATATAAAGATGAAGATCAGTTAAAGGAATATATTGAGAAAATAGAACAAAAAACATACAGAATGAAGCAACTGACGGATCATTTGTTTGAATATTCGCTTGTGACAGGAAACGATGAAATCAGATTGGAATCACCGGAATTTTTTGAAGTGATATTCTATGATCTGTTTTCGGAAATGTGCAGTTATTTCCAGTCGAAAGGCTTTGCAGTAGACTTCAATATAGAATGGATTGAGAAAAAGATACAGATTTATACACCATATGTAATGCGGATTATGGATAACATTTCATCAAATATTATAAAGTATGCTGATATTGAAAAACCAATAGTTATGCGTTTGCTAGACGATAATAGAGGAATTGGATTCTCTGTCGAAAATGAAATTAAGTTCCAAAGTGAACGAGTGGAAAGTACACAGGTTGGAATTCAAAGTATCAATAGCATGATGAAGAAAATGGGTGGAGTGTGTGAGATAAAAAAGACAGCAAAGTCTTTTGCTATTGAGCTCTCTTTCCCCATATAAATAAATAGGAACTAAATATAAAAAAAAGACCGATGGTTAAATTGAAGACTCATTTAAACCATCGGTTTTTTGTCTAAAGGAAAAATGCGGTATACGGTTTTTTGACGATTGTTTTAACCTTGACGATTTTTTCAGGATGTGGAAA
Source organism: Blautia liquoris (assembly GCF_015159595.1). Classification (NCBI taxonomy): domain Bacteria; kingdom Bacillati; phylum Bacillota; class Clostridia; order Lachnospirales; family Lachnospiraceae; genus Blautia; species Blautia liquoris. The sequence goes on along the minus strand of NZ_CP063304.1, from coordinate 2,502,527 downwards.
ATCATCTCCAAATAAATATGCATAAAAAACAATCCTTTCTTTTGTGAAGAAAATAGAAAAAAAAGTAAAGAAGTAAAAAATATTTACATTTACTTAGTAAAATGATACCATATATTTACCAAGTAAAAAGGAGAGGTATTATGAAAAGAAGAGAACTATTTGGAGGGATCCTGTTGATCACGGCAGTTTCTGTCTTCATGACCGGATGTGGAGGAGAACAAAAAAAGGATAATGCGAAAGCGGATAAAGGCGGGAAAACAAAATTACGTTTTGCATCCTGGGATGTGGCAGATGACATTGACTTACAGCAAGGGGTTGTAGATGAATTCAATAAGACTCATGATGATATTGAAGTTAGTTTAGAAGCCTATGGCAGCGATTTTGATACAAAAATCAGTGCCGGTATGGGATCTGGTGATACTCCGGATGTCATGTACATGTGGAATTATCCGGCATATTATGAAGGACTGGAACCATTGGATTCGTATATAGAGAAAGAAGGGGAGGATTATAAGAAGGATTTTTATGATACATTGTGGGATTATAATTCTATGAACGAACAAATATACGGAATCCCAGTGGGCTTTACCACACATGCCCTGTTTTATAACAAAGATTTATTTCAGGAAGCAGGGATTGATGAGCCAACCGATGACTGGACCTGGGAAGATCTGCAGACAGCAGCAAAAGCTATATCTGAAAAAACAGATGCAAAAGGTTTTTCCTTCCAGATGAAACCGGACCCCTATGACTATGAGATGTATTTGTGGAGTAACGGATCGGCTTATTGTGGCAAAGACGGACAGATGGATGGATATATCAATTCGGATGAATCCAAAGAAGTATTTCAGATGTTTCAAGGTATGGAGAAAGAAGGTTATGCAGTTGCAACTGAGAAAAGCGGAACGGATGAATTTCGTTCCGGTCAATCGGCGATGTATGTCTATGGTTCCTGGTCCATCAATTCACTGAAAGAAGATGGGATGAATTATGGTATAACTAAGATTCCGTCGTTTGGCAAGCAGCCTTCTGTAAGTATATTAAGCTCATCCGGTATTGCAATGTCCAAAGATAGTAAAAATAAAGATGCGGCATGGGAATTTATGAAATACTGGACAAATGAGGAGAGCAATAAGAACCGTATCGGGCTGGAACTTCCTGTTCTTATGAATGTGGTCGATTCTGAAAAAATAATGGATAAGCCTGAATTTGCACCTTTTTACTTAATGTTAGAACAAAGTTCCGGTCACACGCCGGCAAGTTTCATTATAAAAGATTGGTCAGAGACTTCGGAAGACCTATCTTTATCTTTTGAGGAAATATTTAATCCAAGTACGTTACAAGATGTTTCTGAAACATTAGATCAGTTGTCAGAATAAAAGACAAGAACGGAAGTTTCTATGAAAAAGAAGAAATTTATGAAAACTGCAACTCCATATATTTTTATTTCACCCTGGATTATTGGATTTTTAGTCTTTACAATTGGACCGCTTATTTTGTCGCTTGTCATGAGCTTTTTTGACTGGCCGCTGACTTCAACGCGTGAATTTATTGGCTTTGGAAATTACATTGAGATGTTTACACAGGATAAACAGTTCTGGAAATCCCTAGGTATCAGTTTAAAGTATGCTGCTATTTTTGTTCCTTTAAATCTGATTATTGCCCTGTTTTTAGCTATGCTGATTACACAGCCCTTGAGAGGTGTTAAGATTTACCGGACAATATTTTATATTCCTTCCGTTGTCTCAGGGGTTGCCGTATCAATTATCTGGGGATGGATTTTAAATGGTGACTACGGTGCGCTGAATTACCTGTTATCTCTGATTGGGATAAAGGGACCAAAATGGTTAATTGATCCTGCATGGGCTCTATTTGCAGTAATCATCGCAAGTGCTTTTGGTGTTGGGAGCATGATGCTGATCTTTTATACAGATATTAAAAATATTCCCGGTGACGTATACGAGGCTGCTTCTTTGGATGGGGCAAATGCGGCCAGACAATTTTTTAGTATTACTTTACCTATGATTACACCGACAATATTGTTTAATCTGATTACATCGATCATAGGATCTTTTCAACAAGTAACTCTTGTCATGCTGCTTACAGGGGGCGGACCTTTAAAAAAGACATATTTTTACGGGCTTTATACATATAACAATGCTTTTAAACATCATAAAATGGGGTATGCCAGTGCAAATGCATGGGTTATGTTCGTAATCATCCTTTTGCTGACCGCATTCGTATTTAGATCCTCATCCGCATGGGTTTTCTATGAATCTGAAGTAAAGAATGAAAACAGCGGAAAAAGGAAGGGGAAACGGAGGAAGAATACATGAAGCAATCTAAGAAAACAAAAGTGGTTTTATATATTCTTTTGACTGCAGCAGCCATATATTTTTTAGCACCATTTATCTACATGTTTTTTTCGAGTTTTAAAACGGAGGCAGAGGCAATTGCTTATCCTCCAAAGCTTTTTCCTTCAAAATGGAACTGGGGAAATTATAAAAACGCATGGCAGACGCAGCCGTTTGGAACGTATACATTAAACTCTCTCATTGTGACGATCCTGACAACTGTCGGGCAGATTTTATCCTGCTCGCTTGTGGCATATGGGTTTGCGCGATTTGAATTCAAGGGAAAGAACGTACTGTTTATGATCCTTCTATCCACAATGATGATTCCATGGGATGTAACTATGATTCCGCAATATATGGAATTCAACTTATTTGGATGGATTAATACACTGAAACCCCTTATTGTACCGGCATGGTTCGGATCAGCATATTATATTTTCCTTATGCGACAGTTTTTGATGGGGATTCCAAAGGACTACGAGGAGGCAGCTCGTATCGACGGGGCGAATGCGTTTCAAATCTACTGGAGGATCTATATGCCGATATTAAAGCCGACCCTGATTCTGGTCGGAGTTTTAAATATGCTTACAGTATGGAACGATTACCTTGGCCCGTTGATTTTTTTGCAGGATAGATCAAAATATACACTAGCCTTGGGGCTGGCATCGTTTAAAGGCATACATGACAGCAGGATTATTCCCATGTTATGTATCACAGTGGTTATGATCATTCCACCAATCATTATTTTTATTATTGCACAGAAGTATATTGTGGAGGGAACCAGCGGTTCTATCAAATAGTACTTTATAAAACAGCCAGGCGGTATCTCAGATGCACAGGCATTTGGTAAGCCGTTTGGCTATCTTTAATCGTAAAAGACATAATAGATGAGGAGTATAATAAGCATGACAGCAAGTAGAAAAAAGAAAAGATGGGAAGATCAGAGTCTCTTAGAAATCAACAGAAGAGAAGCAAGGACATCTTTTTATGGGGATTCCGCTCCGAAAATCAGTCTAAACGGCGAGTGGAAATTCCAATATCTGGATGCACCGGAACTATCTCCGGAAGGTTTTGAAAAGGCAGATACCGACCAGGAATGGGATACGATAGATGTTCCATCTGTATGGCAGATGCGCGGCTATGACAAAATGCACTACACAGATGTATTGTATTTATTTCCCATAAATCCACCCTTTGTTCCCACAGAAAATCCGACTGGGATATACAAGAGAAAGATTCGGTTGGACCGTGACTGGCTTCGACAGGATACCATCTTAAAATTTCATGGCGTAGACAGTGCCTTCGATGTGTGGGTGAACGGTTGTCATGCAGGCTATAGTAAAGTAAGCCGCCTTCCCAGTGAGTTTGATATTACAGAACTGGTAAGGGAAGGGGAAAATGATATAACCGTCCGCGTATATAAATGGTCGGATGGGACATGGCTGGAAGATCAGGATATGTGGTGGCTGTCAGGAATCTACAGAGATGTTGAACTGATAAATGAACCAAAGAATGCAATCCTTGATTGCCGGGTAGATGCAACACTGGATTCTGCTTATCAAAATGGAATCCTAACAGCGGATATTTGCCTGAAAAATTATCAGGGGACTGTGAACTGGAGATTGGAATATCGAGGACACGAAATTTCAAAATCCAGTGTCTATTCGAAAAATAGAACGGTTCATATAGAGGAGCGAGTGGAGGAGGTAAAGACCTGGACAGCGGAAACGCCAAGATTATATATGTTGACCGTTTCTACAGAGGAACATGAGATAAAGGTACGTGTTGGATTTCGAAAAATCGAAATAAAAGATGGTAATATACGTGTGAATAACCAGGTGATTTTGTTAAATGGCGTCAATCATCATGATTTCAATCCACGAGAGGGGAGATGTGTGACTTATGAGCAGATAAGATCCGATATAATTTTGATGAAACGGTATAATATGAATGCGGTTCGCTGTTCACACTATCCTTCAAATGAATATTTTTACGATCTATGTGATGAATTTGGACTTTATGTAATTGATGAAGCAGATTTGGAATGTCACGGATTTGAATGGGTTGAAAATTATAATTGGATTACCGATGATCCGGGTTGGCAGATGGCCTATGTGGACAGAAATGTGCGTATGGTTCAAAGAGACAGAAACCATCCTTCTGTCATAATGTGGTCCATGGGAAATGAATCTGGATTTGGGAATAACTTTAAAAGAGCAGCACAAGAAATCCGAGCTCTGGATTCTACGAGACTTATTCACTATGAAGGAGATTCAGATGCTGAAGTTACCGATGTCTACTCTACGATGTATACACGGATACAGAAGCTGCAAAAAATTGGAGAGATGGGTACCGATAATAAGAAACCACATATTATGTGTGAATATGGACATGCCATGGGTAACGGCCCGGGAGGATTAAAAGCTTATCAGAATCTGTTTCGTCGGTATAAAAGGCTCCAGGGCGGATTCTTGTGGGAGTGGTATGACCATGGAGTTTACACAGAGAAAAATGGAAAGAAATTCTATCGTTATGGAGGAGATTTTGGAGATTTCCCCTCAAACAAAAATTTCTGTATCGATGGACTTTTAATGCCGGACAGGAGCCCTTCTCCTGCGCTTTTTGAATACAGTCAAGTTATAGCGCCGGTAGAAGTGACCCGGACAGAAGGAAGCATACGAGAATTTCAGATCAAAAATTATTTTGACTTTCTATCCCTAAGTGTAGTAGAAATTGACTGGTTCATCGAAGAAGAAGGCACGGTGATTCAAAGTGGTATCATGGATCACCTATCGGCAAAGCCACATAACGAGGAATGGGTGGAGATACCCTTTCATTCCTTTCGTGCAAAAGCAAATACAGATTATTATTTGAAAGTGTGTGTATGCCTGAAAGAGGACGTAAACTATGCCTCAAAGGGTCATATTATTTCAACGGTACAGTTTCCGTTGGAAATCACAAATACTGAATTATCAGAGAGAGAAACAGGAGAGGAGCTGACGTTCAAAGAGGACTCCCATCTTTTGACAATAGAGAATAGAAATATTTCAGTTAAATTCCATATGGTCTACGGAAAGATGGTATCTTTATCGAAAGACGGAAAAGACTACCTGACGGATGGCCCGCAGATGACAGTATATCGAGCGACCATTGATAACGATATGTATAAAAAAGAGGATTGGATGAATAGGTATTTTATTCAGAAATCTTCTGAACAGACAGAATATGTCAATGTAAAAAGCAAAGAAGATAAAGCTCTTGTCACAATAGGAAAATATTTTGGGTGTCTGAATCAGTCCTGGGGTTATCATTGCGTGTATGAGTACACGGTTTATCCTTCTGGTCAGGTCAAGGTGAACTTGCAGGCACAGCGTGTACAAAAAGGAAAATTAGAGCCGGAATTTTTGCCGAGAATCGGAATTTTCATGAAGGGAAATAAAGAATTGCAGAAGACGAAATGGTATGGCCTTGGTCCGGGAGAAAGTTATCCAGACAGTAAATCTGCAAGTTCTATGGGGATTTATGATAGTACAGTGGATGATTTGCAGACAAGGTATTTATATCCTCAGGAGAATGGTCACAGAGAGAATGTAAAATGGTTTGGGTTGTATGCGGATCAAGACGGGCTATTATGCAAGATGGAAAAACCGCTCGGATGGAATCTGTCAAATTATTCCGATGAAAGTCTCGAAATCGCACAACATCCCTATGAAATAGAAGAGGCTGAGGATGTCCTTATTCATCTGGATTACCTGCATTCGGGTCTGGGAAGTAATAGCTGTGGGGAGGAACAGCAAGAAAAATACAAAGTAAAACTCCAGAACTTTTCTATGACATTTACTCTGCAAGTTGTCGACAAGGATCACTTTTTGACAAAAGCCAGAGAGCGTTATTGGAATTGACAATACTATGAGAGGAGCTGAACGATGATGATTAGAGACAGATTTTCCGAAAATATCAAAGAGCAGATGAGTTCTGATGAGTGGTTGATTTTAGAGGAAAATTATAAATCAGATGAGAATCTTAAATATGAAAGCTTGTTTGCACTGTCCAATGGTTATATGGGAATTCGAGGCAGTCATGAAGATGGAACAAAGAATACTCTGCCATACACCTATGTAAACGGAGTTTTTGACAAGTCGGAGACATTTATGCGTGAATTGGCGGCACTTCCCAATTGGCTGGGTATTAAGATGTATGTGGAGAAGCAGCTGATAGGAGTAGAAAACTGCGAAATACTCGAATATTCCAGGGTGTTGGATATGAGGCGTGCAATCCTAGCAAAACATCTACTTTTAAAAGATAAAAATGGACGGATAACACTTGTCGAAGGGATGCGTTTTGTGAGTCGCGCTCATGTGCATCGTATGTGTGTTCGGTTATATTTGACTCCTGTGAATTACAGCGGAATTGTGGAGATTGAAAATATTATAGATGGAAGTGTCATTAATTTTTACGATGCACCTCGCTTTAAAGTGAAACATACGTACGTAACAGCCAATGAAAACTTACAGAAAAATGGCATTTACATGGAAGCTGCAACCAGAGACGATCATCTTCATGTTGGAACAGGATGTTATCTGGAAGTATATAAAGATAATAAAAAACTGCTGAGAAATCGAGTATTTCATGCATTTGGCGAACAGGCAGTTGAATTCGGAGATTTCCATGCAAAACAGGGTACCTGTTATCAGCTGGACAAGTTTGTTTCTGTTTATACTCAAAGAGAGTGCCCCCAATATGAAATACATAAAAAGGCTGCGGATGAAATTGAGAAGTTTATGCAAGATGGAGTCGATGCGGAACTGGCTGGTCACTGCGGTGTATATCGGGTGATGTGGAGGGAAGCGAATATTGAGATTGAGGGAGATTTTGCATTAGACAGGGCTGTCAGGTTTAATATTTTTCATCTGATGAGTGCAGCAAATGAGCATGAGGATCGTGTAAACGTAGGCGCGAAACTTTTGTCAGGAGAAGAATATGGAGGTCATGCCTTCTGGGATACAGAATTATTTATGCTTCCATTTTTTTCTTATGTCTTTCCTGAAACAGCTCAAAATATTGAGACTTACAGATACAGACTTCTGGATGCAGCAAAAGTAAACGCAAAGAAGAATGGTTATAAGGGTGCACAATATCCCTGGGAGTCTGCAGATGACGGATTGGAACAGTGCCCAGACTGGACAATCGAGCCCGATGGCACCTGTTATCGCTGCTATGTGGCAAAATATGAACATCATGTAACAGCCGCGGTTGCCTATGGTATTTATAATTATGTAAAGATTACAGGGGACATGGACTTTTTGTATCATAAAGGTGCAGAGATACTTATCGAAACAGCCAGATTCTGGGCCAGCCGATGCGAATATGTAAAAGAGAAAGACAGATATGAGATTCATCAGGTTACTGGCCCGGATGAGTGGCATGAACCCGTGAATAACAACCTTTACACAAATTATCTCGCCCGATGGAATCTGGGATACGTCAGTCCCCTTTTAAGGCAGATAGAAAAAGAGCAGCCGGCTGTATACAGAAAATTAATTGAGAAAACAGGTCTTACAAAGGATGAACAAAAGAGCTGGCATTGTATAAAGGAAAAGATATATCTGCCAAAAAAAGAGGGAACAAATCTGCTGGAACAGTTTGAAGGATATTTTGATTTGGAAAATATCATAATCGAAGAGTATGATAAGAATGACTGGCCAATACGCCCAAAAAAATTAAAACACAAAAAAGCCAGTCAGACACAGATTATCAAGCAGGCTGACGTCGTGATGCTCATGCATCTTATGGGAAACGAATTTTCTCCTGCCATGATGAAAGAGAATTATGATTATTACGAGAAAAGGACTTTACACGGTTCATCATTGAGTCCAAGTGTTTATTCGGTAATGGGATTGAAAGTGGGAGATGATTCGAAAGCGTATCGCTATCTTAACCGTGCGGCGTTTCTTGATCTGTTAAATATGCAGGGAAATACAAGGGAAGGTATACACGCTGCTAATACAGGAGGTGTATGGCAGACTGTGGTTTTTGGCTTTGCAGGTGTTTCTTTGAGCGAAGAAGGCGTGCTGCAAATATCCCCCCATATGCCAAAAGAGTGGGAAAGGCTTACCTTTCGGATTCATCACCGTGACTCTTGGTTAGAAATTCATATTACCAAAGAAAACAAGGTACAGACTAAGCTCTTGTCTGGAAAATGTAAAAAAGTAATCATTCATGGAGATGAGGTTATATTGTAATTGAAGGGAGTCGTTTATGAAAAAGTGGTTTGCCATCGGAGGTCTTTTATTAGTGACCATGATATGGGGAGGGGGATTTGTTGCCAGTGATATGGCTTTGGAAAGCATGTTGCCCTTTCAGATTATGACTGTCAGATTTTTTATAGCAGTTGTATTTATTGGAGCAGTCAGTGCAAGATCTCTGAAAAATATCAGGTGGGAGACGATACGGGCAGGCGTTATAATGGGAATCTCCCTTTTTGCCGGTTTTGCCTTTCAGATTATCGGATTACAGTATACGACGCCCTCTAAAAATGCATTTTTAACGGCTCTCAATGTTGTCATGGTACCTTTTATAGCTTTCGTAGTTTTAAAAAAGAAGATAGGGTTTATGGGATATATGGGCGCCGTGATGTCTGTTGCAGGTGTTTTTCTGCTGTCGTTTGAAGGCAACTTGTCGTTGAATTTTGGCGATGGGCTGACACTTTTGTGTGCAGTGGGTTTTGCTTTTCAGATTTTCTTTACAGGTGAATTTGTAAAGAAATACAAGACATCTCAGTTGAACTTTGTCCAGATGGCAACAGCTTTTCTGCTTTCTGCAATCTGTATGATTCTTTCAGGACAAACAGATATACATATTACAACGCAGGGAACAGGGAGTGTATTGTACTTAGGTTTTGTGAGCACATCCTTATGTTATCTGCTGCAGACAAGCTGTCAAAGATATGTAGATGAAACGAAGGCAGCAATTATTCTGTCCATGGAATCCGTTTTTGGAACGTTGTTTTCTGTCATCATTTTACAGGAAGTAATAACACCGCGCATGATTGCAGGGTGCTTGGTGATATTAACAGCCGTAATTATTTCTAATTTGTCGGTGAAATCAGAACCTAGAGGCGAAAAAATAAAGCAGAGATGAAACAGGAAGGATGAATGTGTGACGAACATGAAATATAGAGCAGTGATTTTCGACTTAGACGGCGTGATATGCTATACGGATAAATATCACTATCAGGCTTGGAAAGCCATAGCCTGTGAACTCGGTATTCATTTTGATCAAAAGATAAACAATCGTCTGCGGGGCGTCAGCCGTATGGAAAGCTTTGATATTATACTGGAAGGATATCACGGAACCTTAAGCCAGGAGGAAAAGAAAGCATATACAGAAAAGAAGAATCAAATATACCAGGCATTGTTAAAAAACATGACAAAAGACGAGCTGGCGCCGGATGTAAAAAAGACACTGGATAGCCTGAGAGATAAAGGTTTAAAACTGGCCATCGGATCTTCAAGCAGGAATGCGCAATTCATACTAGATCAGATTGGTCTGGGTCATTATTTCGATGCTGTTTCCGATGGAAATAACATCTTACATTCAAAGCCTGACCCGGAAGTGTTTCTAAAAGCAGCACAGTATCTGGGAGAAGAACCCGAAAAGTGTCTGGTCGTGGAAGATGCAAAAGCAGGAATTCAAGCGGCGCAGGCGGGAGGAATGGATAGTGCTGCACTTTTAGATGCAGTGCTATTTCCGCAGGCAACATATAAACTAATGCATTTTACCGATCTTCTGCAGGTGGTCGAGTGAGCAAGTTGCAATCACCTATCGCATGTGATAAAATCAAAATATCATTTATAATGGAAAGAGATTAAATATGGCAACACTTAAACAGATAGCTGAAATGGCAGGTGTTTCAGTGGCAACAGTTTCACGGGTATTAAATTTTGACAGTACTCTAAATGCTCTGGATGAAACAAAACAGAGGGTCTTTGAAGCTGCCGATAAACTTGAATATCAGACGCAAAATAAAAAACGGAGAAAGAAAAAGCTTAAATTAGGACTGTTATGTTCTTATTCGCTGGAAGAGGAGCTGGAGGATACCTTTTACTTGTCTGTCAGAGTTGCCATTGAAAAGAGAATAGAGGAAAGAGAATTCAAAAAGACGTATGTCAATATTGAAGACAGCCCTGACAGTATAGTATCATTGGATGGAATTATATGTCTGGGGACTTTTGATAATTCAATGCTGGATAAAATAAAGATGTTTAAAAAACCATCCATATTCGTAGATGCACCTGGAGATATTGAAATGTTTGACTCAGTACTGATTGATTTTAAATACTCAGTGGAAAACGTTTTGAAATATTTATTGAAAAAAGGACACAGAAAAATCGCATTTATCGGAGGCTGCGATTTGGATAGTGACAGAAGAAAAATCACCGATTTAAGGACCTCTGTTTTCCATTCTTTTATGGAGAAACAAAACCTCTTGAACGAAAACTATATAAAGACTGACGGATATACACCGAAACATGGTTATCATATGAGCAGGGAACTGTTTAGGTTAAAGGAAAAACCTACGGCAATATTCGCAGCAAATGATTCACTTGCAGTGGGATGCTATAATGCAGCGCAAGAATTCGGATTAAAGATTCCTGCAGATATCAGTATTATCGGTTTCAATGACACTTCTATGGCAAAATATCTAGTTCCTCCACTGACTACAGTACATGTTCCTATGAATCTGATGGGGGAACAGTCGGTAGATATATTGACGGAAAGAATATACTCAAACAGAGATGTAAGTATGAGAACCTTTTTTCCAGCTAAATTAATTATTCGGGAAAGTGTCAGTGGAATTTCTGCATAGCACAAATCCATAAAAGGGCGAGGTGCCTATATATAAAAGAAATCAAAAGAGAGCAAAAGCTCTCTTTTGATTTTACAAAAAGCGGTTATCGTACACAGATTGCACAGTTTTGATAATCAGCCCAGTCGAATGATCATCAACGAGGCTCCCAAACTGCCGCTCAGCAAGGTTGCGACGCCTGTAATCACCGGAGCGTACATCTGCAGGCGGATAGTACTGCCCTGTGCCAGATTTACCTCGATCTCATTGTAGAACTGAGATAAGGTGAGAGCCGGGGGAACCATGGACTGGGTCAGAATTCCTCCATTGATGACAAGGCGTGTTCCGAGTAAAACGGCTGCCGTAGTATTCACATGATACGAAACGCGATACAATCCGGCTGTATTTACTGTAACCGTCGTATTGCCGCCGGTTAATGTCATATCTGGCGAAAATAGTTGAACATTAGGGAATGCGATATCCGTGCCCCCAAGTAGTACGGTAATGAGTCCTCCGCTGGTATTTGCTGCAAAACCCGCTGTGGCAGAAGGCGGAGGGGTAGGCGCCGGAGGGCCAGTCGGCCCTGCGGGACCGGTCTCGCCAGTCGGTCCGGCCGGTCCGTCAGGCCCATCAGGACCGGCAGGACCGACAGCCCCTGGAAGACCCTCAGGTCCGGCAGCGCCGGTATCAGCACCTGTTGGCCCGATTGGACCGGTAGGCCCCACAGGCCCATATAGGACCGGTGCCTGCATAGCCTGTGTGAGTTTACCACTTAGGACAATCTGGTTTTCCAGTACAGCTCCGAGTGCATTGGAAGAACTATCGTTAATATCATTTACTTCTGCTACAGTAGCACTGTTCTCCAAACCAGGGAGGGAGCCAATCGCATATTGTATTTTTTCTCCTTCTGTATTGATAACATGACTAAGAGCCAGCTCTTCTGAGGCAATCGAAGAGACGATTTGATTGATGGCATCTTGTCTGTTTAAATCAGGTGTTGAGGGAAATTGTGGCAGTGACATATCGATCCCTCCTTTAACTCAGCCGAGTAATCATTAAAGTGGCGCCTGCGCCGTTTGTCAGTGTCAAATTCAGTGAAACACCTACTACTTGCAGCTGGATTGTAGATCCGGCCGCCAAATCCACGAGAATTTCATTCGTGTAGTTGGAAAGACTAATTACGGGGTCTACAATAGAAGCAGTATTTGCGGTTCCGTTTATCATAATCTGTGTACTTAGCAAGATTGCTGCGGTGACATTTACAGCATAGGCAATTCGATAACGGCCTGCAGCTGAAACTGTAAAGGTTGTAGATGATCCATCTACTGTGATGCCGGTTGGAAGGATTTGACCGTTTGTCAGGGGGACAGGTGTACCGCTCAATGAGGCAGTGAGTGTGCCTCCCGATGCGTAAGCATATGCCGAGGTTGCGGTCGTATTTGTCCCGGCAGGTCCTGTGGGTCCGGCAGGTCCTGGGGCTCCGGTAGGCCCGGTTGCGCCCACAGGACCGGTAGGTCCGGCATCTCCGGCGGGTCCTTGTGGTCCGGCCGCTCCCATAGGTCCCATAGGTCCGGCAGGTCCTGTAGGTCCGGTAGGTCCCCCGGCATCTCCGGCAGGTCCGGCAGGCCCAGTAGGTCCGGTAGGTCCCGCCATTTCAGATGCGGACAATGCCTGCTGCATCTTAGACTTTAGCAGTAGTTGGTTGTAGGAAGCATTTTGTAAAAGATTTTGCACACTCTCATTGGTATTAAGCAAATCATCAATAGTTGCTGCAGGTCCCGTGGCACCAGGCAGTGTTCCCAATACATACTGGAGTTTTTCTCCTTCCGCATTGATCACATGGCTTAGTCCAAGTTCCTCCATCGCAATGGATGATAATATTTGATTCACCGCATCATCCCGTGAAATATTGGGATTATTGGGGAATGAAGGTTGTGACATAGATATTACCTCTCTTCTTCATTTTTATTACATATAATGTGGCCATCATATGTAGCTGCATAAAAGATATTCAGGTTTTTTTGATACTGCTTTTTGCTGCAGAATACTGGTCATCAGGAATCCCTGCGGCAGACATAACTGCAGCAATGGAAGCAGGGACAGTGTCCTCTCGGCGCCTTGCAGGATGCACATGGGCAGGGGGGCGCAGGATCGGGTGGATGAGGCAGATACTCCAACACTTTGTCCATTTTGTTTTTTAAAATGATCTGGTTTTGAAGGACTGTATCCAACAGTTCTTTTGCACTTTTATTGACAGCCAGAATGTCCTTTGCATCTGCAGAACTCTGGCAGCACTTATTCTTCAGAACATGCTGTATTTTTTCACCTTCGGCATTTAGGATATGACTAAGGGACAACTCTTCAAGTGCGATGGATGATAAAATCATCGTCAAAGCCTGCTCCTGAGTAAAATCAGGATTTGGCTCTGGGAATTCAGGCATAGACATTCAATCACCTCCTCTTAATAAAGTATATGACGAAAATCTACAAAAAGTGACAAGTTTCATCTTTATATTTAAGGAAACTCTTGCTGAATAAAAACTTTCCCCATTTTTGTTTCATTTAAAGATTAAATGCTGTATAATAAAATGCAGCAAATACTATAAAATTTGTTGGGTATGCTTACTAGATGGATGAAAATGGAGCTATTTAAGATGGGCCTTAATTACAAAATTTTGAAAAAAAACAGGCTTTCTTCTATAAGACAGCGTTTAATAGCAATTATACTAATGGTGACTGTGGTAAGTTTGCTTTCACTTGTAGTGGTATCCTATGCTGCCTTACATTCCATGGAAAAAAATAAAACAGAAGCTACATTAAAGCTTTCTTTAAAGCAGATGACGGAACATATGGATGAGGCTTATTTTAGCATGGTACGGATTACGCAGCAGATGAAAGAAGGCGGAACAATAGGCTCATTATTAACGGACTATATGTCTCAGGAAAATGCCTATTATATTTATAAGACAAAAAGAGAACTTTCCAAAGAATTGGTGAATATAAGTTTTCCGAATTCTTCCGTTAATTTTGCAGGCTATTACGATCCATATAATAAAGCATGCTTGTTTGATGAAAATATGATGTTAGATAATTATAATCTTAAGGATGCACCCGTACTGATATCCGCAGGTGATGATTGTCTGAGAGGACTGGGTTTATCAAAGTGTAAAAGCAGCAATGGTCTGGTTATATCAATGCTGGGAGAAGATGCTTTTAGACATAAGAAATTGTATACCTATGTGGAAACAAAAGTTAATGTAGAAGAATACTTAGAAGATTCTGATTTAGGGTCAAAAAAGGTACTTCCTTTTGTGTTATTGCAGCTGGATGCTTCCCAGGTGATTCAATACACCAGTAGTGGTGATTTTAAGACAGGGGAAGTACTTAGAATTGATGATGATTTTGATTCGGATAAATCTTTTACCGGTATGAAAGACGGGTATTTTATTGTTGCCCAAAAAAGTAAGATAGGATATACGAACGTTTTTGCTGTAAAGGAACAGTTATATCGAAGGGAAATTTATCAATGGAGAAATCGTATTTTTTTCATCCTGCTTCTTTCCATTGTTATGTTTTATCTATCGGTATTAACGATATATCGATTAATTTACCGCCCTTTGCAATTATTTGGAGAGGAAATTGAACAAGCAGGGCAGGGAAATTTGGATGGTGTCGATTATGCGTTCGGCGTTAGAGAATTTGATAAATTAATGCAGCAATTCAGTAATATGAAAAAACAGATTAAACAATTACTCGTTGATGTAGAAAACGAAGAAAAAATGAGAAGTAAAACAGAAGTTGAAAAGCTCATGTATCAGATAAATCCCCATTTTCTTTTGAATACATTAAATTCAGTTCAGTGGATGGCACAGATTAAGAAGCAGAAAGATATCAGTGATTTTATATCAAGTCTGATTTTTTTACTGTCATATAATTTGGGAAAACAGGCAAAAACTGCAACATTTCGAACAGAATTAGAGTTCTTAAGACAGTATGTTAATTTGCAGAAGATGCGATATGATTTTGAACTGGATCTTCAAGTGGAAGAGGGAGATTATCTGGATCAGCCTACCATAAGATTGCTATTTCAGCCCCTGGTGGAGAATGCGATTCGCCATGGACTGGGAAATACAGGCATGATATATATACGATTGTTCAAAGATGAAAAGATGGGATATGTAGTAATAACTATCAAAGACAATGGAAAAGGTCTCACTGTTGAACAATTGGAAAGAATCAATCGTCCATTCGAATATACCTCGGATGGAACAGAAGAAAATGATGGAGTTGGATTACGCTATGTCAGATCTATGCTGGATTCTTTTTATGATGGCCGTGCGTTACTGACCATAAACAGCGAACTCAATAAGGGGACTAAGGTTACTATATTGTTACCGTTGGAGGAAAACAATGATAAAGGTATTGATCGTAGATGATGATAAACTGGCTCGAAAGGGAATTATTTCTATTTTGCCCTGGGCGGATTTTAATATGAAGATTGTAGGGGACGTTCAAAATGGAAGGGTGGCCCTTGAGTTTTTAAGGGAACATGAGGTGGATATCATGTTTGTCGATATCGACATGCCGGAAATTGGCGGTATGGAGTTAATGGAGACCAGTCGTAAGGAATATCCTAACGTTCAATTTGTAGTGCTGACCTTTTTTGAAGAGTTTACCTATGCACAGGCTGCAATTCGGTATGGGGTATTGGAATACATATCAAAGATTCAGATGGAAAAGGAAGATGGAGCTGCAATGCTATCCAGAATCTTCCGGCGTTTTGAGGAAAAAGCAAATATTAATTCTACTTCGGAGGATCATGAAAATCAAGAATTCTGGGAGCGTTTAAAAATTGAGTGGCAACATTTATACTGGCTGTATGATACGCCATGTTTTGAAGCGCTGGTGAGAAAAACAAAGCAAATAAATCCGGGTACAAGAAAGCTGGAACGCCTGTTATTAAAATGTATACAAATTATTGATAATAGTTTCGGAAGAGAAGAGTCTATGATTCCGTATTTTACGGATATAGATTTAATTCTGGAGTGGCTGATAAAGTGGAGAGATGAATTATATCAGTGGGCGTTAGAAGAGGATACCAATGAAAAGATGCAAGTCTGTATGATAAAAGCAATTCACTATTTGAAGCTGCATTATAAAGATAGTTTAAAAGCGGAAGAGATTGCAGACAAACTAGGCATGAGCCGTAGCTATTTCAGTATTAACTTTAAAAAATATACAGGGAAAACATTTCGCGAATATATCAGAGCAAAACGTATGCGCATAGCTGCCGGATTATTAGAAGAATCAGACAAGCGGGTTATTGATATCGCTAAAGAATCCGGTTTTGAAGACATCAATTACTTTAATCGTGTGTTTCATGAAGAAATGAAATGTTCTCCTACAGAGTTTAGAAAAAAATATACCAATTAAATACGTACATAGGTTGGAGCTCAATTCATATGAATGATAAGCTCCTTTTTTGTCTGTCAGAAAAATGTTTTAAAAAATAAAAACATTTTTTACAACAAATGTAAAAGAATGAAAACAAATTTTGTAAATTTAGAACATCAATCTATAGAATGAGCCCATTGATACTTGTTACAATATACCAGACAGATGATCTGGAACAAAAATAATCTGGATTGGGAGGATTACTTATGTTTAATAAAAAGTTTTTAAAGCAATATTATTTTATGTTGATTCCTGGTTTTATCTGGCTTGCATTAGTCAGCATTGTTCCCATGTTTGGCATTATTATGGCATTTCAGAATTATAACCCGATTGATGGTATTCTTAAATCACAGTTTGTCGGGCTGGAAAATTTCCGGTATATGTTTCAGATCAGCGATACGAAACAGGTATTAATCAATACAGTAATAATTGCAGTAGGAAAAATGATAGGGAACTTAATTGTACCATTGATTTTTGCATTATTGTTGAATGAATTGTGTATTAAAAAATTATTCCGACCAATTCAAACTATTGTGTATTTACCGTATTTTATTTCATGGGTCATACTTGCAAAAATCATCTTGAATATCTTCGGATATACTGGCCCGATTAATGCATTCATGCAGCACTTTAATCTGGAACCTGTCAATTTCTTTGGGCGTCCGGATTTATTCCGTCCTCTGGTTATTGGCACTGATATCTGGAAAGGATTTGGATATAATGCGGTAATTTACTTAGCTGCACTGCTGGGAATTGATCCGACCTTGTATGAGGCGGCAGCAGTCGATGGCGCAGGAAGATTCTCCAGATTATGGCACATCACTTTACCTGGTATTAAAACGACCATTGCACTACTTGCAATTTTATCACTGGGCAATGTACTTAACGCAGGCTTTGATCAGATCTTTAACTTGTATAATCCACTGGTATATTCAACCGGTGATGTATTAGATACCTGGGTGTATCGCGCCGGACTTGTCGAACTACAATTCAGTCTTGCAACCGCAGTAGGTTTATTAAAATCAGTAGTGAGCATGATACTTATAGCATTGGGTTACTGGTTAGCTGATAAATTCGCCGGTTATAAAATCTTTTAAAGCAGGGGTGGAGCATGATTGAAAATAAATCGTTAGGGTCAAAGATATTTGATGTGTGTAATGTAATTGTACTGATTCTGATATCCTTAGTATGTATTGTGCCATTGTGGTATATTCTTATGGTCTCTGTAAGCAGTAAGGAAGCGGTCAATGCGGGCTTGATTACGTTTTGGCCGGTTGGATTCAATTTACTTTCTTATCAGAAGATTCTGGGAGAAACTGCTTTTTTGAAATCCTTTTGGATATCCTTACAAAGAGTAGTTCTGGGAGGAGCTTTGGGGGTGGGATGCACTTTGTTAGTCGCATATCCACTTTCCAGATCCAACAGTCAATTTCCCAAAAGAAATATTTTTATGTGGATATTGATCTTTTGTATGTTATTTAATGGCGGAACTATTCCATGGTATATGACTATGCGTAGTTATCACTTAACTGACAATGTATGGGGACTTGTATTATCTGGGGGTCTTCCTGTGTTTAATGTAATAATGGCAATGAATTTCTTCCGCAACCTTCCTTCCGAATTGGAAGAGGTAGCTTATGTGGATGGAGCAGATCCGTGGACTTCTTTTATTAAGATCAATATACCTCTGGCGAAACCTATGATTGCTACGATTACATTATTGACTATTGTAGGACATTGGAACGACTTTTTTCAGGGTCTTGTATTAAGCACAAAACAGAGTAATTATCCACTACAGACCTATATCCAGCAGATGGTTGTAACGCAGAATTATTCAACAATGACAGTTGAGCAGATAAAAGAAATGGTTCAGCTAAATAATCAATCTTTGGATGCGGCGAAAATATTTATTGCCATGGTTCCCATATTGATGATTTATCCCTTCCTACAGAAGTATTTTGTCAAAGGGATCACCTTAGGCTCGGTGAAGGGCTGACTCTCTCAAGCAATAAAAATTTATATATTTCACAGGAGGTTAATATGAAAAAAAAGTTACTTGCTTTATTTTTAATGACCACAATGTTAGGGTCGTTGGTTGGGTGTTCGAACAGCAATGGAGATGATAAGAAATCCGATCAATCCACGGCTGATTCAAAAAAAGAAACATCTTCTGACGCCAAGACAACCGGGGGTCCCCTTGATCCTTATGAGGATACGGTTACCATTCATCTGGGTGCGGGATTAAATCCCAATACTTCCTTCCCGGAAGGGCAGACCATGGAGAATAATGCATTCCTGGATGCTATCAAAAAGGACCTTAATATTGAAATTGTATATGACTGGGTCTGCTCTGTTTCGGATCTTTCGCAAAAAGTGAATCTATGCATCGGAAGTAATACTCTTCCGGATATTATGAATGTGAACGCCACACAGTATCGTGCGATGTTAAAATACGGGCAGATTCAGTCACTGACAGATGCTTATGATAGTTGTGCCTCGGACTTGTTAAAGAGCTTTGTAAACAGCGGTGGGGAGCAATTAAACGATATGATCTCTCAGGATGGGAAGATGATGGCAATACCGGCTCCCAATATTAAAAACGCTGGTGTTAACGTCATGTGGATTCGACAGGACTGGCTGGATAAGCTGGAATTACAAACACCACGTACATTGGATGAGTTAAAGACTGTTGCGAAGGCGTTTGTAACACAGGATCCGGATGGAAATGGCAAAGATGATACGATAGGTATTATTGGACCGGCTAATTCTGGGACGTTAACGAATATCGGTGGAAATCTATGGGGACTGGATCCGATTTTCGGCTCCTTTAAATCTTTCCCACAATATTGGATCAAAGATGAGTCTGGTGAGATTCAATACGGATCCATACAGCCCGAGACAAAGGAAGCACTTGGAGAATTAGCTTCGATGTATGCAGATGGATTAATTGATCCGCAGATGTTAATTCGCGGTGATAGTCAGGAACCCACACTCGCCGGAAATGTCGGTATTTTCTTTGGGCCATGGTGGGCTGGTTATACAATTGGAGACAGTGTATTGAATGGTAAGGCTGACTGGCAGGCATATAATACACCGCTGGCTAAGGACGGTAAGTATTATGCACACATGGCTGAACCTACATCGCAATATATTGTGGTGAATAAAAATTGTAAGAATCCGGAAGCTGCAATGAAAATTATCAATTACCTGCTATATGAAGAATCTGACTGGGTTGAAAATGGTATTGGTGACAGTGGTGTAACGCCGAAGGAATTACCCACATCGAGTGTATATCCTTTATTCAATGTATATGACAATGCAGATGAAGATGAAGTGACATATGATACATTGAAAAAATATCTGAATGGAGAAATCACAGAGGATGATGTGGATTTTTCGACACATAAATTATTGAAAAATGATATGGAAGCAATTAAAATATTGAAAAAAGAGCCTTTTGATGATTACAGCCAAAAATATTGGGATGTAGATAATGAAATTGCACCGACCAATCTTTCAAGGTTAATTTCCATCATGATTGGTGTACGCCCCTCCGTAGAAGAAGGGTATGAGGAAGTTTACAGCGAATATTACGCGCAAACGGAATCTATGGAATCCTATTGGGCAAACTTAAAGAAGATGGAAGATGAAACATTTGCAAAGATTATTATGGGTCAGGCTTCTCTTGACAGTTTCGACGAATTTGTATCCAATTGGAAGAGTCAGGGAGGAGACAAGATTTTGGATGAAATCAAAGCAGAAGCCAGCAAATAAGAAGATTATCTGGTGACAGAACAGGCAGCCAGAACAGGTTAGTAATTAATGAACCTGTTCTGGCTGTCTCTCTTTTTAATGAAAGCAACCCGATTAATTTAATCTGCTGATAATGCTGCCATGGTAATATAGTTATACGGCTGATTAAAATGCGGAAGGAAGAAAATATCCAGCAATTTTAATTTATCAATGGTAACCTGTTCCTGGATCGCAAGTGAGAACATATGAATTGCCATTGAAACATCATACTCAGAACATAACTGTGCACCAAGGACGATTCTCGTCTTCTTGTCGTACACAATCCGAATCTTTACTTTATAATTACCGTTCTCAATAAAGAGAGCTTTCTGATAATCTTCAAAGTCAGTTGCCGCTGCATCATATCCATTCTTGCAGGCTTTCGTAAGGGTCATACCCGTTGAAATCATATGCAGTCCCCAGATACTGATCGCGTTTGAACCCTGCACACCTACAGTCTCAAGTTTTGTCCCGCATGCGTTATGAGCAGCTATGATACCCGAACGCACCGCATTGGTGGCCAATGCAATATAATTCGTATCCTGAATAGCATTATCGTATACCGTTGCACAATCGCCAACTGCATATACATCTTTCACACTGGTTTCCTGAGAACGATTCACCAGATATGCACCGTTGCGGAACAACTCCAGGCGTTCTTTTCCAATTTCGTTATTAGGGCAGAACCCAATTGCAAGAACTACCATATCTGTATCATATTCACATTTGTCAGTGATAACTTTTCTTACCTTCTTATCACCTGTTAGTTTTTTTACTGTTTCACCGAAGGCAAGATGCACGCCGTTGTCTTTTAATCTGGCTGCCATTCTGTCTGTGAATTCCGGATCAAAATAACCACCCAGGCAGGTATCTGCACAATCAATTAAGGTTACCTCACGTCCGTTTCGCTTAAATGCCTCGGCAAGTTCTACACCAATATATCCCGCACCAATTACAGTTACATGTCTGATGGAATCATCCTTCAACTTGTCAATTACTTCCTGGGCATGCTGAAATAATTTTACTAACTGTACATTCTCAAGATGAATTCCCTCAATTTGCGGAACAACAGGAAGAGAGCCGGTTGCCAGAATCAGTTTGTCATAAGGCTGTTCATATTTTTCACCGCTTTTATCTGTGGCATATATAATCTTTTGATCAAAATCTACATGGTCTACTTCTGTTTCCATATAGACCTTTGCACCCTTTTCTTCCAAAGTTTTTTTGTCCGAGTAGAAAAGCCCATCTGAAGATGAAATTTGTTTGCCGATCCAAAGTGCCATACCACAACCAAGGAAACTAATATTTGAATTCTGGTCAAATGCAATTACTTCTTTGTCGGGATACTGGTCCAAAATCGTATTCAGCGCTGCTGTTCCGGCATGATTAGCCCCAATAACTACAACCTTTTCCATTTAGATACCTCCTGAGATTCTATACTATTTTAGTAGTGATTTGTGAATATTATAACATACTTTTTTCTAATTTTCAATAGTTTTTTATATTTTAATTGACATTATATGACCATTTTTCCAAGAAAACGTCAAGAAAATCAATTATACTATCTTTAAACTGGATGCAGATGGAAATGATACCATTCAAGTAAATATCGGGGATACCATTACGGTTGTATTCACATTGGAACAGACCGAAGGTGACGATACCACGATGTATGCTATGCAAAATGAGATTCAGTATGATACAGAATTCTTTGAACTAGTGCCGGATAGCCTTAATCTGGAAGACGGAATAAGGAGTAGTGAAGTTGGGATGCGTGACAATAAACAGCGGATTTATATGAACTATCTGTCCTCATCCGGCGGGAAAGAGTGGGAGAAGAAGGTAAAAGTAGGAAGTTTTCAGTTAAAAGTGATTGGAGAAGAAGGAACCTCGACGATTACGAATGAAGATTATCTCGTCTCCACAGCGGATGGAAAAGATCACTTTCAGTCTAATACAGAGGAGCTGCGCGTTGTCATCTCTACGGAATGCAGGGTGCAATTTATGTCAAATGGTGGCACTGAAGTTCCGGAGCAGACCGTTGTGTACGGTGAAATGATACAGGAACCTGAGCAGCCAACACGCGAAGGATATGAATTCAAGGGTTGGTATCATGACATAGATACCACCAGAAAATGGAATTTTAACATAAATTAGCAAGAATTCCCCTTCCTCTTCAGGGGGCGGGATGAATTGCCATAATGTCCAAATCTTTGGAAAAGATTATATACAGCGACCAGTATAGGGATCGTTGCTTTTTGCACTGTATCCTCCAAAACTTTTTCTAAAACATGGAGAGAACACTTGTTCTTATGACAAAAATGTGTTATGCTATCATCAGTCGATAAGAGAAAAGAGATGATCAATGTGAATAAATTGGACAATAATGCACATTCAGTATTCCTCCTGTATTACCATCTGATTATGGTCGTAAAATACAGGAGAAAAGTGATTGATGATGATAGTTCTAAAAGGGCGGAGGAGATTTTTTCTTATATTGCACCCAAGTATGGAATTACCTTGGAAGAATGGAATCATGACAGAGATCATGTTCATGTGATGTTCCGGGCTCAGCCGAAAAGCGAACTCAGCAAATTTATCAATGCCTATAAGAGTGCAAGCAGTCGGTTAATTAAGAAAGAATATCCACAGATTCGAGAGAAACTTTGGAAAGAAGCATTCTGGAGCCAGAGTTTTTGTCTGCTCAGTGCAGGAGGAGCACCAATCGAAACCATACGGGCTTATATTGAAAGTCAGGGTGAAAAAGCATGAACAAAGCCATAAAATTTCGTATCTATCCAAATAAAGAGCAGGGAGAACAGTTTGCAAGAACCTTTGGATGCTGCCGGTTTCTATACAACGTGATGTTGGAAGATAAGATGAAAGAATATCAAAAAAGTAAAAAGCGGTTGAAGAATACGCCGGCTTTTTATAAAAAACAGTATCCGTGGCTGAAAGAGGTGGATTCACTGGCACTAGCCAATGTGCAGCTTCATCTGGAAAGGGCATATCAGAACTTTTTTAGAAATCCGCAGAGTGGTTTTCCAAAGTTCAAATCAAAACACAGAAGCCGTGCAAGTTATACGACGAATGTAGTAAATGGAAATATCAAACTGGAAGAAGGAAAGCTGAAGCTTCCGAAAATGTCTCATGTAAAACTGGTACAGCACCGACAGATACCGAAAGAATATCAATTGAAATCGGTGACGGTCACTCAGGAACCGTCCGGAAAATATTATGCCAGTCTTCTCTATACCTATGAGAGCCAAATAAGTGAGGAGAAAGAGGCGGTAGAAAAGATGTTGGGAATGGACTTTGCCATGAGCGGTATGGCGGTGTTTTCAGACGGAAGCCGGGCAGAGTACCCGATGTATTACCGGAAGTCAGAAAAGAAATTGTGCAAAGAGCAGAGAAAGTTGTCTCACTGTGTAAAAGGAAGCAGAAATCACGAAAAGCAGAGACGAAAAGTGGCTGTCTGTCACGAAAAGGTAAAAAATCAGAGAAAAGATTTTCAGCATAAGCTGAGCAGAAAATTGGCGGACAGTTATGATGCAGTGTGCGTAGAAGATCTGAACATGAAAACCATGAGCCGGAGTCTGCACTTTGGGAAGAGTGTTATGGATAATGGATATGGAATGTTTCTGGGAATGCTGGAATACAAGCTGATGGATCAGGGAAAGAGGCTGGTGAGAATAGATAGGTTCTATCCATCAAGTAAGACATGCTGTAAATGTGGAGCAGTAAAAAAAGAACTAAAATTATCGGAGCGGATTTATGAGTGCCGTTGTGGAAACCGGATGGACAGGGATGTCAACGCGGCAATCAATATTCGTGAAGAGGGAAGAAAAATATTATGTGCATAACTTCACCGAAAAAAAGCCCGTAACCGGGCAAAAACCGTGGGGCACACGGGGATAGCCTGCAGATACTTAGCCCGTTGGGGCTATTGAACAGGAAGCCCTCACTTCAAAATCATGAGATTTAAGTGGTGGGAGTAGGTCACGAAAGATAAAGTCAAAGGAAACATAACCCTGTATGCAGGATGGGAAAAGCCAAAGGTAAAAGACAATACAACAACCGGACTTTCCAGGTTACAGATAATTATATTGTCTGCGGCAGTCCTTGCAGCAGTCCTAGCTGTAATATTCTTTGTGCAAAAGAAGAGAGGAAAATAAATTGCTATGGCGTTTCTCCTTTCAATTTTGCTTGAAAACAGGATAATAGGGTGTTACAATAAGGCTATGACTGGAACAGGGAGAATAAAAACATGACGCAATCTGAAATGAATATTATGGTTGAAGAATTACTAATGAAGCCATGCTATGTAATAGATTTTCTTCCGCAACGAGTAACCGAATATGACAATATTCAATTTTTTAATGCAGTTGAACAGTATTATTTATGTGGAGATAAAGTTAAGCAGATTGCTAATTCGTTTATCCACATAATTCTAAAATCACTTTGTTATTTTGAATTTTCAGTATATAAAGATGGCTTGATAGAAAACCCCTCTTGCCAAGATCTTGAAAAAATGATGAAAGCTGTTTACACAAGTCAAGATGATTGTGTTTCGATATTACTTCCAAAAGAAAAATCACTCATTCAAATGTGTAGTGGTGATTTGAATTTATCTGTTTATAACCCCAATGAAAAAGTAACCCATATCTTAGGCGTGTTGGCTCAAGCAGAAGGTATGTTTTGGTGGCAAGGAAATAATTTGTGCCAATAGGCACAAAACGCTGTCTGCAAGACCGCATATACCGCATTCATGTGTATATAAATGCGCCCTTCGGGGTGGGGGGAGAGGGGCTTTGCCTGCTCTCCCTGCGCTGTTCCTGCGGCTGTGTATTACCCCCTCATGTAATTGCTTGGGTTCACTGCAAATGAGCCGCCGTCCTGCTGTTTTAGTAGTGGGTTATCATTTCCACTCTTTACAGCATACATTCCACTTCACAGGAGTAGTACCGGTGATGATTTGTTACTGGAGCTGCTGAAGTCTGTCTTCGGCTAATTTTCGAACCTCAGCCATCTTTGCATCTTTCTGGTCATCACTTTGCTGCAGCTGTACAAGTTGATTTTTTAAATCAATTGCTTCCTGCTTTTTCGCTTCATAGTCAGCTTGCAGTTTTTGAAGCTCTTCATTTTTCTTCTGAATGTCTCCATCTTTGTTTTGCAAGTCATTTTGAAGATTTTGAATTTGAGATTTCAAACTATCAATTTCTGATTTGTTCTGGTCCAATTGTGCCTGCAATTGATTTGATGCGTTTTTGTATTGATTGCCCCTATCAAATAACTTATTTACCACTGATATTGTCTGCTGTGCATCTGTAAAGAAATCCGATTGTACAGCTGCTCCGGCAACTATTCCGCCAAAAAACACACAAACGGATGCTGCTGCAATTGCAACTTTTTTCTTCATTTATCATTCCCTCCCATGAAAATATTCTGAATCAATACTACTGCGACAAGGGCAATAGTATTTCTGACATCCTTAAGAGTATATGATAGGAAAGAAAAAAAAGAACCGGAAACTGATATTGGATAAAGAGATTTAAAAGAAGAAGGAGTGCCAGGCACCCCTTCTTCTTAATAATGATCAGTTCACTTGTGTTTCGATTATGATAAACCAATCTGCTGTATGGTTAGCGTTGCACCGGAACCTGCGCTAAGATCCAGTGTTCCCGGTTCTCCCAAAACAGCCAGAGAAATGGTATCTCCAACTGTAAGCGTAGCAAATACTTCAGAAGAATTCGTATTAATATCCCCACCTACGTCAACAAGAGATGGGTCATACGTTACTCCATTTATAAGGATCATACTTGCAAAACTCTCTGGAGTCACAACGTTAACTTGATATCCAATACGATATAATCCAGCTTCAGTGACCGTAAATTCAGTATTTCCTGTATTAGCAGTAATACCCGACAACGTTTGATCATCCGGTAAAGAAATAACTGTAGGTGTAGTCAGATTAATTGTGATTGTATCGCTCTGATTATTAGCCGCAAAAGCAATATCTGGGTTAATAATTGTACCAGTCGGTCCAGTGGGTCCAGTAGCACCATCCGCGCCAGTCGGTCCGGTTGGTCCATCCGCGCCAGTAGGTCCGATAGGTCCATCCGCGCCAGTCGGTCCGGTTGGTCCATCCGCGCCAGTCGGTCCGATAGGTCCATCCGCACCGGTCGGTCCGATAGGTCCATCCGCGCCAGTCGGTCCGGTTGGTCCATCCGCGCCAGTCGGTCCGATAGGTCCATCCGCGCCAGTCGGTCCGGTTGGTCCATCCGCGCCAGTCGGTCCGATAGGTCCATCCGCGCCAGTCGGTCCGATAGGTCCATCCGCGCCGGTCGGTCCGATAGGTCCATCCGCACCGGTGGCCCCGTCCGCGCCAGTCGGTCCCACAGGTCCATCCGCGCCAGTAGGTCCGGTCGGCCCAGTAGCCCCTTGCAGACTCGCAAGCCATTCATCTTCCGTTCCGTCGAATCCATTGTCAACGGCTAGTTCATAAGCACTTGCACCAGTCGGTCCCGTCGGTCCGGTGGCTCCATCAGCGCCGGTTGGTCCAATAGGTCCCACAGGTCCATCCGCGCCAGTAGGTCCGGTCGGCCCAGTAGCCCCTTGCAGACTCGCAAGCCATTCATCTTCTGTTCCGTCGAATCCATTGTCAACGGCTAATTCATAAGCACTTGCGCCAGTAGGTCCCGTCGGTCCGGTGGCTCCATCAGCGCCGGTTGGTCCAATAGGTCCCACAGCACCACTCATTTATGCTCAACTCTGTCTGTGAAAAAAGGAAGAAATTTTTCAGCTATCTTAGCTTACTTCATTCTCCACCACAGACAGAGTATATTTATTGTTTTCAATGAAATCTACAATACGTTTGTATTCATCATCAAATTTGAAGTGTATCGTTATTTCTCCACCCTCGTGTATATAGATTACTTCTACGAGGTCTGTAAGAATGCCTTGTGACAGTTCTTTTATGTTCTTACATTCTAAAAAAGTCTTGAAATATGGATCATCAGTAGAAACACCTTTTTCCATTGTTCCGATTTCGTCTTTCAGATGCTCAATCACTTTTTCGAGTTGTTCTTCCTGCTGTTCAAATTTATTTTTCATTCTCCGATGCTGTTCAAGAGTAATTTCGCCTCTTTTCCAATCTACATATAAATCGGTAAGCAACTCTTTGGTCTTTTCATATTCTTCCATACGGAGTTTTAAAAGTTGTTCCAAGCGAAGTGATTTTGTTTGGACAACAGGGGCTTTGTTAATATCCTCAATTATGGATTCCAATGAATGAGCCAACTCAATCTGTTTTTGAATTGCCATTAAGACAGCTTTCTCTAAAATATCTAACCGCATTGTGTGTTTGGTACATTTATCTTTTGATTTTCTCTTATATGTAGAGCAGTTATAGTACACAAGTCCTTTTGATGCACGTCTTGTCATGGCTTTATCACAATCTGCACATCTTAGGAAACCTGAAAATAAGTAATTTTCTTTTTTTCCCGGCGGTGTGCGGGTATCCCTTTTTTGCAATTCCTGTGCCATTTCAAAAAGTTCCGCTGTAATAATAGCCTCATGAGTATTTTCCACTTGATACCATTCTTCCTCTGGCATTTTTATCATTTCATGCACCTTATAGCTAATGACTTTTTCTCTACCCTGTACCATAGTTCCGATATAAGTCTTGTTCTGTAAAATTCTTGTGACTGCACTTCCAGACCAAAGACCATCATTTTTTTTGCTATGAGGATTTTTATACTTAAACCCTCTTAGTTTTTTATATAAGGAAGGATTAGGGATACCAAGTTCATTAAGTTTTCGTGAAATGCCCTCCTTACTCATACTCCCTACTAATACTTCATGCTCAATGCCATCGTCATCTATGATAATTTTTGTACTTCCATCTCCATAGACAAACCATTGAAAAATGTTTCTCACTACCTGTGCTGCCTCTTCATCGATAATCAAGGCATTTTTATCTTCAGGGTGTTTTTCATATCCATAGGGGGCGAAAGCACCGATGAACTCTCCGTTACGCCTTTTGGTATCGAATGTCCGTCTAATGTCACTTGATGTCTTATAAGCAAAACGGTCATTCATCAATCCATTAATAGGAACTTCCATTCCACTTACAACTTCTGGATTTAAGTAAGTGTCAATTTTAGGATCGCCAAGCGTGATGAAACGAGTATTATGCAGAGGAAAGAAGTTTTCTAAAAAATAGCCCTGGTCAGAATAGTTACGAAAAGCACGGGAGAGATTTTTACATACAATACAGTTGACTTTCCCCACTTCCACATCATGTATCATTCGTTGAAAGTCAGGTCGTTCATAGTCTGTTCCGGTCAATCCGTCATCAACATAAACATCAACGATTACATACTCTTCTGGAAAAAACTTCTCTAAAAACTCCATTAATATTTTTTTCTGGTTGGTAACACTTAAACTTTCATCATTACCATCATCTTTAGAAAGACGAATATAGAGAGCGATATACCATACGACTTTTTTTAATGCGGCTGTTCTTTCACTTAAACTGGATTTTCTTATGCGTGCCATCTTTGCCTCCAATCCCGCATAACCACATTACTATTATGCCGTATCATATCTATTTTGTCAGCTTTGTCGTATGCGAATAAGAAAATCTCGTAACACAGTTTCAAGGTTTTTTCCAGTTTTAGAAAAGCACACTCTAACGGGAACATTGCCGCAGCGAAAACAGTAGGGATTTTTTATTTGCTCCAGGAAGTCTAATATCTTATCTTCATGGGGCAAGTCTTTTCTTATGTTAATAGCAGAAATATCTACTAATTCCTTTTCTTCTAAAGTTTCAATACTTTGTTCACTCATAGCATCTAATTGTTTGCTTGTAATCATCGGCATTCCTCCTTTCTAATTAGAAAAGACCATAAGGAATATCATAAACTCTCTATTACTATGCTATGAACTACTGAATGTCCATTATGATAAGCAAAACCGGACGGCTGCTGGCACAGCTCCACGGGAATTACACCCTCTCGGCGGTCTGCCGAAACCTTACCTATTGCCTGCGACGCTTTTAACGCTCGGACTATAGCTATAAGGGAGTATCATTGTCCCATTTATATGTCATCGCCTACAAGCTGCCATATTTGTTTTGCGGTTTGATATTATTCGCTCACTCTAAATAGAGGTCATGGCGTATCAATCGCATGGCTCGGTATAAATGGAATGTATCCGGTTTGCCTTATACTGCAAAGCCGTTATCTGACCTGCTTTCTTTATCAAGGAACAACTGCCTAAGTTATCAGGCAATAAAAATTCACTTCATGAATGAACTTTTATTAAATGACAACGAAACCATGAGTGGGAAGTACGGAAAGGGGAGCGTACTTCCCATATGGATTTACCTGTCAAGCCGCATCAAATGTTAGGATTTTGGTAATCAGCTTAGTTTCCAATCTGCGGCGTAACACCTCATCTACGCATAGATGAGGATTGCCGCTTTCGTCATAAAATGTTCTCATTGACAATGCTGCTATGTAGCCTTCATAATGTTTCAGGACGGCATTGATAGCATCCACATCGCCGCTAGAGGCTAATACGATAGCAGGGTAAGAAAGCAGATGATTATTTCTTGTCATATCGCTCATAGATATCTCCCTCCATAAAATTTTTTAGCTGTTGCAATGTGCTTGCTCTTTGGTACTGAACAGTAGAACGCAACATATTCAGCTTGTCCCCAATTTCTCGGTCAGACAATTCAAGAAAATAGGAAAGCAAGATAATATCACGCCTGCGTTCTGGCAGACTTTGTAATGCCTCTGCAATAACATCATCTGTAACAATGATATCGAGACCTAAAACATTGAAAATCTGCTCGGTAACAAAGTATTTGTCCTCTGTATAAAGCTGATCCATTTCTTTCTCAGATAAATCGGAAAAGGACATTTCCCTATCACGCTGGCGTTTCAACTCATCGTAATAATCTCTTGCCTCATGTTTCAGTACCTTTTTGCAAAAGCTATCAAAGGCGTGTCGCTTGCTTTGCTCATGGCTGTTAGGTTTCACATTCCCACCCCCTTTCGGGCGGTGACTCCGCTGTCCCCTTTCGCCACTACTACGGTGGGAATTGCAAAACTGCCAAACTTATTAGTGGATTTCTGAAAAAAATTTAAATAAAATGTAAAAATGCTCGACTGGACACAATCCAATCGAGCATTAGAATTATTATATCTATATTTATGATGTGTGTAAGTACCTAAAAGCCCAAAATGTCCCCATAAATTAAATGGGCTTTTTTTAATAAATATATAAGAATACTATTTATGTAACAAAAAATAAGCACAGCAGTAACCTCCTTATTACCGCCATGCTTTGTATGAGCATATCCATTAATCTTTGTATGTAGTTTTCTCAACAAAAGACGGCGGATAACTAAAACCGCCGTTTCTGCTGATATCACGATAAAGATGCCGCAATAAAATATCTGTCAAAACTGCGGTTTTTAATTTGCCACGAGATAGGCTATTCTTTTATTTTGATATTATAAAGAGTATATCAGTATAATCTGTCTTTTTCTGGCGAATATCCAATAGCTAATATTCAAATTTTAAAAGTAATTCTTCTTTTCCATTTATCAATAAAATACCGCCGTTATACGAAAATCAACGGCGGTATCTTAATTATTTTAACTTTTGTGCTAACTCTTTAACTTTACTCTCAATCAAGCGAATTGTATCCACAAACTCTATATCACTTTTACCCGTTGGATCATCTAATCCCCAATCCTCACGGTGCTTACATGGTAAAAACGGACATTGAACATTACAACCCATTGTTATCACAACATCAATTGGAGGTATATCATTCAGCAATTTTGAATGTTGACTTTTTTCCATATCAATTCCATAAATCTGTTTCATTAACCTTACAGCATCTTGATTTATTTGTGGTTTTGTTTCTGTTCCAGCAGAATAACTTTCAAATACATCAGAGGAAAAGTGCTTTCCAAGTGCTTCCGCAATCTGACTGCGACAAGAATTATGAACGCAGATAAATGCTACTTTTGGTTTATTTTTTATATTTTCCATTAAACCCTCTCTTTATAGTTCTTTTAACTTATTACCTCTAATATCATCGGCACTCCATGCAATTAGAGCAAAGTTCCCGGTGGTATGTTCGGCTACATTGTTTATCCAAGAAACTTCATTGCTTGCTTTTGCAGCTAACATGGCATTAGTTGTTTTTGTATGATAAAGGGATGAGTTGATAACCCACCACTTTGTAGCGATATCAGCACGTTTCAAATCTTCTTCTAATCGCAACGCCTCATAGACGGGAGTAGCCTCCGGCAGTGTTACAATAATAACTTCTGTTTCTTTACTACGTAAACGTGGTAGTAGTTTTTTTACAGAATCAGGTATGTTCCCTTGTGTTCGCTGTACCTCTTTATGGTAGCTTAATGTAGAATCCAGGAGCAACAAAGTGTGTCCTGTAGGTGCGGTATCAATGACAACAACTTCATTTTCCGCACGCTCCACAATTTCAGCAAAGGCACGGAAGACAGCAATTTCCTGTGTACAAGGGGAACGTAAATCTTCCTCAATATAAGCAATATCTTCTTCCGACATAGTTTCACGTGCTTTTGATAAAACTTCCTCTTGATATCTTGCAAGTTCTTCATGTTCATCAATATGGCTCATGGTAATGCCACTGTTCTCATCAAGAACAAATTTCAAATGTGCTGCCGGATCTGTTGTAGTCAAGTGAACTTTCTTTCCTTTTTCAGAAAGACCTAAAGCAATGGCTGCGGCAATCGTCGTTTTGCCAACACCACCCTTACCCATAGTAAATATAACTTTTTTACCGCTATGGTACAAATCATCAATGATGTCTTTTAATTTCGGAATATTCTCAGTTTTAATAGTAGCATCAATGATGGCATAGCTATCTTTTGTCAATAAAGCTCTCACATTTTCCATCCCAGTAATATTGTATGCCCGCAGAGGAATCATATAGGTAGTAACTGTCTGTAAAGGTTTTGGCATATTGGCAAGAGCATTCTGTTGTTTGTTGTATAGGCTCTCGGAGATTGTGTCGTCATGGTCGCTCAAAACTCCGTTGATTACCATAGACTGGTTTACCACGCCAAGCTCCGCCAATTCATGTGAAGCCCGCTCTACTTCTTTCAATGGGGCTGTTTCTGGCCGAGTCACAAGGATTAAAGTTGTTTGATCTCCATCTGACAACGTTTCAACTGCAGTTTTGTACATTTCCTTTTTACTCTCAAGCCCAGATAATTGCCCTAAACAGGATGCTCCATGTGTGCTTTCGCTGATAAAATTGCTCCATGCAGAGGGAAGCTGCAACATTCTAAGGGTATGACCTGTAGGTGCAGTATCAAAAAGAATATGATCGTATTTTTGCTCCATCTCTTTATTGGTGATAAAGTTGGAAAATTCGTTGAAAGCAGCAATCTCCACTGTACATGAACCGGAAAGCTGTTCCTCCATATTAGCAAGAACTGCATCCGGCAATTTGCCACGATATGGGGCGATCACACTTTCCCTGTATTCTGCCGCCGCCTGCATCGGATCAAGGTTTGCTACATCAAGATTGGGTACTTCTGCGATAGGGGTGGCTCTCCCTGAAAGCGGAGTATTGAACACATCCTGTAAATTGGAGGCAGGGTCTGTGCTGACAAGAAGAACCTTTTTTCCGTTGTCTGCAAGATTTACAGCCGTTGCACATGCAACAGATGTTTTGCCAACACCGCCTTTGCCTGTATAAAATAAATATTTTGTTAATGTAATATTTTTTGGATTAAAGACTTGCATCGAGAATCCTCCTTTCATATTTAACAGCAATTTCCATCAGAACAGCAGCAACCACCTTGTGGTGTGGATTTTGATTCGATTAAATAGCTTTCAGGAATCTCAAGTAAAGAAATAAGCTCTTCATTGGTTGGATAGCGGCCTATAATAACAATTTTTTCATCCAGTACTACAACAGGTAGCTCCTCGGCGCCTTTTTCATTAATAAAGTCATTGATTATTTTGTTGTTTACAAAGGCCATTGGTGCACTGCTTAGATTAAAGCGGTCAATTGCCACACCGCTCTTTTTCAATGTGTTTAAAACAGTGGAAATGCGGAGCAATTCTGGGTCAACGCTCACACCACAAAGGCCGGTGTCACAACACATAGCAGGTTCATAGATAGACATTTTTTTCATGATAAATCTCTCCATTCTAATTTGATTATTTTATTTAAAACTCAAGGCAAATTGTTACAGCAGTTTTTCATTGATAGTATCATCATAGAAAATACTGCAAGCAACAAAGACATTGTTTTTTGCTTAGCATATTATTCGACGGAGGTAATACCACACATATTATCAATGCTGTACGTCTTAGTATTATCCTCCGATACTCCATTTATATTGTTTAACCTATATGGAGTTTTTATATCTTTTGAGGCGCCGTTCATATTATTTAGCCCATAAACTGCCTGATGGTTGTTTGATACACCATTCATGTTGTTTATGCTCAGTTTTTCAGTCATACTAAGTCCTCCTTACCAATGTGTTTCTGCTCAAATTATTGTTTGACATTTGGTTCTGGGAACCAATGTGTAGTTTTATTCGCAATTTTCACGAGGAAAAGCATCACAGGAACTTCTGTCAGCACACCGACTACGGTAGCGAGTGCGGCTGGTGAGGTTGTGCCGAACAGAGCAATCGCCACGGCAACAGAAAGCTCAAAAAAATTGGAAGCGCCAATCATTCCGGCAGGAGCCGCAATGTTGTGAGGCAACTTGAGCCATTTGCTTGCAAAATAAGCGATAAAGAAAATGAGGAACGTTTGAATTATCAGCGGTACTGCAATCAATACAATATGCAGTGGGTTATTGATAATTACATCTCCTTGAAAAGAGAATAAAAGCACTAATGTGAGCAATAACCCAATGCTGGTCGCATTATCAAATTTACCAATAAAAGTATTCTCGAAATAGTCAAGCCCCTTATGCTTTGTTACCAGTAAACGGGTCAAAATGCCACCCGCCAATGGAATCACAACAAACAGTATGACGGACAAAATCAGGGTATCCCAAGGCACAGCCACATTGGAAACACCAAGTAAAAACTTTACAATTGGTACGAAAGCAATAAGGATGATGAGGTCATTAGTCGCTACCTGCACCACTGTGTAGGCAGGGTTTCCTTTAGTCAGCGTACTCCACACAAACACCATCGCTGTACAAGGAGCCGCACCTAACAGCACAGCACCAGCCAGATATTCGGTGGCCAGCTCCGGAGTGATGAATGCTTTGAATACCACGAAGAAAAACAGCGAAGCAATGCCATACATAGTAAAGGGTTTGATTAGCCAGTTTGTCACCCATGTAACAAATAGCCCCTTTGGATTTTTGCTTACATTTTTTATGCTTTGAAAATCAACCTTCATCATCATGGGGTAAATCATAACCCATATGAGTATGGCAACAGGAATTGATACATTTGCGTATTCAAACTGATTCAAAAATTCGGGAATTACGGGAAGGAATTTGCCGATAAGAATCCCGGCTACCATGCAAAGTACCACCCAAACGGTTAAGTACTTTTGGAAAAAACCAATCCCTTCTAATTTATTATTGTTACCTTCCAAAACAAAGCCTCCTTTTTGTTATATACATAGACAACTATCTATATGTTGGACAAAAAAATTTTATTTTTTACAAATACAATCCTCCTTGTTTGATGTAATAGTATGCAAAAACATTTTAAATTTTTCTACTTCCTCTGAATTTAAAGAATAGTACGTCCACTTTCCCTCCTTTCGGGCATTGACTAAACCGCAGCTACATAGTATTTTCATATGATGAGATAATGTAGGCTGTGTAATTTTAAATTTTTCTAAAATATCACAAGCACAAAGCTCTCCACATGATAGCATATCTATAATCATAAGTCTGTTCTCATCTGATAGAGCTTTGAAACAGTTAATATTCTGAAAATATTTTCTTTCGTCCATAATATTTTTTCACCTCACATTGATATTCATCTATATGTTTTCAGTATATGCAGTATATAAATTTTTGTCAACTACTATTTTATAAATGTCTATAGATATTAAAAAGTACACAATGTACTTTTAAAAATCGTTTAGCTTTTTCAGTAGGAAATGTAAAATGACATAGGGTGATATTATTATGTCGAAAGATCAAACTAAATATGACTTTAAGGCTATGGGGCAAGCCATAAAGCAAGCTCGAATAAGCCGTGGTTGGACTCGGGAGCAGTTGGCTCAGGAGGTTGACCTTGCTCCCCGATACATCATGTCTCTTGAAAACAATGGTCAACATCCAAGTTTTCAGGTTTTCATTACGCTAATGACACTTTTTAATATATCGGTAGATCAATTTCTTTTCCCCGATAAAGAAAGTAAAAAATCCACACGCCGTCGTCAACTAGATGCAGAGCTTGATGAGTTGGACGAGAAGGACTATATCGTAATGCAGGCTACAGCAAAAGGCTTAAAAAAAGCGAAAACAGAGGGGATTGATTCTCTATGAACAGCTTAATAGGGCAGTGAAGAACACTATGAACAAATATAAGGTTCATGGTGTTTTTCTTTGTAGCTGAATTTAGGGAGAGTAAAGTGGCAAGCAGGGCAAGGTGGTACACACCTTGCGATTTTGCTCAAAATTCCCTTACGGGCATTTTGGCAAATCTGCTTGTTGGGGAGTATCCCCAATCCCCATCGAACACACAATAAATTGTGTGGCTACGCTCCCGTTGGGAGCTAAAAACATAGGAAAGAATTATCTTTGTCCCTGGAATTTTTCTTTCTCTTTCTCCGGTATGCTTTCCCCTAAAAGACGGTCAACATTTGCCTTTGCAGTCAACACATTCTGCATTTCCTTTTTTGCTAAATGGTAGTTTGCATAGGCTTTTTTCTTTTCAGAAATCAATTCAGAATATTCCATTTGCAAAGACTTAACAGTAGGTAATTTCTTGTCCACCAAGCTGTCAAAAGCCGCCTTTGCCGCTTTATGTAAAAGCAAATCAGCAGTATGTTCTTCATAGAATTTTTTAGAGTATCCTGCTTTGCGGTAATCCATATAAACATCACGAGTTTTAAAATAGTTGATGATATGTTTTTTTAGGTCTGAAATCTCTGTCATACGTTTTTCGGCATCCTTAATTCGAGCAGATAGCTGATTGAAATTGTTTGTAACAGCATGTGCTTTTTTTTCCAAATCCTCATAGGCAAGTAGATTGTTTTCCGTAAGATAATTGATAGTTTGTGCCATTTGTTTTAGGTTAAAAATCTTTGCCCATCGTTCATAGCCTGCACCTTTTCCAGCATGCAGTTTCGCCTGAATGTACACTAAAAGATTGACAGGGGATTGTGTTCTTTCAGTCCTCACTTTTCTATTGGAAAGAGCCTTTTTCCCACCAATAATGGTTCTGATTTCTTCCTCAGAATATCCGTCCCCTAAAGACCGTAGGCGAATAAAATTCTTCTGGTTTTGACTCTTAAAACCGATGTGCTTTCCCATCTTAATTTCATATCCTGCCAATTTCATTTCTGATAGAAATGCCTCAAAATCAACAGGTTTTTTTCTAAGAACTTCATCTATTGCAATCCTTATTTTTTCAGAGTGGGAAACCGTCTTTTGATTTCCAAGCCATTTGCCATAATGGTTTTTTCCTCTCTTTGGATTTTCAACAATAGATAATCCATTTTCAAGACAAATACGGTCAGATATTTTGCGGATAGCTCTGCCCGAACCTAAAAAATCACGAAACTTTTTGGTGCAGTCCAATGAGGTAGAATTAAAAATTATATGGTTATGAATATGAGCCTTATCTATATGTGTAGCAACAAAAAAGGCATAATTACCTTTGGTAAACTGCATACCCAATTCATAGCCTAATTGATTAGCAAGTTCTGGTGTAATTTCCCCTGGTTTAAAAGATTGTCGTATCTGATAAAGTATTACATCATTTCCTTGCTCTCTGCCTGTAATGTTGGAATAGATTTTCTTAGACAAAAGAAATTCTCCTTTTACAGTTTTGGGGTCACATTCATGGGAACTGACGTATTTACCATTACCCGTTTTTTTAGGATTTAAAGCGTAATCTACACGTTCAGAAATACAATCAGCAATGGACATTCCTTTATTCTGGTGCATTGAAATTAAGCGGGTAGTTGCCATAAAAAACTCCTTTCCAAATAAGAAAAAGTGCCATTTTCAGGCACTTTTCCTTGCTTGTGCGCCCGGCGGGCGCACGTTCTAACGGGTGAAAGTCCCGAATCCGCCTAGCAGTGGGAAGGATATAGCTGAACACCAAGGTTCTCGCCGTGAGGTTTGAGAGGGCTGAAGGAAGGTGTAGGCAAACCTCTGCCCCAACGAACAGAAACCATTTCAGGCTGAACACGGAGGATAAGACCGCAAGACAGGTCAAAGTCCAATAACTGCACGGAATCCGACACAGTAAAGATGGTGGGGACATGGAGAGAAAGAACGTGTGAGTACCCGGGGAGATCTCACGAACGTGACAAGGTGATAAAACATTCGCCGCCACGGAGTAAAGCTTGCCGTGAGAAGTCAGCAGAGGCCATAGTAAGCCGGTGATTGTAAATACCGGACGAAGGGCTGAACAGTAGGAGGTGTTATTTCCAAATGGAAACCGGACATGGAACTAAGTACAGACAACTTCATATTGAGGACTACCTGCGGATGGTATCTGCGGAACAGAAAGAACAGGCAGGAGTGTACGCCCAAGGAAGGATTACCGGGAACCCTGACACCAACACGGATTTTTGGATGGACAATCTGCTGGACACCATACTTAGAAGCGACAATCTCAACGCCGCATATAAGAAGGTGAAAGCAAACAAGGGAGCCGGTGGTATCGACGGAATGCAGGTGGATGAACTTCTGCCCTATCTGAGAGAACACCAAGGCGAGCTTGTCCGGCAGGTGAGGGAAGGAAAATATAAGCCAAACCCAGTCCGAAGGGTAGAAATACCCAAAGAGGAGAAAGACAAAGTGAGGAAGTTGGGGATACCCACCGTGGTGGACAGGGTAATCCAGCAGGCAATCGCACAGGAACTGACCCCTATTTACGAGGAACAGTTTTCAGACAACAGTTTCGGATTTCGACCCGGCAGAAGTGCGCATGACGCACTGGAAAGATGTAGGAAATACATCAACGAAGGATATATCTATGCAGTCAGCATGGATTTACAAACCTATTTCGACACGGTGAATCACAGCAAACTGATAGAGGTGCTGTCGAGGACGGTAAAGGACGGGAGGGTGATCTCGCTGATACATAAATATCTGAATGCCGGGATAATGGAGGACGGAGGTTTCCAGGAAACGACAGAGGGCGTGCAGCAAGGCAGCCCGTTAAGTCCGCTATGTGGAAATGTTATGCTAAACGAACTGGATAAGGAACTGGAACGCAGAGGGCATAAATACGTGAGATATGCCGACGACTGCCTGATTCTGTGCAAAAGCAGGAAAAGTGCAGAGCGGACGCTGGAAAACATTGTGCCATTTATCACGAGGAAACTGTTTCTGAAAGTCAACCTCCAGAAAACGACGATAAGCCATATCAGCAAAATAAAATACCTCGGCTACGGCTTTTACCGCTATAAAGGGAAATGCCGTATGAGGGTACATCCCAAATCGGTGGCAAAAATGAAGAACCAGCTAAGGGAACTGACGATCAGAGGAAACAAGTGGAGCAATTCGGAAAGAGAAGAGAAACTCCGAAGCTATGTGAATGGGTGGATTAACTATTACCGATATGCGGACATGAAAAGTCTGATGGAACAGACGGACAAGTGGCTGCGCCACAGAATCCGGGCGGTGTACTGGAAGCAATGGAAAAAGGTGCGCACGAGGTACAAAATGCTCCGGGCACTATACCTGTCAGAACGGAAAGTACACGAAATGGCGAATTGTCGGAAAGGAGTGTGGAGAGCGGCGGCAATGCTGAACTCTGCACTCACAAAAACAATCATAGTGGACAGACTCGGCTATCCTTGTATGTCTGCCCACTATCTGAAAGCACGTGTAAACTATTGAACCGCCTTGGTACCGAACGGTATGCCAGGTGGTGTGGAAGGGGGATTAATCCCCCCCTATCCGATTACTTTTCCTCACTTTTCTTTGTTCGGTCTGCCATATAAAGTATAAATTCATCTACTGTGGGAACTTTCCCTTTGCGTGGTATTTTATCCTGATATGCTCTTGTTATATCATTATTATTAGGGCTATTATATGCTGCATCAATCGCTGCCTGCATTTCACGTTTAAGCTCTTCCACAGTAACACCGCTTTGCTTTGCAACCTCTTGGTATATCTTTTTTAGATTCATCTGAAAATCCTCCTATGTATATAGTATTTTCTAAAAAATGGACTGATATTAGTCCCATTATAACAAGAAGTCCCATTAAAATAAAGGATAAAGGACTGATATTAGTCCAAAAAAATCGAGAGGTTTTATATGGGAGAACAGAAAATAAAATCAGATGAAAATATCTTTGTAGGAAAGAACATAAAGGAAATCAGGAAAAAGAAGAATATCGGTCAAACAGAACTTGTAGGATTGCTGCACTTACAAGGTGTTTCGATTACTCGTGAATCTTTGGTAAAGATTGAGAGGGGAG
This sequence comes from Blautia liquoris, assembly GCF_015159595.1. NCBI lineage: Bacteria > Bacillati > Bacillota > Clostridia > Lachnospirales > Lachnospiraceae > Blautia > Blautia liquoris. The sequence continues at coordinate 2,462,409 of NZ_CP063304.1, read as the reverse complement.
TACAACACATTTACGCCTCACAACTCAGAGGAATAAAAGACGCTTTGCAAACAACCTATGATGAATTACTGAAGTAGGGAAAGCGACTGTTAAGAAATAGCAGAAGTACCAACATAGCACAAGGGTCAAGATAAACGGCTTTGCCGCCCTTGCTCTATGCCGGAACTCCTGCTTTGTGGCAGCTAAGGGGGAAAGCCTGGAAGTGCTTTCGCCCCTTTCATCATTAAACTCCATTTACACCGTTTCATGTATGGTTTGACTAAGATTATCTATTAGCAGATCATACATGGTGTCTATGGACTGCTCATTCCAATTATTACAGATAATATTTAACATTGACTTTTGTAATGCCTTTCCTATGATTTCATTTTTGGTATACATTAAAAGAACCAATAACTGATAAAAACCATTGTTCTTTAAATTGCGGAATACCTCTTTAAGTTCTTGGTCAATGAGCATATCTTCCTCTACAAAAGCTAACGTAATTTCAAACCATTCTTCCTGATTGTTTCCAATCCATTCCAATAATCTTTTTGTTTCTTCTCTCCTAAATTTTTCGTTAAGTTCCATTACCCATATTCTCCTTTTTAAAATATAGTTACGCATTGCGACTAATCAGTCCCAATTATATCATTGTAATTTGATACAATCAATTGTGTGACTGATTGGTCGCAAATTTCTTTGGAGGTGTTTTTATGCAATGGTTTTTACAAGATATTAGTATTGGAGAGAACTTGCGTAAACTTAGAGAAAAGTTCGGCTATTCTCAAGCACAACTGGTATCAAAACTACATCTAATTGGTAGCGATATGTCCCGCAGCACTTATTCTAAGATAGAAACAGGGGTGCGAAACATACGCATTAGCGATTTTATTGCTCTAAAAATCGTATATGATGTGGATTTTTCCGTTTTCTTTGAGGGGTTGTTACTTGATGAGCCTAACACTAAGTAATGTTTTATACTCTTTATAGGTCGTTAAATAATAGAAGTACCACCATAGCACAAAAATAATTCTGTCCTATGATGGTACTTTCTTTGTGAGAATTGAAAAAATTGTTTAAATAGATTTTAACCGTTCATTTACCGATTTCAGTTTTCCGACAAGCCAACTTGCAAGCAGGGGGATTCCATAAGGGCTAATCAGATAGGCAAGCACCATTGTTTTTATTCCGTCTTGTACCTCTCCTAAGAAAATCATAATACCAAGTGCCAGAACAAATAGGATCAATGCCAGGATAGAGAGCAGCATTGTTCCAAACAAACAGATAAACTCACAGATAAGTAAAAGAACCGTCAATATCAGGGTAACGGGAAATAATAATATTTTAAGCAGTATCCGCATCATGAAAGCCTCCTTTTCCGTTGAATGTTGTATAGGGAAAGAATATCAGAGTAAATGGAAATTGTCCATCATATAAATCTTAAATTGTAGAAAGCCTTGATAGTATTTCGTCTGCCGTATCCCAAAGTTTATCGTAGCTTTCCCGCAGTGCCTCCAAGTCCTCAATATAAATATTGCCTGTCTGATGAACACGCTTTGTAAGCTGATTTAAGCTATTACTGGTGCGGCGGAGTAGGGCAACAAGTTCCCGTATGTCAGATAAATCGAGGTAAATAACATAGCCATCTACTGCCATTTTGCGGAGATATGCCCCCAAATTCTTTGTGTTAAGTTGTTTCATTTTTTCCTCTATCAATTTTCGTTCCTGTTCTGATACCATGAAGTGCAACTGTGTACTTCTTGTTCGTTTTGCCATTATCGCACCTCCATATATTTATTTTGTTTTTCCTTGCCCTCTCTAATGGCTTGTGGGGACTGTTTCAGGTTATCCAGTACCGATGGTCGCCCACCTTTAGAAACACGCCTGTCAGCCTGTTTCTGCTGCTTAGAAACGCTCATATTCAACTCAGCATCAAGGACAGAAAGACGGGAAACCTTATCCTTTAATTCCTGTTCTTGCAGGAACGGTTTTCCGACCTCAGACTTTGCCGCCTCTCGCTGTTTATAGAGATTGTCAAGCTGATCCGCAACAGCTTTTAACCTGTCAGACATAGATGCAAGGGCATTGTCAATCCGAGTGAGATTTCCTCTTGAATCCATACCGAGTTTGGCTGTATGGCTCATTGCTCCCTTTAGAGTAAGCTGAAATTCATTATAAAAGCCATCATAGGACAGGTGTATGGTAAAACCCCGGTAGCTGCCTATTTCCATAGGGTCTTTTCCTTTCACTTCTTTACAAGCCTCTAGGAGAGCAGCCCCCGCATTGTCCCTATCTGTCAGGGTATCGCCTTTAATTATCATTGGCAAAAATGCACCCTCATCAGGCATATTCTTTTCAAGGGTCTTTAAGTCCTGTTCAAAACCTTTGATAAAGCCTTTGTTCTTCTCAATATTTTCTGGAAAATACGTTAAGAGGCTATCTTCCATGCGATACTGATTACTTTGGTGGCTTGCTTTTAACAATTTGAGCCTTGAAACTTCAATATCTAAATCCATCTTTTCCTTGATTTTTGGATTTCCGGCACACAGAGCCTTAATTTCTGCGTAGTTCAATGCCGCCTCGTCAACATCTTCGCAGGAACGCACAGGGCTTTTAGAAGTCATAATCTGTGAGATGAATTTCTGCTTATTTTCTATAGTCTGGTCGGGTAGGTCGGCGGCATTACTGCCGCTTTCCCCCCTAAGAACCGTGCATGAGAGTTTCCCCTCACACGGCTCAAGCTTCTATAAGCCCTCTTTCGAGAGCCAGCATTTCACACTTCTCCAAGGCATGGAGTTCTTGGTGGCATTCGGGGTGTACAAGGCTTTTTGTCATATTCTTTCCATTACCAACTTGGTGGATTCGGAAATCTGTTTCAAGCGTGATTTTATCGCCACAATGGCTGCAACAGCCCTGTTGGGCTTTGTACAGCCTGTTTATGATAGTTCTCCCCTTGATTTCGTTCCTCATCTGCTTGTCGGCTCTTTCTTCAAAATACAACTGCCAGTTTTCATCGAATGGATTTGCGTCCGCTTTAATCTTGGTAAATCTTCGGATATCCGTATCTGTTGCATAAATTAAGCGGATATAATAATCTTCTCCATTTTCCATTTTACCGTCCGTGGGAACACTAAAAGTCCATGTTCTGTTTCCGATTGTATGGAAATATTTCTTTGCTATCCATTTTCGACTTTTCTTGGGGTGCCGCCTTTTGCACCACTGCCACAGGCATTCCCAAATTTCATAATCAAGCTTTTCAAAGGCTTGTGCAGATACGTTATACTTCTGATAATTTACCCAACCCCGAATGATAGGATTGAGCGTTCTAATCAAGAAGTCTTGCTTTGCCGACTGGTTACTTTTAATGACATCCCTGATTTTGCTGACTATCGCTTCAAAGTTTTTCTTAGAAGGCTTCGTCAGGAGTTTGTTTCCATACATCCTCACATTACAGCCCAAGAAATCAAAACCATCATTTATATGGGTAATCAAAGTCTTTTCTTCTGACAGTTCCAATCCTCTTTCAGCGAGAAACTCTATGATAATTGGCTTTACACCGCTTTCAAGAATTTCTCTACTTTCTCCTGTCACGATAAAATCATCAGCGTAACGGACAAAGTTGACTTTGGGGAAAAATGCCTTCCCATTCACCGTCCGCTTATGGTATTTATCCTTGATTGCCTTTTCCAAGCCATCAAGTACCATATTGCTGATTGTCGGTGAAATCGGCGAACCCTGCGGACTTCCGAACCCTGTCGGAAATAGTTTCTTGGTTTCGATATATCCGCATTTGAGCCATTTTTGCAGTATCTCCTTGTCCATAGGAATGTGTTCCAGTATCCATTCGTGACTGATGTTGTCAAAGCAACCCTTAATATCTCCCTCAAGCACCCATTTTGGTGATTTACCTTTATTCAGACTGGTAAAGCACTGTTCAATCGCGTCCTGCGTACATCTTTTCGCTCGAAACCCATAAGAATTGGGGTCGGCAGTTGTTTCCGCAATCGGCTCTAATGCAAACTTGAATAATGTCTGCATAGCTCTATCCATCATGGTAGGAATGCTTAAAGGTCTTTTCTTGCCATTTTTCTTGGGAATATATACCCTTTTTAACGGCATAGGGTTGTAACCTCTGCGTTGTAACCTTTCTATTGCCTGATATCTGTCCTTTGGTGTTGTCCAGATTTCTCCGTCAACGCCTGCTGTTTTTTTGCCTTGATTTTCTGTGACTCTTTTTACCGCCAATGCCTTGGCATAAAAAGAGGTGGTGAGCAAGTGTTGCAGTGATTTCACTTTGTTTTTCTTGCCCTCCTGAAATGCTTTCACAATACGCATTTGCAGGTTTTTAACATAGCGGTCAGCTTTGTTCCAGTCAATTCTTTCCCATTGCCCTGCTATGTCAGAAGCAGCACACGTTTTCACGTCCATTTGCTTTCTCCTTTCAAAATTCTGTAAGTTATCTTGTGATTAGAAACCGAACGGAAGTCTGCCCACTTTCGTGTGGAGTGACATTAAAACTCCTATCCATTTCATTATAAAATGGCATTCGCTTTTTCCGTTTTCCTGTACCCACACTGTTATCGGCATTCCTTGCGGTCTGCTTTGCTAAAAGCAACAGTACGGGCTTACCATGTTCCACCTGATTAACAATGATAGTTTAGGTTCTACCTCTCCGCCGGCAGTCTTATGTCCGTGTAATCCCACTATGGAAAGGATTATCCGACTGCGTACCATTTTGGTTCAGGTCTATCAGCAACTTTGACCTGTTCGCCTTAACGACGTTTATCAGTAGTTCACTTTACGTTAACCATGCTATCAAGCCTGCTCCCTAACCGTATTGTGCTAACAGTTTCGGCTCTGCCTCACGGCTTCGCCTCTAAATAGGGCTACATTTTCATATCAGCTTACCACACCGCCGTTGCCAGCAATGCAGTTGATATTAGGCTCAACTTACGGAAAAGTTGGTCTGGTCATATTGCCAGACAGTTAAATCAGGCGACTTCATGTCGCACCCATAAGTAAGCATCAAAGGTTGCCTCTGTTACATAGCGGTAAATATCAACTTCTTCATTCAGATTTCCCTGTCGTTCGATTCTTCCGGATCGTTGTGTCAAATCCCCTGGTCGCCAAGGGCAGTCGAGGTCATGGAGAGCCACAAGTCGGTCTTGAATGTTCGTTCCTGCACCGCACTTAGCGGTACTGCCAATCAGCACCCGGACATCTCCGCTACGCACCTTTGCAAACAGTTCTTTTTTCTTAACTTCTGTATTTGCCTCATGGATAAAAGCTACCTCATGGGCGGGAACACCTCTCTTAATCAGTTTCTCCCGTATATCATCATAAACATTAAAGGGAGTGTCCGGGGTAACTACCTCGTCAGGTAAGCTATTCTCTAAAGCATGGAGTTCTACACCATTTATGGTCTGGTTTCCTGCCTTTGCTGCTTTCTGCTCCTGTGCCACAACCTTGCCTTTTGGCGTTGAAATATCACAGAATACAAGCTGTGTAAGCCGTTCTGTCGTGCCCTTATCCCAAATACGGTAAATATTATCTATGCAGGCATTGACCTTGCTGCTTTCGTCATCGGGAAGAAGTGGGTTAATGATACGTTGGTCAAGTCCTAACTTTCTGCCATCGGAAGTGATTTTCAGCATATTGTCAATAGATGGGTCAACCTTGTTTGCATGAACCTCAGCGGCTCTTTCTGATAAAGACTTTACCATTTCCTGCTGTACTTCCGTTGGCTTTACCGCAACTGTATGATAGTTGGTCTTAGGGGTAGGCAGATTTAACTGATCGGCGGTCTTAATATCCGCAACTTCTTTGAACATTGCCATAAGTTCAGGCAGATTGAAAAACTTTGAAAATCTTGTTCTTGCCCGATATCCTGTACCTTCAGGAGCCAGTTCAATGGCGGTTACGGTTTCCCCGAATGTACTTGCCCAGGAATCGAAGTGAACCAATCCGTTACGCTGTAAGGTGTTGTATTGCAAATAACGCATCATGGTATAAAGTTCGGTCATAGAGTTTGAAACAGGTGTACCAGTGGCAAATACAATGCCTTTGCCGCCAGTCAACTCGTCTAGGTAACGACATTTCATAAACATGTCACTGGACTTTTGGGCATCGGTGGTAGACAGTCCTGCCACATTCCTCATTTTTGTATATAGGAATAGATTCTTATAATTATGTGCCTCATCTACATAAAGCCTGTCAACGCCAAGCTGTTCAAATGTGACAACATCGTCTTTTCTTTGCTGTGACTGTAATTTTTCAAGCCTTTGCTCTAATCCCTTTTTTGTCCGTTCCAACTGCTTGACGGTAAATCTTTCGCCGCCACTTGCCTTTACTTCCTCAATTCCATCTAAAATTTCATAAATCTGCTCACGGAGCAGTCGTTCCTGGCGTTCAAAGGACATTGGAATACGTTCAAATTGAGAGTGACCGATGATAACCGCATCATAATCGCCTGTGGCTATTTTGGCACAGAACTTCTTTCGATTTTTTGTTTCAAAATCTTTCTTTGTGGCCACCAAGATATTGGCGGCAGGGTAAAGTCTTAAAAACTCACTCGCCCATTGTTCAGTAAGATGGTTTGGTACTGCAAATAGGGGCTTTTGGCAAAGTCCAAGCCGCTTACTTTCCATAGCGGCAGCTACCATTTCAAATGTTTTGCCCGCCCCTACCTCATGGGCAAGTAACGTATTATCTCCGTAAAGAATATGGGCAATGGCGTTGACCTGATGAGGGCGGAGCGATATTTCAGGATTCATGCCAACGAAATTGATATGCTGTCCGTCATACTCACGGGGGCGAATAGAATTAAACTTCTCATTATAAGTTTTTACTAAGGTCTGGCGTCTATCCGCATCTCTCCAAATCCAATCCCGAAATTCATCTTTAATCATTTGTTGCTTTTGCTGTGCCAAAGTAGTTGCGTCTTTATTCAGCACACGCCTTTCTTTACCGTCGGGATCTGTCACAGTGTCATAGATACGAATGTCACGAAGATTTAAGGTGTCCTCTAAAATGCGGTAGGCATTAGCACGCTCTGTACCATAAGTAACATAGGCTGCCACATTGTTATAGCCAATAGAATTTTTGTTTGTAATGTTCCATTCCGCAGTAAAGGGAGCGTATTTTACCTCGATTTCTCCCTGTTGCTTATAGGGAGTATCGAATAATTCGTACATAAATTCCTGAATGTACTCTTTGTCAATCCAAGTTGCTCCAAGGCGGACATCAATCTCAGAGGCATCAAGGTCTTTTGGCTGTGCCGCCTCTAAAGCCTCCACATTGGGAATGTATTTATCCGATGTTTGTGCCGCCAGTTTAGCGGTATGCAGTTTTTCCCTTACATTGCCAGAAAGGTATTCATCGGCAGTTACATAGAGTGTAGGACTACTGCTATCATAGGGCATTGGGATAGGGAATATAACGCCTTTTAAATCACTGGCAATCTGTTCTTCCGAAAGTCCTGTCAGCCTGTGCATATACTCCATATCAACCTTAGCCTTTTCAGCAATGGAGAGAGCCAATGCCTCACTTGCTGTATCCACCGAATTGACCGTCATACGCTTTTTGATTGTGCGTTTGGTAAACATATCGGCTTTGGCTTTTAAGTTTCCATTTTCGTCTATATCCTCAAGGGAGCAAAGAAGATAGTAGGAGTTATCATCACTAAAAGCAAGGCTGTTTCCACGGCTGTTAATCAGTCCATATTTTGCTGTAAAGCTGTCATAGAGGCGGTTTAGGGTTTCCTGCTCCTGCTTAATAGTTTCTTCGCTGTAATCCTCAAGCTGATAGCGGATAAGATTACTTACACACTCCCTAAGTTCTACCATTCCTGAAATGCGTTCTTTCGCAGTGTGGTTAATATCAGGTTTTACCATGCGTGAGTTTTCACGGTAATAAACCTCGCCGTCTATAAGGGTATAGGAAAAGTTCTTTACCGTAGGGTCAGCAGGAATGGAAGTGTCGGTACTGACTTCCATATCAGGTAATTCTGTTTCGGATATGCTGCCCTCAATATTTTGAACAGCGGCTTTTAGCTGTTCAGCAAGGTTGGCATCAGCAATAGGCTTACAAACGAGTTGCGGACCAAAGGGTCCCGATCTGATTTCCGGAGTGCCCAATACCATTTCAGGGTGTTCTTGAAAGTAACGGTTGACTGTTACAAAGTTACGGCGGGTTTCTCCATCATCACTGGTATGCTTTTGGTCTAACAGCATTTCAGTTTGTACCCAATCCGGTGGGTTGATACCAAGTTGTCGAGGGGTTTCAAGTTTTTGCAAAAATATGATGTCGGTGGTCATATCTGTGCCTGCATTGGCTAAAAATGCGTTGTTAGGTAAACGTATCGCACCAAGCAAATCACAACGTTGTGCAATATACTCCCTTGCACGTTGGTCTTTTTTATCCATTGTTCCACCACTGATACCATTGGAAGTGATGAAAGCAATCACACCACCAGAGCGTACTTTATCAATGGATTTTGCAATGAAATAATCATGGATAAAGAAATTTTGCTTATCATATCGGCTGTCTGATACTTTATAACCACCAAAAGGAACATTTCCGATAGCAATATCAAAAAAACTGTCAGGGAGTTCTGTTTTTTCAAAGCCCGATATAGAAATATTGGCATTGGGGTAAAGCTGTTTTGCAATCCTGCCTGTAATGCTGTCAAGTTCAATTCCATATAAGCGGGAATTTTTCATGTTGTCAGGGAGCATACCGAAAAAATGTCCAGTTCCGCAGGCAGGCTCTAAAATATTACCTGTGGCAAATCCCATGTTTTCTATTGCATCATAAATCGCCTTGATAACCACAGGACTTGTATAGTGAGCATTTAAGGTAGAGGCTCTTGCCATCGTATATTCATCTTCGGACAGCAGAGATTTTAACTGTGTGTATTCATTGCTGAACTTATCGTTGTCTTTATCAAAAGCCTCCGGCAGACCGCCCCAACCAACGTAACGGGAAAGAATTTCTTGTTCCTCTTTAGTAGCAGACCGATGTTCCTTTTCTATGGTCTGTAATGTGGTAATGGCAGTTATATTTCTGGCAAACTTTTCACGTTTGCTGCCCTCGCCCAAATATTCATTCGTAATACGGAAGTTTTCTGCCTTTGCCTGCGGCACTTCCGATTGAGGGTAACGCTCTAAAAGCCTTAAAAAACGCTCTTTGCTCTCTGCTCTAAGAACTGGATAGAAAATTGACGGATCAAGTAAGGTCACTTGGTAGTCCGTAATTTCCTCAATCAAAAAAGGCGTACCGTTTTCGAGATAGACGGTATCGCCCTTTTCAAATGGGATTGTTCGATTTCCTGCCTGTTCCTCTGGCTGATGAACCTTTTCATCTGCTGTTAAGAAGTTTCCCTTTACAGTAAGCTGACCGATACGCCTTTGCACCTTTGCCCAGGGCATTTCAAGGGATAAGCCATCTTTTTCAATGATAAAGCCGGGAAGATTATTGCCATATTCATTTTTTAACCACTCGGCAGTGGTACGCTCACGGGCATGGATTTCCATATAACTTGCGACACGGTATTTGCTGTCTGAATCTCCATTCCAGTGCTGTAGGGCAAAATCTATATCTTCCTGTGTAATTTCACTTGCTTGTGGTATGACTTCGATTTTCGATTCTACCTCTGTTTCATCTTCTGGCTCATGAATAGGAGTAGAAGTAGCAGACTCTGCTGTAAAAGGGGGAGCAGGCGGCATTTCCACAATTCCCGCTTTCTCCTGTTGCATTTGTATAAAGCGTTCTTTTTCCCCGGCAGTCAGATACCGGTCATTCTTAATCAGATAATCAATCCGTTTTGAAACTTTTGCCCAATTTAGTAGCAGCTTATCGTCACTATCTCTGCGGGTATATAAAATCCCTTTTGCATCGTGCCACTGGTGGCTGTTGTCTGCTCCTGATAGAGCATGGCTGCTCCCGCCAATTCCATACTCATTTTTAACAAATTTCTCTTTTTCCTTTGGACTGTGAAGTTGTGTGAAGTATTCATAAATACGATACTTTCCATGCTGAAAGCTACTTCCTCTTGCAAGTTCCTTATCCACTTCATCTTGTGTAATAAACATTTTATAATCGGACTGGTCTGAAATTGCAGAGGTAAACTCACGCTTTAATGATTTTAAGTCCATAAGGTCAGAAAGCAATTTTTGTGGTTTGTGGAAGTGAAACCGTAAAATGCCCCTGTCATTCTCATAGGCAGAAACAAACCTCTGTAATCCATCTATCAAAGCGTCTGCCTTTTGAGGGTCATTGAATTGCTCTGCAATATGCTCTGTGGAATCAGGAAAACCGCCTTTGAAAAGTTCTTCATCGAAAAATTCTCCTCTTGCTTTATCAGAAAAATCCTGATGCAGATACCAAAGGCTTTTTGCAAGTTCCAACTTTTGAAAGTGGTCTGCCGCATCTAAAGTTTCCCTCGGAACGAATTTTCCATCTATCAACAATTCTTCAATTCTTACTGCCACATCTACCCAACTGATTACCTGTTTGGAATGTGCGTAAAGGGCAGTATCTCCCTTTGCAAGATAAACCCCATCGGTATGAAACCATGCGGATACCTTTTCTTCATTCAGGTAAAGTCCTTTTCCACCTTGAAATTCCGTTTGTAAGAAATCTGCTTTTTCTTCCAGTGTCCTATCTTTTTGATAGAAATCAACAATCTGTAGTAAGCTGTTATTTTTATTACTTCCGGTTTTTAAAATCTCATCAATATCTTCTTGTGGAAAAGAAAAAGCAGAGATACGAAAAGGCTTATCAAGCCTGCCGTTCTCTGCAATTCTCTGTATCTGTTCCTGTTCAGAGGGGAACAGGGTTAGCTGTATATAAGTTCCGTCAGTATCATTTCCTCTGCCTGGGCTTTCAGATTGTTCATGTGTCCCACCCATGCCATCTGATTTTTCATCTTGTCTGGTGGGGTCTGTGTTTTCTGCAATTCTGCCATAATCAGCTCCATTCGCCTGTTGGCTGTCTGGTCGATCTCCAACAGGTGGGGAAACAGTTTCTCCGACAAGAGCATGGAGTGGAATAATGGTGTCCTGTGTTCCTGAAGATATTGTTTCCTCATTCTCCCGTATTTGCCCAAGGTCTGCTCCTTGCTGTCCGTTGGCTGTGTCAATGTGATGTCGGGTATCAGATAATCCCCGTTCCTGCTGTAAGTGATTTCGTTCATATTCTTTGCTCCTTTCACGCTCTGTTTTAGTAATGGCAAGAGAAATCTGCCTAAATACTTGTTCTGATTGTTCGCTGACTGCTGTTCCTAACAGGGCAACGGCATCGGCGGTATTAAAATCAAAGATATTTAAAAAATCCTCGTGTGAAAAATATTCTTCTATATCCAGTCCGCAGCGTTTCATTAACGTATATGCGGTACTGACAGTGGCAGCATCTTCAAATGCTACCCGGATATTGTCCTCATCGTAATCCTCTAAAAAACTGTTTTCTATGAGATAACTTATATCTGCTTTGTGATTATCATAATACTCTCTGGACAGATTTCTTGCAATTTTGTAAAAGGCATCGGAAAGAGAACTATCCTCTGTATCATATCTGTCCTTTAACATTTCCAAGATTGGCTCTTTGTGATATTCCTGCATTTCCCAAAGAAAAGGGCGGCGGGAATTTTCCCTGCCGCCTGTGTCAGAAACATCAAAAACATATTTCAACCTTATTGTATCGCCGCCGGGGTCGAGAAGTGCAATTCCCTTTGAGCCACGGCGGACATATCGGTTCATAGTATTATTCCATAGGTCATATTCCGCACAAGCCGTAGCATCAGGTCTTTGTGCGTGAATCATGAGTTGTTCATGATATGGGTACTTATACAGCCTTCCCACAGTGGTAAGAAAACCAGTCCAGTTCGCAAGACTGCTTGTAAGATGCTTTGCGGTTTCCTCTGCCAACTCTGCATAGGCTTGTGCTTTGATTGACATATTAGTCCTCCTGTTCCTCAAAATCAGCAATCAGTTCTCCCGTAATGCTGTCAAATTCATCATCACTCATGGTATTCAGCTTATCTACAACGGATTGGGTCAGTTCTAAAAGTTCTCTTTCGTCTGGCTCTAAATGGGTCTGCATTTGAGTAAGTTCAGAAAGCAAACCTGACCTTGAGCCAGTGTTATAGATACACATTAAATTCGTTTCTTCTACATTAAATTTGCTCATATTCATCGCTCCATTTCTGCACTCATGTAAGGTGCTGTTTTTTGTTTTTCTTTGTTTCCAGTCGATTGGTTTTTAAGCTGTTCCACCACGGAAATTCGCTTTTCCTTTTTATCCTCCTGCACGGCACGGGCGAGATCTAAAAGGGAAATCTGACCGCCTGCCTTTACGGTCTGTTCCAGTTCCCCCACGGTAGGCTGATTATTGATAATGCCATCTATCTGATTGTAATTTTGTTCAGTAGACTTTTCAGCGGTTTCCAGGTAGTTATTTTGAGGAAGAAAGTCAGGCTGTTCAGCGAATCCATAGCTGTCAACATAGTGAAAGAATACCTTACCATTTACCTTTAGTGCAACTATGTCACTGACCGATAAGGAATGCCCTCTAAAATCGGCAGGGTGGTCTATATTGAACTGCTCGTTGAGCCTGCTAAGAGTTTGGCTCTGGTTTCCGTTAAAGTCATTCAAAGGTGCAGTATATATCAACTCATAATTGCCATGCTCCACGGATAATCCTTTACTTTGCAGCCGTTCCAATCGTTCAAAACGATAATCTCTCAAATCCTCGCCATCTTTAAGCTGATAAATAGCAAAGGCATCGGCAGGACTTTCTAAAAGCCTTTGCTCCAATTCCGGTACAGAGAATTTTTCAGACATTTTCATTTTCTCAAAGTCATGAAAGGCAATCCAATCAGAACGTTCCATTCCAAAGATACCGCCATGACTGTCTATATCTTTCTGGTCAAATGCCATCGCCTCGGTATTATCCTCATAGAGCATATATACAGTTAAATCCTGTTCAAACAGTTCGGCTGCACGTTCTCTTGAAAGGGGCAGCATTTCATCGTCTAAATAGCCATAGGAATTGCGGTCTGAAATGCTTATGTCAGGGTCAGGCAGAGGGTAAGTATGCTCCTGCATGGGAGTGTCGGATAAAACCTCATGCTTTTTTGCTGTAACGTTTTCTTGCCAAGCTTTATCCGCTCTTTCCGTTAATCCTTCATAATCAATATCTATTGAAATAGAAAAATCCAATGCAGGCTCATCATCTAAGATATAATCCATTGCTCTGTAAATAGAAATATCAGGGTTATCGTAGACACCTCCATCAAGGAGATTGTAGTCCTTATCATAAATGGAGTAATCATAGCCATCTTCAACTGTTTGAATGGAAAAATAGAAGTCCCCCATTTGATAGGCTAAATACTCAGGGGAAAGTTCAAGGTTTAAATCTGTGATATGCTGTTCAACAATATCTCGTTCTATGTCAGCAGGAACATATCCTTTTGTATGGTCGCTTTGCCACATAATCAACTCATTATTAATACGGTTGGCGAGCATACCTATCCTTTCCATCAATAATTCCTGTTCTTGTGATAACAGTTTGCCATCTATTCCATAACCAGTTAGTATGCTTTTAACTTTATCTGCTGTCAGATAGTAAGTAGGCGGTTCTACCTGTTCCGCAGACAGGTCGATACCCTGTTCTTTGGCAATCTCCGCAAAGTGTCGGTCAATATCCCCAATCAATGACGAGGCAGTTTTATTGATGGTTTCCAGAGAGGAACGCAGTTCAGGTAATTCTTTACCTTTACTCCAAGAGGCAATATAACCGAAACTGTTTTCATTGGTTTTAATACCATAGTAGGAGCAGACAGCAAAGGAAATACTTTCTGCCTCTACTTCCTCAGTACGGCGGTCTTTGGGTTTTACTGGCTCTGCATTTTCATCAGACCGTAACTTTTCCTGTCTTTCTTTTTCATAGTTGTGCAATATTGAATGGGCAATCTCATGGATTGTAGCCGAAATCGTCTGTATTTCGCTCATGCCCTCACGAATGGCTGTATACTGTTTGTCAGCGTTAAAATACCCGTCTGTATCTTCTGGCAGTTTATCAAAGAATAGAGGCACGGGGGAAGAACGTTTTAATGCCTCCATAAAAATATCAAAATGTTTTACATTACCAGTCAGGTTTTCAGCAAGGGTGGGAAGTGGTTTCCCGTCTGTTTGGGAAACATCAAACACTGATACTACCTTATACATGGGGATTTTAATTTCTACTTCCTCTGTCTGCACCTTACCGTTTGCGTCAAGCATAGGAGCCTTTGTCACAGGGTCTACTTTTTCCTGTTCTTTTTTTATCTTATAGGGGGTAGGAGCAATGATTTTAATGCTCTGTTCTCCCTTTTTTACATTGCGGGAAAACTGATCACGCCATTTGTTAAATCCTGCTACAAGAGTAGCATCAGGTTTCTGCATAGCAATAAGTATTGTATTATTCAGGGAATAGCTGTGAAAGCGTGACATAGTGCGTAGATACTGCCGATATTTATCACTTTCAAAAAGTTCCTTTATACCGCTTTCAATGCTGTCTGTAATCTCTTTTAACCGTTCTTTGGTTTTACTATTGTCTGCCATATCCATGCTCCTTTCATCGTTGCTTTGATGTCAGTTTCTTCACTCATTTATTTCTTGCCTCTTTTTTCGCAGGAAAATCCATTTTAAAATTCACATACTGACCGCCTGTATCATCAAGAATGATAATGGCATCATAAGTCTTGCCCGTCTTTTCGGAATAGCATCCTGTCAAACTGGCTCTGCCTTTTTTCAACAGGTCTGTAGCAATGGTTTTTGTCAAAGTCTTTTTCTTTGCCGTAAAAAACTTACTTTCTTTCCATAGGGCAAAACCGCAATCCCTGTTTTCACAGCAAAAGCCTTTCTTATTTTCTACAACAGAACCTTTACAACGAGGGCATTGCCCTATGCTTTGAGTTTTTGAGGAAAAAAGAATATCTGTACCTTTGATAATTTCATAGGTGGATACAAGGTCTTTTGTCATGTGGGATATACCATCTAAAAAGATCAGTGGAGAGAGTGTTCCATGTTCAATCTGTTTTAACTGTTCCTCCCATTCAGCAGTAAGCTGCACGGACTTAATTGCTTCCGGCAACACAGTGATAAGAGAAGTGCCCTTTTGTGTTGGGATAAAATGCTTTGTCTTTTTTTCTCCCTTACGCTCTGCCAGTCCTGTTTTGATGAGTTTTTCTAAAATCCCTGCACGAGTAGCGGGAGTACCAATCCCTTTACGTTCAGTATCTTCCATTGCGTTATTTGCATTTTCCATAGCAGAAAGCAAAGTATCGTCTGTAAAATGTTTAGGGGGACTGGTCTTGCCCTCCTTGATGGTTGCTTTGGCAGAAAAGACTTCTCCCTGGTCAACAGGCGGCAGGGCTGTATCTTTTTCCTCTTGTGTCTGCTCCTTTTTTCTTGCAAAGTAGAGAATTTCAGCCGCTTTCCACCCATTATCAAGAGTAGTTTTTCCTTTTGCATTGAATACCACACCGTTACACTTTGCTGTTATTACGGTTTCTGCATAATGACAGCTTTCTCCCACAGCACAAACCAAACGCAGAACAATGAGCATTAAAGTTTCCTGTTCCCCAAAAGGCAGCGAATGAATGTCGCACCCCTTTACGCTCCTGGTGGGGATAATCGCATGATGGTCGGATACCTTACTGTTATCTATGACCTGTGCCATGTTCACTGGTGGATTTTGGAGCGAAAAAAATCCTGCTATAGTTTCTACCACAGCAGGAACACTATCTTTCATATCCTCCGTCAAGTAACGGCTGTCTGTACGGGGATAAGTTACAAGTTTCTTTTCATAAAGGCTCTGAACGTATTCGAGCGTCTGCTCTGCGGTAAAACCAAGCTGTCTGTTTGCCTCTCTTTGCAATGTAGTGAGGTCATAGAGTTTCGGCGGCTTTTCTGACTTTTCTTTGCGTTCTACTGTTTCAATGGTAACATTCTGACCGTCACAGGCATTTTGTAAAGTTTCAGCCTCTTTCCTGTCCTGAAGTTTTTCTCCTGATACAATAAAACCGCTTAAATCAAGCTGCACTGTATAGAAAGGCTTTACACGAAAAGCAGATATATTTTCCTCACGCTCCACCATCATGGCAAGGGTCGGGGACATAACCCTGCCTACATTTAAGGTCTGACCATAGAGGACAGAAAACAGTCTGGTAGCGTTAATACCTACAATCCAGTCTGCTTTGGCTCTGCACAAGGCAGACTGGTACAGCAGTTCATAGTCTGATCCATTTCGGAGATTACGGAATCCCTCGTCAATAGAACTTTCCTCCATAGAGGAAATCCATAGTCTTTTTACAGGTTTTTTGCAAGAGAGTTTTTCATATACCAAGCGGAAAATGAGTTCTCCCTCACGCCCTGCGTCAGTAGCAGCTACCAATTCCGTAACCTCGGTTCGTTTCATCAACTCCCCGATAATTTTCATCTGTTTTTCTTTGCCTTTTGATGTGACATACTTCCAATCAGAGGGCAGGATAGGCAAATCCTCATACTGCCACTTAGCATATTTCTCATTGTAGGAATCAGCAGAGGCAAGTTCCACCAAATGCCCCACACACCATGTTACAAGATAATCATTTCCCTGCATATAACCGTCTTTTTTGACCGCAGCACCGATAACAGCAGCAATGCTCTGTGCCACAGATGGTTTTTCTGCTATTACTAACTTCATTCTTTCACGCTCCTTTTTTGTGAATTGGGGATAGGCTCTTTACTCGGTTTATCCTTTTTTTCAGGGTTCTTTTCGTCAGAGGCGGGAGTTGTTTTCTCCCGCCCGTATTTTGGCTTTTGCATCATCATTCTTTCATAAATACTATCCGTAAAGTAGGTCATAGGCTGTCAGCCTCGCTTTTTTCTTTATCCTCGGTTTCGTATTCTTCCTCATATTCCTCCTCATCAGTTTCAGTGTCCTCATCATCAAAATCATATTCTTCCAGTGCAGTGTTGCCTTTAGTATTCTGCTTATTTTTCAACACCTTGAAATAGTAAAATGCACCGCCGCCAATCATGCCTACAATCAGTAGGAGAAGAAGTGTCCCGTTCATGCCTTTGCTTTTTTCCTCTTTTGGCTCAGGAGCAGGGGTAGAGGTTGTATTCTTTCCGGTACATTTTGTCAGGTCATTCTTACAAAGGGAGCAGTTAGGGTCTACCTTTCCGTTTTCACAAAGGTCGGTACAACTGCACACCTGTGAAGTTTCTAGCTGTTTTGGGGTTTCTCCCTCAATCAGTGCAAGTAAATCTGCCTCGTCTACAAGATTTAAGAAATAGACATTTTCCTTATCGCCCGCCCGGTCAATGACTAAGTAAAAGTAGTTTCCGTTTTTGGAAACAAGGGTCACAAACTGTTTATCTTCGGCTGTTTCTCCGGTAACATCATCTACAAGGGTCAGGTTCCCGTCAGGAGTGAGAGGAACAGGGTCAGGCTTTGGCTCTGGTGTTTCTGTCACTTCAGGGATAACCGGAATTTCTTCTTCGCCACCTCCTGCAAAGGCTGTGGCAGGGAAGATGGAAAGGCAGATGACTACTGCAAACAAGGCAGTAAAGATACGAATTTTATTGTTCTTCATGTGTGGTTTCCTCCTGTTCCTGATTGAAAAAAGACGCATCGTTTTTCTCACGATACGCCTTTAAAAATTCAGATAATTCACTGGTATTCATTTTGGTACTGCGGACAAGTGCAACAATCTCCGTATTTTCAATCTCCATTTTCTGTTGTTCCAGTTCACGGAGTTTTTCTTGTAGTTCCGCAATTTTCTCTTTGGTCTTTGAAATTTCCGAAATGATTTTTTCTCTTTTTTTACTCATAATATTCCTCCTAATTTAAACGCCCATAAGCATAGAAATGCTCTGTCCAGTAAGGAGTGGTTACAGAGGCATACTGTATGGGATTTCCGCAGTGGATCATCATTCCGTTTCCCACGTAAATGCCCACATGAGATACTGCACCGTCACTGGCATAAGTGCCAGTGAAAAAGATAATATCGCCGGGTCTTGCCTCATTGGGTGGGATTTTAGCCGCTTGATTAAAAATGCCTTGTGCTGTGGTTCGCCCAATGTTATAGACACCGGATTCCCTCAGTACCCAACACACAAAGCCAGAGCAGTCAAAACTGGTACTTGGAGAACTGCCTCCCCACACATAAGGATATCCTAGATACTTTTCTGCCTCTCTGATAAGGGCAGCAAAGTCGGGGTTAGTCAGTGCATCGGGCGGTATATCATAGTCTGTGTATTCGCCTTTGCCCGGAGCATAGATATTGCCCTCAAACAAGTAAGGTTTGTTGCCCTGTGTTTCCATATACACGGCAAACATTTTGTTTTGTTCATCAGTCAGATTATTTGTGGCAAGAATACTGATGTCCTTATTTCTCAACGTGATATGAAGAATGTAGTAATCATAAGGTACTTCTTCTGTATAGCTGTCACTATGGGTATTGCCCTCATCGTCTGTCCATGTGTCCGTATATGTTTCTGTTCGGTAACGTACTTGTACTTCTTCCCGGACAGAGAGGGTGTATTGTTGGTCAAATAAGGCTCTTAACTCTGACTGTACCTCAGACCTTTTATATATCTGTAACTTTGCTGTCAGGTAAGAGGCTAGGGTAAAGGGGTTATGCCCGATTTCGTCTAAGTGGTACTGGTATTCGTCATAGCCGGGATATTCACTTTCAATACTGTCAATCCGTGCCTGCAATGCCCGCTCTAATGAGGTATAATCCTCGTCAACGGCAACAATGTCCTCATCTTCAGAAGTGTAGGAAGTTCCCACTACGTTTTGAAAACCGCCCTCCATCATAATGGAGCAGGAAGAAACCGCACTTATCAAAAACATAAGGACTGCCCCAATTCCAAGAGCGATCAATATCCCCTTTTTGTTACTGGCTATAAACTGTGTGATTTTCTCAGCAGCACTTGCCGTCTTTTGAACTGCCTCCTTTGTATTTTTAGCCGCCTGATGTGCTGTTTTAGCACCTTTTCCATAGCGATATTCAATATATTGCTTTTTAATTGTCCGCTTTTGCTGCCAACGTGAAAAGGGATTAGTAATCGAGGCAGGAGTATCCCTCAAATGCTTATGATATAGGTAATTGACCTCGGCTTTGACAGTCTGCTTTTCCGTTTTGGCAAGCTGACGGTAAGGTCTTAATTTGTGACTGCGGTAGGCACTTTGTACCCGTCTTGCCCCAAATTCTGCTCCCTGTTCCGTCTTATGTGCTGCCTCAACGCCCACATTGTCCTGTTCGCCCTCACGGATTTCCTTATGGATTTTACTAAGCAGTTCTTTTTGTGGAATGGTCTTAATGGTAGAGGACAACTTAGATGGTGGCTTTGGCTTATCTATTTCCTCAAAATACAAACGCACCTTTGTTTTGCCAGTATCGGCATCAAAAGTGCGTTCTTTCGCAAG
The DNA here is from genome assembly GCF_015159595.1 of Blautia liquoris. Lineage (NCBI taxonomy): Bacteria > Bacillati > Bacillota > Clostridia > Lachnospirales > Lachnospiraceae > Blautia > Blautia liquoris. Next base: position 2,442,966 of record NZ_CP063304.1, on the reverse strand, counting down.
GCTCTTTTTCTTTGGGATTTTTGCCTGTGCCTTTTCCAATTTATCCGCCGCTTTTTCTGCCTTTTTCAGCGGTTCTTCAAGGGTTGGGTCAGAGCGTTCTTCCTCTGTAAAAGTAAGCCGTGACACCTTACCCGCAGGGCGGAACGGTATTTTTGCCATAACTTCACCTCATTTCCTTAATACGACTTTGAATTATTTCATAGTATTTCTTGCTGATTTCTGCACCTAAATATTTTCTTCCATTCAAAATTGCGGCTAGAGCGGTACTTCCGGTTCCCATAAATCCGTCAAAGATCAATTCTCCTGGATTGCTTGAAAGCTGAATGAGCCATGATAGGAACTCTACATTTTTAATAGATGGGTGGTAGATTCCATTTTTCTTTTGCCATGTAGAATTGTATGTTGCTTTTGGGTATTCACTACCAAACCAACAGGCACTAAACCTTGTCTTATATTTTTTAGTGGGCTGTCTATTTGCACTGGGTTTTGTTCCCTCCGGTTTCCGATTTTTTAATAGAGTAGTTTGATTAAACTTCCTACGCCCTTTTTGGCAGAAGATAATCCATTCCGCATTATTGGCAAAACTCCCGTGTAGATCGCCAATGCCTCCAAGCGTTCCCTTTTCCACTACTAAACAGTTTTTTATTGTAAATCCTGCCTGCTTTAAACATTCATAGTGGTAAGGGTAGCAATCAAACCGAGTGAAAAAATAAGCATGGGCATTATCTTGTAAAATCCTATAACACTCCTTTGCAAACAGTCTATAATTGATTCCATCATCGCCTATGATTAAAGGGTGTGTCTGATTAGTAAAGTGATTTTGATAGGATATTCCGTAAGGTGGGTCAGTCAATATCATGGATACATACCCGTCAGGAATTTTTGATAACAGTCCCATGCAGTCCATGTGATATACAGCCATTACAAACTCATACCTTGCTTTTTCTGCGTGACAGGGGCTTTTTTTACAGGCTCTTTCTGTGAATTTCCCTTTAACTCGGCTCGGACAGATGGCTTTTTTTCTTTATCCTTATTCGCCGCTTGCTCTAAGCGGTCAACTATTTTTATGGCATGGGTCACACTTTGCACCATTCCCTCTAACATAGATTTAGAGTGTTTTAACTGTTTTGCAACAACAGCCAATATCCCTTTGTCCTCGTTCCTTTGGGTCAATTCCTTTGTTTCTCTTCCGGTAAGGACACGCCCTAAATTACTGGTATGCTCATTTAAAGAGTGAAGTTCGCTCCCTATAGCATTAATCTTGTCAATCTGTTTCTGGGTTTGAGAAATTGAAGTGTTCAGATTTTCCCTCATATCAGTAAGTGTTTTTCTCAGTCCAATAAAATCCACCGCTTTATTTAAGGCAGAAATTCCTTGCTGTTTTATAAGAGAAAGGCTTTGCTTTACGCTATCGGAAATATCCACTTTGATATGCTCAAGCTGATTTTTCGCCTTTGTTACTTTTTCTTGTAGCTTTAACACTCCATTTATAGCAGATGTTTTAATTCCTTTTTCCTGAATATTAGATAGCTGACTTTTTACCGTCTTTAATTCGTTTAATACCTCCGTATACTGTTTTTCCATTTGGTTTAGCTGTGACAGTAGGGAAGAAAGTTCTATGACTTCCTGCCCTCTGCCCTGATCGGTCAACACCTTAAAAAATTCTTTCAAATGTTCCTGTTCCCCCAATGGGATTGTCAATGTTTCATTCATGTTATTTCTCCTTTCTTTCCTGTGTTTATATGGGTTCTGTGTATATCCTATATTCCAAACTCGCTACAATAACAGCACTTCTAATCCTTTTCCGATTCATTCGGTTTAGTGGTCATAATGCGGTAAAGTTCTGTATCTTTCGGGAACTTATCGGCAAACGGGAGTATTACATTTCCATAAAACAATAATCCTTCGCCCTCGCCAGATTGGGTTACATAGGAAAGCTGATGAGGGGATATATTAAGCTGTTTCGCAAGAATTTGTCTGTCCCCTGACGCTTGATTGAGCATATAGATGAAATCAGAGTTTTCAAAGATATTTTCCACTTCACGAGAGGATAGCAGGTCTTTGACGTTCTGTGTAATACCCGTTGGGATACCTCCCCATTTACGAAACCTTTTCCAGATTTCCACGCTGTAAGCCGCTGTTTGTTCTTCTTTCAGGAGCAAATGAAACTCATCCATGTAGTAACGGGTGGCACGTTTTTCAGCACGGTTTACCGTTACCCTGTTCCAAACCTGATCCTGAACCACAAGCATACCTAACTTTTTAAGCTGTTTTCCCAACTCCTTAATGTCAAAACAGACCAAGCGATTTGTAATGTCCACATTGGTGCGGTGGTTAAACACATTGAGTGAACCTCTTACATAAATTTCAAGGGCTGCTCTGATGTGCTGTGCCTCTTTTTCTCCCTGATTTTCAAGGGCATTGTATAAGTCCTCTAAAATAGGCATCTTTTCGGGTATGGGGTCTGCCAGATAATCGGCATAAACCAAACGGACACAGCGGTCTATGATACTTTTCTCCACTGGCTGTAAGCCCTCTTTTCCGCCTACAACCAATTCACATAAAGACAGAATAAAATCGGATTTCAGGGATAGAGGGCTTTCATCTTCGCTGTAATTTAAGTTAATATCCATTGGATTCACATAATCCGTGCTTGTAGGGGAGATTTTTACTACCTGTCCGTTTAGGCGGTTGACGAGGGGATAATACTCTGCCTCCGGATCGCAGATGATAATGTCATCGGTAGTTATAAGAAAGATGTTTGTAATTTCTCGTTTTGCAGAAAAGGACTTACCACTTCCGGGTGTTCCTAAAATTAAGCCGTTGGGATTTTTCAGCCTCTTTCGGTCTACCATGATGAGGTTATTGCTTAGAGCATTTAAGCCATAATACAAAGCCTCTCCATTTGATTGAAATAGTTCCTGTGTAGTAAAGGGAACAAAAATAGCTGTAGCAGAAGTAGTCAAACTTCGCTGAATGGTTATCTGATTGAAACCAAGAGGTAAAGAGGACATAAATCCCTGTTCCTGCTGAAAGTCCAATCTTACTAAAGAACAGTTGTGTTTTTGGGCAATTCCCGATGCCTGAAATACGATATTCTCAAGCTGTTGTTTCGTGTCAGCAGTATTCATTACAAGAAAAGTCATGAGAAACATTCGCTCATTTCGGCTCTGTAAATCAGCAAGAAGTTTTTTTGCCTCTCCGCCATAGGTAGCAAGGTCAGAGGGGATAATATCCATGTCATAGCCGGAACGGACTGCCTTTTTCTGTTCCTCAATCTTCATTTTATCAAGGTCTGTAATCTTTCTTTTAATGGTCTTGATTGCCTTTGTCTGGTCAACAGACTGAATGTGCATAGTAATTAACAGGTTGCTTTCCATATCGAGAAAGTCAGCAAGTACCCTGTCATTGAGTTCAGGGGCTAGTATCTGCAAAAAGGATACAGCACCATATTTACTGCCTGTTTTAAATGTCCTGCCTTCACGAAACTCAAAAGAAGATGGAGCAATGAAATCTTTAGTAGACAATCCTGATGGTACAAGCCATTTCCAATCAAAGCGAAATGGATCATTCCCATCCATTCTTATCATGTTATGGCAGAGTTTTAAGCGTTCCTTACCGTCAAGGGACTCTACTGCGACACCAATCCTTTTAAGTCCGTTCCAAGAGAAAAGCAGATAAGCTGTCTTTTCGTCAGGTTGAACATTACCTTTGTTTTCACGTTGCTTAAATCCTTTGGAACAGGTACATAAGCCATAAAATCCTCCTTCCGTTCTGCCCCTAGTGAGCATTGAAAATACTCTTTGCCAGTGATCCAGTTTTAAATAGGGTAAAGCACAAAAGAACCGTGTAGCCTACACAAGTCCAAACAGCCCCCATAATGTCACTGTCTATGGCAATGGATTGTACTAATACTGCATAGATTCCTACGCACACCATAATGAGAAAGGCTTGAAAGCCAAGTGCCAACATGGATCTCAAATAGTTCTGTCCCATGCCTCCCCACTCACGATTTGTCATAGTGGCAAAGGGAATTGCCCCAAGGGAAGTCATGAGATAAATCTCAATCATACGCCCATAGATAATGATAAAAATACAGATATTCATGGCGTACATGGTCAGTCCCACAAACATACTTTGCAGCCAGATGCCAAGCAATGAACCGAGTTCCATTTCCATGAGGCGGGTTTCCATATCTGCTATGACCGTGGCAATGTCTATGCTAGTGTCTGAAATAATCACGCCAGCGGCGTTGGATACGATGTGCTGTGATACATCGAAAATTCCCATAATGATGTTAAAGGTGTTAGTAATAATCATCACAGCAATAAAGGTTTTGAAAATCCACTTAAAAAACATAAAGGTATCAATATCGTGGAGATTGTTTTTCTCAATGACCATTTGTATCAGTTCGTAGCACATCACAAAGGTCAGGATAATACCGGCGATTGGTATAATCACGGTGTCGGAGAGGGATTGTATCATAGAAAAGACACCGCCATTCCACGCTGACGGTGTCTTTCCTACTTCCCCTGCGATTTCGCCAACACTTTGGTTGACGTTATCGAACATCCCCGATAAGTTTCCCGTAATACCGCCGACTAACATCTCTTTAAGCCATTCGGTAATACTGTCGATGATGCTTTGCATAGGGTATTACCTTTTAACCAAACAAGCCAGAAAGCAGGGGAACAAGTGTCATGCCGATCAGTGCTACGCCACCGCCCGCCATAAGCTGTTTCATTCCCTGGCTTTTTGCACCAGGGTTATCATTACCGTATCCCTCAAGCAAATTGATAACACCCCAAATTCCAAGTCCTGCTCCAAGAGCGACAACAAGTGTCTGAAGTACATCTACTGCTGAATTAAAAAATCCCATAATTAAATCCTCCTAATTTGTTGTTTTAAATGTTCAAATCAAATTTCTTTATCACTTACTTTCAATGAGATATCATTTTCCACCTCATCTCCCCAAACAGCCCAATCTTTCACTGATTGTCTGGCAAACAATTCAATCCGAGAAATATCTCCCATAAGTTCAACAATCTTTTCCCTGACAATATCAGGCTTTTTGCTATGTCGTTCCAATGGGCTGATAATAAGCTGATGTACCTTTTTGGAAATTCTTTTCGGCTTACCCTTTATTCCAAGTAAACAGATTTCAACATTGGAACGTGTCCAGTGTCCAAGTCCAGAAAAGAAACCATTTCCTGATCTGTTTTGCTTAATCCATACAAAGGCAACGGTTTTGTAAGTGAATCCCCATGATCTCATCACTTTTAACGCCTCTGGAATCATAGGGAATGTCGACCATAAAAATAAAGCACAATCTTTATCAGCGATAGAAGAAATCGGCAGGCTACATATATCTTCAAGTTTCATTGTTGAATAGTGATTTTCAGCAACACCTTGTCCTTTACTCTGTTGATACCTTCATGGCGGATCGGCATAAACAATGTTGTAGTTCAATAAATCACTCCTTTCAATTTTGACTAAAAAAATAACCGCAGTTATGCGGTTTCGGATTCGTCTGTAAGGTCGATTTCGTAAACATCATAGACCTCATCAGGCTTTAGCCTTAGTTTTGTGGACAGATACTTTTCAATATTAAAGGTGTTTCTTTTATCAAAATCCGATAAGTATCGGTAATTGGGGTGCTGTGTAATATCGTACTTATCGGAGAGGAACGGGCGAACACCTCTAAGCTGTAAAATGCACTTACCTCCATCCATGACAGCAAGTTCATCTATACTCATCAGCTCCTTTCCTAGTTTCTGATAATTAAGCCCGTAACTTCTTTGTGACCCTCTGGTATCAGAAGTGTTAAACATATCAATGGTTTCTTTACCGAGGGTTTCTGATAAATCCTTGAGGGTAGTTTTTTCCTTTCCCCCAAGAAAAATCATACTGTCGCAATTGCCCACAATCGTGTCGGCATTATCTTTGTAGAGAGCCTTTAACTGGCTCTGTGCCTGTAGAACGAGGCAGGCAGAAATCTCCCTTGAGCGAATGGTTGCCATTAATTTTTCCAGTTTTGGAATCTGCCCAATATTGGCTGCCTCATCAATCAGACAGCGAACATGAACGGGAAGTCTACCCCCGTATACATCATCAGCCTTGTCGCAGAGCAGATTGAAAAGCTGTGTATATGCCATAGATACTAAAAAATTAAAAGTATCGTCTGTATCGCTGATGATAATAAACAGGGCAGTTTTTCTATCCCCCAGGGTATCCAGTTCCATTTCATCGTAAGCAGTCAACTCACGCAGTTCCTTAATATCAAAGGGGGCTAACCTCGCACCACAGCTAATCAGAATCGACTTCGCTGTTTTTCCTGCCGCCAGTTTATATTTCTTGTACTGCCTCACGGCAAAGTGTTGCGGGTCTTTTTCTTCTAAGGCATCAAACATTAAATCCACAGGATTTTTAAAATCTTCATCATCTTCCCGTACCTCAGAGGCGTTAATAAATTCAATCAAGGTAGAAAAGTTCTGTTCATGTTCGGGAGCCTCAAAATAGATGTATCCAATAAGAGCCGTGTAAAGCAAAGTTTCTGCCTTTACCCAAAAATCATCGCCTGCCTTTCCCTCGCCTTTGGTATTAGCAATAAGAGTAGTAACGAGTTTCAATATGTCCTTTTCACTCTTAATATAAGTAAAAGGATTGTAGTGCATGGACTTCTTAAAATTGATGGTATTAAGGATTTTGATTTTATAGCCCTCACGCTGTAGCAACTTCCCACACTCCACAACAATGCTGCCTTTCGGATCAGTTATCACATAGGAACTATGGCACTGCATAAGATTGGGTTTCAACCAAAATCTTGTTTTACCAGAGCCGGAACCGCCTACAATCAGCACGTTTTTATTTCTTGCGTTCTTAGGCTTTTTTGGTCGGCTTGACATCATGAGGCGTTCCGTCTGTGTCAGTATCACATTGTTTTGGAATATAGGGTCTGCAAAAGGGCGAATATCTTCGGCTTTGCCCCATCTTGCAGAGCCATACTCTATACCTTTTCTGTATTTCTTAGCATTTTTTCCCTTTATAAAAACAGCAAGGCGGATTATAGCAGAAAACAGAATACCAACCAGTAAATCCCGCGGGTGCAGGCTCGGAAGTAGGCTTTTAAATGCAAATGAAAAGCCGTCTGTTAGATTTAAGATTTTGTCATCTACTTCAAAGCCTGCGGCAAACCGCCATGCCTGCGATACCTTTGTAAAGAACAGTGCAAGAAACAGATAGGGGATATTTAGGATAAGAAGTTTTTTCAGCTTTGTATTCATCGGCTTTGCTCCTTTTCCCTGTTTTTTACCCTGTCAGTGATAGAGTTCTTCACAAGTTCAGAAAACTTTTTAAGCTGTGCCAATACAGAGGGTCTTGCCGCTTTCTTCACTGTTTTTGCGGTAAACTCAGTAAAAGCAGAAGTAATGGCATCGGCATCTCTTCCTTTGAAAAAGACGAGGTATCTAGGCGGTGTAACGGACTTATCCCTTTTAACAGCAAAGTCTACACCGTATTTCCTCGCCACACGTTCAAAACTTTTGATGTTCTTATCCGTTACCTCAATGTTACTCATGCCTTGATTTTGTTCGGCAAGTTCTTTGACTGTCTGCTTGCCATGAGGGATTTTAGGGCTATCCTTATTTTTCTTCTCTATTTCTGCCAAGACTTTCAGCATTGCCGCCCTTAGTGTACGCACTGTCAGCTTACCCCCATTTATAGCCAGGGCAACGGTTTTGTTTTCAACTTCTTCCTGCATGATAAATGCCTCCTTTCATAGATTTAAAAGGATTTGTTACGGCGGAACAAACAGCCGCCTTATCAAATAGTCAGCCATTGTTCTTTTCCCTCCCTTGACCCTTAACAGTTAAAATGCCCTCAAGAGTAGTAGCGGTAATTTGTAAGCGTTCAGCGATAGCTATGTCATTTTTCACGTTTTCATCTACCAAATCGCCACAGACTACAAGAACACGGGAACGCCGCAGCATATCCCTTGCCATATCAATCCCGTCTTTATGCTCCTGTGGAATTTCATCATTAAGATAAAGAGGCAGGAACAAGAGGGGACACATGGGAGTAAATCCCGCCTCATAGATTTTTCTGCAATATTTAGCCGCCTGTTCGGTATTTTCAAACTCGTTCCTGCTCCAAGCCGCTGTAATGTATGCCATAGGTTTTTTCATTGTCTAAACTCCTTTCATATTTTGGTCATAAAAAAAGGCATCTTGCTATTCCTAAAAAACAGGTGCAAAATGCCATTATCTATCTCCGTATAAATCGTGGTTTACCAGTGCCGAATAATAAGTGCCAATCGTTGAGGGTGCATTAAAGAGAGTAGTCAGCAGATAACGCTTGATATTACGGATATAGGTGGTAGTCTTTCTCAGGCTCTCAAACACATAATCAATATGTAGGCTGTTGATCCGTAACAGTTTCTCTTTAACAAGCTGTGCAGGGTAATCGTTACCTGAAATATTAATAATGTCTTTTGTGGAGCAAAGAGTTTCCACCATAAGGTCAACAATTTCGTTAAGCTGTTCATTGTCATGATTATGCTTGATGTATTCATATTCAATGTTTTCTAATACTAATTCTCTTGCTTCATTTACACTGTTACAGCCAATCGAATCATATCCCATCTTTCTTTGTGGCTCTGCACTTGATGGATAAGGATTTGATTGATAAGGATTTAATATATCGTTATTTAATAAATCTGTATTTGATTTATAAGTATTTAATTGGTGGGGATTTCCCAAAATAGGCTCGCCCTGTTCAGGTTTCTCCAAGATTGGATTTTCCAACATTGGGTTATCCAAGATTGGATTTTCCCGTTTAGGTGGAATATCAGCAGAATCAGGGCTTTGAGGTTGTTCAAAAATCGTGTATTCCGTTGTGGTAAGCTGCCCTTTTTCATTGCGGATACGCCTGCGTGTTATATATCCATGTGCCTCAAGTTCTTTTACCGTGGCATTGATACTGTCAATTCCGTCTTTACAGATAAGGGAAAGTCCTTTTGTGGTGTAATCCCAATTTTCCGGCAGAGAAAGCATAAGAGATAATAAACCTTTCGCCTTTAAGGAAAGTTCGGTATTTCTCAAATGATGGTTAGCCATAACCGTGTAATCCCTTGTCTTTTCCACTCTGAATACTGCCAATCACATCACTCCTTTCCTCTGAAAATAAAAAAAGCCGCAGACAATTTTGCGGTTATCTCAGCGTGTTGGCTCACTTCCTCGGTCATAAAAGATATGACCGCTTGCTATTTTGGCGTGTCTAAGGATTTTTACTTCCTCTCGGTTTTGGCTCTCTAATGCCTTTTGATACCCTGCATCGGTTAGAAACAATCGCATACGCTCGCCCTTATTTCCCACAGGGGAAGAATGACTCAACACATCAAATACAATCATGTGAGAAACATCAGGGTCAAAACGTTCCAAAGCCATAATGTCATGCCCGGTAAGCTGTGGTTCTCCCGATTGTTTACGAGCCTCATCAAGTAGTTGAAAAATGGTTTTATTCTTATCCATAGGAAAACTCCTTTCTATCGTTCTTGTTGCTGTGTCCGCTTTTTATGCCAGCCTTCAAGCAATTTGATGATAGTATCCTCCATCTGCCGTGGAGTGTAGCTTTTCGGAAAATATTTTTTGATTTTATCGGCTGTAAGAGTAACTTTGTCTAAATCCCCTTTCTTTTCCTCACTCATAATAGCACTCATAACCTCAATGGTTAATTTGCCTTTTTCGCTAAATTCCCTCAACCGTTTTGCCTGCGGTTGAGAGGGGGTAGCCTGTTCCATTTCCATAGCCTCTAATAAGCTGATCTGTTCCTCATTTTTAAGATAAGACAATTCTACAGCAGGGCTAAGAGCAATTTTCTTTTCATCTACCATAGAAAGCAGTTCTGGAATCAGTTCTGTTAATCGGATATATCTGCGGACAGTATCTTTACCTACCCCTGCGTCTTTGCCAACTTTTTCAGCAGATAACTTCTGCTCATCTTGCGTAGAAGTTAAATCCGTTCTTGCACCTTGCCGTTTAATAGCCTCTAATTTCAGCTTAAAGGCAAAGGCTCGTTCACTCGGCAGAATATTTTCTCTCTGTAAATTACTGTCAACCATGATAATAGTAGCTGCATCATCATCAAGATTACGAACAATCACAGGCATGGTAGGACGTTCTGCAATTTCACAGGCTCTTTTACGCCTATGTCCTGCCACAATTTCATAGCCTCCCTCGTCACGTGGGCGAACAATAGCAGGAACGAGTACACCATACTGTTTTATACTTTCAGCAGTATCATACATAGCCTCATTATCAATTACCTTAAACGGGTGGTCTTTGAATGGGAACAACTCTGTTAAAGGAAGTTCCACTATTTTTTCTAACTTCTCATCGGTTCTGCTTTCCTCAGTGGAAAATATGTCATCGACTGATGCCAGCTTTATGTTTTTGGCGGAGCTTTTCAATTTTCAACACCTCCTTTGTCAGATTTATATATCCCTCTGCAACCTTACCTTTAGGATCATGGGCAAAGATACTTTTTCCCTCTGCACTGATTTCAGCAGCCCTTACGGAGTGGGGAATATCTGTTGCAAATACCTTGATACTTCCTCCATAAGTTTCTCTAAGTAAGGAACTGATTTCCTTTGCAAAATTAGTGCGGTTATCCACCATTGTCAGTAGAATACCGTCAATTTTTAATTGGGGATTAATCTGTTTCCGCACCTTTCCAATGGTTTGCAAAAGCTGTTCTAAACCTTTTACGGGCAAATATTGTGCCTGGACAGGAATAATAACGCTATCAGCAGAGGCAAGTGCATTGACTGTCAGCATACCCAAAGAGGGCATACAGTCTAATAGGATAAAATCATACTGTTTCCTTACTGTATCAAGATACTGCTTTAAGACAGTTTCCCTACTCATGGCATTTACGAGGGATACTTCCATGCCAGAGAGTTCAATATTAGCAGGGAGCAGGTCTACATTTTCCTCATGCCGTAAAATACCCTCTTTGTTTTCAATAGGAATATCCATGATTACCTTGCCCATTACAGTAGCAAGAGTGGTGGAGAGTGTGTCCGGTTGAGAATAGCCTAAGCTGATAGATAGGCTACCTTGAGGGTCACAATCTGCCAGTAGGACTTTCTTTCCCTCTTGTGCCAGTCCTATACCCAGGTTGGCACAAGTAGTTGTTTTGCCAACGCCTCCCTTTTGGTTGGCTATAGCGATTACTTTTGCATTCAATTTTTGTTCACCTCCAATGGGTATAAAAAAACGCCATCTAATCGGCTCGTCTGCCTTATAGATAGCGTTTGGTGTGGTTATTCGGTTCTTTATCATATTATATTTTTGTGTAAAACCCTTTGTTTATGCGGGTTTCAGCGGTTGAGCATAAATAGACGGTGCTACAGGTCCATCCGCACCGGTTGGTCCAGTAGCACCATCCGCGCCAGTAGGTCCGGCGGCCCCGTCAGCCCCAGTCGGTCCCACAGGTCCATCCGCGCCAGTAGGTCCGGTCGGCCCGGTAGCCCCATTAGCCCCAGTTGGTCCGGTCGGTCCAGTAGTGCCGTCAGCGCCGGCAGGCCCCATAGGTCCAGTAGCGCCGTCAGCCCCAGCGGGACCCACAGGTCCGGTTGGTCCGGTAACACCATTAGCACCGGCAGGCCCGGTTGGTCCGGTAATACCATTAGCACCGGCAGGTCCGGTTGGTCCGGTAACACCATTAGCACCGGCAGGTCCGGTTGGTCCGGTAACACCATTAGCACCGGCAGGCCCGGTTGGTCCGGTAACACCATTAGCACCGGCAGGCCCGGTCGGCCCGGTAGCCCCATTAGCCCCAGTTGGTCCGGTCGGTCCAGTAGCGCCGTCAGCGCCGGCAGGCCCCATAGGTCCAGTAGCGCCGTCAGCGCCGGCAGGCCCCATAGGTCCAGTAGCCCCGTCAGCCCCAGCGGGTCCAACAGGTCCTACAAATCCTCTCGGTCCCATAGGCCCGGTAGCCCCGTCAGCCCCAGCGGGTCCAACAGGTCCTACAAATCCTCTCGGTCCCATAGGCCCGGTTGCACCCGTAGCACCTGCAAATCCTCTTGGCCCCATAGGTCCAGTCGGTCCAACAGGTCCTGCAAATCCTCTTGGTCCCATAGGTCCGGCAGGCCCCATAGGTCCGACAGGTCCTCTTGGTCCGGCAGGCCCCATACATCCTCTGGGACCTCTTGGCCCCATAGGCCCGGTTGGACCTGCATTACAAGGTCGGCATGAGGATCTGCATCCATATTCGCTTACAGACATATCAGAATTTCTATTGCCCTTCTTTTTGAAAATCAATTTTGATAGCTCCTTTCTTTTCAATCTGATTTTTTTCTTTTGTCTACTATACTATATGTTTATAAAATATAATACGTTCGCGAATATGAATGAAACATGTCGAATTATGAATAAATAACGCGTTTAAAAGAGGAATACAAGTATCGGGTTAAAAGCCTGACAATATTCAAAAAAGATAAATTTTTAAGTCCTGGCGATGATTTCTCTGCAAATTTTGTATTGATAGTTGGCAATGAGTGGTGTATCCTTAAGTATAAAATCAATTTGTTATGATACCAGCGTCAAAAGGTCCTGCGTTTCATTATCAATTGGTTCCTGCAGATTGATAGGGAGGTCATTTTGAGTATGTTAAAAGTAGCTATATGCGATGATAACAGGGATGCAGCGAGCATGTATGCGGATTTAATCAGCCAGATAGCCGAAAAAAATCGGGTGAAGATTGAACTGTCCTGTTATTATAGCGGGGAATCCCTGCTCTTTCGCTATATGGATATACCGGAGGAGGTCGATATTATCTATCTGGATGTCTTAATGGACAAGATGGATGGAATGGAAACAGCCAGGCAGCTGCGGGGTCTCAATTGCAAAGCTCAGATTATTTTCCTGACCAGCTATGAAGATTATGTATATGAGGCCTTTGATGTAAATGCGGTTCAATATTTACTAAAAGGCGATACGAGTTCATCTAAATTTGAACGTGCATTTCTAAGAGCTGTGGAACTTTCAACCCAAAAAGACGACGAGTTGTTTTCTTTTGAGTTTGATGGAAAGACCAGTGTGGTTCCGATCCGGGATATCTCCTATTTTGAGATTTACCGAAGACTGGTAACGTTACACTGTGAAGATGGGAAAAGTGTTGAGTTCTACGCCAGTATGTCACAGCTTGAGAGCAAACTATCTGCTCATGACTTCGTCCGCATTCATCGTTCCTTCCTGGTGCATTTGCCCTACATCTCGATGTTTCGACAGAGGGAGCTATTATTAAAGACGGGAGAAGTAATTCCCATCGGGAGTACTTACATTAGTTCCTTAAAAGAGACATTTTCAGAGTATATTTCTAATTTGCATATTTACAAAAGTAAGGAGAAACCACTATGATTTATGCTGCAACACTTATGATTCTCTTATACTATAATGCTTTTGCCTTTTATTTTAGAAAACTCTTTCCTGTCTCAAAATCCAAGACGGTTCTTTCTTTTTTTATTTTGCCGTTGATAGCCGTTGCGTATGTGATTTTGCGGATCACTAATCTGAGCTGGCTGAATCTGCCGGTTATTATGGTCATTATGTTTTTGTGCCTGCTGTTTTCAACTGGTCTGAGCCGTTTACAGGCTGCATTTGGAGGCGGTCTTTGTGTATTAAGTGCGTACGGTCTGAGAGGAATCGTTATGGCAGTTGGTACATTCTTCTTTCGGGGAAAGGATTTGATATCTTACAGTGAAGGATATTATACCGTTACTCTGATTGCACTTTCTGTTGGATTAGTCTTCTGGGAAGGAATACGCAGGACACTTCTCCCGGATGACAGGATGAAGATTTTTTTAGCCAGCAGCGGTCAGTTAAAACTGGTTGTTGTTTTCGAACTCGTAGCTGCCCTCAATCTGGCAATATTGAATCTGGGGCGTTTCCTGACGGTAAACAGTCTGTGGTTTATGGGCATCATTCTGGTAACGGATGTATTGACTCTTGGTATGCTGGTCTTTACGATTTATCAGTCAATCAGAAGTATTGAATTACTGGATTATAAGTATAAGAGCAGAATGCTGGAACAGCAATACGCCAGGCAGCTGCGGCATTACAACTCCTATCAGAAATTCACGGAGAGTTTCCGAAAGTTTAAGCATGATTATAAATCCATGATGACTTCACTCAAAGTGTTGATCCGGGAGCAGCAGAACGAAGATGCGATCCAGTTAATCGACGATATCTATGATGAAATGCAGGAAAAAGTTCAAGTTCACAGGAAATATTCCGATAACGTAGTTTTGGATGCCATGATGCAGGATCTGGCAAATGTATGTGAGGAAAATAATATACGCTATAAGTTTCATGTATTTACTCCTCCGAATACTAAAGTTTTGTCTTTGAATGAAATACGGGTCCTGTCGAATATATCACACAATGCAGTAGAGGCATGTAAGAAAGTACCACAAGACGAGCGTTTTATTGAGATTACCAGCAGCTTGAATCAGCAGTGGCTGGTACTGGAAGCTGTGAATTCTTATAATGGGGAACTATTGATGGAAGACGGAAAACTGAAAACAGTAAAAGATGAGAAAGAAGAACATGGATTAGGACTTGATATCGTAAAAGAGATTGTGGAACATGCGGGAGGGTTTGTTCTGTATGACCATGATTCCGAAAACAAAACTTTTCTGCTGCGGATACATGTTCCCGAAGATAAATGTTAAAACACATAATTTTTTGACCTGGTGTCATATCTTATATTGATATCTTTTTAGGGAGTGGTATACAATTCATAAAATATTGGACGAAGATTACCTGGATTTGCTGGTTGATAATACATTAGCGAATAATTTCAGCGGGAAACATGAGGTAACCAGAATCAATGATCGGAATTCTGTTATTCATCTTCCGGGGGAGCGGTTTGACATGTGTATGCTCGGCAATCGTTTTCCGTATCATATTTTCCCTTCCATCTTTACGCTCAATTCGTTGGTCAGCCTGGAAAAGTCGGGGGTAAATGCTGTTCAGAGAAATCCGAATCTGGCGCTTTTTGGGCAGGGGGTGTTAATCGGATTTGTGGATACCGGGATTGATTATCGGCATGAGGCATTCTTAAACGCTGACGGAACCACCCATTTATTTTCCATCTGGGATCAGACGATTGTGGATGGAACACCTCCTTCGCGCTTTAATTTTGGCGCGGAGTACGGTAAGCAAGAGATCAATATGGCACTGCGTGATACGGATCCGCTCACGGTCGTACCCAGCACGGATGAGAATGGTCACGGTACGATGCTGGCGGGTATTGCCGCAGGACATCCCAATCTGATCAAAGACTTTTCCGGCGTGGCGCCCGATGCGGAACTTGTCGTTGTGAAACTTGCCCCCGCAAAACGCTACAATCGAAGAATATTCGGGATTGATGATACAGTATTATGTTATCCCGAGTCGAATATCTTTATGGGCATTGAATATATTATGTCCGTTGCCCAGAGACTAAATCGCCCCGTGGTGATCTGCCTCGGCTTAGGTTCAAGCCAGGGAGATCATGATGGAAATGACGCACTTGCCGTGTATCTGAATATTCTTTCTACCACCCCCAGAGTGGCAGTGTGCGTTTCTGCCGGAAATGAGGCAAACAGCCGACGGCATTATCAGGGAGAGCTTGAGGTGGGTCAGGCATCTTCTGAGTTTGAACTTCGTGTCGGCAGTTCAGATAAAAACTTTTCGATGCAGATATGGCAGAAATCGCCGAGCAGACTGGCAATGCAGATTCAGTCGCCCTCCGGTGAGTGGACAGAACCGATCTATCCGAAGTTTAATAGTTGCGTGGAATATCATTACGTATTCGAACCTGCAAGAGTCTACCTCAACAATATTATGATGGAGGAAGAAACCGGCGATCAGCTGATCCTTATCAGGTTTCAGAATGCAGAAAGCGGTATCTGGAATATCCGGGTGATTGCCATTGATAATTTGTATTCTCATTTCGACGCATGGCTCCCCTCGGGGAATTTGATCTCTGAGGAAACATTTTTTCTGGAATCCGACCCCTATGTAACTGTGACAGCTCCGGGCAATGCCCGTAATCCACTGACTGTGACCGCCTATAATCAGAACAGCGACAGTATCCTGATCACTTCCAGCAGAGGATATACCTCAAGTGGTGTCGTAACCCCTGATATTGCGGCTCCAGGGTTTGAACTCACTTGTCCGGTACCCAATAATATATATGGAAGTGTGACTGGAACCGGTGCAGCAGCCGCTCATAGTGCCGGAATCGCTGCGATGCTGATGGAATGGGCAGTCGTAAGAGGCAACTATACAACCATATCCGGACGAGACATCAGCAGACTACTGATTCGCGGTGCCACGAGATGGGATACCATGATCTATCCCAATCCAATCTGGGGATATGGAGTCGCAGATATACTTGGAACACTTAAGAGCCTGACCTGATAAGCGTTTTTTTACTCGGCTGCAGAGATTTACTGTTTTTTGTTACATAAAATAAGTTGTTCGTTACATCAATTGTCGAAAATGCTTATAATTTGGTATTCTTATTCTACAGTAATCCACCTCGTTGTAAAAAAATGGCATCTGACAAGTAGGAAGAAACAAATTCCCTTTGCACCGGTTGTTTCGATGCTGCTTGTGGATACCGTTTTTTTTAATTTCATACGTATAATTAGATTTGTACTTTTCAATATATAGAATATATCGTTCGATGTTTTTTGCTGAATAAAGTACTGGAAAAAAACTTGCTTTTAGTTGGAGGAATATAGTTTGACATTTGCAGATTTTATGGTTCAGTCGGAGTACATCTTGCGCATTCTTGTGGCTTGTGTCTGCGGCAGTGTGATTGGATATGAGAGAACCAATCGAAATAAGGAGGCGGGAATCCGCACGCATTCCATCGTGGCAGCCGGTGCCGCATTAATTATAATTGTCTCGAAATATGGATTTTATGACAGTGAGGAATTTGATGCAGCTCGTGTGGCGGCTCAGATTGTAAGTGGGATTGGTTTTCTGGGAGCCGGAAATATCTTTATGAGAAACCGTGTCGTCAGCGGGCTGACAACGGCAGCTGGTATCTGGACAACCGGGGGAATCGGGATGGCCATCGGAAGCGGTCTGTACTACATAGGTATTGCAGCAACGTTTCTCGTGATCCTGATTCAGGTAATCATGCATAAGAATACGTTTAACCGGGATCTGGAACGAGACATCGTGAAACTTAAGATGAAAGAGGGGGGCGATATCCGAAAAGTTGAGGAAATCCTTCAGGGATATGAGGAGTATCAAACCGAGATTATCGAGTTGAATTATACAAAGGCAGAACCGCCCGAACTGGAACTGAGCGTCGAGTTGATTTTGCGAAATGATCAAAGCCTGATGGAATTTGTTTCACTGTTATCGAAAAACCCGGAAGTAATTGCTGTGAAAAGTACAAGAGGGTAAAAAATCAGTACCATTCGCTACAAAAAATAACCGTCAAAGATCATAAGATTCGTTCACGGAACGAAAAACAGCAGGGATTATCATAGATTTTGTGATAATCCCTGCTGTTTTAATGAGCCCATCGAATCTTTCGTACAGGGAAATTTTCCCAAAATGTAGTAAAACCTCAGTACTATTCAGTACGAATAACATAGGTTTCAATACATGTGGTTTCCCAGATTTGAAATTTATCGCTATAGTAAGAGCAGAAGAATTCCGTGCTAATCAGAATACGAATATTCAGATGGTTTTAGTTTTGGGGATATCTTTTGGGATATCAGGAAATCAATTCTGTGTCTTTTAAATCATGATAATAGGCAGCTAGGATTACAACGAACCAAAACTGAATCATACATGTTCTTAGGAAGAAGGAGAGAGAACGAGGTTATGAAAAGGAGTAAAGGAAAGAGGAATCTGGCATTGTTTTTGGCGATGCTGATGCTGATTGATGTTCTAGTTCCCGCAAAGGCAGATGCGCAGAAACAGACATCTGTCGCCGAATTCGAGGATCAAAGCCCCGTCTATAGCGAGACAGTCGAACAGGGAACGCTTAAGGATCAGTTAACCTTACCGGAAAGTCTGCGCGCGGTGATCCCACTGGAAGGAGAGGAGAGAAACGGATTTGTAGAAAGCACGCCCGATGAAAAGTCCTTGCAGTCCTACGACTATTTTCAGAGTCAGGAGCCTTCCTCGGACCAGGGAGAGAACGGACAAGAGATGCCCGTGACTCTTTATCTTGTAAACCGCGAGGAATCCAAGGATGCGCCTGAAAAGGCGTTTCGGCGATATGGCGCATTGCCCGGCGGTGAAGTGGGCTGGTTTGCATCGGATGAGAACGGAAATATCACCGGCAGAGTGCAGGATATCCCAGTCACATGGTCGGATGACGGGTTCAATGAGAATAAGGCTGGGGAATACAAGTTTACGGCCGAGATGGAAGGTTATGTTTATGATGGCGAAAAGCCCTTTTCAATCATCACGGTGGAGAAAGACTCTTCGGCACAGGAGAATCCCTCCGATGTGAAGCCAACAGGGGAACAGCAAAAGCCGACAGCAGAGGAGACGATGCGGACGCCAAAAGATGGCGGGGCAGGAGATAATCCCGTGATTAGCGGGATAGAACTGAAGTGGACCAGCGAAGAGGATTCTCTTATGGGACGTCTGCTCTATGACGAGGATGGGGTGTGTCAGCTGAAACCACTTAGGAATCTTAGCGATCTGGATGCCCTTGGTACTTTCGCAAAGGCGAGTATTACGTTCTCATTTGGCGGCACGGAGAATGCCCGCCCCGGAGAGATCGAAATTCGCCTTCCACAGTATATATTCTATAACCGTGATGGTAATCCGCAGGGGGCTATCGATATAGGAGTGTCAGATGAGCCGGGAGGCTCGACGGATTTTCTATATAGAATAGATGAAGATACGCAGGAAATTGTCCTCACGAATTATCAGGAAATCGAACCGGGATACATATTTAAGTGCGATATCGTCTATCACAGCACGGATGGGAAAGATCAGTATCCATCGGGTATCGAAGACCAGTATAAACACGAATTTGATGCGAAGGCAACGGTTTCTTTGGAGAATCAACAACCTGTCTCAAAGAACAGCGATACCATTCAAGTGCAATATAATACAACGGCACGGATTATAAAATTGACAAAAGAAACGATTTATCCAAATCCCAAGTATGAGACATGGCAGGATACTTGGGGGAAGAAACCGGATGACGCAGACGATTATTTCTATGTCATCTGGCAGGTATCTGGGGAAGTCAGTGCAACACAGCCGTATTCGGTGGAAAGTAAAGATATACCGGATGGGTACGGTGAGGTCGTCGGCATTGGATCCAGTAAGGATCTGGCAAACTGTGCGGGTAAGACAGATATGCCCAGTTATGAGGTAGACACTCCTTCTGAATCCGCTACGGGGGATTATAAAAGATATCTGTCAGCTTTTGTATTGACGCGGCACCCCCGCACATCTTTAGAACAAGGGGTAAAAACATTTGAAAACTGTGCCGAGATGACACTGACGGGGCTCGATACAGCGAGCGATCAGAGAAGTGTTTCCAACAGTTATACTTACGTTGACCCAAGCTTTGCCTATCAGGGAAACGATTACAATTTTGGAAAAACTACGCGCGATACTGAATATCCCGGCTATGTCAATAAACTGAAGATCAAGGAGGAGAATGAGCCGGTTGATTTTGGCTCTTTCGATGTACGCAGTGACATCCGGGGATGGGGACTCACCTTGGAGGAGGGAGCCGACACTTCTGACTATAGCAGCTATGGGAAGGTTCCATACGAAGTCGAAGCAACCGATGATCTCGTGACTTTGGAGGACGAACGCCTTTTAGACGGGGATTATGAATTTCGTTCCGTTGATCTGTCTTTAATATACGAGTACAACTGGATACAAGATCCGGCAAGCGGCACGTGGAGTGAAGAACGTGATACGGACTACGGCAAGTGGGAACCTTTTCAGATCTATTATCAGACGGGGCTTACGGGCGAATGGAAACTGATAGGTTCCCTGAGACGTTTAGAGAATGGATATCAGCAGTTCGAAGATACAGATGGAAATATAACAGAATACACGCACCCAAATATGGTGGTAAACATTTCACTTCCTCCCGGCAGCACCGGAGTACAGATACGACATGAAACAACTCACTATAAAACAATGTTTAATATGACACCGTGCGTACAGCTGTATCCCACAGAGCATGTGAAATCGCTGCTGCAAAATGATACGGCAAGATTGTATAATGTGGCATCCTGGCGAACCACAGATCATAAAGGGGGCTGGGCGGATAAACAGGACAGATGTGTGGTCAACGGGTATTCAAATCAGGCAGTTACTGCCAGTACAAAATTGCGCGATGAAGGTTTATACGGCGAAGGGGCATATGCAGAACATTCTGCTGCCTATAAAAACTTATCCCAAGTGAACACATCGTCCTATGCCTCTAAAGACGTCACATATAAAAATGATGTCGATCGGTCACTTGTGAAGACACACTACCGTGCGGACATGTATGAAAAGCTACAAGTAAAAGCCATTTCTATTCCGTTTGACAAGGATTGGATGGAGCTGCAGACGCAGGGTATCCTATATGATCTTTTACCGTCAGGTATGAATGCAGATCCGTCCTCCATTCGCGTTTGGACATTCCGCGGTATAGCCGACTATAACACTCCATTTCAAGATCAGTTCCTCTGCGATATAACGGTAGAATTTATAGATAACTGGCGAAACAGCGGCCGTACCATGATGGTAATTCATGCTGCAGTACCGCAGGATATGGAGAACGTTATTTCCACAAGTCCGAATGGCAATTATACAGATTTTTATAGTGGTTTTCATCTGGAATACGATGCCATCTATCCGTGGGACAGTGTGCAGCAGTATGGCACTTCGCCCCGCAACACCATCGCCTATAAGTCGGGAGTTGGGGCCATGGGAAGGGCGTATCCCGATGATGGCGGGCGTATCCAGGATAAAGAACTGATGAAAGATCTGGATGGCGACGGCAATCCCGAAGGGACACTGGCCGATACGATCTATGCAGAGACAGCAAAGAGCTTTGATTTTCCATTTTCGGCCGAACTTGGATTTACCAAGCGGGTGAAGACGGCTGCAGATCCCCAGTACCTTCTCGATACCAGTGCGGTCGGGGGAGGAGACTACAGTTATCGCCTTCGACTGGCAGCCGAGGAGAACATGACTACCAAAGACATTGTACTTTTCGATGTGCTGGAGGACTACCAGACAGAAGATGAGACGGCGAATCAAAACCGATGGAAAGGTGACACACTGCAGTCCGTCGATGTCAGTGATGCCCTGCAAAAGGGAATTGACGCAGTGACCTATTACTCCTGCGTGCCGGGGCTTGACATGAACAATCCCGCAGACCGTGATCTGACAGATCCGTCGAAGTGGTCCGCTGTGCCGCCGGAGGATCTCGCGGCCGTGACGGCACTGGCCTTCGATCTGCGCACAGACCAGAACGGAGAGCCATATGTTCTCATGCCGGAGCAGGCTGTTTCCATTGTGATTCATATGAAAGCACCTGCAAAGAATGTAAAAACGCTGGAGGAGACAGATGCCTGTGCTTACAACAGTGGATGGTATGCCGGTACGACAACCTCCGTGCCTACGAACGACTCCAACTACAACGTATTGGAATCACAAAATACCGCAGTCCATATCCGGGAACATAAGGCAGAACTGCACAAGGAATCCGATCCCCCAAGCGGCACTGCAAACATACCGGCCCAGGTACATGAGGGAGACACACTGACTTATGATCTGTATGTCACTAATCAGGAAGTGGCATTTCCACTGGAACAGGTGAAGGTTGTCGATACGATTCCGGAGGGTCTTACGATTGATTTTGACAACATTCAGTGGTATTCTGGCTCCAATCCGGAGAATGCAAAATTGGTGAGTGAAGCGACTCTGATTCACGCAGAATGTTCTGAGTGTACTCTGACCTTTGTGATCGACCGCCTGCTGGGCAATGAGACGCTTCACATCTTGGTTCCAACTACGGTGGAGGTCAATGATGCTGCTGTACAGTATACGAATACGGCGCGGATCACGGAGGCTGCGGGAGCAGCATATGAACGTGAGAGTGAGACGACCTGGCACAAAAAAGACCGGGAACTGCGGGATCTGACGGTCAAAAAGGTGGTACAGAATCAGGACTCGGACCCATCCGATCCATCCGATACATCGTTCGCGTTTGATGTGACGGTCGGCGATGCACAGACCGATCCGGCAGAATTTACCGGAAGTATCTGTGATGCAGATGGCGGCGAGACGGGTAAGACCGTTGCAATTTCCGCGGGAGAGAAGACGAAGTTTGAATTGAAAGACGGACAGTCGATCCAAATTGCCGGAATCCCCCGAAACACGACATATACCATAACAGAGCGCAGGGATCACTTGTATGACACAGACATCGTCGTGAATGGAGAGGAAGATCAGAAGATCGGGGCCAACGGTCTTATAAGACAAATTGCCGACGAAAACCAGATCATCTTTTACAATCATAAAAAACCAAGCGTTCCCTTCACATTTACGAAAGTAGACGCCGAAGATACAGACAAGGTTCTGCCGGGTGCGAAGTTCGCATTGTATGATCTCTCCTGTGTGGACAGTGAACCGGGGCATTCCCATGATGACCCATCCGATACGTCCGCATGCTGGACCTTATATCAGACAGCAGTCAGCAGGGAAGATGGAACGGTAGATTTAGGAGAGCTGCCGGACGGCACGTATCGTCTGTATGAGACAGAAGCACCGGGCAGCTACACAAAGGTTTCCGGCAGCTGGGAACTCACCGTTTCCTGTGACGATCCGGATCCGATCATCATCACAGCGGTGGCAGAAGACGAGGCCAATCCCCCTGCCTTTTTGGCGGAGGAAGATGGAGAGCTGAAACTGCCGAACCTGCAGCTGATGGCAACGCCAAGCTCCGGCGGAAAAGGAGTACTGCCCTATCTTACTGGGTCTGTGCTGCTGATCAGTATGGCGGAGATACTTTCTGTCATCGTTTTACGAAAAAAGAGGCGTTTATGATTTTAAAGAGAAGGTAGTAAATTACTTTCATGGACCTATCAATACAACAGGGGCAACGCAAAACAATGTGCCGCCCCTATTGTATGATACCGTTACTTGAACTGCGAATGTGTGCAGGAAGATAAGTAGGTTGTTTGATACATGAAACAAGTAGTTTATTACATTGGCAGACACAAAAAACATCGAATCTGGTATTATAATGAAAATTGCAATTGAACTGATATTAATGTTCATCGAATCGTTATATTAGCTATATAACATCATGTTAAACCGACAGGAGTGACATGTTGATCGGTACACAGCAAAGGAGGAAGAGGAGTTCATATGGAAAGAAGGATCCTTCACAGAAAAAAGAGGAACAGCATACTGGCTGTCGTGTTAATCATAGCACTATTGCTATCACTTTTCCCAGTTTTCCCTATGGCTCAGGAACAGCAGTGGTCGAATCAGATTCAGCGGTTTGAACGCCGCAATCCGATTGATACGAAGACCGTTGAGCCGGGAACGAAACGTGAAGAACTGAATCTTGCGGAGTATGTCCGGGCAGTTGTAGATATTCCGGAAGGCATGGATACTTCCACTTTCACAGAGGCAAAGCCTGAGGTGGATCTATCGGACGGATACGAACACTATGATTATTTTGACTACGGCTATATCGCCCCGAAAGATAAGACAAAAACAAAAGATGGAAAAGAACTGTCGATCTATCAGCTGAACTACGATGATCAGGAGCAGGGAAAGGGCGAGACTGCCTACCGTATCTACGGGTCGGTGGCAGGCAGTGATAATGTCTGGTTTGCCTGCAAAGAGGACGGCCAGATCACAGGTGCGGTTTTGGATGTTCCGGTTGACTGGAGCGGTGACTATCAACCCGATAAAATCGGCGAGTATACATTCACCGCACAGTGTTCGGACTATGAATATGCCGCCGAGCCGCCGACCGTAGTGATTACAGTGAGAGAAACTCCGGATGTGGAAGATAAACACGATCACGGCGATGAAGAGCCAACACAGTCAGAAGAGACAGCCAATACAGATCCGGAAGCAGCAGACGAGGAAGAAACGCCGCAGTCACAGCCGCTTGCAGACTGCCACTGCGGCAAGGATGGAACACCCATCGATGCCAACAATTTTCCGTGGGCACATCAGCCGGACTGTAAATACTATGGACCGGTCGAATGTCTGTGCCGGGAGCAGATTGAAGAAGAAGTGGACGTGGAGGATGAAGACGGCACTACGCATAAAGAGATCATCACGGTCCCGGGAGAGTACACCCATGTCCATGACAAGAATAACAAAGACTGCCCCCTCTACGGAAAAGAACTGGAAGAGAACTCCCGATCGGGCCGATCCATAAACAGCAGAACAGGTTCCAATAGTGATGCGCAGGATGACTTTATGACGGAGCAGTCCCCGACCAGTGGAAACCGCTTTTATGACTCTCCCTATACCAACGGCATCGTCATCTCAGGTTCCTGGGTCGATTATGTCAACACGATATGGATGAATAAAGCCGTGTCCAAATTTCATTGGACACAGACGTCCGATATGCCCGGGCTTCAAAGTCCGAACGATCCGGAATGGTCTTGGAGGGGAGTGGCATCTTACTTTCCGGCGGGCAGCCCGGAAACAGACCCGAAAGCTTTTCCGGTCAGGGTAAATATGAACTGGGATGTCTATTCCGGTGAACAGCTGAGACACGCACTGACAGAGCTTGTCGATAGAGATACGATCACTTTGCAGGCGGACATCGACCTGAACGGTGCACAGTATTCATGGGATGTTGTGGATTGCAAGAATTTCACGATAACAATTCATGGAAACGGTCACAAAATCTTTAATCTTGGTCAGATGGTTAAAAAAGAGACGGACAACTCGATGTTCTCCGCTTTTATTCGAAACTATAAACGTCTTGTGGTTGACGATCTTGAGTTTGTCACCTGTAAGATGGTATCGAACCAGGAATGCGTGGGACTTTTTCGGGGGAATATGCAACCTCAGTCGCAGAACGCCCACCTTCAAAATATTCACATCCGGGATTCCCTGTTTTATTCATCGGCGGGAAATCTCTACGTTCAAGACGGACAAGGTCGTGTGTCTCCGTTCGGATACATAGAGAATTCGAGATATACAGAGGATATGAATACGAATGTCACAATGGAAAATTGCACAACAGAGGGAAATTATATCTATGGCAGGGATCATGTCACAGCATTTGCCCTCGGCCTTGGAAATGCAAACTCCGCAACGTCGCAGATGTCTGAGGTTAAAAACTCTTATGCTGTCGATAACCTTGTCTGCGGAACCGGCGGTCATTCGGCGGGATTTAGTTCCTGTTTTGCCTATAACACGAGGATGACGAATTGTTTTGCCGTGAATGAGATTTACGGCTCAGCGATGACTTCCGGCTTTGTCGGTTTTTTGGCGGGTCAATTTAATAATTGCTACTCCTCCGGAAAAGTGGAGGGCTATTCCAGAATGGCAGGGTTTGCCTGGGACTCCGATAATAATGCGCGGACGTTTAACAGTTGTTACAGCACAGCGCTGGTGGGACTGCGGTCAAAGCCTACAGAGCAGGGAGGTTTCATCGTCGGTCAGACAGCCGATTCCGGTACCCGCGATATCATGAACAACTGCTATGCCGCCGGGGAAGTCGGAAACTTCGACGTCGATCTCAACACCCCCAACAAGACGGTGGGAGGATTCTACTCCTCAACGGCATCATCTGGTTGGTATACCTTGAATAACTGCTACTATGACAAGCAGACAACAGCTATGCGCGAATGGGTGAGTGGCGACAGTAAACAAAGACTTGGTGTGACCGGGGTTTTGACCTCTTCGACGGAAAAAGCAGGCACGGGTCTGGCAGATAGGGTCAATGGTTATGATGAGAGCGATCCGGGCTTCAAAGGATTTCGAAATCCGATAGAGTGGACTTATAAAGTGGGCTTTTATCCCCAGCTTCGTACCTTTGCAAATGCTGATCCCCTGGAATGGGGCAGCAAGGAGAGAGCAGACCGCGTAAAAGCCTATTCTCTGGCCTCCGTTTCGACGGTGCGCTTAAATACCTGGGAAAATGGCTATGACTGGGACAGCAGCGGTGTCCGATCGGATCATCCGGTATCTTATAATCGGGAGAGCGGAGCACAAGAACACCATAAGGGGAATGCAGATACCTATGATACGGTTCGTGAGATCATCACGGACGCCTCCTATGCGACCGAAGAACCGTCCGCAGGAAGTGTGCGGTGGGAACACATGATTGCAGGCGGTGCGCCCGTCGACACGAACGGAGATGACCAAAAAGATGGAATGGCGATGGAAGTATCGAACGGAACGCTGCAGGTCAAAAATCCCGGTATGGATTGGTTCCAAATATCCGCAGATGTAGGCGGACAGAAGGGATACCGGCCGATTCGGCTGATCTCCTATATGTCACTGGACGCCGGATCGGACAAAACGATCGAGGCAGGGTATCGCTACGACCACCGTGAAGATGTCAGCCTGACGATGATGGACAAGATTACAGAAAATCTGGTTGTCGGTTTCCACGATGACTCCATCTGGTCAAGAGCGAAAACCGGAGGCTATCCCGACAGCAAACGGTTTTGGGCTGTCCCCACAACGAATATAAAGACGGAATTCTCAGCCAGCAAGAATGCACAGCTGTACACAGAAATCTGGCGTGCCGAGCAGAATCAGGATGGATCCTTTGCGACAAGCGACACAGAAGGAATTGGAGACGAACATCTGATTCCGGATCGCTCCGTCAAAGTAACGGGACCCGGCACCGGTGAGGGAACGACCATCTCCGAGCAGAAGTGGAATGGAGAATTTCCCTTTAATGAGGATATCAGTAAACCCCGAAAATACCTGATTACCTATTACTGGATGTTGGAAGACGGCCGCTATCGCGCCGATACGAAGACGATCACCGTAGATCCCTCGAAATATACCGTGGACGTCCAAGTGAAAAATGACCGAGATAAAGAATCCGGTAACAATACAGCCCTGCAGCTTGGAGCGGCGGCAGATAATCAGAACGATACAGCATACACCTATTCTGCATCCCCTGTACAGAAAGCACAGGCTGAGCAAGTGCCCTATACCAACAATGCCGCACTTGCATGGAAAAAAGCCTCCGATACTGCGGTAATCAAAGGCGGAAAGCTGACGATGTATGCACATGACGGAACCGAACTTGGGACGAAAGAGTTTTCGGGAGATTTAAATGACGGAGATCAGCTTACCATCCCGGTCACTTATTATTACAACAAGTATGAAGGTGACAATGTACAGGAGAAAAAGCGTGAGCTTACCGAAAAAGAAGTGGTAAATGTCACTTATACCGTTCATAAGGATTCCGATGACGGATTCTACCTGCGTTTCAATAAGATTGCAAATCTTCCGGAAGATGAAGTGACCGGTGTCAATGTGGGCGATCCAGGCGGGATTCCGGCGGGAACAAAAGCTTACATAAATGATGTCCAGTATAACATAGATCTGACGTTCTATGTGAACGCTGATATGCCCTTTACATTTAAAAAGACAGATGAATCCGGACATCCTCTCTCCGGCGTAGAATTCGAGATCTATGCATGCAAAGAGGGTCATACAGATACCGACCAGCACTCGACACTCGCCGAGAGTGGTTCGTGTTGGGATGTCGATCATCCGAAGGATACCGTGACCAGTGATGAGAATGGGATCGTGTCTTTCGACTCACTGACCACCGGCGACTATATCCTTGCCGAGACAAAGGCCAAATCCGGATATCAGCTGCCAAAAGGGCAGTGGCTGCTGCAGGTGGACCATGTACAAGAGAAGATCGAAATCAGTGCCCGCGGCGAAAAACCTCCGGCATTTAAAAAGGAAGCGGACGGAACCCTTTCACTGGCAAATTACCGCGACCTGTCACTGCCCGGCTCCGGCGGATACGGTGCAAACCTATATCTTATAGGTTCCATAATCTTGATTGGAACAGCTGTCATGTTGATTCTTGTTTATCGAAGAAAAGCAAGAGAGTGACGTTATAATTAAGTACATGTAAGATGCCTTTTATTACATTAGCAAGCGTTAAAAACATCAAATCTGTTATTTTATTAAGAGAAAAGGAAGCTGTTACGCCAAGAGACAGGTTTGATCTTATTAAAGGAGGTGAGGTTATCGGTGATAACAAGGTGACAGCTGATCCAAAAGAATAAAAAAACAAAAAAGAAATGAGGAAGAAATTATGCTAAAAAAGAAGACGCAACAAATAATCAAGGCTTTCGGAGTATGGATGCTCAGCTTGATTCTCTGCCTGGGAGCCGCCGTTCCGGCGTATGCGGCGGTCACGGAAAATACCAAGGGAAGCATTCGGATAACTGGTGCAGAGCCAAATGTTATTGTTCAGCCCTATCAGCTGATGACCGTCAACATAGAAGAGGGCACACCGAAGGATCCCGCCTATTCATGGGTGGAACCTCAGATGAAGGACTGGGTTCATGCGAACTATCCACAGTATGATGATACGAACGAGTTCAACAACACTGTTTCAGCCAGCGATTTGAAGGCATTTTATTCTAAACTGGCAGCGGATATCAAGAATCCGGCAAAGGAAGTTTCAGCACTTCCGGCAGTTCAAAGCGCGACAGTCGATGAGAACGGCGTATGTGAGCTTACAAACCTTCCCATGGGTAATTATCTGCTGCTCATGTCAAGAGGTTTTAAGGTATATCAGCCGACGGTTGTAAATCTCATACCGGCGTGGGATGAGGACGAAGAAGACTGGGGACTGGCTCCTGTAGAAATTGATGGTGAAGACCTCAAAGGTGAAGAGCCTTCCATCGAAAAAACAGTAAACGACGGCAAGGATAAAGACGATGCAGCTATCGGAGATGTGATCCCTTACGAGATCAAGGCCACCATTCCGACCTATCCGGAAGGCGCAACCAACAAAATCTATAACATCAGTGATACACTTTCTGAAGGACTTACCTTTAATCCTGGTTCACTTAAGGCATTCTTGAATGATGTCGAGTTGACAGCTGGAGATGATTATGTGATAGCTTCCGGATCGGAACTGGGTAATAAGACATTCAAGCTGGTATTTAACTATGACAAATTGAAGGCAAGAAAAGGCGGCGAATGGGAAGATAGTGACCGCATCCGAGTGACATATACGGCCACACTTAATGATAAAGCAAAGGTCACAACCGGTAATGAGAACGAGGCACACTTGGAATATTCCAATAATCCTTATGGCGATGGAACAAATGACAAAGAACCGGGAACCAAACCAAAAGTATACACTTATGGTATCATAGTTAATAAGAAGACGGATAGTGAAACCCCGGAATTCTTACCAGGTGCAGAATTCGAACTGAAAAAAGGAAACGATAAGTTTTACTTTATCAAGGAAAGCGATGGTAAATACCGCGTAGCGAAGTCGGGCGATACAGGCGCAACAACAACCCTGAAAGTCGGAGAAGACGGTGATCCGAAAGGTAAGTTAGAGATAAGAGGACTGGATTTGGGTACATATACACTGACAGAGACAAAAGCTCCCGGCGGATACAACAAGCTGAGAGAACCGTATACCCTTATTCTGAGAGATGAAGTCGATGATAGTGGTGATAACCCTGAACCAGGTATGGACGGTACACTTGAGACGACTCAAACTGACAAAGGTACAGCGAATGGTGGTAATTATGAGGTGACTGTACTTAATAAGAAGGGATTTGAGCTTCCGGTAACTGGTGGAAGAGGTACCATCATGTTCACTGTAGGCGGAATTCTTCTGATTGCACTTGCAGGTGCAGTACTCGTAATCTCACGGAGAAGAAATTCCGAAAGCGAAGCGTAAATATTATTCATAAAAAAGGCAGACCATGGGGGAGACGATGTCTCCCCTCATGGATGTTTAAGGGAGAATAAAGGACCGATGAAACAAAAAAAAGGAAACAGCCGACTGCCATATATTATCATTATTATACTACTTGTTTTGGGCGTTGCGTTATTTCTTTATCCTGCCTTAAGCAAATATGTAGCCGAATTAAATCAGTCTGAGGTTGTGAAAACTTATAATGATTCTGTTAAAAGGATGAAAGAAGAGGAATATGAGGCAGAGTGGCAGAGGGCCGTCGCTTACAACGAATCTCTGGCCGGGGAGCCGGTCAAAGATCCTTTCCTCGAGGGCAGCGGGATGGCGCTTCCGGAGGATTATCTTAGCATCCTGAACATCGATGGAGTGATGGGTAATATCGAGATTCCAAAGATATCAGTGAATCTTCCGATTTATCACGGGACAGATACCGATACGCTGGAAAAAGGCGTGGGACATATCCGCCAGACAGCACTTCCCGTCGGAGGATCGGGCACTCATGCAGTCCTGACCGGACACACAGGACTTCCGAATGCGAAGCTCTTCGACGATCTGACAGAGATGAAAGAGGGAGATCTCTTTTTGCTGCGCATCCTGAATCAGACACTGGCATACGAGGTCGACAGTATTCTTGTGGTGGAGCCGGAGGATGTAAAACCCCTTGATCCGATTCCGGGGGAAGATCATGTGACATTAGTCACGTGTACACCGTATGGAATTAACAGCCATCGACTTCTGGTCCGCGGAGTCCGTACGGAATATCACAAGGAAGAAGTGGAGAAGCAGAAAAAAGAGAAAAAAGGAATGT
Organism: Blautia liquoris; assembly: GCF_015159595.1. NCBI lineage: Bacteria > Bacillati > Bacillota > Clostridia > Lachnospirales > Lachnospiraceae > Blautia > Blautia liquoris. Next base: position 2,412,194 of record NZ_CP063304.1, on the reverse strand, counting down.
CTGCCAAGGAACTGCTGATGTTGGAGATCGCCGTGATTCTCCTATTGGTCTTTCTCATCTTCATCATCTTTATGAAAAAAAGGGTGAGAAGAAAGAGAAAAGATCGCAAATAAGGTAGAAAACGATGAAAAATATGAAGTCAGGGAATAAAAAAAGGAAAGTATTGACCATCTTGGCCTGCATCCTGCTGACGGCCGGAATCCTGGCGATCAGCTGGCCGTCCATTCTGAATTTTCTGTATCAGAGAAAAGCGGATGCCGCCATCGGGGAATTTCAGGAAGCAGTGGCTGATTATGGGAAAGATCCTTTACAGAAAGAAGTAACTGACCCTTCAGAGAAAAACCGGGCAGAGCAAGTGGATGACTCAGATCCCTATGAAGAACTATACCGGCGTATGCAGGAATATAATAAAAATCTGTTTGAAACCGGGCAGTCTGGTCTTACAGATCCCTTTGCCTACGAGCAGCCCAGTTTCGATCTGACGCAGTTTGGTTTTGCTGAAAACATAGTGGGACATATCGACATACCAAAATTAAAGGTTCGGATGCCGATATATCTAGGCGCCAGTCACGATAATATGGAAAAAGGTGCCGCTCATTTGTCACAGACCAGTCTGCCAATCGGAGGGGAAAATACCAACTGCGTCATAGCGGCGCACCGCGGTTCCTTTCAGGCAGAGATGTTTCGCAATATTCATAAACTAGAGCTTGGCGACACGGTATCTATCACCAATTTCAGAGAAACACTTACCTATAAAGTGGATAAGATAAAGATCATTGCCCCCAGTGATATTGACCAGATTTTGATACAGCCCGGCCGCGACCTGGTGACCTTAAGTACCTGCAATCCATTGGGATATAATTATCAGAGATATATTGTCTATTGTGAACGACAATAGCTTTGATTATATTCATGTAAAGTTTCCCTATATTTGGTAGGTGATTTACCTGTTTGCTTTTTAAAAGCAAGAGAAAAATAGTTTATATCGTGGTATCCAACCATCATGGCAATCTTTCCAGTCTTTAAATTCGTATTTTCAAGAAGATACTTGGCTTTCTCTATTCGTTTTCGTGTGATGTATTCGTTACAACCTTCTTTTGTAACCCTTTTGAAAATACGGGACAGATAACTGGGGCTGACATATAAATATTCAGCAATATTAGATACAGACAAATCTTCTGTCAAGTGTTCGGAAATGTAATGTTTGGCAGAAGTAATAAGTTCATGCCCATTTTCTTCCCCCTTTATCAGAAGCTGAGAGATATATTGGCGAGTTATTTCGGAAGCATCTTCTTTGCTTGAAGTGGTTAAACTTTTTAGGAGTGAATCTAGCTTGAGGCTTTCCCCGTCACCAGAATTTTCCAGATAGGAGTAATAAGTACTGGACGCTAATTCAAAACAACATCTTCTCGTCATTGACTTGGATAGGTTATAGGATTTGGCAGCTTTTGTAAATGTGTCAAATGATTTTAAAACTCGCTCTGTGCTTCCAATACTGGTGATCATAATGTCTTTTAGTTCTGCAAAAACATCAAAAAATAATTTGTTTCTGCTTTCAACACCAAGACTTTGGATAATGTTTCGGATGTCCTTTCTTTCATTGTTTAGAAGATATTTGGCGTCATTATAGGAGATATGTAATTTTACAAAACCCTGCACAGTACTTCCCACTACAATCTTGGGTTTACTATCTAGTTCATCTCTTAAAATATCAGATAATTGCTGAATCTCTTCCAGAACAACCTTATCTTCTTTGCCTTCAAAAAATGCAATTGCAATGGTACCATCTTTGTCGACGAAAGTGATTCCTGCTTCCTCAGAATCAATCATACCAATACAGATGTTTTTGACAGACAGGGATTGTAGATTGCTGCTGATTGGATGAGAGTCTATAGATAATTCTGGCACAATCAATGCTAAACGAAGAGAGATATTGAGATCAAAATGATATTTTTTGTTTATTTGTGTCAGTGCTGCTTCTTTGAAATTATCATTATGAATAAGGGTACGCATCATTTCTTCCAGTTTATTTTGCTGAGTAGAACCCTGCGTTCGTTCAATTAATATTTTGTTCTTCTCCCTGCTCCTTATTTCATCCAGATATGTTACCTGCTGTCTTACTGCATCACTCAGATCATCTTCATCGATGGGTTTTAGGAAGAAATCCTGAACATTTAGGCGCAGACTTTTTCTTGCATATTCGAAATCATTATAACCGGTGACAACCAGGACACGTATTTGAGGTGCCAGCTCTTTGGCACGTTCGATAAGTTCAAGTCCTGTCATCTCTGTCATATTAATATCGGTGATCATAATTTCTGGCGTATATGCCTGTATTATATTGAGTGCATGGGTGCCTGAGGAAGCAGTAAACACGTTGCTGATTCCCAATTTTTCCCAGCAAATTGCATTTTTCATACCCATTCTTATCATTCGCTCATCATCCACAATTAATATTTTATACATAATCCAACTCACCTCTTATTGCAGTATTCATGTCTTTGGTTCTGTAGGGAAAAGAAATCTTTACAGTTACTCCGCCGGAGGTGTTTTTATAATAATGCAGCCCATAGTTGTCACCATAAAGAAGCTGAATTCTTTTATTGACATTTCTCACACCATATCCAAAAGAATCATCATGTAAAGAGAGTTGTGAATTTAGTTCGGCGACTTTCTCTTCGGACATTCCTGTACCAGTGTCAGCTAGAGTTATAACAATATTTTTACTGAGCTGTTGGACTTTTATATAAATTGTTCCTGTTTTTCCCTCTCTGACTTTTATACCATGATAGATGGAGTTTTCTACCAGTGGCTGTAATGTTAACTTGGGAATCATTGAATCTAAGACATTCTGATCGATATCAAGTTTGTTGTCAATAATATTATCATAGCGCATATTTTGGATAATTAGATAATTTTCAACATGTTCTAATTCCTGTTTTAAGGAGATTATGTCATGCCCTTCACTGAGACAGATTCTATAATATTTTGCCAGAGCTTTTACGAGGGTGGATATTTCAGTGTTTCCATCTGCCATTGCCTGCCAGTGAATACAGTCAAGTGTATTATAGAGAAAATGTGGTTGGATTTGAGATTGAAGAGCATTAAATCTTATTTGTTCCATCTGATGCTGCTCCAGTTTTACCTGTTCCATAAGTTCCTGGATTTTGTCCATCATGGAGTTGAATCCTTCCGCCAGTTTTGTAAAATCGTCACCCATGCGCTCACTATCAATGCGTGTTTTTAAAGAGCCAGAGGCGACAGAATCCATTTTGCTGACGACATTTTCTAAAGGTTTATATAATTTTTGGATGATCTTTTTAATGATATACATATTTGTGATAACCATTAGAATGGTAATTGTGCACATGAAAAGAATGGCAGTTATGCTTCCGTGATATAAGTACATCGCTGAAACGCTGCTTACAATATAAAAATCCCATTTATTGATCTTTTGAAAAAAGTAAATCATACCATTTTTTCGAAAGTGTCCTGATTCTTCAAAAATATTTGAGATATAATTTGTTTTTGAACCAATTTTATCCTTCTCGTTTGTTGCAAGAAGATCACCGTCTAAGTCTATGACAACAGTGTTCAAATTGGATGAATTATTATTTTCTGCTATTTGCTGTAAGCTTGGATCCGTAAAATTCATGCAGAGAAGACCTAGTTCTCCCATTAGATTTCCGGTATCATATATGGGAAAATAAACATTTAGAGAATACTTATTTCCATCATAATAGGCATTGTTAAAAGATACCCGCATAGTGCTGGAGTTTGCTGGTTTGCAAGATTCGTAATCCTTACTGTAGGTTTGGATAAAATTACTGTTGTATATTGTCTGCTCGCCTTTATATAAGTATTCCCCTGACTGATCATCCACTACGGCTATAAAATTTAGATCAGAGTGCATATTGACAATGCTAGATAAGGTATTGTTTGCATTATTCTTGTTGTCAATGTAGCTGGCAGTGTTTCCGCTATCGGACTTTAAAAACTGTTGTATAGAGGTGTCCAATACAACTGCTATTGCCAGCTTCTTATAATTATCCAAAGAGTTACGGAAATTCTCAGCGATTGTGTTGTTTTGTGCCTGCAGCAACTCTGTAGACTGAACCTTCATGAATCTGACTGTAGATGTAGTGGAGACGATAAGAACGAGAAAAGTAGTAAGAACAATGGATGTACTTACCAGAAGCTGTATTTTCTTATCAAATCTCCATTGATTAAAACTGTTCATCAACTTTTTCACTTTCGTATCCTCCCAAACTAAGTACAGAAAATGCCAAAGAGCTGCTGTTTCATGAAAGAAACAGTAGCTCCTGGAATTCGTATTTCTTCGTTATCCTTTAACGGCTCCGGCAGTCATACCTTTGACTAACTTATCCTGAAAAACAATAAACATGATAATCATCGGTAATAATGTCAATGTAAGAACAGCCATAATCATCGGAGTATTCATAGAATATTGTCCCTGAAATTCCCAGATTGCCAAGGGGAGAGTGCGATTCTCAGAAGACTGTGTCAAGGTATAGGCAAATGAAAATTCATTCCACATGTTAACTCCATTATAGATGGCCAGAGTTGCAAGACCGGGTTTTGAAAGATTCAATATGATCGAAAAGAACATTCTGATTTTGCCGCAGCCGTCAATCTCAGCAGACTCCTCGATTTCTCTTGGTATTTCACGCATAAAACTTGTCAATATAAAGACAGAAATTGGCACTGCAAATGCGATGTATGGGCCAATTAACGCCCAGATGGAGTCATAAAGCCCTGCTGTCTTGGACATTTTAAAGACTGGTATCAGGGTAATGTGTACGGGGATGGACATACAGGCTACAATGAGTGAATAAATTGGATTTGCCAGCTTAAAATTAAATCTTGCAAGTGGGTATGAGGCACATGCAGCAATAAATAATAACAAGACCAGAGAGATTGCCAGCACAATTACGCTATTTTTAAAGTAATTTAAAAATCCGCCAGATAGAACCTCTGTGTAGTTACTCCAATTTAATTTCTCTGGAAGTTGAAACACGCCCTTTGAAAGCATTTCAAATTTTTCTTTAAATGAATTCAAGACCATGAAGATGAAAGGTAAGAGAGATATTATCAGCCATATAATTGCCAGAATCATTGCTATCGTCCATGCAAAGATACTATTACGTTTACTTTTTTTGTACTTGTCCATAGCTCAGTTCTCCTTCCTTCCATTCAGCAACTTCATAGTGAGTAGTGAAACCATTGTAATCAGTATAAACATGCCTCCCGCGACTGCAGAACCGTAGCCCATATTAAAAGTTTTAAAAGATTGTTTATACATGTAAGTAGCCATCAATTCTGTAGAAGTCCCAGGACCGCCATCTGTCATAACATAAATCAAATCAAAGTATTTTAAAGATCCAACCATTGAAAGAATTGCAGCACTTTTAATCGAAGGATATAAAAGAGGAAGAGCTATCTTCCAAAAGTATTGTCCTTTTGTGGCACCATCTATTCTTGCTGCTTCGAAAACGTCGATTGGAATATTGGTAAATACAGCCATGAAATAAACCATGTAAAAAGGTACAAACTGCCAGCAGATAACCAATATAACTGTCACCAAAGCCGTCTTAGGATTTCCCAGGAGGTCTATATTCCCTCTCCCGAACAGATTTGAAATTGTGCTGACCATACCGCCATTCGTAGCAAGTGCATAGGTAAAAAGGAATCCAATAGCAACCGACGACATAAGAAGTGGAATAAACCAGATGATTTTAAATATAGTCAATTTTTTTCCTCCAAAATCAAGGAAGGCTGCAAGAAGAAGACCTATTGGAAGTTGGATTACAATTGATAAAACCATGATGATAAGATTGTTTTTAAATGCAATCCAAAAATGTTGATCAACAAGAAGTTTTCTCCAATTATCAAACCCTATGTATTTTTTTGCTGCTGATATTCCATTCCATTGATATGCACTTGTAATAAATGTGTCGATGATTGGATAAAAAACATATACAATCATAAGGACAGTAACTGGTGCAAGAAAAAGTACCGCCACCCTGTTCGTATTTCTCTGTCTCAGAGCACCTAATGATCTTTTTTTGTTCATATGCGTATCACTCCTTTTTACTAAAAATCCCTGTATAGCACAGGGATTTTTAGATATGCGAAAAGTATAGATTTAACTCTATCTACTATTTTTTTGAGTTAAGATACTCATCCATTGCCGCCTGCATAGTTTCCTGTGCTTCCTGCGGTGTTTTTGTAAGGCCGAATACCTCCTGCAAGCTATCAAGGTGAGCTGTAGATACGGCCGGCGGGAGATACTGATCATACCATAACTGAATCTCAGACGCTTCTGTCGCAGTTTTCGCAATTTTCTTTGTAACAGGGTCGGTAATTCTGCTTTCAATCCCTTTTATTGGTGGTATTTTTCCTTTTTCAATTTCTGTGTCAATCGTGTCATCGGACAAATGGTCTTCAGCACATTCAAATGCAGCTGCTAACTTATCATCTTTACAGCTAAAGGATATAAACTGGTCACCAACGGTGCCAATTTGAATGTCAGGATCAGCATCCGGGCCTTCTATGGTGGGAAATGGAAACCATCCGATATCCTGATAAAATTCCTTGCTGTCGTTGGCGAAAGTTGCAGTATACCAGGAACCACAAAGTAACATTCCTGCCTTTTCCTGATACATTAATTGTTTGGCCTGACCATCATCTTCACTTAGCGAATTAACACCTTCAGGGAAGTAGCCGTCTTTTACCCATTCTTGTATTTTATTTCCAGCTTTTATAAAACTTTCATCAGTGAATTTCCCCTCACCGGAAACAGCTTTTTGGAAAGGCATTAATCCACCATAACGTACTGCTAAATTCATGAAATACATAGATCCCGTCCATTTAGAACTGTTAGCCAATGCAAAAGGAGTAATATCATTTGTCTTCAAGGTTTCACAGATGTTTTCAAGATCGCTTAACGTCTCAGGTTCTTGCAAGCTATATTTTTCAAACATTTTTTTATTATAGAATATTCCTGAGATGGAAACATTTTGATATGGCACAGCATAAATATGACCATTATATGAAGCCTGCTCAATGGCTGCGTCCATTAATTTGTCCTTGATTTCCGACTTATTAAATAAATCATCGATTGGCTGAGCGAATCCTGAATCTATATATTCATACATAGGTCCTCCAGACCAGCTAGAATACATATCCGGACATTCGCCGGAACTCATTGCTACAACTAGTTTTTCCTTATAAGTATCGTTTTGTGTGGGAACTACATTAACAGAATATCCAGATTTCGTTGATGAGTTAAATTCATCAACAGCCTGTCCAAGAATATCTTTATCTGGTGATTCTGTAGCAATATTCCAGTAAGAGATCTCTTTACCGTCACTGTTTTTACTTTTTGCTGCTTCTGATTGACTAGAAGCTGATTGTTCTGGACTGTCAGATCCGCATCCAGCAGCAGTGGCTGCCATCAATACAGCCAATGAGATACTACATAACTTTGTCATTTTCTTTTTCATAATCGTTTACCTCCCATTTTTAACACTACTTTAACTGTTGTATATATATTATCACGGAAGGATACAATTTTATATTGAAAAAAATGATCACATTATATAAAAATCTTACCTATAATCGTAGATTAGCGCGTAGTTTATGCTTGCATAATCAGAGCAAACATTTGATTCTTGTACGCATATCTTTGAGACCGTAGTATCACCTTATTACTTTAACTCCCGATATTTCGCCGGTGTAATCTTGATGATTTCGGTAAAATTGCGGTAGAATGTCTTCAGATGATGATAGCCGCAGCTGAAAGCAGCCTCTTCAATAGACATCTCTGTATTTCTTAAAAGATAACATGACTGATAGATGCGGTATCGGTTTAGATACTCGGTAAATGACATTTTCATCAGTCTCGAAAAGAGTTTCGACAAATAGACGTAATCGTAACCGATAGTCTTTGATGCACCTCTCAGGCTGCATTCATGTCTGTAATTTTTCTCTATGTACAACAATATCTGATAGACAATTTTTGAGTGTTTTGCATTCTGCACATCCTGAAAAGAGGTTTGTTCTGTCAGCTGCGAGCAGATCTGATACAAAAAGCTTTTCTGCCGATAAACAGAAGTGAGTTTATCACTTGCGAGTTCTGCTACATGTAGGAGATTATTCTGTGGAATACGACTCTTGTATTCGTTATAAAAATCCCCGATCAACTCAGGCGCAAAGATGATTATCAGAATATCTGAATGACCATTCGATCTGAATTCGTGAAACTGACTTGGAAAGATGAATACAAGATCTTGTTCTTCCAGAGTATACTCTTTTTTGTCGATTCGCACATACAATTCTCCTTTTTTTACATAGATCAGTTCATAGGCACGATGAAAATGAGGAGGAAAACTAAAATCTGTTAATTCTGATACCTGAAATGATTCATCGTGAGACATTCCGTGATTTTCAAAAAACACCATAATCCCACCTCCTTGGTAGATTTTATCTTTAGTAGAGCGATACCACGGATTGCTCCGCGCGAAGCGCTCACACAATCCTACAGGCATTCGAAATTTGTCTTGTCGGACTGTGTTTCCGTGTGGTGCGGGTAGGGAGTTATGCCTTTTTCATGGATGAAAAAGGGCACGAGATTCCCTGTGGTGTTCCGCACCCTGATGATACCACGGATTGCTCCGCGCGAAGCGCTCACACAATCCTACAGGCATTCGAAATTTGTCTTGTCGGACTGTGTTTCCGTGTGGTGCGGGTAGGGAGTTATGCCTTTTTCATGGATGAAAAAGAGCACGAGATTCCCTGTGGTGTTCCGCACCCTGATGATACCACGGATTGCTCCGCGCGAAGCGCTCACACAATCCTACAGGCATTCGAAATTTGTCTTGTCGGACTGTGTTTCCGTGTGGTGCGGGTAGGGAGTTATGCCTTTTTCATGGATGAAAAAGAGCACGAGATTCCCTGTGGTGTTCCGCACCCTGATGATACCACGGATTGCTCCGCGCGAAGCGCTCACACAATCCTACAGGCATTCGAATTCCGTCCTGTCGGACTGCATTCTCATGTCTGTTCGGGTCTCGAAGTTATGGTTGTTTTCATGCGAGCATGAAAACAACCGTAACCTCTCGACCCTGGTATCACTAATATTGTCAATTATTATACTATTTTATGGATAGATTTCCTAGTCTCAATTTTTTATACTGGAGGTAATGAATAACAGGAGGCGATAATATATGGAGTATTATGTAGCAAATAATGGGTCTGACTGTGGACCGGGCACAAAGGAAAGGCCATTTCAGACAATCAGCAAAGCTGCTTTGGCTGCTATGCCTGGAGATGTTGTGACTGTGCACGAAGGTGTGTATCGTGAGTGGGTTAAACCCAGGTTTAAGGGTCTTAGCAATAAAAGGAGGATTACCTATCAGGCAGCAGAAGGCGAAAAAGTTGTCATTAAGGGGTCTGAGAGAATTACTTCATGGAGAAATGTAGACGGGAACGTCTGGAAGGTGACAATACCGAATTCTTTTTTTGGAGATTATAATCCTTATGAACTTGAAGTGTTTGGTGACTGGCTGGTTTCCACAGAAACTAGGCATTTGGGGGATGTTTACTTGAATGGGATGTCATTTTACGAGGCAAATTCGCTGGAAGAGCTGGAGGATCCAAAGATACGGACAGAGGTGATGGACAGTTGGACAAAGAAGGTTACCTCTGTTCCCAGTCCAGAGCAGACAAAATACGTGTGGTTTGCAAAAGTAGATGAAAACCAGACGACGATTTATGCAAACTTTCAGGGGGCCGATCCGAATGAGGAGTTTGTGGAGATCAATGTACGAAGATCCTGTTTTTATCCTTTGGAAACGGGTATCGATTACATAACAGTCCGGGGATTTGAGATGGCACAGGCGGCGACACCCTGGGCTCCGCCCACTGGGGATCAGCCGGGACTGCTTGGTCCGAATTGGAGCAAGGGCTGGATCATAGAAGATAATATCATCCATGATGCGAAATGCAGCGCCCTCAGCATCGGAAAAGAAGCCACAACTGGGAATAATTATTGTTCCATCCGGAAAGATAAACCAGGTTATCAATATCAGCTGGAAGCGGTTTTTTCGGCGGAAAGAGCAGGCTGGAGCAAAGAGAAGATCGGTTCTCACATCGTCCGGAATAATGTCATCTATGACTGTGGACAAAATGGAATCGTAGGACATCTGGGGGGTGTTTTCAGTGAGATTTATCATAACCACATCTATAACATTGCCCTAAAACGTGAATTCTATGGCCATGAGATTGCAGGAATCAAACTTCACGCAGCTATAGATGTCCAGATCCATGACAACCGAATTCATAACTGCTCTCTGGGATTGTGGCTTGATTGGGAGGCACAGGGAACAAGGGTAAGCCGAAACCTATTTTATCAGAATAATCGGGACTTCTTTGTCGAAGTCAGCCATGGGCCTTACATTGTAGATCACAATATTCTGGCATCAAAATATTCGATCGACAACGTTTCACAGGGCGGTGCTTATGTCAACAACCTGATTTGCGGAAGGATGAATCATAGGAAAGAAATGGAGCGTTCTACCCAGTATCATCTACCTCATAGTACAAAAGTAGCTGGTTTCTCTTTTGTCTATGGAGGCGACGACAGATTCTATAACAATATTTTTGTGGGAGAAGATTCGGCCGAAGGGGTAGGAACGGCGCATTATGACGGTTATACGACTTCTCTGGAAGAATACATTGAAGAGGTTCATAAGGTTCCCGGGGATGCGGAGTCTTTCAATCTGGTGGAACAGCCGGTATATATCGATCATAACATGTATCTGGGAAGTGCGAATGCATTTAAAAAAGAGGAGACCAACCGAATCAATCACGATTTCCATGCAGATGTAAAGATTATTGAAACTGAAGATGATGAAGTTTATCTCTCCTGTGAGCTTCCTGAAGATTTTGAAATCTTTGCCGGAAAGATCTATACTACCGCAGCCCTTCCCCGAGTTCGGATTGTCGATGCAGAGTATGAGTGTCCGGATGGAAACGACGTGAGCCTGGATATCGATCTAGGCGACAATAAGAAAAAAGGAGACGGCGTCGTAGGGCCGGCGGCTGAGATGAAAAGCAAAAAGAATTATATCAAAATATGGTAGATACCCCTCCCTTTTTAAAAAAATGGTGTATAATGAAGGTATCGGTAGAGGATATCGGAATTATGACCCGGAACCCAATATCGTCTTCATAAAAAATAAAGAGGTGTAAAGGTATGAAAAATAAGTTTGAATTACTGCATGTCGGCATCAACACGGAAAATGAGCAAGAAGCAGAAAAGTTAGCTAATCTTCTGAGTACGATGTTTAATCTGGAGCCACGCATGGGACATAAGTCGGATTTTGCCGGTCCTTACTTTGAGTGCATGAAGGCTCCATACCTTGGAACCAACGGACATATTGCCTTGGGCACAGCAGACCTGACTTCTGCTGTGGAGGAATTGAAGGAAAAAGGATTCTCCTTCAACATGGATACCGCCGCCTATAACGATGACGAGAAACTGAAAAACATATATCTTGCAGGTGAATTTGGGGGATTTGCGATACACATTATGCAGAGATAAGAACGCTTCCTGTCAAAGAGAAAAAGTAAGATAAGAAAGAGTCTCATTCGTCTGAGAGTATCAGAGGAGTGAGGCTTTTTGTAATATTTAACGGTGAACATTGTTGACATTATTAATGTTTCTCTTTATAATAACGTTAAACTAAAACGATTTAGTAGAGAGGAGAAGGTTCTATGACATCAAGAGAGAGATTGTTATGCGTGTTACATAATGAAACACCGGATATGGTTCCGGTAAGCCCGTTTATTCAGGAGGAATATCTGTCTTATTATTATAATAAGAAAAACACAGATCGCCTTTTTGATGCGGTGGCTCTGCGAAAAGAACTGGATTTTGATTTGGTTACCAGACAGTATGTAAATGAAATTCCCTATTTTCTGCAGAGAAGTTTTTTGAATTGGGATGTAGACAATCACGTGGATGTGATTCAGGGAAATTATGTGAGGACGATTACAGTAAAAACTCCGGAAAGAACTTTGAAACAGGTTGAGGGGGCTCCATACCAGGAAAAGATGTTAAACGGGATCCACTTTAGCACGATGGAGTATCTGATCAAGGATTCGGATGATTTCGAGGTATTTAAGAAATATTGTCCAAGAAGAGAGAAAAAGGATGTGGATCATATTCTCAAATCGGGAAAAATTGCAAAGAAGGAAATCCAGGATCTTGGAATTTCCTGCCCGTGGTCAATGGGAGGGGTATACAATCTCGCTTCTACTTATATAAATGTTCAGGATATGATGGTTGACGCGTTAACCGAAGAGGATTATTATGATGATTATATGAGCTTTTTCTCTGATTTGGTTTGCTTGGATCATGAGATATTTATTCAGAGCGAATATGACTGTGTAGGCATGCAGGGAAACATTGCCAATGGCGGCATGATGGGATCTGATTATTTTGAAGAGTACGTTCTTCCTTATGAAAAGAGAGCCATTGATATTCTTCGAGATGGGCGTAAGCCGTGTATTTATCACAATTGCGGGAAAGCTGTAAGTCTGTATCCGGCATATAAAAAGCTGGGAATTACCGTGTGGGAGACTATTTCGGAATCACCACAAGGAGACAACCACCTGGCAGACGCCAAAAAGTATTTTGGAAAGGATCTGATACTCTTCGGTAATTTTGATCAGATTCATTTTTTAAAAGAAAAATCGCCGGAAGAGATTGAAGAAAAGGCATATGAAGTTATGGCCATTGGAAAAGAGGGAGGGCACTATATCTTTGCCTGCTCAGATTATCTGGAAACGGGAACTCCAGTTGAGAACGTTAAAGCTCTTCTAAGGGGTGCGCGGGCTGCTTCCAGATATTAAAAGTTCAAGAAACTGACATTTTTCATTACAGGAGGTTATATAATATTTGCAGAAGAAAAAGGTGACATTAAAAGAGATTGCTGAAAGGACAGGTGTCTCTTTAGGTACCGTTCATCGAGCTATTTATGGAAAAAGCGGAGTCAGTGAAGAGACACGGGCACGCATTATGGAAGAGGTTGTCCGAACAAATTACCAGATTGACGAGGCTGCATCTGTCTTGAAACGCAGGGCAAAAAAGGTAGTAGTCGTTTTGCCGAAAGCTCACAAAGAGGATCGCTTTTATTTCAGAGGAATCTGGAAAGGGATTCAGGATGCAGCTCAGAATATGGATCAGTATAAGATCTATTATGATTTTGTAGAGTCGGATTATCCTTTGTCTCAGATATGGAGAGAACTGGAACGCGTATATGATGAGAAACTGGATGAGATAGATGGTTTAATCACGATGGCTGACAGTGAGAAAGCAAATATCTGGATTGGCCGGTTTGCTAAGCGTGGTGTATTTACGGTCCTTTTGTCCAGCTACTATGATGAAAAAAGTTCGATGGTCAGCTGTATCAAGGCAGATCATGCACGGTGTGGTATATTGGCAGCAGAGTTTATGGATTATGGAATCAGAAAAGAAAAGGGAAAGATCCTTACATTTTGTGGAGATGAGCACATCTACAGTAACCGTGTGTATGCGTCGAATTTTGAAGAGAAGATGAAAGAGTACGGCTATGATCTCATAAAAGTGGAGGGATTCGGAAGTGATGAGATCGAAAAAAAGAGCAGAGAGATCTTACAGCGGGAAAATATTCAGGGAATTTTCATGTGCAATGCAAGGAACACGTATTGTATTTGCAAACTGGTGGATGAATTGAATATCGACAGGGATTTTTTGATATTAGGTACAGATGTTTATGAAGAACTGATCCCTTACTTTGAAAAGGGAATTCTCAATGCTGTTATCTGCCAGTTTCACTGGGATCAGGGGACTCAGGCCGTCTTAAAAATGCATAAATATCTCAGCAGGGGGATTCAGGAACAGGAAGATCATGTTATGCCGCCGGTACTTTTGATGAAAAGCAATGTAGAATGTTTCTTATAGAGAATAGCTGTAATGCAACGTTTCTTGCATTACAGCTATTTGAATGATACCAGGGTCAAAAGGTCCTGCGTTTCATGCTCGCATGAAAAAGCATGACTTTGGGACCCGTAAAAACATGAGAACGCAACCCGATTAGGGTGGAATTCGAATGTTTTTAGGATTGTGAGAGCTCGAAGAGCGTAACAATCCGTGTATCATAAGGGGTCAAAAGGTTCTGCGTTTCATGCTCGTAATCCGTGTATTTGCATCATTTGAATAAATATAAGCTGTACAAATTTAGTATGGTATGTAAATATGCACAAAAAAATATTGAATTTATCTGCAATAATAGAGAATATATAAACTGTGGTTGACAAATCAATAACAAAGGATGATAATGAAATTTGAGAAAACGTTTTCGTAAACGTTATTAATAACGTTTACGAAAATATGGAACCAGAGGGGGAAGTCGAAAATTGTGTCTGAGAAAGTAACAATAAAAGATATTGCGAAACGAACGGGAACATCAATTACTTCGGTACATAGAGCCTTGCATGGAACAAAAGGAATCAGTGAGGAACTTAGAAAGAAAATTCTTCTGGAAGTTGAGAAAAGTAATTATCGAATGGATGAAGCAGCTTCTATGCTGCGCAGAGAGAAGTTTCATATCGTTGTTCTTTTGCCAAAAAACGAGGCGGACGAACGATTTTATTATAGTGGGTTATGGGATGGCATATATCGTGGAGCCAGCGAGATAGAAAAGAATAAAGTTACGATCACATATGTGGAGGCAGTAGGTGGTATTGGGTATATATCCGATGCTCTTGAAAAGCTGTTCGATGAAACGGATGAAAATCTTCATGGACTTGTCACTCTGTGCGATGATGAGGCGTCATTAAACTGGGTTACAAGATTTATAAGAAGAGGTACGAAGGTGGCACTGATTGACAGAGGTACAATCCTTCAAGGTATCTGCTGTTGTATTAAAACATCCAGTATTGATATGGGACGACTTGCTGTGAATATGATGCACTTTTTGATGAAAAAGGACGAAGGGGTCCTAGTGCTGGTAAATGGGCCAAACCAAAGAGTCAGCTATCAGGAATATTTTCAAGGTGTAAAAGAGAAGATGCGAGAACTGAACATGAAACAGGAGCTCGTAAACTTTAATGGATATGAAGCAGAAAGCGGGAAAAAGCAGCTGATCAATCTTTTGAACAGCAGGGACATAAAGGGAATCATCACAAGCAATGCAAGGGCTACTTATTGGGTCTGCGAATTTTTTGACAATCGAACGGAATTTGAACTCCCTCCCATTGTTGGGACCGACGTATTTCAGGAGTTACAGCCTTTTTTTGAAAGCGGTATTTTAAAGGCATCGATTTATCAATCACACAGAGAACACGGGGAAAAAGCAATGAAAGATCTATATGAATGCTTAATTAATCCTCGTATGAATTATGAGAAACAGACTTTGGGGACTTTGAGTCTGGTAGTAAAAGAAAACTACAAATATTTTTTGTAAGTGGGTATTTTTTTGGTGTAGTTGCTTTTTACAGTATATGCTGTGAAAATAAAAAACAAATGGAGGATTGTTTTATGAGAAAGGAAAGTTTTAGAAAGATGACAGCGGTCGCATTGGCGGGAGTTATGACAGCTGCAACATTAGCGGGATGCGGCGGATCAGCAAAAAAAGAAGTCAAAGGAGGCTCAGCAAAAACAGAATCAAATGCAAAAGGAGATAATAATTTAAGGGTTACGGTTCAGGCTTGGATGATGGGAAAGTATGACTTTGAGGGAGCCAAAAGCAGTTTTGAAAAAAATCATCCTGGAGTCACGGTTACATACAATCAGGTGGATAATGTGGATGTGACTACTTCAATGCTTGAATGGTCTCAGGGCAAGACTAGCTGTGATATCGCTATCGGCGGAGATCGGTCACAAACCGTTCCCTATGCATCGAATGATTATATTGTAGAATTCACGGACGATAATTTCTTCAACGGCGATTTTACAAAAGATAAGTTCTATGATACCTTCCTTGAAAATGGAAATATTGAAGGAAAACAGTTTATGATTCCTCTGCTGGGAGAGGTAGTAGGTATTGTATGTAATATACCTATGATGAAAGAAGCAGGTCTTGTCGATGATAAAGGTGAAATTATACCGGCTAAAGATTGGAACGAATTGTATGAATATGCAAAGAAACTGACAAAGGATGGACAGACGGGATTTGGCATCGACTGGGGTGCAAACATGATGCTTTATACCTACGAAGCCTGTCTGAATGGTGTTGCCGGAACAATATTTAAAGATGATGATAAGACTATGGATTTCACCGGAGACAAGGTTAAAGGTCTTATGGAAACATGGAAAAAACTAGTGGATGACGGCTATACCACAACTGATGTATTTGCTGATATGGATGCAAACCGCACACAGTTTAAGTCGGGTCAGCTGGCTATGCATCTTGCTCCGGCTTCCAGATGGATTGAAGCGGGGGAGAATCTCGGAGCTGAAAATGTGGGTGTTATGCCAGTTCCTGGCACAGACGAGCACGGTTCTTTGAACTATATACATGGTATGGTTATTCCGAAAGTCTCGAAAAATCAGGATTTGGCCATTCAGTTTATGAAAGAAGAATTATTAAAAGACAGTTTCCAGCAGGGAGCGATCAATGGATATGGTAAGATGTCTCCACTCAAGGCACATTATGATAATCTTGACAACAAATATTGGCCGGAGGTTTTAAAATTTACTGAAAACGCAATTACTGCACCGCTATATAAAGATACAACAAAACTGGATACCTATATTCAGACCGAGGTACAGCAGTATCTCACAGGAGCTGAATCTGTGGATGACTTCCAGACAAGAATGGACGAATATATCGGAAAACTTGATTTAAGTAACGGAATGTCATAAGACTTCAGTTTAAAGTGGGGTAAATAAGATGAAAATGGGTTATCGTAAAAAGAGCATGTTAGCGGGATACGCTTTTGCGGCACCAGGCATGATCTTTGCTGTTCTTTACATGGGCTATCCGCTTTTGCGGTCCTTTTATCTAAGTTTTACAAATTATAATTTTGCTTTCGATTCCCAGCCTGCATTATGCGGGCTGGAGAATTACATCAATATGTTTAAAGACAGTTATTTTCTCGATTCATTTCGAAATACTGCCGTCTTTACACTGGCTTTTTTTCCGTCTCTTATGATTTTGTCACTGATTATAGCGCTATTACTCGATAAAGGCGTAAAGGGATCCGGGATATATCGCACATGTATCTTCATGTCTATGGTTGTTCCGTTATCATTGACCGGTATCATCTTTCAATGGATCTTTAATAATCAGTATGGTCTG
This sequence comes from Blautia liquoris, assembly GCF_015159595.1. Classification (NCBI taxonomy): domain Bacteria; kingdom Bacillati; phylum Bacillota; class Clostridia; order Lachnospirales; family Lachnospiraceae; genus Blautia; species Blautia liquoris. The sequence continues at coordinate 2,394,825 of NZ_CP063304.1, read as the reverse complement.
TTAAATTCAGTACTGACACAGATCTTTGGTCTTAAATCATGGACACATAATTGGCTTGGCGAAGGAAAATGGGCAATGTTTTCAATTATCGTTGTGAGCCTTTGGAAAAACATGGGTATGTTGGTGATTTTCTTTATGGCCGGGCTTGCAAATATCCCAGACGATATTATTGAAGCAGCAAAGATTGACGGGTCTAATTCGATACAGACAACATTTCGAATCATTCTTCCGAACTTGAAGGAAAGTTATATTGTCTGCGGAGTGTGGGCTATTATACAGTCAGTGAAAGTGTTCGAACAACCCTTTGTGATGACAAACGGAGGACCAGGTACTTCGACTTTAGTTCTCTATCAATATACATGGCAGAACGCCTTTAAGTATTATGAGATGGGATATGCTTCTGCAATCGGATATTTTATGGGAATTATCATCTTAATTCTTTCTGCAATTAATATGTTTGCCAATCGAGATAAAAACGTCGATGAAGTAAAAAGTAAGAGAAAAAGGAAAGGAGTGGTGAGCCATGCTGAGTAAGAAAAAAGTTGCGAGATTTTTTGTCGGATTGATTTTGGCACTGATATCTTTCGGTTGGCTGATTCCATTTATATGGACGCTTCTTACATCCGTGAAAGTGAATGATGAAATTTATACGAACATTTTGAAATTTTTGCCATCTCATCTTTACTTTGGACATTACAGATCTATCTTTACCAAACTAGGAAGTTTCTTTTCCTATTTTAAAAATTCTGTCGTTGTATCTTTTTGGAGTGTACTGTTTAATGTTATTTTTGCAGCGACATTAGGTTATTCTTTTTCGAAATTTGAATATTACGGAAAAAAGATATTCGAAGGATTCATCATGTTGGTTATTACTTTGCCTTATGTTATATATCTGATTCCGATTTATATCATGCAGTCAAAGATGAACATGATTGATACAAATCTGGGATTGATTCTTCCATATATAGCGACGAATCTTCCCATGTCAGTTTTTATCATGCGAGGTCAGTTTAACGGAGTGCCGAATGAAATGATGGAGGCCGCCCGGATTGATGGAGCAAATCAGTGGCAGACGTTTTCAAAAACCGTGATTCCTGTTGTTAAGTCAGGTATTGCAACAGTAATCATAATGACCTTTGTTACAGTATGGGGTGAATTTACGTATGCACGCACGTTAAGCGTTACTCCAAAATCACAGACACTGGCTGTAGGAATTACATTTTTAAGAGATGAAGCTGCTTCCTGGCAATATGGAACATTGACGGCAACTATTATTTTATCTCTGATTCCAGTCATGGTGATCTTCTTAAGTATGCAGAAATATTTTGTAAAAGGTATCATGGCAGGAGCCATCAAAGGATAGAGAGGACAGATATGGAACAAGCAATATTTGACACAACATTACAAGATTCACAGGGAACTGAGGTGACTCCAATCGATCCGAATGCCTTCGATCTGGATGCATATGCGGATTATGAGAGCAAATTACTTGAAAGGAATAAGACTTTTACCGAACGGGATCACGGGCTGTTAGTTTATCGTCGCGTGAGGGCAAATGGAGTTTTTTATGACAAATGTAAAGATTACAGGGAATCTCTGGCACTGCAGCTAGGAGCATTGAAAGCCAGCATGGATTTTAAAGCTGACATCGCGAATTTTCTTGAGCCATGGTATGGAATCGGTTATATCGCCTCCTGTTTTGGCACGCGGTATCGCTGGCTTTTGGGTCAGGCCCCAAGTGTGGATGCCAAGTTTTCTTCTGCCAGGGAGATTCTGGATTCCGATTATATTCCTATTGCCCAAACACCAGAGGGAAAGTATAATCTGGAAATGATTGAGTACTTTATGGACCAGACGAAGGGGAAGATTCCCGTGTCGTTTAGCGACCTGCAGTCTCCGATGAACATGCTTACATATCTCTTGCCTGTAACAGACATGTTTATGGAAGTCTATGAGGATCCGGAAGGACTTAAGGGAGCCGCAAGGCTTTGCAGTGAGCTTTTAATTGAATTCTTAAAGGAGCAGAAAAAACTTATCGGAGATGCGCTTGCAAGGCCCGGACATGGCTTTGCAAGCAGCCGTGTTTTTACAGGCATTGGTTTAAGTGATGACACTTCTATCATGTTAAGTGAAGAGGATTATGAAGAACTGTTTCAGGATCTCGACGAGATGATTGGCGATGAATTCGGAGGTTTTGCGTATCATTCCTGTGGTGTATGGGAGAAAAAGATCAATATGGTAAAGAGCTATCGCAATATTCGGTGTGCTGACGGGGCTTTTTCGATTGAGACAGATCCGAGTCCCAATAATCCGGAGCATTTTGCAGATCCATTTAATGGGTCCAAAATTGTATTGAATGCCAGGGCTGTAGGAAATGTGGAAAACAGTTACACCGCTTTTGAAAAGTTATGGAGACCGAAACAAAAGCTGATCTGTGTGACCTATTGTAAAACCCCTGGGGAACAGGAAAAATTGTACAATCTGCTACACGAAATGGAGGAACAAGATTCATGAAATATGATATTACTTTTCATCCAAGTTGGTGGCATGACAATGGAGGAATTGATTTTACACAGGATTTTTTTGATGATCCCGAATACCGTATGGAATGCGACAGGAAGATGAGAAAAACTCTTTACGAGCATTTCGGAGAATTTGGAATTGGAGAAAAAGACCCTGGGAAACGACCACTTCTCGGGACGGACTTTCTTGCAGCGGGATATCTCCATTCAGAAATCATGGGATGTAAAATACGATACCAGGCGGACAATTCTCCTCAGGTGGAGTGTATGAATCTGGATGAGGATACCATAGGAGATCTTGCATTGCCGGACCTCGATCACAGCGAAGTGTGGAAACGAACTCAGAAACAGATTGAATATCTTATGGAGAACTATGGCCATGTGGAGACGTATGTAAACCTTATGGGAATCCAGAATATTGCCATGGATCTGATGGGGCAGGAACTGATGGTATCTTACTATACTTCACCCGAAGAGGTAGAGGAATTGCTCGATAAGATCACGAGACTTTCGATTGAGGTGGGAAGACGATTTAAAGTTCTGTCCGATGATGTCTCAGGAGGTGTGACTGCCGTTGTCCGGCAGACCTGCCCTCAGGTTTATCTGACATCCAACTGTTCTGTCGAAATGATATCGAACGATTTGTATGAAAAGTTTTTGTTAAAGTATGATCAGATGTTAGCCGATGAATTTGTTCATTTTGGTGTTCACCACTGCGGAAAATCTATGGAACATGTGGTGGATGGATATTCAAAACTCAAAGGTCTGGAGTTTGCAGAAGTTGGGGCTTTTTCAGATATGAAAGCGGTGCGGAAAAAACTTCCGGGAGTATTTTTGAATGCAAGGTATAGTCCCGTCAGACTGATGCGTGCATCAGAATCAGAGATTATGGAGGAAGTTCAGGAACTTGTCAGGAATGGTCAGGAAAACGGAGGACAAATCTCAGTCTCTTGTGTTGGAATTGACCGAAATGTATCAGATCAGCAAATTAGATATTTTTTAAATGCATGCCGTTTGGCGGGTAAGTAGGCAAACGATGCAGCAGTGAGTTTGAACGGGTGAAAGATTCATATCAATGAGTCTCTCACCTGTTTTTTATTTGCAGCAATCAGAATGTCACATACGACAACTGAAAATATTGTCAGCATTCCGTAGGCTCTCATATTGGAAATTTTCATATTAGGAGATATCATGATAATCATGATAGAACAACGTGGCCTGGACAAGTGACTGCAATCATTTCTTCAGGTATAAAGGTGGCCTGGCTTAAAAGCACACCCGTTTAAGGGTTTCAGGTTTTAACAGACCCCCTTGTTCTTTTGCGCGTTTTTTTATTGATTAGAGCTTTTTATATGGCAGCTAAGGGATAATTATGGTTCAGGAGAAAGCGAGGAGTAGACATGAAGAAAAAGTTATTGTCGGTTGTATTGGCAGCTACTATGGTTGCTGGAATGACGGGATGTGGTTCAAATCCCGAAAATAAAGGCAGTTCTGGTAAAGGATCAGAATCATCAGATAACATCGAACCATGTACAATTAAATTTCAATATTGGGCTGATAACACGGATTATTCGTCTTTAATGCAGGATATCATTAAAAAGTTTAACGATGAAAATGAGTATGACATTACCGTTGAAGGTGAAGAAACGCCATGGGATGGCGGAGGATATTCGAATACATTGTTTAATGCAGCTATGGGTGGAGGAGCACCGGATGTAGCTACGTTTAAACTCTCTGCAGCCCCTATGTTTGTCAATAATGATCTGTTTGCAGATCTTACACCTTTTGTAGATAAATGGGATGAAAAAGACGATATCGCTGATAATATTTATCAGGTAATGAAAAATGCCGGCGGATCTGATGATTCTCTTTATCTGATGCCATGGAACACCCAAATTTTGTATATATACTACAGACCATCTGTATTTAAGGAGGCCGGAATTACACAGACACCTGAAACCTATGATGAATTTATTGAAGACATAAAAAAATGTACGATGGATACGGATGGTGATGGAAAGACGGATATCTACGGATTCGGTATGCGAGGCGGAGCCGGTGGTCAGGAACCATGGGGAGACTTTATCTATGGTCAGGGAGGCAGTTTTGATGATCTGACATCCAAAGAGTCTGTGAAAGGGATGCAGGATTTTATCGATCTTTATCAGGGCGGATATGTACCAAAGTCTGCAACCAGTGATGGATTTCAAGAGACACTTGCGAATTTCCAGTCTGGACTTACAGCTATGTTTGTACATCATGTCGGCTCATCGAAAGGACTGATAGAAGCACTGGGTGACGATGTTGATGCCTTCATGGTTCCGAAAGGAAAAGGACAATGGACATCCATGGGAGACACGGAGACCGTTATGTTCGAGTCTTGTGAAAATAAGGAAGCTGCATTTGAATGGATGAAATATCTTGCAGCAAATGAAGGGCAGAAGATGTGGTGTGAAGGAACTGGACAGGTTCCGGTTGACCAGAAGGTACAAAAAGATGATTACTTTCAAAATGACAAATTTATGAAAGTTTCCATGGAAGGTATTGATTTTGCCGGTACCGTACCAGTCAAGGATACAACCACGGAGTGGATTTCAAACTGGCCGGCCATTATTTCACAGGCATTGACAGGCGAAATTACAGCAGAAGAATGCATGAAACAGTTGGACGCAGCTTTAAATAAGTAATAAGTGAAAGGAATAGATCGAAATGGTTAAAAAGAAAAGTATCTATCCATATTTACTGGTGGCACCTGCTTTGATCATTATTTTGTGTGTAGTTTTTGTTCCGGTTATCAATGCAATCGGAATGAGTTTTCAAAGTTATGATTTGCGAAGACCAAAGGAAATTGCATTCTGTGGTCTTGAGAATTATATTACAGTATTTAAAGACAAACTGTTTTGGAAGGCGCTTTGGAAGACAATTCTCTGGGTGGTATTTGGTGTTGGATTTCAGTTTGTATTTGGTTTTGTTCTGGCTTTGCTTTTGAAAAAGAAGTTTAAAGGACGTGGGGCCGTACGTGCAGTCAGTCTGATTCCATGGGTGACCCCGGGTGTATTAATCGGACTTATGTGGAGATGGATGTATGACGGCAATTATGGTGTGATTAACGATTTATTAGGAAAGATACATCTGCTGGATAAAAATATACCGTTCTTATCTCAGACAAATACAGCCTTTCCGGCGGTTATAATTACAATTATATGGCAGGGGATTCCATTCTTTGCGCTGATGATTCTGGCGGGACTTCAGGGAATTCCTGAGGAACTTTATGAAGCGGCAGATGTGGATGGTGCAACAGGTTTCCAAAAACTATTTAAAATAACAATACCCAGTATAAAAAACACACTTTTTGTAACAACTCTTCTTCGAGTTATATGGGTTGCAAACTCTGTTGATGTCATCTTTAATATGACAGAAGGAGGACCGGCATATTCATCACAGACACTAAGCGTTTATGTGTTTAATAAGGCGCAGGCTCTGGATTTGGGATACTCTTCGGCTATGGCAATTCTTCTGACACTGGTTCTTTGTCTGGTAGCAATACCATATCTGATATTTACATTTAGAGAGGAAGACAGCTGATATGAAAAGAGAATCATTATTGAAGAGATTTTTTACATTGTATCTTCCGCTTGCAGTGATTTTGGTATTCATTCTGTTCCCGTTTTATTGGACATTTATTACGTCTATCAAGCCAGACTCAGAATTATATGGAGCAATAACCTACTGGCCAAAACACGTTCAATGGGAATCATATAAAAAACTATTTACGACAACAGTGGATTTTCTGGGTGCAATGAAAAACAGCTTCGTTGTAGCGATATTAACAACGATGGTATCACTGACTGCCTCAACACTGGCATCCTATGCTTTTTCAAGATATAGATTTCCTGGGCGTAAAGCAATGATGGCCTTGTTTTTAAGCAATAATATGTTTCCAACAGTATTGCTTTTGATTCCGCTATACACGATTATGAGAAACATGGGTCTGCTTTATAAACCGGCATCTCTTGTTCTGGCATATACGACCTTCACGCTTCCGTTTTCTGTATGGCTGTTAAATGGATTCTTTAATGATTTACCATTGTCGCTGGAAGAGGCAGCTTTGATAGACGGATGCAACAGAAGAAAAGCGTTTTTCAAAATCATTCTGCCCATTTTAAGTCCATGCCTTGTTGCAACGGGTGTATATATTTTTATGACTTCATGGAATGAGTATACGTTTGCAGTTATGTTTACGAATAAAGCGTCAAGAACAATTCCGGTTGCGCTTAAGAGTTTGATTGGACAACTGGGGGTTGACTGGGGAATGCTGACTGCCGGCGGTATTATTACAATTATTCCAGTATGTATTATGTTTTTCTTTGCACAGAAGAGACTAGTTGAGGGCCTAACTGCGGGAGCAGTTAAGGGGTGATTCGAGGAGGAAAAGATGGATTACGAAAAAAAAGCAAAAGAGATTCGTCAGGAAATATTAAAAATGTTGTTTGCATGTCAATCGGGTCATCCGGGTGGATCCCTGTCATGTGTAGAAATGCTTATGGCTCTTTACTATGACATTATGAATATTGATTCCAAAAATCCAAAGAAAGCGGATCGGGATCGGTTTGTACTTAGCAAGGGACATGCGTGCCCCACACAGTATGCAATTTTGGCAGATTTGGGATATTTCCCGAAAGAAGATCTGGCAGGACTTCGTCAGGCAGATAGTCATCTTCAAGGGCATCCGGATTGCAAAAAAACTCCGGGGATTGAGGTGAACACAGGATCTCTTGGTCAGGGAATCTCGCAGGCAGTGGGACTTGCAATGGCAGCAAAGCATGCAAAAGCGGATTATAAGATATACACAGTAATTGGTGACGGTGAATGCCAGGAAGGACTTGTATGGGAAGCGGCAATGGCTGCAGCTCATTATAAGCTTGATAATCTTTGCGTTCTCTTAGATTATAATGGCCTTCAAATTGACGGAAGTAATAATCAGGTTATGGGACTTGGAAATATCACTGAGAAATTTGAAGCTTTTGGTTTTGCTTGCTTTGAAGCGGACGGGCATGACATCCAGGCAATCGAAGATGCAATAGAGGAGCCAAACTCTGGAAAGCCTAAATTTATATGCTGTCATACAATCAAAGGCAAGGGCGTTTCCTTTATGGAAAACCAGGTTGGATGGCATGGAAAACCAATGAATGAAGAACAGTTTAAGACAGCAATGAAAGAATTGGGGGCATAAAGATGGGAAAATCCTTGAGAGTTGCTTATGGAGAAGCGTTAGTAAAATTAGGACAAAAAAATGATAAGGTTGTAGCATTGGATGCAGATCTGGCACATGCAACGATGTCTGCAACATTTGCAGAAGCATTCCCAGACCGCTTCTTTAACATGGGGATTGCGGAAGGGGACTTAATGTGTGCGGCATCGGGATTCGCACATACAGGATTTATTCCATTTGCAAGCACGTTCGCTCTTTTTGGGGCTGGAAGAGCTTATGAAGAAATTCGTAACTCTATCGCATATGCAAATGCAAATGTAAAATTTGCTTTTTCTCATTCCGGGCTTTCGGTTGGGGAAGATGGCGGGAGCCATCAGTCAATTGAAGATGTCGCACTTATGAGGGAAATGCCAAATATGACGGTTTTTGTACCTTGCGATCCACTTGAAGTTGAAAAAGCTGTTTTTGCAGCAGCCAAAATGAATGGTCCGGTTTATATTCGTGTAGCCAGACCAGTCTGTGAGGATATTACAACACCAGAGACACCGTTCATTCCCGGTAAAGCAAACATTCTAAAAGATGGAAATGATGTATGTATCATTGCTATGGGATTAATGGTACCCATTGCTTTGAAAGCTGCAAAGATGCTGGAAACTGACGGGATTTCTGCGGCAGTTGTAAATATGCACACCATTAAACCAATTGATATTGAAACAATTCTTTCAATGAACGATAAGTGTAAGGGGATTATCACAGCAGAAGAGCATTCGGTGATTGGCGGACTTGGATCTGCAGTGTCGGAGGTGCTGGCAGGACATGCAGGCGCAAAATTTGCAAGGATTGGAATTCAAGACAAGTTTGGAAAATCTGGAAAACCAGATGAGTTGTTCGAAGAATATGGACTTACTGCTGAGAATATTGCAGCAAGCTGCAAAGCAACAATGTAGAAAAAAGGGAGATATGTATTATGGAGATTTTAAATTATTCGTTCGACGGTGAAGGCATGCAGAGGGTCTTCGAAAATGAAAAATGGACAGTTGGAATTAAGAATTGGAAGCCTGCCAATGATATTACAGGAATTAATAATTTGGAACGTCATAATAAGACTGACGAATTATTTGTGTTAATTGCCGGATCCTGTACCTTGATTTATGCAAATGAAAAAGATGGTGAGCTTGAATTAAAAACAGTTAAGATGGAAAAGAATAAGGTTTACAATATTCCATCAACTCTATGGCATAATACTATAACGAGTAAAGATACAAAAATGATTCTGATCGAGGATTCCAATACATCCATGGATAATACAGAACTTGTTGATTTAAATTCGGAACAGCTTGATAAGATTAAAACGCTGGTATAAGTCCGTCATACATATTTGGAACATAGAGAGGCAGATAAAACAGATGAAATTTTTTGTTGATACAGCAAACATAGAAGATATCAAAAAAGCAAATGATATGGGGGTAATCTGCGGGGTTACCACGAATCCGTCTCTGATTGCGAAAGAGGGAAGAGATTTCAATGAGGTGATCCGGCAGATTACATCAATTGTCGATGGTCCAATCAGCGGTGAAGTAAAGGCTACAATTACAGATGCTAAAGGGATGATTGAAGAAGGATGTGAGATTGCCGCAATTCATCCAAACATGGTTGTTAAGATCCCGATGACAGCAGAGGGATTAAAGGCATGTAATGTGTTAAGTTCAAAAGGCATCAAGGTGAATGTAACCCTGATCTTTTCAGCAAATCAAGCCCTTCTCGCTGCAAGAGCAGGTGCTGCCTTCGTATCCCCATTTTTGGGACGCCTGGATGACATTAGTGTCAGAGGTGTTGGTCTCATAAAAGAGATCAGTAAAATATTCAAAGAAGCAGGACTGGAAACCAAGATTATCGCAGCCAGTATTCGCAATCCCATTCATGTTACGGACTGTGCACTGGCAGGGGCCGATATTGCCACAGTTCCCTACAAAGTAATTGAGCAGATGACCAGACATCCGCTGACCGATGCCGGGATTGAAAAGTTCAAGGACGATTATCGAGCAGTGTTTGGAGAATAATAATATGATACCAGGGTCAAAAGGTCCTGCGTTTCATGCTTGCATGAAAAAGCATGACTTTGGGACCCGCACAAACATGAGAAAGCAACCCGATTAGGGTGTATTTCGAATATTTGTAGGATTACGTGAGCACAAAGTGCGGAGTAATCCGTGTATCATAAGGGGTCAAATTACTTTTGACCCCAACCTCATAATATAAAAATAACCGGATGGTTTTCAAAAGAGAAATCATCCGGTTATTTTTACAACAATTCACCATATCTTCGAACAAACATGTTTTTAGCAGCCGTAGCCAATAGCATATAGAGGAGTATGGTGAGTCCCAGCCAGGCAAAGTATACCGGAGGAAGTTCTGCAAGTCCGATAGACGCTCCAAAGGGTGTAAATGGTATCACAGTCAAAGCAGCTATTCCTGAAAAGGTCAGCAGGGTGACCGAAAGGGAAGCGTGACTTTGGATAAATGGCAGCTTAGGTGTACGAATCATGTGAATGACAAGTGTCTGGCTCCACATCGATTCGACGAACCATCCGGAATGGAAGAGTGCGATATAATAGGCCTTCATGCCGGGGTCGGTAATTTGATGATATAACTGTCCGCCGCACATGGCCGGGCAGATGATAAAGTACAAAAGCAGGTAAGTCGTGATATCAAACACAGAACTGGTCGGCCCAATCCACAGCATGAATTTTCCTATAGAGGAGGCATCCCATTTTCTTGGTACCGCAAGAAACTCGCCGTCCACATTGTCCCATGGAATCGCTGTACAGCTTAAATCATAAATCAGATTAAGCAAAATCAGATGAATAGGCAGCATAGGAATGAAGGGAAGGAATGCGCTCGCTATAACCACTGAAAAAACATTTCCGAAATTAGAGCTTGCCGTCATCTTAATGTATTTTATCATATTCGCATAGGTCTTACGTCCTTCAATAATACCTTTATCAAGAACTGTTAAGTCTTTTTCGAGCAGGATTACATCCGCAGATTCTTTTGCGATATCTACGGCAGTATCCACAGATATACCCACATCTGAGGCCTTCATTCCGGCGGCATCATTGATGCCATCTCCCATATATCCCACACTATGCCCCTGATCGCGCAGTACTGTGATGACACGTGCCTTCTGTTGAGGAGACAACTTTGCAAAGACGCTGGTTTTTTCGGCTGCTTCACCCAGTTCGATATCGCTCATCTTATCCAGATCAGAACCAAGAAGCATATGACCGACGGGAATTCCCACCTGACGGCAGACGGAACGGGTTACTTTATCATTGTCCCCTGTGAGAATCTTGACCTCGACTCCATGCTGATGCAGTGCCTTTACAGCCTGGGCTGTGGATTCCTTCGGCGGATCCAGAAAGGCCAGGTAGCCGATGAGAACCATATTGGACTCGTCTGTAACGGAAAAGGCTCCAACCGGAGAAGGATTCGTTTTCTGTGCAACAGCTATGACGCGCATTCCATCCTCATTCAGATCATTGACTTTGCGCAGAATATACTCCCGGATGGATTGTGTCAGTGGAATAACCTGCCCGTCGTATTCTGCATAATTTGAGATGGAAAGCATCTCTTCGACTGCACCTTTTGTAATCATCTGGGTTTTGCCGGTAGAATCGGAGACAACTACGCTCATGCGGCGCCGCTCAAAATCAAATGGGATCTCATCCACCTTCTGATATTGGTCAGAGAGTCCCGAAAGGCTCTGCTCTGTGTTTTCTTCTTCATGCGTACGTTCTATAATTGCCACATCCATAAGGTTCTTCAGACCAGTCTGATAGTAGCTGTTTAAAAAGGCGTGGCGAAGTACCCTTGCATCTTCGTTTCCGTGGATATCCATATGGTATTCCAGAACCACCTTATCCTGTGTCAGCGTACCAGTCTTATCCGTGCAGAGAATATCAATAGATCCAAGATTCTGGATAGAATTTAAATTCTTTACGATTGTTTTTTCTCTGGACATGCTGACCGCACCTTTTGCCAGGCAGGTGGTAACAATCATCGGAAGCATCTCAGGAGTCAGTCCGACAGCTACAGATATAGAAAATAATATAGCTTCCATCCAGTCTCCGTTGGTAAAACCATTGATGAACAGTACCACAGTTACCATCACAAGCATAAACCGGATCAGAAGCCAGGAAACGGAGTTAACCCCCTTTTCAAAACTGGTTTTCACAGGCTGAACATCAATGTTTTTTGCCATATCACCAAAAATCGTGTCATCCCCGGCGGCGACAACCAAACCGGAGGCGGTGCCGCTGATTACATTGGTACCCATGAATGCCAGGTTTGGAATCTCTGTAACGGCATCGCAATCCCCGTTATATGCACCGGATGTTTTTTCTACAGATGCACTTTCTCCGGTAAGGGCAGACTGGCTTATGAATAAGTCTCTGGCGGCAATGATTCGTAAGTCAGCAGGAATCATGTCTCCTGCTGACAGATGTATGAGATCACCGACTACTACATCTTCCAGCGGGATTTCAGCCCTTCCAATTCCCTGACGCTCCACATTGGTGGTAGTCTTAATCATCTTCAAAAGATTATCCGCGGCATTTCCGCTCCTGGCTTCCTGTACAAAGCGCAGAATACCGGAAATCAGTACCATGGATACGATGATAACCACTGTCATGGGATTCTTTTCGCCTGTGTCTGCCATAATAACATCGGTAAAAAGTGATATTGCGGCAAGTATAAACAAAACAGCGGTAAAGGGATTGATAAATGCCTGGATGATTCCCATGGCAAGGGAATTCTTCTTTCCTCGTGTGATTTGATTGCCGCCATATTGTTCTCTGGATTTTTCCACGGCTTGTTCGCCTAAACCGTCAGGTGTGGTTTCCAGATAATTGTATAATGCATCAACTTCAGCAGTCGCTGTGGATTTCAGTCTTTCCGTGGTTTTAGCACGGCATGCTGTCTCCTCGGCTGTCTTTTTTACTTCTGTGCGATAAAATAATTTTTTCTTCATAGGTCTGTACCTCCGTTTATAATGTAATTAAAAGCAGCGGGAAGCACAGCCCATCTTATGACGAGCTATATTCTGAATAACAGGATATGACGATGCGGAAGATGGAAGCGCAGGCTCCATGACAGCATCATATATTGCATTCGCCCATCAGAATCAAGGCTGCGTATACCTCCGGGTTCCATTTTCCTCACCTCTCTTTCCTGAAAAAATCTCATGTATTTGGACATAAAAAAAGCCCTGTGACCGTTTCGAAACGATGACAAGGCAAAATATCTAAAAAGCTCATTAAAAAAGCATTCATCCGCCATCGTTCAAGCTTTAACTTCACAGGGCAATGAAGATACATTATTCCATGCCTTGTTTTCGACATGGACTGTTTACCTGCTCATAGTGTCTCCACTATTTTGCGGTAGTAACCCGTATCCCTGTGGTAGCCTCGCCTACCGAAACGTATTTTCACTTTCTCAGTATAAGCGGGCATGTAGGTTTTGTCAACCCTTAAATTTTTGAGGCAATTGTCCAAAGCGGTTTCACCTAGTTAAGTGAAGATCCGACGAACAGAAAACCACTTGACTTTCAGGACAGCCTAATCAGTAGTGCAACTACCGATAATATAGAACAATCCGTAGTATCATAGAGGTCAAAATACCTTTTAACATTTACATATGATTATCCCCATACAATAAATGAAGATAGCAACATTGTACAAAAAAATAAGAGGATATATGATTATTTTAGAACTAGAGTATATATTGTTGTGAAATAAACAATGATCAAATCTTGTGCACTAATAGCTGGCCAGCTATTTTGATTATGCAAAAACTAAAGAGGAGGACAAATATATGTCAAGTGACTCTGGTGGCAGTACAAAGCAACTGAAACAAGTTTTGGGTTTTTGGGATTTAATGGGGGCAGCCGTTGGACAAATCATCGGGGCAGGTATTATGACGCTGCTTGGTGCAGCAATAGGAATGACAGGGAGGTCGGTGCCCTTAGCTTTTTTAATTGCTGCCATTATAACTATAGCTGGGTATTTTCCGCTGCTTTTGATTAGTGGAACTGTTCGCCTCAGAGGAGGTCAATATACGCAGGTTGCCATGCTGGCAGGAGATAAATTTGCAGGTGCCTTTACGATTATCTACATATTTTCAAATCTTTCTTTGTCCATGTATGCGATATCATTTGCAAGCTATTTTATATCACTTTTCGGGATTGGTAATGAGAAATTAGTTGCGTTCATTGTTTTAACAATTTTCTATATTTTGAATTGTTTTGGGATTGACAAGTTTGCAAAAGCTCAAAACCTAATTGTTGTTATTCTTGTGGTAGCTCTTGGATTGTTTGCCGCAATGGGCGTTGGAAAAATTGAACCAGGATATTTTGATAAAGCTTCATTCATGACAGGTGGAATGAAAGGGCTGCTTCAGGCGGGCGGACTTCTCACTTTCGCTATTGGGGGAGGATCTGTGGTTATTAATCTTTCAGCAGAGGCAAAGAATCCGACAAAGGATATTCCTATAGTTATGATTGTATCTACCCTTTTGGTAGCTGTTTTATATGGATTTATTTCTTTTATTGCAGCAGGTGTCCTGCCAGTTGAGCAGGTAACAGGGCAGAATCTCACGCTTGTAGCAGACAAGATTCTTCCAAGACCAGTGTATGTTTTCTTTATTGTTTGTGGTGCGGGTTTTGCATTGATTTCTACATTAAATGCTCAGCTTGCATGGGGACCGAAACCAGTGATGCAGGCCTGTGACGATGGGTGGCTTCCTGAAGGACTGGCTAAGCTATCAAAATATAATACTCCAGTTATAATATTGACTATTTTGTATGTTGTTGCTATCGTATGCGTGTTTACAGGATTGAGTGTTGATGTTCTAGGCAATATGTGCCTTGTTGCCAATGGAGTAATTACTTTGATGATCAATGCCAGAGTTTATAAATTACCAGAAGTATGTCCGGAGGCATGGGAAACATCTAGGTTTAAAGTGGGATCCCCTGCTATGATGGCAATTACGATCATCGGGACAATCTCGTCAATTTTAATTATTATACTGAATGCGTCAACATTGAGCCCAACCTTATTAGGTTTAAATATAGTTGTAATTGTATGTGCGTTTATATTCTCATTTTTGCGGAGCAAAAAGACTCATGTGGAAATCAGCTATGAAAAAGTGTGATATATAAAAGGAAGGAGAACAAGGCTATGAAGTATGATTTTACTAGTATTATGGATCGTCATGAAAAGGATTCAATTGCAGTTGATGGTTTGGGATGCAGCCCGGGATTTGCACCGGACTGTCCGAAAGAAGGTTTTGACACAATACCTATGTGGGTTGCTGATATGAATTTTCCTACGGTACCAACAATAACGGAGGAGATTATAAAGCGAGCAAAACATCCGGCTTTTGGATACTTTAGCTCAACTGATGAATATTTTGATTCTATCATCAGATGGCAGAAAAATAGAAATGGTGTTGAGGGGCTGGAGAAACAGCATATCGGCTATGAAAATGGGGTTCTCGGCGGCGTTGTCAGTGCACTGAATGTATTCTGTTCAAAGGGAGACAATGTGTTACTCCATTCCCCGACCTATATTGGTTTTACAATGTGTGTGGAGAATAATGGCTATAATATTGTACATACACCTCTGATTCCAGATGACAAAGGTATCTGGCGTATGGATTATGAGGATATGGAAAAGAAGATTGTGGATAATAAGATTCATGCGGCTATCTTCTGTTCACCGCACAATCCATGTGGGAGAGTCTGGGAAAGAGAAGAAATAGAGAAAGCAATGGAGATTTATAAAAAACATGATGTTTTTGTTATTTCCGATGAAATATGGTCCGATATCATTACTAGCGGATACAAACATATCCCCACCCAGAGTATCAGTGAGGACGCAAGACAGAGAACGGTTGCTCTGTATGCACCATCAAAGACATTCAATCTTGCAGGTCTTGTTGGAAGTTACCACATTATATACAATAACTGGATCAGGGAACGAGTGGACAAGGAATCTTCGCTGAGTCATTATAATGACATGAACGTTCTTTCGATGCATGCGCTGATTGGTGCCTATAAGCCGGAAGGATACGAATGGGTTGATGAGGTGTGTCAGGTTATCACGGAAAATATTGAATATGCGGTGGATTATATCAATCGGTATTTTGAAGGAGTCTCTGTTTCGAGACCACAGGGAACCTATATGCTCTTTGTGGATTGTACACAATGGTGCGGGGAACATAATAAAACGATTGTCGAGTTGGAGAAAGCTGGCTGGGATGTGGGCGTTGCATGGCAGGATGGAAGGATGTTCCATGGACCGTGCAGTATTCGTATGAATCTGGCACTGCCGCTTAGCAGAGTAAAAGAGGCATTCGACAGACTCGATAAATATGTATTCAACGCCGGAGGTGATCTTTCATAAAACATGATTCAAAAGTTGCAGCAGATGTTCCGACTGTAGAAGAGGTAATAAAGCTGCTAAAGTGAGTTAATATATCCGACATAATGAATAAAAGCTCTCCTTGGGGTGGCAAAAGGAAGTGAATTGGCCATTCTGAAAGAGGGCTTTTTTGACTGTTTCCTGTTGAGTTGTGTCACATACTATTGTATAATTCAAGTGATAACTGGCCCATTATCTGTAAAAGAGAGGATGATAACAATGAACGAACCAATACAAAAGTATTTTCAAATCGGAACAATTCAATGGATGAGCCATCCACCGGCGAAATATCCGGTGGTCGATTCGATTTATAAACTGGCCTGTGATCCTTATTTTGATGCTATTGAACTTACGCAAATAAAAGATTCGGATGACAGAGAAAGGGTTAAAAAGATTTTACAACAGTCACACATGAAAGTCTGCTATGGTGCTCAGCCGCGGCTTTTGAATACCGGTCTCAATCCCAATGATGTAAATGAAGAGGGGCGAAAGAGGGCAGAGGAAACCCTGATTGAGGCCATCGATGAGGCAGAGTATCTGGGTGCAAAGGGGATTGCATTCCTTGCCGGCAAGTGGACTGACGAGAATAAAGATAAAGCTTATGAAAATCTGTTGAAGACCACAAGAAATCTCTGTGATTACGCGGCCGATAAGGGAATGTTTATTGAGCTTGAAGTTTTCGATTACGATATGGAAAAAAGGGCACTGATCGGGCCGGCGCCTCTGGCTGCCCGCTTTGCAGCTGACATGAGGATGACAAACAACAATTTTGGATTGTTGGTGGATTTGTCACATTTTCCAACAACCTATGAAACTTCCCGTTTTGTGATCCGGACACTGCGCCCCTATATCACACATTTTCACATTGGAAATGCCGTGGTCAAAGAGGGATGCGAGGCATATGGGGATCAGCATCCAAGATTCGGCTTCCCTGAAAGTGCGAATGATACAGCGGAACTGATAGATTTTTTTACTGTACTGAAAGAAGAAGGATTCTTCGACAAGAAAGATCCCTATGTGCTTTCCTTTGAAGTAAAACCATGGGCCGAGGAAGACGGAGAGCTCATCATAGCGAATACGAAACGAGTGATCAACAGAGCCTGGGCGCTGGTGGAAGGGTGAAATAAACCAGCCTGACACATGGAGTTTGTTTCTAATGCCGGGCTGGAAACTTCATAATCTCAAATGAAAGATATAGATATTCTCTTGTAGCCACATCTTTCGTATCAATTCCGGTCAGCTCCCGGATTCTGTCCAGTCTGTGCATGAGGGAATTCCGATGCAGTGACAACTGGCGGGCTGTGTCGGCAAGGCTGCAGTTGTTTATAAGATAGGTGTACAGTGTATGGTAGAGATTACTATTTCTTTTATGGTCATATTCTCGTAATATAGCCAGTGCCGGATGCACAGAGGCTTTGGTAGCGTTGCTTTGGAGGACACCACGGATGTATTCGAGAGCGTATTCTTTGCAAAAATATACCTTCCCTTTTTCTTTTTTCGAATATTGCAGCGCAATATCGCACTGTTCTGCACAGACGGCAAGCTGTAAGATATCCTGAAAAGTAAAGCTGATTCCACAACAGGCGGCACTTTGCTTTAATTCATAAGATAAGATCAAAGTCATCTTGGATTCAGGCAAATAGAACAGATTTACAAGGATATAGATGCTTTCTGTTTGTAAGAAAACATAGCAGTCTTCCAGCAGATTTTCCAGTCTTGCAAGCAGTGGGTAGGTGATATCTTTATATTCCGGAGGTATCAATATTTTAGCCAGTACTTTATTGTGTTCCGGATTCCAACCGGCCATATACAGTTTGTGATCAAGTTTTACTTTTGAGACAATTTGCCCGTCCAGCAGATCTCCAAAGATGGCTGTTTCCTCTCGGAAAGTTTTGCTTTCCATGTTATGCTTCATCCACAGTTCCACCATATTTCCCAACATATCCAGAAGCTGAAAATCTGCGGGGGTAGTTTTTTTGAAATATTCCGGCATAATAATTCTGCCTGCTACATTTCCATGCATATATAGCATACGTTGGAGAAAGCGTTTATCGAAGTATGGCAGATTCATGATTTCTACTTGATGACTGAATTTTGAACGATGTAGGAAATCTTTCATTTGCTGTAGCTTATCCATTGAGTTACTTCCGGTTTTAAGCAGGGTATCCCATTCCTGATCGATGTCACCTACTCCGTATTTTGAAGACAATGCAATTGCCATATGATTGGCATCATGAATAGCAAGTGGCTCCTGAAAGACGGGCGTACTTTCGTCAATAACATACTGCAAGTCACATCCATCCAGAATTGCCTCATATAAACCATCTGCCCAGCTGTTATAAAAGTCAAAGGCATCAAAAATATTGTTTAACACGAGATCCATATCGGTTGTATTCAGCAGAATCATATCGTGTCCGCTTACGCAGATTACCTTATCGTTTTCATTGGTTATAAATTCATTTGCCCTTGCCAGGTAAACATTTTGTTTTTCGATGTTAATCTCTCCTGAAAGTATACGTGCGCTTCGAAGAATTGGATCCCCTCTTTCAATTTTGACAGCCGGCTGATATTTCTCCAGCCAGCTTGCCAGTACCCACATGCTTAGCTTCATGTTTCGCACCCTTTTCCTTTATAGTATATTATGATAATTATGATGTTGGGGTCAAAAGACCTGTTGACCCTTACATCATAATTATAGTGCTATATGCACACCTGTGTCAAAGTAAATATATATGTTATCAGATGTTTTGCACCTTTTTTTGGATGAAATTGTTTTATATAATAGGATGAAGCAGTAGGTTATCTCATAAATATATATGGTGCATTTTATCCTGATAATTAAAATTTTGAGAGGAGAAGTAATATGACGGAACGCGAAAATGCATTACGGGTATATCGCCATGAAAAACCAGAATGGACACCAAACTTTGTAGAAGCAGTATTTCTTGCTGGTTTTTGGTCAAACAATGAATGTGGGCTCCGGGGTGAAAAAGTTACGGATCACACGGCACTAGATGTCTTTGGAGTGGAGTGGGATTTAAGTCACGGTTCCCCGGTACCAGTACCAGGGAAATATATACTCGATGATATTTTGAATTGGCGCAGTATTCCATTTCCAGAACCTGAAACATGGGATTGGAAAAGTATGGCTGAGATTGAATTGAAAGATTATGATGGTACGAAAGTCCTGACTTACTTTTGTGAACAGGGGCTGTTTGACCGTCTGACGCAGCTAATGGGGTTCGAGAATGGGCTGATGGCGTTACTTCTTGAGCCGGAAGAATGCGCCAAATTCTTCGAACGAATGGCGGATTATAAAATTCAAATTATTCAACTTGTTGCAAAGTATTATCATCCGGATGTTTTTTTATACTCGGATGATATAGCAAAAGCGGATTCTCTGTTTATGAGCCCGGATACATATCGTGAATTGATTAAACCGAATCAGGCCAGGATCATTCAGGCGATTATTGACAATGGAATGATTCCAGAGCAGCATACGTGTGGGAAATGCGAAGCGGTCATTGATGATTATGTGGAAATTGGAGTTCAATCTTTCTTCCCAGCACAGGCTTCCAATAATATCGTCGAAATCCAGAAAAAATATGGGGATCGTCTTATAATCAACGGAGGTTTTGACTCGCAAGGTCCTGCCGGACTTCCAAACGCAGATGAACAGACATTGCGGGCAGAGGGCCGGAGAACAGCAAGAGAATATGCCATCAATGGCAGTTATATGCTGATTCCCATGATCGGTGATATTATGTTCTCAACACCAGAGCAGCAAAAGGCGATGGGGATCGTAAGCGAAGAATTCCGTAGAGAATGCAGGAAATTAGGATTGTAAAATATAAAAAAATAAGGAGAAGATGATCATGAGTTTAACACCAAGAGAAAATTATTTAAACGCATTGACACATAAGAAAACAGAATGGATTCCGACATTCTCCGTGGATTGTGCATGCGTAGGATTTGGAGCACTTTCAGGTCCATGGGTTGAAAAAGGACCGATAGGCGGCGGATATGATGGATTTGGAGTGAGATGGGTGACACCCTCCTCGGGTGGAGGCGCAGCAATTCCGGCCCCAAATGAGTTTTTACTTGACTCAGACACAATAACAGACTGGAAGAGGATTATAAAGTTTCCAAATTTGGAGGAAGTCGACTGGAAAGGGATTGCAGAACAGGAGTTTGCAATGGTTCATGCAGATCCTGAAAATCAGGCAATTGATTTCGGATGTGGGAATGGTGTCTATGAAAGGCTGGCATCTTTTATGGGATTTGAAGAGGCATTGATTGCACTGATGGAGGAACCGGAAGCTTGTTACGATTTGATGGAGGCAATTACTGACTATAAGATAGAATTTGCCAAGAAGGTAAAACAATATTATAATCCGGATATTTTTACAAATTATGATGACATTGCAACGGAAAGAGGACCGTTTATGTCTCCGGAAACCTATCGTAAATTGATTAAGCCACATCATAAACGCCTATATGAAGAAGTAAAAAAACTTGGTATGATTCCGGTACAGCATACATGCGGATACTGTGAACATTTAATTGAGGATTTTATTGATACGGGAGCTGTAGCCTGGACCTCTGTTCAGCCGACAAATGATATTGAAAAAATTCTCTCTAAATATGGAGATAAATTTGTTCTGATAGGCGGTTTTGACAGCAACGGGAAACCGGCACAAGCCGATGCAACTGTCGAGGAGAGGATGAAAGAGGTTCACAGATGCATGGATATCTATGGGAAATATCCCGGTTATATTTTCTTTGGGTTTGTTCTCGTAGATTCTATAGATCCAGCAGAAACAGGTAAAGCATTGGCACCTATTTTTGAAGAAGCAAGCAGATATAGTCGTGAACTTGCAGCAGGAACAGGAAAGGTTTTATAATTTGAAGATTATAATTTTAGGAGGATTTCTAGGTTCCGGAAAAACCAGTGTACTGCAGCAGATGGCACATTTTTTGGTGGAACACGAAGCAAACAGCAAAGCAAATACAAAGTTTGCTATTGTTGAAAATGAAATCGGCGAAGTCGGAATCGATGATCAGGTTTTAAAAAGTGCTGGGTTCAAGGTAAGTAATATTTTTTCCGGCTGTGTCTGCTGCACTCTGAAATCCGAACTGATTAAAAGTGTAAAAGAGATCCAGGAAAAGATGAATCCTTCCTGGGTCGTAATTGAGGCGACAGGGGTGGCTTATCCTGGCAGCATAAGAAAAGCATTGACGGACAATTTAGGACTCGAAGCATATATCATAACAATTGCAGATGCCAGTAGATGGAAAAGACTTGTAAATGCTATGCAAACACTTGTCAGCGGTCAGTTGGAAGATAGTATGACAGTCTTGATTAATAAAACTGATTTGATAGAGGAAGATACTTTGGAGACTGTGAAAAGCAGTGTGGTATCCTATCATGCTTCTGTTGAGATATTTATGATATCAGCCAAACAAGGAATTCCGGCGAGTGTATTCGAAAAAATAGTAGAACATGTGAAGGAGCAACAAGATGGAAAACAAGATGGACATGGCTATGACGGAGCATAGCCATGAATCGATTCCTAGCAATGGGCATACCTGTAATCAGGGGCATATTCATACTGGAGTTGAAGCCTATATGCATGAGGGCGCTTCCGTGGTATCTGCAGAAATAGAAGCTAATAATTCTATAAAAGAAGTAAAGCAGCAACTGACGACAGACATTGAAGAGTTATCACACTGGGTAGGTATTCACAATGGTATTGTGGGACA
Organism: Blautia liquoris; assembly: GCF_015159595.1. NCBI lineage: Bacteria > Bacillati > Bacillota > Clostridia > Lachnospirales > Lachnospiraceae > Blautia > Blautia liquoris. Next base: position 2,372,848 of record NZ_CP063304.1, on the reverse strand, counting down.
TATCAAGGCATTTATAAAAGAAGGCGGCAATGGATATATGTTGTCTAGCACGGGTAAAGATGTACAACGTAAAGAGATTTCAGAATCAGTAATTCAGATTTCGATTGCAGCCATTGTGTTCCAGGTTGATTTGAAACAAATGAAACAACAAATTGAGAAAATGCTTGAAAAATATAAATAGACGAATACTGAGTGCGGATAAAGGGACGGGGTATCGAAATCCCACCCTTTTGTTTTACGAAAACCATTTTTCTTCTTCTTTCACCAGATCTTCCCTCACCTGTAGTATAAAGATCATTGAATCATGGATCTCCTTCCCCTCGTCGAATTCCCCGTCTTTTGTACACCAGACCAGACAGATGCCGAGGATCTGATTTCGAATGGTATGATAAATGTCCAGCGGGGAACGGGTATTGAGAAACTGCCCTTCCTGCTGGCCTTTTTTTATGATCTGCAGAGTGTTTTCTTTTGTATTGTTCTCCGTTTCAGGGAAGAATGTAGTTCGGCTGTTCTGCAGATTAATCGTGATAATGGATGAAAGTATGTCAGAACCCATCTCTATGGTCCAGTCCACGGTGGGCTTAAAGATTAGCCATAGTTTCAGCCAGCAGTTATCTGTCGTGATAATCTTAGTATGATATTTTCCGGGAATCAGAATATTGTCGTAGAAGGAGTCGATGATTGCATCCTTGCTGGCGAAGTGATAATAGAAGGTTCCCCTTTGTATATCCATGGCATCGCAGATATCCTTTATGGATACGTTCTGATACCCCTTTTCTTTAAATAATTCGATTGCGGTATTGATAATGGCTGCTTTTGTTTTTGTCCCGTCGCTTGGCATGTATATTCCCCTGTCATATAAGATACCATAACTATAGCACAATAATTAAATAATGCAAATCATACCAGAAGCCTATTGACAAAATAATAACAATGGTATATAGTTATTTTATACACGTGTACAAATAAAACTATATAAGAGGTGCAAAAAAATGGGAAATCTGACAGCAATATTTCAGCCTTGGAAGATCGGGAACATGGAAATCAAGAATCGGACTGTTATGGCTGCGATGGGAATACATTCCCCGCGAATGGTAAACAATGATAACAGTTATACACAAGATGGCATCGACTACTTTGTTGAGAGAGCCAAAGGGGGAGTTGGTCTGATTGTGACCGGCGGTATGGCTGTGCAGAATAAGTATGACACAGTGGAAGGCGGGAATTGTGTACTAAATTCCGGAGATGAGTTTATTACAAACTCAAAAAAACTGACGGATGCAGTACATAAATATGGAACAAAGATTGTCTGTCAGTTAAGTGCTGCTTCTGGTCGTACGGCGCCGGTATGGTTTATGTCCGGAGACCCGATCGCACCCTGCGACGGACTTCCAAATGTATGGAAACCGGAGATTAAACACAGGGCACTTACAAAGGAAGATATCCAGATGTATTTACACGGATTTGAGGTAGGAGCAAAACTGTGTCAGGATGCAGGATTCGACGGTGTTGAAATTCATGCCATGCATGAAGGGTATTTGCTGGATCAGTTCGCATTGGCGAACATGAATACCAGAGATGATGAGTATGGCGGATCCAAACTGGAAAACCGTCTGAGATTTGCAAAAGAGATCGTCGAGCGGATTCATGCTGTATGTGGTGATGATTTCCCTGTTTTGATGCGCTATAGTGTGACATCGAAGATGAAGGGCTTTAATCAGGGGGCATTGCCCAGAGAGGAATATGACGAATTCGGTCGTTCGAGAGAAGAATCTGTAAAGGTCGCAAGGCTGCTCGAAAAATACGGGTATGCGGCTTTGGATGCAGATAATGGAACTTATGACTCCTGGTTCTGGGCACATCCCCCAGTTTATATGCCCGAACAGTGTAATCTGGACGACTGTGCATTTATCAAAAAACAGGTGAATATTCCTGTGATCTGTGCAGGACGAATGGAAGATCCCGAGGCAGATGAGAAGGCGATCCGGGAAGGCAAGGTTGATGCGATTGGTCTGGCGAGAAGTCTTCTGGCTGATCCTTACTGGCCTAAAAAAGCAGAAAATGATGATGAGGAAGATATCCGTCCCTGTATCGCATGCCACGTGGGATGCCTGCAGAGAATATTCAATATGAAAGATATGAGCTGTGCGCTGAATCCTGCCTGCTGTAATGAGAGAGCTTATGAGTTGAAACCGACGGATGCTCCAAAGCATGTAATGGTCATAGGCGGTGGCATTGCCGGAATGGAAGCGGCCAGAGTTGCAGCTATAAGAGGACACAAAGTAGATTTGTATGAAAAGTCAGATAAATTAGGCGGAATGTTTATCCCTGCTTCGTCTATGAGTTTCAAAGTTGCCGACAGAAAATTGATTGAATGGTACAAAAGACAGATGGAAAAGACTGGTGTTACGGTTCACATGAATTATGAAGTGACAACGGAACAGGTGAAGAGTGAAAAACCAGACGTTGTTTACGTTGCAACAGGCTCTGCGCCCAGAGTATTATCGGGCATTGAAGGTTCTGATTCCCATGTAATCTCAGCGGTTGATGCACTTCTGAAAAAGAAACCGATTGGTGACAAAGTCGTTATCATCGGCGGAGGTCTGACCGGAATTGAGATGGCTTATGATCAAGTAGTAACCGGAAAAGAAGTCAATGTGGTGGAGGTTCTCCCTGAGATCCTTTCCAAGAAAGACGATCTTTGCGCTGCAAATGAGAATATGCTCAGGATGGCAATCGAGCGGTATCATATTGGTATCCATACCAATGCGAAAGTAGTGAAAATATCGGAAGAAGGCGTCACAATTGAAAAAGATGGCAAACAGTCGGTGCTCCCGGCGGACACCGTAATCAGCAGCATCGGCTATACATCGGAGAATACACTTGCGGAAAGATTAGAGGATTATGATGGACGCGTCGAGACACTTGGAGACTGCGATCATGTATCTAATCTGATGGGTGCTATTTGGAAAGCCTTTGAATCAGCAAGCCAAATTTGATAGATCATGTAATCAAAAAATTAAAAATCCGGCCTGTTTACCCCCGTGGTATTCGGGCCGGATTTTTCAGGGTTTTAAAAATAATTCTTTTATGATAACATGGTTAAAAGCAAGATATCTACACATCAAGTTGAGTGAGGATAGGATAACATGAACAACAATATGATACATATTAAGACTGCCATGGAATTGTTTCCAGGTTTCCAGTATCTGTTCAGAGGAGATATGGCAGAAATCGATTTTTCGGTTATTGAGTTTTTGTTAAAGCAGGGTTGGGCCTTGGAATCATCAGATGAGGCCAGAATCAATGCGGTTTTTCAGGCAGGAATGGACAAGAATGATATCTATGGCACATCTTTTTCAAGTCTGTCATCTGTAAAAGATGTTATTGGGAAATGTAGATTCGTCGCTTCTGACATGGATGAGTTGAGGATCATCAATGAGGCCGCTTCAGGCATTCTGCCACAGGGACATTTGGAATCCGTCGGAATATCTGTGGTTTTGGAGGATTATGACAATAAAAAGCTAAAAGGTTTTCGGATGACAGATATTTCTGAATTATCCGCTTTTGCCAGAAAACTGCCATATATTTCCTTGCGAGGCTGCTTTTTAAAGGGAGATACTCATAATCTTTCAGGAGAGAGTCTTGGAAGATACATACAGAACTGTTACGAAACTGCTAAGCAGATTTCTACATTGGTTCCATGTAAGATATCCTATGTAGATGCGGCTGGCTGCATGGAACCCGTTTTTCAAACGATTCAAGAAGGACGGGAAGTCAGTGATAAACTTAAGATTATGGCAGAAATCGTTAATAATCTGAATCAGACTTCTTTTTATGCAAAGTTGTTGATACAGTAAGAGTGAAAAAGACTTAATATCTTATACCCTTTTATGGAGTTATCAGATATTAAGTCTTGAGTTTTATTACTTCTTGTTATAATAAGTATCTTTCAGCGGCAGACTCTGTCTGAACTTATCATCCAGCCTGTAGTATGCATGTGCGCAGGCTGGTGCGGTTGGAATCATGCAAAGTTCTCCGCAGCCTTTTGCTCCGTAAGAGTATGGAAGTTTATCCTCTTCTTTCGGCTGGCAGAGGATTACATCCAGCTCTGGTGCCTCATCTGCTTTCATAAATCCGATAGTTCCGAACTTGCTTTTCGGATAGCCGTCGACACACTTGTACTCCTCGGTCACGCCGTAGCCAATTCCCATAACCATACCGCCTTCAATTTGTCCCTCCACGGACTGGATGTTAACGGGGGTACCCACATCGAAGGCAGCAACTGCTTTTTCAATTTTGCCTTCTTCATTTAAGATGATGACCTGAGCTCCGTAAGAGTAGGAAACATGGCTGACGGGGTTCTCTTTGATGGCACCGAGAGGATCTGTTTTTACAGAATATTCTCCGAAAAACTCCTGTCCTTCCAAATCAGAGAGGGCTGCTCCATTGTCCAAGGCAAGTTTTAGTTTTTCACCTGCTCTTTTTGCTGCCTCGCCGGTGACAACGGTCTGACGGGATGCTGTGGAGGTTCCTGAATCCGGGGTGCGCACGGTATCTGCCGCTTCGTGGAAAAAGAGTGATGGGTTAAGGCCAGTAGCCTGACAAATTTCAGTCAAAACCATCTGTCCGATTCCCTGTCCCATGCAGGCGGCCGAAGTGCGGATGTGGACTTTTCCATCCTCCACGGATAAAAGAACACGACCGATGTCTTTTTTACCCATTCCGGTTCCTGCATTCTTAAAGCCACAGGCGATTCCGGCGTAGGGGTTTGCATAATAGGTGTCTTTTACAGCATCCAGACATGCTTCCATGTTGGTATTCGGGTCTGCAGTCTGGCCATTTGGAAGAATATCTCCCGGTTTTATCGCATTTCGACGGCGGAATTCCCAGGCATCCAGACCAACCATCTCAGCGAGAAGATTGATGTTCATCTCTGTTGCAAAGCAGCTCTGGGTTACGCCGAATCCGCGGAAAGCCCCGGAAACAACGTTATTTGTATACACAGACATGCCGAAGATATCGATGTTCTGATAATTGTATGGTCCTGCGGCATGTGTACAGGCACGGTGAAGAACCGGACCACCGAGAGAAGCATAAGCTCCGGTATCGGCGATGATCACACCTTTCATTGCAGTCAGATGACCATTTTCATCACAGGCTGTGGTGAATTCCATTTCCATCGGATGACGTTTCACATGATAGTCCAAGGATTCCTGGCGGGTGTATTTGATCTTCACTGGTTTTTTTGTGTACCACGCCATCAAGGCTGCATACTGCTGAACGGACATATCTTCCTTGCCGCCGAATCCACCGCCGACCAGTGGGGAATGGACATGCACTTTTTCCGGTGCTATCTTAAGCATCGTCGAACATTCTCTTTGAACATCATACACGGACTGGCAGGTGGTGTAGATCAAAAGACCGTCCTCATTCTCGGGAAGAGCAACGCAGCATTCAGGTTCCATAAAACCATGCTCCTGCCAGGGGGTCTTATACTTTCTTGTCACGACGTATTTGGAGTTTTTAATTGCCTCATCTGCATTACCGCGTACCAGTGTTGCACGACTCATGACGTTGCCGTCTTCATGGATGAGCGGAGCGTCTCCCTTTAAAGCTTCATAGGGGCTTGTAATTGCGGGAAGTTTTGTGCAGTCCACATCAATGAGAGAGACGATTTCTTCCAGTGATTCCTGACGAGAGGAGGCGACAACTGCGAGGACATTTCCAACATAACGAGTGATATCACCTTCACCCATCATGACATCCCAGTCCTGTTTGATATGACCGATCTTATTGCAGGGGACATCTTCCTTGGTGAGAATCTCCACACAATCCGGGTGCTTTAAAGCGTTCGATACATCAATTTTATTGATGAGTTCTCTTGGGTGTTCGGCGTAGAGACATTTTACATACAGCATGCCATCCAGATAGATATCATCCGTATAAATTCCAGTTCCATTTACTTTTTCAGCAGCATCAATTCGTTTAAAATGTTCGTTCATATGCAAAGTAGTGGGTTGTGCAGGAATTTCCAGATGATCTCTGAAGAAAGCAGCGGCCATCAGGATTGCATCTTCGATTTTCTTGTAACCGGTACAACGGCACAGATTACCCTTGATTGCCCTCTTGACTTCTTCTCTGGTCGGATTCAGGTTGGTATCCAGGAGACTTTTTGCTGAGATAATCATTCCAGGAATACAGAATCCACACTGAACAGCGCCGGCTTCGGCAAAACAATGCTCATAAATTTTCATTTCTTCGGGATCAATACCCTCTACAGTGAGAATGTCTTTTCCTACGAGGGTGCTGATTTTTGGAATACAGGCTTTTATCTTTTTTCCATCGATAAGAACGGTGCAGGTTCCACAGACGCCCTGACTGCAGCCGTCTTTTGTGGCAGTCAGGTGAAGATCGTCGCGTAAAAAGCGCAGCAATTTTTTGTCATGCGGTGTTTCGTAGTCGCGCCCATTGATGTGTAATGTGTACATGTGAAAATCTCCTTTCAAATAACGTGTTACTTTAAATTCCCTTTTCTTCTAAGAAGTCGTTAAGCAGGTTCAGACATACCGTTTTGCGGTATTCAGCCGACACACGGCCTCTGGTTAGAACCAACCGTTTTGCGTAGTCAGCCAAAAGCTGTTCTTTTCCTGCCCTGGCCTCCTCCAGTGTCTTTTTGATCAGTCTGTCTTCTAAATCATGAAATCGAAGAACGGTGTCTGATACGGCACCAAAGGCGGCAGCGATATGTTCAATCTGACCATTTTCAATAGAGATTGTTCCCGCAAACGCAACACGGGAGATGGCCAGTGCATTTCTTCCGCCTACCTTTTTGTAATAACAGTTCTCCATGCCATGCACGGGAACCAGAATATCCACAATTAATTCATCGGATCTTAGATCCAGTTTCTTTCGCCCCTGATAAAAATCTTCGATATCCAAGGTGCGTGTTCCCCTGAGGGAAGCAAGTCTTACTTTTGCATCGCAGACAAAGAATATCAGTGCGGAATCGGCTTTCGCAGATCCATTTCCTATGTTTCCACCGAAAGTCCCGGCGTTTCGGATTGCCGGAGCGGCGATTTCGCGAACAGCGTCCTTCATAAGGGGACTGATCAAGTCAGATTCCAGCGCCTGTGTAAAAGTAACGCAGGAACCGATGGAGACATAGTCGCCCTCTTTACGGATTTGTTTTAATTCTTCGATTCCGTTTATAAAAAGGTAGGAGACATTCTTTCTGTTTTCCACCATGAGGTCAGTGCCTCCCGCATAAGGGACAACGTCGTTACTGCTTCTTATTTCGAGGGCTTCCTTAAGGGAAGCTGGTTTATATCCGTTTACCATAATCCATTTCCTCCTTTTGCGGCCAGGTGGACTGCGTTTACGATTGCATTATATCCGGTACAGCGGCACAGATTGCCGGACAAACCATCGCGGATCTGGGCTTCCGTAGGGTGAGGAATTTTGCTCAGCAAAGCTTCTGCTGCAAGAACCATTCCCGGGATGCAGAAACCACACTGTGCGGCTGCGGTGGAAGCAAACGCTTTGTTCAGAGCGGCGAATCTCTTCGTTTCCCGATATCCTTCCAATGTGACAATATTGCAGCCATCTACCGATCCGACAGCCACGCAGCAGGAGTTGATTAGCATTCCGTCAATCAATACAGAACAGGCCCCACATTCCCCCTCTTTACAACCGCATTTTACACTGGTCATCTCGTAGGTATCCCTTAATACATCCAGAAGACGATTAGCTGCATCTCCGGAATAAGAAGTTTTGGTGCCATTTAACTGAAACTGAATTGCATCCATCATAGTCCCTCCTTTGCAATTACTTTCAAGGTATCTTCTGCGGTGAATGGAACGTGGCTGAGTTTTACACCATGTCCGAGAGCCTGCTCAACAGCTTCAACGTAAGCAGCAGGAACACCGACCAGAGGAAGCTCGCCTGCACCTTTGGCGCCGTAAGGTCCGTCAGGATATTCTTCTACGTGAAGCATACATTTCATATTGGGTACATCAGCGGAAGTAGGTATTAAATAGTCTGTAAAGGAATTGTTGCGAATTCTTCCCTTATTGTCGTAATCCATCTGCTCGATAGAGGCAAACCCAATCCCTTGTAGGAATCCGCCTTCCATCTGTCCCATGACGATGTTGTAGTCGATCGGTGTTCCTACATCGAAATTACCATATGCCCCAAGAATTTTTGTCAATCCCGTATAGGTATCAACCTCGACTTCGACAGCATTTACACCCCATGCATAAGTGGGATAGGCATCGCCCTGAAATTTATCAAGGTAGAACGGAATCACAAAATCTGGTTCTTTAAAGTGTTCTTCCACGATCTGATCTTCTCCGTCTTTCCATTGGGAACGAAGTTTGATCGCACATCTTCGAAGCAGTTCACCGACGACCATGAGTGACCGGGAGGCAACGGTTGGACCGGAATCCGGAACCCTTGCTGTATCCGGGTAGGTATAAGTTACCTGATCCAGAGGAAGATTTAGCTCGTGTGCCACGATCTTTGGAAATGTAGTGAGCAGTCCTTGACCGATTTCCCCGTTGGAAGCCAGAATCTCTACTTTTCCATCCGGATATTTATGAAGCCTGCATACAGCTTTGATGATATCTCGTTCACCGGATCCGGTAAATCCGGCGCCATGAAAATGCATCGAGATGCCCATGCCTCTGCGGTAACGTCCCGTCTGTGGCTTTGCATATTCTTCATGTTTTCTTCGTAAATCACAGACTCGATCTACTTCGTCGAGCATAGCGGGAACCGGAACCGGAAAATGGTATTTTCCTGATGTGGATGTGGCATCTCCCTGTTTCACCATGTGTAGTTCTTTGAATTTTAGACTGTCAATGCCAAGATCCATGGCAATATGGTCCATCATCATTTCAACGGCGAAGAATGTCTGCGGAGCACCGAAACCACGGTATGCTCCCGTCGGTGCGGTATTTGTCTTTAATGCCTTTCCTCTGACATGAAGATTTTCAATATTATAGATTCCGTCAGCACATATAATCCCACGTTGCAATACTACAGCAGACAAGGTTGTGTAAGCACCACCGTTGAATTTTACATCTATATCCATGGCTGTCACATGGCCGTCCTTGACCGCCACTTTGTATGTACAGAGAGATGGATGACGTTTTGTGGTGAACTCCATGTCTTCGCGGCGTCCGAAGATGCAGCGCACAGGGGCATTGGCTTTTTTTGCGGCGACGGCTACCTGACATCCGAGAATTGAAGGAAAGTCTTCTTTCCCGCCGAAGGCCCCGCCAGTTGCATCCTGTTTGATGTGTATCTGATCCGGTCCGCAGGCGAGGGCACGCATGATGGCACCGTGAATATAATAAGGACATTGAAGAGAGCCATGGATAAGCATCTTCCCATCTTTTTCGGGTTCGGCGATCATTCCCTGTGCTTCCATATAGGCCTGCTCCTGATATCCGGTTGTAAATTCTTCTTCATAAATCTTGTCGGCTTCTGCGAAAGCTTTTTCCATATCACCTTTGCCGAATTCATAATCAAAGAATACGGTATCTGCTTTGCGGATATCGAGAACTGGCTCCAGCTCTTCATAGGAAACCTTGATCTTGGACAATATGTGGTCGACCTCGGATTCCTCTGGTCCAACAATCATTCCTATGGGCTCGCCGATATATTCCACGGTATCCCGGGCAAAGACAGGTGTGTCGTCTTTTACGATATTTACGTTATTGTCTCCGGGGACATCTGTCTTGTCAACATAGCAATATCCATCCGGAAGCGGTGGGACATCAACCGATACAAGTTTTGCATGTGCAAGTGTTGAACGTAAAAATTTTCCTGTTAAAATATTGTCATCATGATAATCACTTACATAGATGGCCCTACCTGTTATCTTGGATTCATGGTCTTTCTTAACTACGGGCTGACTGATGTTTTGCATTTTCTTTTACCTCCTTTACATTTGGGCAGTGCAGAATTTCCTGATACATAGTTCATAGTCTTTTTTGGTATCCAAATCGACCCATACTCCTTCATCATCTACAGGGACGTGGATCACGAAATCTTCATACAGTCTCCATATCTGTCTGAGCCCGCCATCTCCTTGATAATTCAATATAATATTCAGAAAAGTGAAATCTATTAAAGGCGGGTGTTTCCGATATCCTTCTAAAGTGGGAAAGATGACTGAAGCCTGATTGGCAGGGTGTGCTTTTAATAACTTTAAGAATGTACTTTTTTTAACGACCGGCATATCTCCGGGAAGCAGGAAAAATGCTTCACACGGGGGCATGACCCTAAGTCCGTACTTAATAGAAGTCAGCATATCTGTTGTGGCGTAATTTGGGTTGTATGTAAAGATGATCTCACTTCCATAATGTAAAGAAAGAACAGACTGTATTTCATTGCCTCGATACCCTAAGACAATCACAACTTGTTTTACGCCGGCCTGCAGCATGCTGTCAACGGTACATTCGATCAGTGTTTTTCCCTTAAATGGCATCAAGGGTTTAAAATCGCCCATGCGGCGGGATAACCCTGCAGCAAGGATCAGGCCACAGACAGGCTTTGTGTCATACATATAAAACCACCCCTTTCACAGCAGTATTTTTGTCTATAATGCTATTATAAAAAGGGTGGAAGGGTAATTCAAGTTCTTCCTTGGAAGTACATGCTTTTGTAGTACGGGTTATTGTTTGAGACTTATCAGAACAGACCGGTTTTCCGAAATAAGCTGGTGAATTCTTTCTGCGAAAAACGGAAGATGTCATCTTCTAAAAGCTGCCAGTTTTTCAGAAACTGCAGTCCCCTTGATGTTAAAGTGGTTTTTCCGCCTCGGCTTCCTCCATGACGACGCGCTACAACCGGATAACCAGTTTCCTCCTCAAGGTCATTCAACATATCCCAGGCTTTTCCATAGGATAAAGCCATGAGGTTACAGGACTTTCTGACAGAGTGCGTATCATAAATCAGATATAGCAGAAGCTTTGTTCTCGTATTGAAAAAGATGGACTCTTTTTGAAGACTCAGATCCACCGTCGGATGTAACAGAGAGCGGTTGTGTACAGAAAGGTAATTTTCCAACTGGCTGCTGTCACGGACACTGAAGAGAATACCCGGGTCGTCTACAGAGACGAAAGTCCGCTGATCTGCCATATCAGAGATGGCATTTCTAAGTCCGCCTGTTCCTGAGTAGGCGATAATCTGCGGTGCTGCCATTTCAGAGAAAACAATCGGGTGTCCACATTTGTTTTTATAGGAAGGGGTTATGATGTCTCCCCTGGCTGTAATCAGGTGAATTAGAGTATCCGGGGTGAACATGGGTACATTGACTGGAGTAAATACGATCCGGTCACATTTTCCCGATAGGTAGTTAAGGCCGATTTTGACGGAATCAATCAGTTCCGGCTGTTCACAGTTTTGATTATGAACAAAAATCACGCCATAGCTCGACAGCTGATATTTTACTTCATCTTCCTCGGTCCCTGTCACTACTACAATCGGAAAAATCCCAGCCTGCTGAAACGTAATGACAATTCGTTTGATGATCGAAATACTTCCAATCTGAAGCAAAGGCTCTGCAGCTTTTTGACTGGCGGCAGCAATTACGCCGCCAATACGGCTAATTTTCATGCATATGCACCTCCTGAATCTTAATTGTAAAATGCATTTGTCTGTGATATGATTTGTATATATTTGCTTTTAATAAAGATAATTATATCATTTATCTATTCAAAATGACAGCGTTATTCTTGTGAAAAAATAAGGAAGGAAACATATGGGTGAAGTGACCAAACCGAATCAGATTTATACCGTGATCGTGGCGGATGATGAGGAAGAGATTCGAAGAGGAATTGTGAGAAAAGTAAACTGGGAAAAAGTCGGCTTTAAAGTGATCGGAGAAGCTGAAAATGGAGCTGATGCATTGGAACTTGTGGACAAGCTGGAACCGGATCTGCTGATCACGGATATCCGGATGCCTTTTTTATCCGGAATTGAGCTCGCCAGGGAGATCCGTGAAGTGCGTCCCACGGTTCAGATTGCATTCTTAAGTGGATACGATGATTTTTCGTATGCCCAGCAGGCAATTCAGTATAATATTGTAAGCTATATGCTCAAACCTATATCTTCTGGTGAAATAGAGGAGGAACTGAAAAAAATCAAAGCCGATATGGACAAGAAGTTTGCACTGTTTACACAAAACAGTCAGGAAAAATACGAGATGAAAAAGTCGGAATTTCTCCTTCCGCTCCTTCTCGACAGCTTTCAGCAGAGCGTGGAGACGGAAGAGAAACTGGAGGAAAATGCCATATCCTGCGGACTCCTCAGGAATCCAAAACCTGAGACTATGGAATATGTTGTGCTGGTGGTCGGAATGGAAGATGAATCAGGAGAGGATATGACAAGTAGAAATAGTGTCCGTGCGGTCGATACGATTTTGAAAAAATATATCCGATATGCGAGCTGCTACATGAAAGGAAGAGTAGTATCCGTTCTGGCGGCAACGAAGCAGGGGATGAAGAAATATCTGCACATTATCGTGGAAGAGATTGTTGAGAGCGTGGAACGGATGATGCAAGTGAGATGCCGGATCGGTGTAAGCCGAAGCATGGGGACACTTGTCGGCTGCCGGGAAGGATATCTGGAGGCCATGAATGCACTCAGTTACTCAAAGCCGGGACAAACCAGTGTGTTTTTTATTGCGGACGAGGAACAGAACAAGAGTCTGGAGCAGGAAGATTTCAATGCTATTACCGATAAGATTGACTCGCTTTTACGTGGTGGAACGAAGGAAGAGATGCAGGATTACCTTTATAAGCTGGAACATAAGATGCGTGCCGGAAAGAATTCTCTGATGGGGCTTTTTATCCTGATCTCACAGATATCGGCATCTGTCTATAAAGTTGTATATTCCGTTGCCGGGGATCAAGGGATTCAAAAGCTGCAGGAAGCCTGCCCCATAAACCAACTGCAGGAATTGGAGAGAACAGCCGAGAATCTAGAATATATGAAACAATTATGTGTATGTGCCAAGAAAATTTTGGTTGAAAAAAGAAAGAAAAGCAGTGAAGTGATTTGTGAGCAGGCAGTAAAGATGATCGACAAAGAGTATACTAACCAGGATATCTCTGTGCTTTCCATCAGTCAGGAGATGGGGGTGTCACCTAATTATCTAAGCAGCTTAATTAAGAAGAATACCGGAAAGACATTAGTAGAATTGATTACAGACAGAAGAGTTTGCAGGGCCAAGGAACTTCTCGTCAGTACTTCTTTTAAGATCGGGGAAATCACGGAAAAATGCGGCTATAAAGACCAGTATTATTTCAGCCATTGTTTTAAGAAAAACACAGGGTTATCTCCAAATGCATTCAGGAGGGAACATGAACAAAAGTGATAAAAAACGGAATATCTCAATATCAGGCATCTTTATTGCCATGGTTATGACGATTGTGATTATTTCTACTATCGCCGCGATGCTGATTTTCGTCCAGATCTATAAAAATGCCATGGAGCAAAGTGCTGTCACAAGCGGAACACAGATCAGTGGTCAGGTTCTGAACACGGTGGAAAACTATACAAATGAAATGCAAAATGTCATGCAGCAGATCGTATTACATATGAGAAAGGGGTCTCTGGAAGATCTCGCATTTATCCAGAATATGGTTGAGATTCGTTCTGACATCGTTGCTGTCACGACTTATGATAAAGATGGAAACCTACTCGACTGCTGGAATAATGGACAGGAGCTTAAAAGAAAAAGTGCAGATCATGCCGTCTATACGGATGACGGAAGTGATGACGGACGTCTAAATATTTCGAAACCACATGTGGAATCCTTGTTTGTGGAATATTACCCATGGGTTGTTACTCTTTATCAGAAAATATCGGCACCGGATGGAGCCGATATTCAGGTCAATATGGATATTCGTTTTTCAGATATTGCGAACTATATTGATAATGTTGGAATCGGACAGCATGGATATGTGTATATCGCTGATTTGGACGGCAATCTGATCTATCATCCACAGCAGCAGCTGATCTATTCCGAGCTGAAGAAAGAAAAAGGCACACATCTAAAAGAAGGCACACATAAGGAATCTGACGCTATTTATACCGTACACAATCTGAGTAACTGTGACTGGAAGATTGTAGGTGTCTGTTTTGTGGATGAGATGATCACTGCAAAGGTTAAAAATGCTGTGAAAATCCTTCTGATTATGTTATGCGGAATTCTAGTTGCTGTATTTCTTCTGGGGCTGGCATTTTCTGAACTTTTCTCGGCACCGGTAAAGAAACTCGCGCATGCGATGCGTGGATTTGAAAAGAACACGGAAAACTTTGTTTTTATACCAGTAAGAGGAACGACAGAGATCACGACGCTTTCAAGTTCCTTTGCTCACCTAGTGGTGCGAATACAGAAACTGATGGAACAGGTCAGACAAGAGGAGATTAGCCTGCGAAAAACAGAGTTGAAAGCACTCCAGGCACAGATTAATCCGCATTTTCTTTATAATACGCTCGATGCGATTGCCTGGATGTGCGAGGATGGCAGAAATGAAGAGGCAGAGGAGATGGTGAATGCTCTTGCACGGCTTTTTAGAATCAGCATTAGTAAAGGGCATGAACTTATTCCAATTGCAAAGGAAGTTGAACATGCTAAGAGTTATCTAAAGATAGAAAACTTCCGTTATAAGAATCAATTTATATACTCGTTCGATGTTGAGGAGAGGTGTCTTTTATATTACTGCAATAAGATTACGCTGCAGCCTATTATTGAAAACGCAATCTATCATGGTGTCAATCAGATGGTTGACGAAGGCGAGATTCAGATTCGTATCTTTATGGATCAGCAGGATATTGTTTTTCAGATTGAGGATAATGGGATTGGAATGACTGAGGAACAGTGCAGTGAAATCCTGCATCAGGAGGCGAGCGACAGGGTAGGAATCGGCATCAAGAATGTCAATGATCGAATCCAAATTTACTTTGGTGAGAATTATGGCCTTTTTATTAAAAGTGAACCGGATGAAGGCACCTGTGTCACCATCCGCATCCCAAAGATTGAGGAGGATACAGATTATGGACAAAAGTAAGTGGAGGATCATACTTTCGATCGGGGCCGGAGCAGCACTGCTGATCTCCATCTTCGCCATTGCCTTCCGCGGCAATCTGTGGATTTTGGGAAATAATGAGGACGGCAGTGATGCCCTCGACAAAGATAAAGTCGTATTTATTACAAAATCTACGAATTCGGCATTCTGGCAGTCCGCATACGCAGGGGCGAATGCAGCAAGTGCAGAGTATAATCTTGATCTTATCTGTGAAGGACCGGACAGTGAAGAGAAATACGAGATGCAGAACCAGATGATTGATGAGGCGGTAAAAGATCGTGCAGATGCGATCATATTATCAGCAATTGATTTCGAGGCGAATGCAGATGCCGTGAACCGGGCTGCCCAAAAAGGGATCAAAATTGTGGTCGTAGACAGCCCGGTGGACAGTTCTAAAGTGAAATGCTATATCGGGACGAATAATTATGAGGCCGGATGTATGGCAGGGAAAGAGGCACTGTCCAATCAAGCCAAAAGCTTGAAGATCGGAATCGTGAACTTTGATAAAAACACGCAGAATGGTCAGATGAGGGAGAATGGGTTTCGCAACACCGTAATGAAAGATGATCGATCGGAAATTATATCATCCATTAACGTCAAATCAACAGTTAAAGATGCAAAACAGGGGACGATTCAGATGTTGAAAAGTCATCCCGAGATTAATGTCATCGTGACTTTCAACGAATGGACCAGTCTGGGAGTTGGATATGGAGTTGAAAGTCTGAAACGAGGCAAAGACACTCAGGTGATTGCCTTCGACAGCAATGTAAAGTCTGTGAGTATGCTTGAAAACGGAGATGTCGATGCACTGATTGTCCAGAATCCTTATGCAATCGGATATCTGGGCGTCGAGAATGCTTATGCCCTGATTAACGGGCAGGAAGTAAAATCAAAAGAAATTGAGACGTCCAGTATTCTGGTGACCAGGGATAATATGTATGACGAAAAAAGTCAGCGTGCTCTCTTCTCCTTTGACTAAGAGAGTTGTATAAAAGTGTAGGGTTTCAGCCAGTAAGATTTTACAGAGGTACTGTAGAATAATACAAAAAGTAAATAGTATAACACATGTACTCATAGTTTCTCTCATGGTATTCTTCTATAAGAAGACAGATAGTGTCAACAAAAAGGAGGATGAATGATGAAGAAAAAATTACTGGCTGTTATGCTCACAGCAACAATGGCGATGGGAATGTTTGCAGGTTGTGGAAGCTCTGATGACAAGAGTAAGGGAACAGACGGCGGGAAAAGTACAGCAAGTACTTCCAGTGAAAAGACAAGTGACAAAACGGACGATAAAAAATCAGACTCGGATGCGAATGTAGCAGTGTTCTATTACACATATTCAGATACCTATATCGCTTCCGTACGTACGCTTTTGGACAAGAAACTGGATGAGATGGGACTCGAATATCAAGATTATGATGGAAACAGCAACCAGACAACACAGAATGAACAGATTGACACTGCAATTCAGACAGGGGCAACCATGCTGGTGGTGAATATTGTTACTTCAGGATCTGTAGATGCTTCCAGCCAGATTGTGGATAAAGCGAAAGCAGCTGGAATCCCAGTTGTATTCTTCAACCGGGCAGTAGAAGATGATAAGACAGAAGGAGATGTTCTCGGAAGCTACGATCAGTGTGCATTCGTAGGAACAGATGCTCCAGAAGCAGGACATATGCAAGGAGAGATGATTGGAAAATATCTCTCAGAGAACTATGATGCTGCTGATCTGAACGGTGACGGCAAGATTTCCTATGCAATGTTTATGGGACAGCTTGGCAATGCTGAAGCAATCTATCGTACACAGTACGCAGTAGAGGATGCGAACAAAGTCTTAAAAGAAGCCGGAAAACCGGAGCTGGAATACTTTGATCCGTCAAATTCAGATAAATACCAGGTAGACCAGGATGGTAACTGGAGTGCTACGGCGTCCAATAATTATATGAATACAAATCTTTCCCAGTATAATGAGGAAAATAACAACATGATTGAACTTGTTATCTGCAATAACGATGGTATGGCAGAAGGTGCAATCTCAGCGTTGAATGACAAGGGATACAATCTGGGAAGTGGAAAAGATGGCAAGACGATCCCGGTATTTGGTGTGGATGCGACAGACGCAGCAAAGCAGCTGATTGGTGACGGCAAGATGACCGGAACGATCAAACAGGATGCAGATGGTATGGCCGAATGTATTGCAAAACTTATGCAGAACGTGGCTAATAGCAAAGAAGTCATGGATGGAACGGATTCCTATAATATATCCGATAAAGTCAGCAACAAGATTTATATCCCATATGGAGAGTACACCGGGGAAGAATAATATGCAGCATCGCTGATAAAGGAGAAGGCGGCGGCCAGTCGGTTGGCCGTCGCCTTCCCTGATGAGATGACTGGACGACTGAAGACGGGAGGCAGATATGAAACAGGATGTTTTACTGCAGATGACGGATATCTGCAAAGAATTTCCAGGTGTAAAAGCACTGGATCATGTGTCTTTGACGGTGAAAGCAGGCACTGTACATGCCTTAATGGGTGAAAATGGTGCCGGCAAATCCACACTGATGAAATGTCTGTTCGGAATCTATGAAAAGGACAGTGGAAAGATCGAACTGGAAGGAAAAGAGATTAACTTTAAGAGTTCAAAAGAAGCTCTCGAAAACGGAGTAGCGATGGTACATCAGGAACTGAATCAGGCTCTGAAACGGAGTGTCATGGATAATCTGTGGCTTGGCCGTTATCCGAAGATCGGCAAAGTCATGGTAAATGAAAAAAAGATTTATCATGACACGAAGAAAATCTTTGATGAGTTAAAGATCGATGTAGATCCGAGAAGGATTATGAGTACGATGCCAGTATCCCAAAGACAGATGGTAGAGATCGCAAAGGCCGTGTCGGTTAATGCAAAGGTCATTGTCTTTGATGAACCGACTTCCTCTCTGACGGAGGAGGAAGTGGAGCATTTGTTCGATATCATACGGATGCTGAAGAAAAGGGGATGCGGGATTATATACATATCCCATAAGATGGCAGAAATTAAGAAGATCTCGGATGAAATTACAATCATGCGTGATGGTACATGGATTGCGACGGAAGATGCAGGCAATCTTGAGATGGATGAGATTATACGACTGATGGTTGGACGTCCGCTCACAAAGCAATTTCCCCCAAAGACGAATACCCCGGGAGACTTTATTCTGGAAGTAGATCATCTGTCCGGGATGTATTCACTGCTTGAGGATGTGACATTCCAAGCGAGAAAAGGCGAGATTCTGGGTGTTGCGGGACTGGACGGAAGCGGAAGAACCGAGCTTTTGGAGACGATATTTGGAATCTCGACGAGAAAATCCGGAACGATTCGCCTGAACAAAAAACTAGCCAGGAATACTAGCTCTGAGGATTCCATCAAGAATGGATTCGCTCTTCTTACCGAGGAACGGCGTGCAACGGGTGTTTTTAATATCCTAAATATCAGAGAAAACAGCGTCATTTCAAGTCTCAACAGGCATAAAAGATATGGAGTTTATCTCAGTGAAAAATCTATGCGGGAAGATACACAAAGATATATCGATGCACTGAGTATCAAAACGCCCGGTCAGGAGACAAAGATCCGTGCTCTTTCGGGTGGAAATCAGCAGAAAGTGATTCTCGGAAGATGGATGCTCACTGATCCGGAAGTTTTGCTTTTGGATGAGCCAACCAGAGGGATCGATGTCGGTGCGAAGTATGAGATCTATCAACTGATCATTGATCTGGCAAGTAAAGGAAAAGTTGTGATCGTGGTATCCTCAGAGATGCCGGAGCTGATGGGAATCTGCGATAGAATTCTTGTTATGTCAGGAGGACATCTTGCGGGAGAGCTGTCGGCGGAAGAGGCGACGCAGGAGAAGATTATGACTTATGCTGCAAAATATGTATGAAATTATACAGGAGGCTTTACGGATGAAAGCAATCACAAACATAAAAACACGTTATCAGGATTACCGTGCTCTGGACCGGAGAGGCAAAGTGCGGGCATGGAAAGAGGGACTGATCAACAATGCTCTTTAC
The DNA here is from genome assembly GCF_015159595.1 of Blautia liquoris. NCBI lineage: Bacteria > Bacillati > Bacillota > Clostridia > Lachnospirales > Lachnospiraceae > Blautia > Blautia liquoris. The sequence goes on along the minus strand of NZ_CP063304.1, from coordinate 2,353,691 downwards.
ATTATGATTATCATTGCTGTTATTTACACGTATACGAAGAATCCCAGATTTCTGAGCACATCTTCGATCGTCAACATCATATCACTTTCCGCTGCGAATATTCCAATTGCCTGCGGAATTGCCGGCACGATTGTGCTCACGGGCACCGATCTTTCAGCCGGACGTGTGGTTGGGCTGACGGCATGTATCTCGGCGTCTCTTTTGCAGTCGACAACCTATGCGACAAAGATATTTCCAAGTCTTCCGGTTTTGCCAATTCCACTGGTTATACTGATTGTGATTATCGTGGGCGGAATTATCGGATGGGTAAATGGCTTCTTTGTCGCCAAATTTCACCTGCATCCGTTTATTGTAACTTTAGCGACTCAGCTGATTGTCTATGGAATTCTGTTGATGTACATCATGATAAATGGAAACAATGGGCAGCCGTTATCAGGACTTGATAAATCCTTCAAGGATTTTGTCACAGGCAGTATTATCAAAGTAGGAAAAGTTCCGATACCGAATTATGTCTGGTATGCATGTATTGTAATTGCATTTATGTGGTTTATGTGGAACAAAACTACTTTCGGAAAAAATATGTTCGCTGTAGGTTCCAACCCGGAAGCTGCTAATGTATCAGGTGTTAACGTTATGAGAACCACCATTCAGGTGCATACACTGGCAGGCTGCATGTATGGTATCACAGGGTTTATAGAATCTGCACGCATCGGTTCCAACCAGGCAAATACAGGACTTAACTACGAGGCGGATGCGATCGCCGCCTGTGTCATTGGTGGTGTATCATTCGTAGGTGGAACTGGTAAGATCAGCGGCGTTGTGATGGGAGTATTTATCCTGCGAATCATCTTTGTAGCACTGAATTTCCTGTCAATCAATCAGAACCTGCAGTATGTAATTAAAGGTCTTATTATTCTGGTTGCCTGTGCAGTGGATATGAGAAAATATCTGGTGAGAAAGTAATCAAAGTATGACTGTCCATTGATAAAAAGTAAAAAGATAGCATTATCTGAAAAAGTGGAGGAACTTGTATGAAAGAGAAAAGGCCGCAAGAAGGATGGAAGGACAATGTAAGAGTCGCGATTTACGCGATGGCCGGGGTATATCTGCTGTCGCTGTCATACAACATGTTCAGGGCAATTTCCTCCAGTCACGGAAATGAGCAGCTATTGATGATTGTCTTTACGATTCTGTTCACTGTAATTGGATTCGGGATGGTGTTTTTTGGAATTGTCAGCGGATATAAGAATAGAAAAAAAATGAGGGAAACACAGGGAGAAAAGGAAGAGAGTTAATATATAAATAAATATAGTTTTGAGCTTACTGTGGACATTATATCATATATGGGTTAAAATGAGAAAAAATATCGATCTATGGAGGCTAATGGAGAACATGACTAATTTATTTGATTTAAGTGGTAAAGTAGCGGTGATTACAGGTGCAAGTTCAGGCCTTGGCGCAGATGCGGCACTGGCATACGCCCAGGCAGGGGCAGATGTAGCTTTGCTTGCCAGAAGAGTGGAAAAGCTTGAGAATGTTAAATCTGAGATTGAAAAGACAGGCAGGAAAGCAATTGCTGTGGGATGTGATGTGTCAGATGAGAATAAGGTGAAAGCAGCGATCGGACAAGTAGTTGATGCTTTTGGACATATTGATATCCTGTTAAATAATGCCGGAATTGCAGTTGGCGGAGGAGTCGATTCCATGTCTGTTGAGGATTGGGATAAATCTTTTGACACGAATGTCAAAGGGATCTTTCTTGTCAGCAAATATGTTGTCCCGCACATGAAGGCGCAGAGCTATGGAAAAATTGTAAACATTGCATCCATTAATGCGGTGATCGCTGACAAAGGTGATATGTTTATCAGACATTCCTACAATGCATCTAAATCTGCAGTTTTGGGGCTGACAAAAGGTATGGCAGCATCATATGCAAGATATGGAATCACAGTAAACGCTGTTGGACCAGGACTTTTTGAAAGTGAGATGACGAGCGGCACACTTTTTAAGTCCGATGAATTTCTGAAATTATACAATAATACAAATCCTGCAGGACGTCCGGGAAAGCGCGGAGAACTAAACGGTACAATACTTTATTTTTCCAGTGATGCATCCAGTTATGTGCAGGGACAGTTTGTCATCGTTGATGGAGGAAGTGCTATCGTTTAATCATCAAATCTGAGCTTGTAAGTTAAATATTTTTTTATATACAAAAATATGGTTTGACTTTCTGCGGTAAGAAAGTTTTAATAGGATATGAACGAAAAAAAGGTGGTGTCATACCATGGTGTACCATAGTGTGACACCACACTCTTCCTTCAAATAGCCTTTCAATAGTTTCTTTCCAATCTTTTGACTTCCTGATAAAGCATTCGATTGACTGGCACATCTAGATTATATATTTTTGCTTTGTTGATCACTGTACCTGAGAACAGTTCGACCTCTGAATATTTCCCGGAAACACCATCTTGCCGCATGGAAGGCATTCCATCAGGATTTAAAGTATCTGTCATATCTACATAGTATTCCAGGTCTTCTTCGGTTACAGAAACGTGTTCTTTTTTTGCCAGTGCTATAACTTCCCGCATAGCTGCTTTCATGGTTTCACGCGCCTTTCCCTCTTGCTGAACAGTTCCATAATTTCCTTGAGTGACCATAACAACTTGATTGACACCGACATTCAGCATCCACTTACTCCATAAGCGGTGAATGATATCCTTCTCACAGACATAGGGAAGATCTATATGATCAAATAAATCAATAACAGCGTGAAGCATCGGCTGTTTTTCTGATTCATCTTCGGGGATACCGATACACAGTTCGCCCATATGAGAATAGGTCAGCTGATTTCCAAGCTTGACTGCATCCATTCCTTGAGCCACGCAATATAGCATATGATTAGTTCCCAGTGCTTTTCCAATAATATCCTCGCTGGTAATGCCATTTAAAAGGGATAAAATGATAGTATGATTACCCACATAATTTTTCGCGGATGAGATGGCACTTGACAGGGAGCTTGCCTTAACAGCGAATATCAGCAAGTCTGCGGTTTGGTTTGTATTGTCTTTATCGGAAAATTTAAAATTACATTTTTGACCATTGCAGATCACACCCTGTTCTTCATACCTTCTAATTCGATCTTTGTCGGCAATAAATGATACCCTGTCATGACCAAGTTTATCTGCGAAGAAATTTCCGAATAGAACACCAAGGGCACCCAACCCGATAATTGATATATTCTGAATTTTCATCATAATCATCCTCCTCATTGAAATCTGTTAACAAATATCATAAGTGATTTAGCAGAAAACCGCAAGATAAAAATCAGCCCAATAAGAAAACAATATTATTTTCAGATTATATTAGGATTATTGAAAATCTATATTAGATTCACACCATGCTTTACAATAGCTGTCGGATATTTTATATGTAGATATTAAATTAAACAAAAAGTCTTGATTTGAATGAAAGTATGATTTATTATAAAAATATACTTGTCTAGGAAAGGATGGACGGATAATGACGAAAAAAGAAAGAGTATTGGCTGTATTTCATAATAAGAAGGTCGATTATGTTCCCGCTGGGTTTTGGTTTCACTATAATGCAGATGATACAGTACAGGAGACCATTGATGAACACCTGAAACTGTATCGGGAAACAGGAATGGATCTCATTAAGATTATGCAGGATTATATGTATCCGGTGGAAGGAAATATTACCTGTGCAGATGACTGGTATCATATTTCTGTGAAAGACACTTCATCTGAAGAGTTCAAAAAAATGTCAGATGTGATCCATGGAATTAGAAAAGAGGCCGGGAACGATGTGCTGATTTTTCAGACGATGTATGGGCCGACAAAAGCAGCCTCAATTGCGTTTGGTGATGATGTGCTGATGAAATATGCGAAAGAATCCCCAAAAGCAGTGAAAGCGGGTCTCGAAATCCTTGCTGAAGGATTACAGAAATGGGCGAGGGCATTCCTGGAGGATGGTGCTGATGGAATTTACTATTCCGCACAATTTTCAGAGAATGGAAGATTTACAAAAGAGCAATGGGAAGATCTGGTGAAACCCTTTGATCTTATGATTCTGAATGTAGCAGATACAATGTCGGATCGTTATAATATTCTTCATATATGCGGAGAACCGGAGTATGAGTTCCACACATCCATTGACTGGTTTACCGATTATCCTGCTGATATCGTAAATTGGTCTGTAAAAGACAATGGATACCCATTGAAGAAAGGACGTGCTGTATTTCAAAAAGCAATACTTGGAGGGATGGACAATAAAGGTAACATAGCCAAAGGACCGAAAGAAAGCATTGCAGACGAAGTTCATGGAATTCTGGATGCTTTTGGGTCACTGGGAATTATGATTGGTGCAGATTGTACGGTTCAGGGAGAGAATATTCGGTTAGACTACATTAAGACGGCTGTAGATGCGGCACACAACTATAAAAAATAATACAGAAGATTTGTCTGAATAAGCAGGAGGCACACATATGAATAGAAAAACAGGGATTATTCTTGGATTATCAGCGGTTTTGGCTTTGATGGGGGGATGTGGAAATACAACCGATAAAGGTGATGATTCAAAAGATGCAAGCGGAGCAGAGAAGATAGAATTCTTTCAGCAAAAAGGAGAAGAAGGGCCGCAAAAGGGATATAAAGAGATCATAAAGAAGTTCAATGAGCAGAATTCCGATATCAAAATTGAGATGAACACGGTGCCGGATGCGGGAACTGTACTGACATCTCGTATTTCTTCGGGGGATATTCCGGTTATTTTTTCTGATTATCCCACACAGGAACAGTTTAAGAAAAAAGTGAAGAATGGATACGTTCAGGATCTGAGTGATCAGGATTTCCTGAAAAATGTGGACCAGTCCTCTCTGGAGATGACAAAGCAGGAAGATGGAAAGTATTATGCATTGCCTTACAGCCGAAACTATATGGGCGTGTATTACAATGAAGATATTTTTCAGAAAAACAATCTGGAAGTCCCAACAACGTGGGATGAATTTATCGATGTCTGCAAGACACTACAGGATGCAGGGATCACCCCTATGGGACTTCACGGAAAAGATCCCGGACGTGTCGGACATACATTCCAGGCCAGTCTGGTAGCATGGGATCCCAAAGGAGTGGAGGCAATCGAGGAAGCCGTGGCTGGAAAGGAAAAACTAGAGGGAAATACGGACCTCGCGAAAGTTTTTGAGAAGATGAAGACGTTACTGTCCTATTCGAATGAAGATGCGCTTGCGCTTTCTGATACAGCCTGCTATGAAAACTTTATGAACGGCCAATATGCGATGTGTATCACCGGTTCTTATGCGAGGGGAACACTCCAGTCACTAAACAAGGATGTAAAACTTGGTGTGTTTCCACTTCCAAATGACACAAAGGAGACAACAGCGACGCTTTCCGGCATTGACGCTGCAATCTGTGTTTCAGCAAAAGCAACGGATAAGCAAAAAGAGGCGGCGTATAAATTCTTAAGTTTTCTTGCAAAACCTGAAAATGCACAGATTTTCTGTGACAATGACGGAGCACCTTCCGCGATAACAGGAGTCAAAGTCAATGAAGATGGAGTTGCACCTATGACGGATATGATTGATGCAGGCCAAACCCATGACTGGATGGCTTCTACGGTCAGCAACAATGTGGTCACAGATCTGTACAATGTCGTACAAGGATTCTGGTCTGATCAGGATGTCAAAGCTGTTCTCAAAAATATGGATGATTCAATATCCATTACATCGGCGCAGTAAGAAGGAGGACTCCTGATGGGTTATAAGAGATCTGGAACAAAGAAGAAAAAAATAACAAACGCAAGGTTGACGTTCTTTGCTTTCACGATCATCCCAGTTATTTTGTATACTGTTTTTTATGTTATCTCTGTAATCAATGGGGTGAAATACAGTTTTACAAATTGGGACGGAATGTCAGCTGATTATAAATTTATCGGACTTAAAAATTATTCTCTGTTGTTTCGGGATAAAAATTTCTGGAATTCAGTGAAAAATACAGTCATCTACACGGTATTGCTGGTTGCCGGAGTTATCATCATTTCTCTAATTTTGGCCATTTCGCTCAATTCCATAAAGAGGTTTAAAACCCTGATCAAGTCTGTCTATTTTGTTCCGGCAATGATCGGAGGCGTTACAATTGCACTCATCTGGGATCAACTATTCTATCGGGTAGTACCTGTAATTGGAAAGGCACTTAATATCGGGTGGCTGTCAAAAAGTCTTCTGATGACCCAGAAGACAGCACTTCCAGCCGTGGTATTTGTTCAGACCTGGCAGGCAGTTGCAATACCAACGGTTATATTTATCGCAGGACTTCAGCAGATTCCGGAAGAGCAGTACGAATCGGCAATGATAGACGGGGCGACTTCTTTTCAGAGGTTTCGTTATATTACGATGCCGTATCTTCTTCCAACAGTCACTGTAAATCTTGTGTTGACGATCAAACAGGGATTTACATCCTTTGATTTTCCCTTTGCACTTACCGGAGGCGGTCCGGTGAGATCAACAGAGTTGGTTGGAATCCTTATATATAACGATGCATTTAAAAATATGAGGTTCTCACTGGCAAATGCCGAAGCCTGCCTGTTATTTATTGTCGTGGCAATATTTTCACTGACGCAGCTGAAACTTACCAGCAAAGGAGGAAATGACTGATGAAGATAAAAAAAGCCGGACTGGGATGGCGGATTCTTCGTGATCTCATCCTGATAGTTGGATTGATCTTGATCTTATTTCCTCTGTATCTGGTCATCATTAATTCGTTTAAAACATTGGAGGAAGCGGGAAAGAATTTCTTTGCATTACCCTCGAGCCTGAATCTTACGAATTTTAAACAACTGTTTACAGACAGTAATTATTGGGTTTTTTTGAAGAATTCTCTTTTGATTACGGTCTTATCCATGGTGCTGATTATGATATTCGTTCCATCGGTATCCTACTCGATTGCCAGAAATTTTGACAAGGCATACTACAAAGGGGTGTATTATTATTTGCTGATGGGGTTATTTATCCCTTCACAGGTGATTATGCTTCCGGTAACGAAAATGATGACAAAGATTAATCTTCTGAATCCACAGGGATTGATTATATTATATGCAGCATTTAGTCTGACTCAAGGAGTGTTTCTTTTTGTCAATTACATCAGGGGACTACCCTATGAAATTGAAGAGTCCGCTCAGCTGGACGGCTGTAGTGTATTTCAGACCTATATGAGAATTGTCCTGCCACTGGTAAAACCGATGATGTCGACGCTTCTGATCATGGATGCACTCTGGATCTGGAATGATTTTATGCTTCCTCTTCTGATATTGAATCGTTCACAAAGCATATGGACATTACCGTTGTTTCAGTATAATTTTAAGACGGAATACTCGTTTAACTATACAATGGCATTTACCGCATATCTGCTCGCAATGCTCCCAATGCTGATTATCTACTGTTTAGGACAAAAATATATTGTGAAGGGTCTGACAGCCGGATCAGTGAAAGGCTAAGTGCGTCCAGAAAAATGTGCGAATACAGATGGGAAAGGGGATACTTATACACTTGCAAGATGTGAATGAATCGAAGAAAAGCAGTAAGTTGGACATATGGCTAGATGAAGAGCGAGAGAATCTGCTCTGCGATATTACATCCCTGGTCAAAATTGAGAGTGTGGCACAGGAGGAAGATCCAACCTCGGATGAGCCTTTTGGAAGTGAATGCAAGAAAGCACTGGATCAGTTTCTGTATATTTCCAGGCGAGACAAAATGGAGAGCTATAATCACGATGGATACTGTGCTTCGGCAATTATTGGCTCAAGCAATAAGACAAAACCTGAAATAGGGATATGGAATCACCTGGATGTAGTTCCCGTGGGATCCGGATGGACTTATCCACCGCTTAAATGTACGATAAAAGATGGTTATGTTATTGGAAGAGGAGTGCAGGATAATAAAGGCCCTGCAATGGCAGTGCACTATGCGATGAAATACTGTCTTCAGCAAGATCTTATTAAAAACATAAGAGTGCGGCAAATTCTGGGCTGCCAGGAAGAAAGTGGTATGCGGGACGTGAAGCATTACCTGGAAAATGAAAAAGCCCCAAACTATTCTTTTGTCGCAGATTGCGGATTTCCGGTGTGCTGCGGAGAAAAAGGTCATTATAATGTGACATTTAAGTCTAGAAATTACTTTTCCAGATTTAAAGAACTGTCAGCCGGAACTGCGGCGAATATGATTCCGGATGAGGCCACGGCGGTCCTTGTCACAGAACAGGGGGAAAAGACGTATCAATGTCGTGGTATTGGTGGACATGCTGCGTTTCCACCGGGATCAAAGAATGCAATTGGCATGCTTGCTGCGAAATTAAAAAAAGTAATCGGCAGAGATAAAAACTACCTAGATTTATTAGAATTTTTATATCGAACTGCTTCGGACGGATATGGCAGGAAACTTGGTATTGCCTGTGAGGATGAACTCTCCGGAAAATTGACCTGTAATGCAGGGATTCTGAAATTGGAACAGGGAAAGACTATTCTGTCTCTGGATATAAGATACCCAATTACCGTCTCTGGCGCTTCAATAAAAAAGCAACTTTATTCAGAAGCCGATAAATCAGGATTTGACATCATCAAGGAAGAAGATGATCCTCCCTATTATATGAATGAAAAAAGCCCTTTTGTCCAGACTTTGATGAGTGCCTGGAAAGAAGAGACCGGGCAGAATGATGAACCTTTCGTCATGGGAGGAGGAACTTATGCAAGAAAAATCCCTAATGCGATTGGATTTGGTCCCGGGCAGGACAGAGATTTCTCTGTTTTGGGATTATCAGAAGGACACGGAAATTGTCACAGTGCCGATGAGGCGGAGTCAGTCGACAATATTCAAAAAGCTGTTAAAATTTATGTGAATGCCCTGGTTAAGCTGGATCAGTGGGTAGGAAAGGGAATGGTGAACAATGAAAACATTTAATCTAAGTAAGGACTTACAGGAAGTATCGCGTGTTGGACTGGGTTGTATGAGAATTGACAGTTTATCGTCTGATAGGGTTCATGCAATCATAGAGACGGCATTAGAGAACGGGATTAACTTCTTTGATCATGCGGATATATATGGCGGGGGGAAGTCGGAAGAGGTGTTTGGAAAAGCCCTAACACCCAGTTTAAGAGGTAAGATGTATATTCAGACAAAATGTGGAATCAGACCTGGAATTAGTTTCGATTTTTCGAAGAAACATATTATCGAATCAGTAGATGGGAGTCTAAAAAGACTGGGCACGGATCATGTGGACAGCTTGTTACTTCACAGACCTGATGCACTGATGGAACCGGAAGAAGTTGCAGAGGCATTTGATGAGCTTACGAAGGCTGGAAAAGTGAACACTTTTGGTGTCAGCAACCAGAATCCAATGCAGATGGAGCTGTTGAACAGCTATTGTGATAACCGAATTAAAATTGATCAGATTCAGATGAGCGTCGCTCATTGCCCGACCATTGATGCGGGAATAAATGTAAATATACACAGTGATGCAGGATGTGACAGGGACGGTGGAATTCTCGAATATTCGAGATTGAAAAGAATCACACTTCAGGCGTGGTCCCCGTTTCAGTATGGGATGTTTGAAGGAGTGTTTATAGGCAGTGATAAGTATCCAAAACTAAATGAAACTTTGACCAGGTTAGCTAAGAAATATGATGTCACGGAAAACGCAGTCGCGGTTGCGTGGCTGCTGCGCCATCCGGCAGGGATACAGGTCATTGTCGGTACAACGGGGCTTGAGCATATCAGAGGAATTTGTAAAGCTCCAGGTGTGGAATTGACAAGAGAAGAGTGGTATGAACTTTATCTGTCAGCCGGAAAGATTCTTCCATAATTGAGCATGGGCACCTGGCATTACACAACCTTTTGTTTCTGGAGCCAGCGCATAAAGCTGTTGATTCAGTCTTTATTTCATGTGTAATGTTCAATATGAAAATAATATCCCATATTTCTCCGAAATGGTGTATAATGTTGACATCACGGCAGCGATTGTCTGCTGTGGCGTGATATGTACGGTTTGTTTTGGACGCTCGTATCACAACATTCCTGAAAGACATATGAGGAGATTAAGATGAAACGAAAGAAAAAAAAGAAGATGCCTTTGGGTGTCAAAATTCTGATTGCAGTGCTTTTGGTTGTTGTAATTGTTATTGGGGCTGGTTATGCCTATGCGCAGCATACACTCGGCAAGATTAATAAGGTGACCGCGGAGGACAACCAAAAGATTGATCCTTCCAAGGAGACATTTGAAACGGATGAGGATATGGCAAATGAAGCCAATAGTGAACTGCAGGAGATTGCACCTGAGGATGTAACGTGGCCGGATCTTACAGAGGACATTATGAAGGATAAAGATGTCGTAAATATCATGCTGATCGGGCAGGATAGGAGAGAAGGGCAGGGAAGACAGCGCTCTGATTCTATGATGATGGCCACAATCAATAAGAAGAAGAATACAATACAGGTTACTTCTTTTATGCGTGATTTATATGTTCAGATTCCCGGTTACAGCGACAATCGTATGAATGCAGCGTATCAGTTTGGTGGAATGGAACTTCTGGATCAGGTGGTAGAGAAGAATTTCGGTGTTCATATTGATGGGAATATAGAAGTGGATTTCGAGGGATTTCAGTCTTGCATTGATCTGCTTGGCGGCATTGATCTGGAACTCTCACAAAAGGAAGCGGACTATATAACGGGAAAAGATCAAAATGTTTTATATCCTCAGCCGAGACGGGAGGATTGGGATCTGAGTGAGGGCATGAATCATATGAACGGAGAGCAGGCCCTTGTTCATGCGAGAAACCGTTCGATCGGAAACTCTGATTATGAAAGAACAAACCGGCAGAGAGAAGTATTGATGGCAGCGTTTGATAAGGCGAAGAAATCGGATGTAAACACAATCTTAAAGTTGATTGATAAAGGTTTTCCACTTCTGACAACAGATCTGTCACATGGAGATATTATGGGATATGCGATGGCTGTTCTCACGATGGGTGTAAATAATGTGGAAAGTTATCGAATTCCTCAGGATGGCGCATTCAGTCCGGCTATCATTCGAAAGATGCAGGTACTTGTGCCGGATCTTGAAAACTGCAGATCATATCTTCAGGAAAAACTGTATTAAAATAAAAACCACTGAGCGCAGCTGCAAATGTACTGCACTCAGTGGTTTTTATTTTTTTATCGGAATTTGAAGTTTTGTAAGATAATGATCCGGGTTTTTCTCTATAAACTGGTCTACTATATTAAAATGGACAGACCAGTTTTCAAGTTTAAGATTTCTATATTTCCTGCGTATTTCCAGCACGTGCTGCCAGATGGTGTCATATCCGCCCTTGTGCCATACACACAGATATTTCCCCGACCGAATACTGTTTAGACTCTCGTCTTTGGATTTTAATTCTTTTGCTGTCCCAAGATAAGCTCCAAACTTTCGATCTCCCTTATCATTATAAAAAACAATCGTGGGATTGAGATAAAAGGATTTATCTTTGTATAATGTTTCTTCAGTTCCGATTGGGATATAATAACGGGTTTGATAGTCTTGTATGGAATCGCCCAATTGGGAGTTACTATTCGGCACCTCTCTGTCGATAAACGCAATTTTTCTGTTGAGTACTTCTTCCGTATTCTGTAAATATTTAATTTCTTGCGCTACATAATGAAGCCGGTTTTTCATTTCGCTTTGAGAGGTATCTACATTCCGGCTGTTCATGATTTCAGCAATTCGCTTTAAGGGATACCCAATCTTTTTCATATGACAGATTGCGGCCAGCTTATAGATCTGTTCAAACCGATATTTCCGATATCCATTTGAGTCTCTGTATTCTGGCACGAATAAATTGATTTTATCGTAATAGCGAAGAGTTTGAACACTCAAGTTGAAAAGCTTACTCATCTCTCCAATACTATAGATTTTATCTTCCATACAAAACTCCATCTAATTATGATAGTTCTCTGTTATTTCAAATGTTTCTTACGGAACTCCTGCGAATATTTTATCACAACTTGCATAATTGGGCCAGTGATGATGACAGAGACAACAGTTCCGGCTCCCCATGCCCCGCCAAGGGCTATTCCTACAAGCGTAATTAAAATATCCACACCCCAGCGGCATACAGTAAATGGGATGTTGAATTTTTTGTTTAATGCCACGGACATTCCATCAATGGCTCCGATTCCAAAGTTTACTCCTACATAAGATCCGAGCCCTATAGCGGTGATGATACCGCCCAGCACAAGAATGGCTGCTTTTGCAGGGACAGAAAAAGTGTCGGTATAAAAAGGCTGTATCAGAAACACACCGACATCAATAAAAATTCCCAGGAAGAACGTTGCCAGTATTGTTCCAATACTGATCAGTGATCGGTCAAGAAATACAAGCACAATAAGAAATAGTATATTGACCAGTATGCCCGCAGTACCATAACTCATATGAAATGCAACATGGACACCGTCGCCAATGGTTGCGGCAGGTGCACTTCCCCAGTTCACGAGATACATCATAGCAGTGCCAATTCCTGTGATAAATAGGCCAAGACATATTCGTAACGTGTTTATTAAAAATGTTTTACTGTTTTCCTTATTTATATTCATGGTGTTTTCCATCTCATTCTCGCTTCCCGACTAAAATGCATCACAATGGTTTCTGAGGACATTCGTACATACTTTTTCCCCTTCGTATGCGAGCTTTTCCTCGTCAATGCCTACCAGATGTCCTTCTTTTGAGACAACGTCGCCACCAACCATCGTCATCCAGGTTGGCCCGGTCACACCGCCTCTGGCGAGAAGGTTTGCAGGGTCATGCCACATGCCGGTAAACTCAAGATTGCTTGTATCGATCATGAACAGATCAGCCGCTTTTCCCTTTTCCAGAGAACCGATATCAGTTCTTCCAAGAGTTTTTGCACCGTTGATGGTTGCCATCTTCAGTAGTTCATATGGCTGGACACAACCGCCACGTTCTTTGCTGTAAAAGGCCTGCATTAGATAAGCCATCCGAAGCGAATCCAAAAGATTAGAACTATCATTTGTCGCAGAGCCATCGCATCCGAGGCTTACAAGGACGCCTTTGTCAAGCAGCTTGTTAAAATTTAAGATCGGAAATCCACCGAGAACGGCAGGAGCCGGACAGTGGGAAATGCCGGTTTTATACCCTGCAAGGCGATCCAGTTCATCATCTTGTAATTCCCATCCATGAGCAATCCAGACATCTTCGCCGACAAAATCAATCTTTTCGCACCAGTCAAGACTTCTTATGCCCCAGCGCTGTTGTATCACTTCGTTTTCGCCTTCTCCCAGATGGGTATGTAGATGAACATTCTCACTTCTGGCAAGTTTTATGGATTCAACAAAGGTATCTTTGTAACAGTTCATCGGCTGACAAGGAGCGACCACAATTTGTCTTTTCGAGAATTTTTTTGGGTCGTGATATGTTTCAATGATCCGCTGACAGTCCTTGATAAATTCATCCGTAGTTTCGAGCATTTCCTCCGGCATGGTACTTCCCTCACTTCTTGGAAGAGTATTGGTTCCACGGCCTGCTGTATAACGAATGCCCAAAAGTTCTGCTGCCTCCATCTGCCGGTCTACGGTTTCTTTTCCGGAATTTGTAGTGTAACAGTATTGATGGTCAAAGGCCGTTGTACAGCCATGTTTCAGGAGATCTGCCATAGCTGTAAGTGAAGAATAGTAGATGACATCCTGATTGATCAGCTTAAAAACCGGATAGATATGATCCAGCCATTGCGGAACTGTCATGTTTGGATAATCTACTTTTACTGTGTTTCGGACAAATGTCTGGAAGAAGTGGTGGTGGGTGTTGACAAGGCCCGGATAGACAAATTTGTTTTTGGCATCAATGACTTCATCAGCACCATCGGGGGACAGATTCTTGCCTATTTCTATAATTTCCTGTCCGTCAATTAAGATGTCGGCATCACGGTAAACCGTATCCTTTTCATCGCAAGTTACAATAGCCTGAGCATTTTTGATAAGTTTCTTCATAATCCTTTATTCCTTTCTGTGTAGGTGATTAAAATCTATAACTTGAGTATAAAGACTATAGCTAGTATAGAGTCAAGAGAAAAATAATAAAAAATATGGTATTGAGAAAGTAATGAAATAATGATATTCTAAAACTATAAGATGATATTAAAAGTCCGTTAACATAAAATCTTCAGTATAGAAAGGATGTGTATTCACAATGTTGTCGCCAAAACAGAATATAATTACAATAGAGGAGTATGAGTCTTTGCCGGAAGATACACGCGCAGAAGTTTTTGAAGGACAGATTCATTATATGGCCAGTCCCTCTCAGGTACATCAGGCTATTCTGACTGAATTGCTCATCTCAATCAGCGGTTATATCAGGAAAAAGAAAGGAAACTGTTCTATGTTTCCTGCGCCTTTTGATGTGAAATTATCTGATCAGCCTTTGACGATTGTGCAGCCAGACATCCTAGTTGTATGTGACAAAGATAAACTGGACGGAAAACGCTGTAACGGTGCTCCGGATTTTATCATAGAAATTGTTTCACCTGGAAATTCCTCTGACGATTATATTCGGAAATTGTACTATTATAAGAAATATGGTGTAAGAGAATATTGGATTGTAGATCCAAAACGAAAAAATATCACAGTCTACTACTTCGAGGGAGATCTTTTAAGTATTCCTTATACTTTTGATTCTGTTGTTAAAGTGAATATTTATGATGATTTATATATTGATTTTTCGGATATTTCCAGTCGAATAGATTTTTGACACTCCCCACAGCTAAAGCAGGGGGATTCTTGTTTCAACCACTACTGCATTGGCAAAACCATACGGTATTGCAACGTCTTACACGGTGTCCACAAGAAGTACATTTGTTCCATCTTCAATTACTTGCGTAAATTCGATGGAAGTGTCTTATATCCCCATAGCTAAAGCAAGAGGTTTTACGACACATGGGATAAGTTTACAGAAAAAGAGCTGTTCTCCAAAAATGAAGGACAGCTCTTTTTGAATAATCAATTTAACATACTACGAATTCTATGATAGTTTTAAAGTTAAACTGTGCATTTTGCGATGTAGAGACCATCATTAGCTGTATCGAAGTAGATATAACCTCTGTCATCTACAAGTACGTCTTCTGCGATGCCTACAAGTGGTCCCGGCATCAGAGTTCCGTCTTCATTGTCGAAGGCTGGTTTTTCGGGATCCGGAGTGATGCAGTATGCAATCTCCTTCGGGTTGAATACATCTGTTGTATCGTATACACGCAGCCCGGCATGGAAATAGGCCGTATAAATACGGTTGTTGTATTTCTGGTATACATCCGGTCCGAAAGCATCGAAAGAGTTGTGAGGGCCGAAGGGAACTCTCAGGCCATCGACAAGGTTGAAGTTCTTTCCGTGTGTGTATCCTTCCGGAACTTCCGGATATGGGAATACAGAAATCAGACTTGGGTTTTTGGGATCAGTAATTTCAACAATTCCCAGCATATTCATCGGCTGTGTCGTGAGCCTTCCGAACATTCCGCCGTCTTCTTTTCCATTGAAATAATAGCATCTCTCGGCTTCCGTGGAGACCAGAACGTAAGGAAGATCTCCCAGAGGAAGCACGGTGTGGACACGTGCACCGCCGGAGCCGCCTCCGAATGGCGGGTTAAGCCCGACTTTTCCGATCAGAGTAGGATTCGATCTGTCTTTTACATCCACAAGTACCAGACCGACATTCTGGTATGCCATGTATACAATGTCATCACGATAACTGCATGCGTGAAGCTGGGGGGTATTTAAAAACTCCTTAGAGCCGAATGGAGGAAGCTTTCCTCCCGGAGCGTTGTTCAGATATTGCTCATCTGCCCACCAGCGTCCGACTTCTACCGGATGCGTGGGATCCTTGATGTCTATGATCCGCAGGATGAAGAATGCATATCCCTCACAGGAACCTGTGACATAGATATATCTGCCGCCATTATAGAAGAAACGGTGAACACCAGGTCCGCCTCCACAATGGAATTTTGAAAGCAGTTTCGGATTTTCAGGATCCGTTTTGACATCCCAGATAGAGATTCCGCCCCAGAATGGAAGCGTATTACCCTTTGGTGTTCCGTGAAGAACATCCATAGTACCGCCATGAGCAAGTACGAGAATTCCATCTGCGAGCTGCATCTTCGGGGTAGATTGTCCGTCATGGATGGAATCATCTGCCCAGAAACCCTCCATCCATTTGATCTTTTTCGGATGAGCAGGATCCGTTACATCTAAGATATTGATGCCATTCCAGCGAAAGGAAGTGGCATATAGATAATAATGGCCATTGGCTTTCTGCATTGCCATCTGAAATCCGGGTTTTCCATTTAAATCGTCGAATCCGACGATATCAATATTTTTGGTTAAAAAACCAGTTCGTCTATTCTTACTAATTGCCATATCAGTTACCTCCTTTTACCATTGTACGCAAAAAAGAACAATGGGTCAAGCATACGATAGCCAATTTCAAGAATGAATATCAAGGGTATTAATAAGAAAAAATGATAAAACCTTGAACGATGAGAAACTTTCAATATCCCTTGCTCTTATGGGTGCATGACTTGTTGACAAATTTCTATATTTCTGTTAATCTAATTAAGTGATTACTTAATCAAAACAAGAACTGGAAAGGAGTTTGTTTTGGATTCAATCGAAGTGATTCATGTTATTACGGAACCTACAAGATTTCGATTGCTTCAACTTTTATATGAGCATCAGTATTGTGTACATGCCTTATCCGGAAAACTACATATTTCGGATTCAGCGGTCTCACAGCATATGAGGATACTGAAAAAATATCGGATTGTATATGGTGTGAAAATAGGTTATCAGATGCATTATCGCGTGGACAGAGAATTGGTTTCCAGCCTTTTTCAGGAAATGCTCGATACTTTGGCCAGATACCCCAGGGAAGTTGAATTAACCGAAGATTGTTCGTGTGATTTTATAGAGGATTGTTTCAGAAGAGATTCTAAAATATTGGAGAGACAAGGATATGGAAAATGATTACCTGATAAAAAAGAAACCTTTTAATGCTTTGTTTATCTTTGCACTACCTATCATCATAGGAAATTTTTTTCAGCAGGGCTACACAATGGCTGATTCCGCCATTGTCGGGAGATATGTAAGTGAGGGTGCACTGGCTGCTGTCGGGGCTTCAAATTCCCTGACGAATATTTTTATCTGCATTGCGATGGGAGGCGGAATCGGAGCGTCTGTAATTGTGAGTCAGTATTTTGGCGCAAAAGATTATACACAGATGAAGACGGCAGTCAATACCTCCCTGGTGTCATTTTTTGTGATCAGTCTTCTTCTCGGCAGCTTTGGACTTCTGTTTAGCAAGAAAATTATGATCCTTTTGAATACACCTGCAGATGTTCTGGATATGGCGGTTCTATACTTAAATATTTATTTTCTGGGTCTGCCGTTTTTGTTTATGTATAATATCTTGTCCCAGATGTTCAATGCACTGGGGAAATCGAGAATTCCTCTTTATTTTCTGATCTTTTCGTCTGTCTTTAATGTCTGGCTGGATTACGTACTTGTGACTAGTTTTGACATGGGAGTTGCAGGCGTTGCGTGGGCGACATTGATCGCTCAGGGGATTTCTGCTGTAATGTCATTTATAGTATTTATCCGGGAGATGAAAAAATTCGAGAGCGGGCAGACAAAGGTTTTTGACAAATCGGAAATGCTTGATATGACAAGAGTTGCACTGCCTTCGATTCTTCAGCAGTCTACGGTTTCCATCGGAATGATGCTGGTGCAGTCAGTTGTAAACAGCTTTGGCTCTCAGGCTCTGGCCGGTTTTTCTGCTGCAATGAGAATCGAGGCGATCTGTGTGGTTCCCATGAATGGTATCGGGGCTGCTATTTCGTCTTTTACTGCTCAGAATATTGGGGCAGAGAAAAAGGAACGTGTTGTAAAAGGCTATCGTTCAGCAAACTGGATGGTACTTATGTTCGCAGCCGTAATTTGTGTGATTCTTGAATTGTTTAATACCCAGATTATATCTGCTTTTCTGGGGAGCGATCAGACAGCCACTGCATTGAGTACAGGGACAAGTTATCTTGCGTTCATGGGATGGCTTTTCGTTCTGCTTGGGCTTAAGATGGCTGTGGGAGGCCTTCTTCGGGGAGCCGGTGATATGAAGATGTTCACGATTGGAAATCTGGTGAACCTGTTTATCCGAGTGACTTTATCCATGATTTTTGCGCCAAAGATCGGTATATCAATGATTTGGATGGCAGTTCCGATCGGATGGCTTGTAAATGGAATTATTTCCTACGCGGAGTATCGTACAGGAAAGTGGAAGAATATTCATACGGCGAAAGCATGATCACGTAATTCGAGAAATTAATAATTAGCATGAAATCCGGTTACTATTCATTAGAATAGACAAACCGGATTTTTGAAGATGCTTCATTGTGTACAAGATGTTTTTAATATGATAGACTAAAACATGTGATGTTGAGTCAAAAGGTATTCTGACTCTGACTACAAGTGAAGGGAGACTTTAATGGATCATAAATATGATATTTTACAGTTGCTGGAGCAGGTAAAAAATGGTGAGATCACACCAGAAGATGCATTGCTTGACTTGAAAATAGCTCCTTTTGAAGATTTAGGTTATGCAAAAGTTGATTACCACAGGTCTGTGCGTCAGGGTTCATCGGAGGTGATCTTCGGACAGGGGAAAACAGCTCAGCAGATCCAAGGCATTGTGAAGTCGATGCATGCTAAAGGCAGTCAAAATATACTTATCACCAGAATCTCCAACGATAAAATTGATTATCTTGAAAAAGAGATAGATCTGGACTACAGACGGAATGCTCATCTTGCGATAGCATATCCGAAGGAGACAACTTCTCTGGGAAATATTGTAGTTGCCACTGGCGGAACGAGCGATATGAATGTCGCAGAAGAGGCAGCTGTCACTGCAGAAGTACTTGGAAACCATGTCACAAGGCTCTATGATGTAGGAGTTGCCGGAATTCATCGTCTGCTTTCGAATCTGGAACCTTTGATGTCGGCCAGAGTCGTAATAGCGGTTGCAGGTATGGAAGGAGCACTTGCCAGTGTTGTTGGCGGTCTGGTGGACTGCCCGGTAATTGGAGTCCCTACGAGTGTCGGGTATGGAGCAAGCTTTGAAGGGGTATCAGCATTATTATCCATGTTGAATTCATGTGCCTCAGGAGTTTCCGTAGTGAATATCGACAATGGATTCGGTGCGGGATATCTTGCAAGCCGAATTAATCAGATGGAGGGTCTGAAGTGAAGAAGATACTGTATATAGAGACGAATATGGGGGCTGCCGGAGATATGCTTCTGGCATCGTTATACGAACTCATGGATGATCAAGAGAGCTTTACACAGAAACTTTCGGATCTTTCTATCCCGGGTGTATCTTATAAACCCATCAAGGGAAAAACATGCAATATCGTGGGCACCAGAATGTGCGTTGACATTCATGGCGAAGAGGAAGAAAGTGTCGATATTGATGTTGTGGATATTGATGGGCATAGGAGTGAGAGCAATCATGAGCATTCACATGAAAAGAAACATAACCATGCACATCATGGATTTCATCAAGTCAGTGATTTTATCAGCCATTTGCCCATAGATCAGAAGGTTATATCAGATGCGATTTCTGTGTATGAGAAGCTCAGGAATGCAGAAGCTGCCGTGCATGGTATGCCGGTTGACCAGATCCATTTTCATGAGGTTGGGACTTTGGATGCAATCGCGGACGTTATCGGTGTCTGCCTGGCTATAGCAGAGATAAACCCTGATGTTGTCATCTGCTCTCCGGTCAATGTCGGCAGTGGGCAGGTACGCTGTGCGCATGGGACTATGCCGGTTCCGGCACCTGCGACGGCAGAGCTCTTAAAAGGTATTCCGATCTATAGTAACGGAATACGGGGCGAATTATGTACTCCGACAGGTGCAGCGCTCCTCACATATTTTGCAGATAATTTTGGTCCAATGCCGAAAATGTCATATAATAAAATTGGATATGGAATAGGCAAGAAGAAGTTTGAGGCGGCAAATTGTGTGCGAAGCTTTCTTGGAAAAGAGGGAGACAGATGAACATTACAGATATTAATATCAGAGATCCTTTTGTACTGGTATTTCAGGATAAATACTATCTTTATGGTACAAGGGCCGCAACTTGCTGGGGCGCTGCAACGGGATTTGATTGCTATGTAAGCAACGATTTAAAAGAATGGGATGGCCCTTATGAAGTATTTCACAAACCTGATGACTTTTGGGCTGATAAAAATTGCTGGGCGCCTGAGGTACATGAGTATCAAGGCTATTTTTATATGTTTGCAACATTCAAAGACAGTAAAAAACATGGCGGTACCGCTATTCTGCGATCGGACAGCCCGTTGGGACCATTTGAGGAACATAGTGAATGTCAGGTGACGCCTCTTGACTGGGAATGTATAGATGGAACCTTTTTCTTGAGTGCCGATAATATTCCTTATATTGTATTTGTGCACGAGTGGACACAAATTTCAGATGGATCTATTTGCGCCATGGAGCTCAGCAAAGACTTGAAAAAATCTGTATCTGAACCTTTTTTACTTTTTCATGCATCAGAAGCTACACCCTGGGTCAAGCCAATTTCAAATCGTCATAAAAGCGGATTGCATTATGTGACAGATGGACCATTTCTATATAGAACTGAAAACGGCAGACTTATCATGATATGGTCGAGTTTTGGAGAAGAGGGGTATGCGGAGGCAATTTCTTATTCGGACAATGGAGAACTTACTGGGACATGGAGGCATGACAGCAAATTGTTATTTACCAGAGATGGTGGTCATGGTATGATTTTTAAAGATTTGAATGGAAAAACATTTTTAACATTACATGTTCCAAACGAGACGTTGATGGAAAGACCGGTCTTTTATGAGATTGAAGAAAGGAATGGAAGTATAGAGATAAAGTGAAGAAAATCATATCTGCACTGGATTGTAATGGGGTGGGCATCAGCCATATCACGAGAGACTGCGATATGGCTGATGCTGTAAGTTTTTATAAGAATCAATATCAGATGTATTATATATTTGAGGGCGAACGCTATTTTTATTTAAATGAAACATGCTATTTGATGAAAAAGGGAACGTTGACATTCGTTGATAAAAAACAAATACCATTCACAAATGTAATCGGCGGAAAAAGCCATGACCGTTTCCTGGCAGAGTTTGAGGAGAACTGGCTGAAAGCTGCCGGAAAACTATATGGGGTGGATTTTTTGAGATTTTTCAAAGTGCATCATGGCGTATTTGAACTATATGATACAGAGCAAATCTTTTTAGAGGATGGTATAAAAAAAATAGAAATTCTCTCACAAGAAAAAAAAGACTCTGTGAATGCATTTATAAAAAATGAATTATTATCGATTTTGATTCATGCTCTGAGAGGAATGGGCAGGGCAGTTTTGCCTGAGAAAACTTCACATGGAAAGATGGATCGATATGTTAGGGTTCGCGAAATAATTAATTACATCATGCTGCATTATACCGAGGTTAACGGGTTAGATGATGTTGCACAGATATTTTATATTGATAAAAGTTATCTAAGCAGGATTTTTAAAGAGGTAGCAAATTTTACAGTCAATGAATTTATAAATTTTCAGAGAATTGAACATGCAAAAGACATTCTCATAGAGCATGATTATTCAATTGAAAAGGTTTCAAAAATACTTGGATTTACACGAATTTCCTATTTTGACCAGGTGTTTAAAAGACAAACCGGAATGACGCCATTGCAATACAGAAGAATAATGAAGATAGAAAAAACAGGAGTATGAAGATTGGAAACTCCTGTTTTTTCACGTTAAGAAGTTATAGTCAATATAGTAAAAAAAACATTAATGTTTCAAACTATTGTCTAATATGTCGTGGTGTGTTGAAAATTTATATTGGATAGAATACAATATGTTTAAACTAAAGCTATAAGGGGAGATAAGATTTGATTGACAGAAAAAAAGTAGTGAGGCGAAACAATCCTATATATACGCAATATGATAAAAATGCGATATTAAGTGTTGGCAATGGAAATTTTGCATTTTCTGCAGATATCACTGGTCTGCAGACTTTCTATGGAAAGCAGAAAAAAGCAAATCTGCCGCTTTGCACGATGGCGCAGTGGGGGTGGCACACCAGACCGGCGGGAGCAGGAAGGGATACATATTATAAACCAAGCGACGTTGAGAAGATGTCCTTCGATTTAAAAAACGGAAGAAAGGTATCCTATGCCTTTAAGTGTCAGAAAGGAAATGAAGAGATTTACCACTGGCTTAGAGAGAATCCACATAAGATGAGTCTTGCACGAATTGCATTCTTCCTGGATGAGAAAGAGATTGATCTTGAGGAAATAACCGATACAACACAGGAACTGGATCTTTATGAAGGCGTTTTGAGGTCTGATTTTGTACTAAGAGGTTCAAAGGTTCACGTTGAGACTGTTTGCTCACAGGAGGCCGACATCTTAGGTTTTTGTGTGAGATGTGAAAAAGAGATTCCAGGGTTATCTGTCAAAATACTTTTTCCTTATGGGGCTTCCGATATCACGGGTGCGGACTGGAAGCACAAAGACTGGCATAAGACGGAGCTGATCTCGAAAGACAATACCTGTATGAGAGTCAGATGTTCGCTTGATCAGGATGAATATTTTGTGAATATATCTGCAGTATGTGCTAAGATAGTTTCTGATAATCTCTCTGAGCATGGGATTGATCTGCCTTTAAATCAGCGGGAGTGCATCTTCACAGTTGGATTTTGCCCGGAAATAGAGGAAAGTAACACACCGGTCACTTTCGACGAGGTGCTCGACAATTCAAGGGAGGAATATCGCTGCTTTTGGAATACAACCGGTATCATTGATTTTGAAAACGCAAAGGATCCAAGAGCCCGGGAACTGGAGAGACGGGAAATCTTGTCCTTGTATTTGCTCAGGATTCAAAGCTGTGGGACTATTCCGCCACAGGAGACAGGGCTTACCTGTAACAGCTGGTACGGAAAACCTCATCTGGAAATGTACGTCTGGCACTGTGCATGGGCTCCTTTTTGGAATGACAGCGAATTAGTCATGGATAGTCTTAACTGGTATAAGGAGCATCTGGATCAGGCACGGGAGAATGCTGCCTGCAATGGATACCATGGAGCGCGATGGCCCAAAATGGTAGATGCTGATGCTGTGGACAGTCCATCTCCGGTGGCCACTTTATTGATCTGGCAGCAGCCGCATATTCTTTATATGTTGGAGATGGTCTATCAGTGTGTACACGATGAATCTTTGCTTTGCAAGTATTGGGCTGTGGTGAAGGAGACGGCTGATTTTATGTGCGACTTTGCCGTTTATAATGAAGAAAGCGGTGAATATGAACTGCTTCCGCCATTGATCCCCGCACAGGAAGTTCACAACGCTTCGACAACAAAGAACCCAACCTTTGAACTCGAATATTGGAGATTTGGTCTGGCAATCGCCGCAAGATGGGCCGAAAGGCTGGGAGAAAGCGAGGTACAGAATTTATGGACAAGGGTATCACGGAACATGAGGGAAAGCAGTATAAAAGACGGAGTGTATCTTGCATGTGAATCCTGTCCTGACACTTTCACCAGATTTAATCGCGATCATCCTTCTATGCTGGCGGCTTACGGCATACTGGATGGAGAACGAATAGATTCCGAAATTATGGGAAAGACATTGGATCGAGTTTTGGAAGGCTGGGAGTACCCCACAATGTGGGGATGGGATTTTGCAATGATTGCAATGACGGCAGTACGTCTGCACAGACCGGAAACGGCCGTTGATATTCTCCTTATGGACACACAGAAGAATTACTATGCGGCAAATGGAAATAACTATCAAATATTAAGACCGGATCTCCCTTTATATCTTCCGGGAAATGGAGGCCTTTTATGGGCACTGGCTATGATGACTGCAGGATATGCAGACAACGAAAACTGCCCTGGATTTCCTAAAGACGGAACTTGGGATTTGGAATACGAGAATATCCATCCCTTTCCATATTAATGATGCCGGAATTAATAGTGTCAAGCGTTTGCAACAAACTATTAAGTAAGAAAGTGAGGCTTTGAGATGTTTTACAAGAATGGAAAAGTATCAGATGTACAGATTGCATATATAGGCGGAGGTTCCAGAGGATGGGCATGGACATTCATGACGGATCTTGCATTGGAACCGAATATGAGCGGTACCATCCGACTATACGATATTGATGAAGAGGCAGCTAAGGCAAATGAAACGATCGGCAATCATATCTCTGACAGAGGGGAAGCGGTCGGAAAGTGGAAGTATGAGACGTTTACAGATATTCAAAGAGCTCTTACTGGTGTGGATTTTGTTGTGATCTCCATTCTTCCCGGAACATTTGATGAGATGGCAGTGGATGTACATATGCCGGAACGTTTAGGGGTGTACCAGTCTGTCGGTGATACAGCCGGTCCGGGCGGAATCATACGTGCACTTCGTACGATTCCCATGTTTGTCGAGTTTGCTGAGGCGATCAAAGCTTATGCTCCAGATGCCTGGGTCATCAATTATACGAATCCCATGAGTCTGTGTGTGAAGACATTATATCGTGTTTTTCCGGGGATTAAAGCGTTTGGATGCTGCCATGAGGTGTTTGGAACACAGAAGGTACTGAAAGGAATTGCACAGGAGTCTCTGGGAATTGAAGAAATCGATCGGAGAGATATTCATATCAATGTGCTTGGAATCAACCACTTTACGTGGTTTGACTATGCATCTTATAAAGGGTACGATCTCTTTCCAATCTATAAGGACTATATCAATGAGAATTTTGAAGAAGGTTATAGTGAAGGAGATAAAAACTGGGCAAACAGCACATTTACCTGTGCTCACAGGGTGAAGTTCGATCTTTTCAAACGCTATGGGATGATTGCAGCGGCGGGAGACCGGCATCTTGCGGAGTTTATGCCAGGAGATGAGTATCTGAAAGATCCGGCGACAGTTAAAAACTGGAAATTTGGGCTTACAACGGTTGACTGGAGAAAAGAAGATCTTAAGAAGCGCCTGGAGAAGAGTCATAGGCTGGCATGTGGTGATGAAGAAGTAGAGTTAAAGCCGACCGGGGAAGAAGGAATCCTTCTGATCAAATCGCTTTGCGGACTTGAACGGACGGTAAGCAATGTCAATATTCCCAATACAGCAAAGCAGATTACAAATCTGCCGGCAGATGCGATTGTAGAGACGAATGCTGTATTTGAAAGAGATGCGATACGTCCGATTGCAGCGGGAACACTGCCAGAAGATGTCAGAAAGCTTATTATGCCGCATGTGGAAAACCATGAGACAACGCTTGCGGCAGCACTCACCTGTGATAAAAAGCTGGTTGTCGATGCGTTTATGAACGATCCGCTAGTGAAAGGAAAACATTGCAAAAAAGAAGAGATATCGAAACTTGTGGATGACATGATTGCCGGGACGATAAAATATCTTCCGGATGGATGGAAATAGATTATATATTATCAACATGAAGGAGAAGTTTATGAAAAAGAAAATTCTGAGTATTGCACTGGCAGGAATGATGGCGGTTTCGCTCTTTGTAGGATGTGGAAATGGTCAAAGTACAAAGGAATCAGATATAAAATCGGATAGTCAGGCAAACGACGAGTCTGAAGGTAATGTCAAAAAACCAGATAAAATAAAACTTATGGTTCCTGGTGTTGTGTTTACAAAGGAAAATGGGCAAGACAAATTTATTGAACGCTGGGAAGAACTTACGGGGATAAAACTGGAAATTATTCAACCGGATCATGATGCTTATTATGATGTTCTAGGACAGACATTTGCGAGTGGACCAGATAACTGGCCAGATGCGGTGATCTTGGATTCTACACATACTGCAGGGTATGCTGCTGAAGGAGCACTATGGGATATGGCTGATGCCTGGGAACATTCAGAACTAAAGGCTTCGGGGCGAATCAATAATGAAGAATTAATTGAATTTAATTATCAGAGCGATGGAAAATTGTATAATTTTTCCACACAACGCGGTGGAGGCTGTGTTACATATATTAAGAAAAAGTGGCTTGACAATTGTAATCTTTCCGTTCCTACAAATTATGAAGAATTTATCAATGTGCTCAAAGCATTTTCAGAAGGGGATCCCGATGGAAATGGAATTAATGGTGACACCATGGCTTTATCAACAGCAGGATTTATAGGAGATGAAATTCCATATGTTACATATTTGCCTGAGTTTTATCAAGGAGCATATCCTTCTTTCTACCAGAAAGAAGATGGAACCTGGGTGGATGGTTTTACAGAGGATTCCATGAAGAGAGCAATTGAAAGACTCAAAGATGCTTACGATGCTGGATATATTGACAAAGAAACATTGACTAACGGAACCAACGACTGTAGAAATAAATTTTATGAGGACAAATTTGGAGTATTTACGTATTGGGCAGGTACTTGGGCTACGAATCTAAAAACTAATCTCGAAGCAAATGGTCGTGATTCTGAGCTCATTGCTATTCCGCCTATTAAGGAAGCAGGAAAATATTTGGAGCGTTCTGGTGGAGGATTTGCTATTACGGCGGCGTGTAAGAATCCTGAAGGTGTTTATAAATATCTTTTGGAGAGTATGCTTGACGGCGGTGACATGCAGACTTTATGGACCTATGGAGTAGAAGGTACTCACTGGTCGACAAAAGCGGAAACTGTATGTGGGAATACTTACCAGGAAGGTGAGTTTCATATGCTTGAAAGTATGGAGAAACCTGGAACACAATATACCAAGAATAATATTGATCCTATGTTGTCGATCGGTGATTATAAAGAAGAAGATCCAGGTGCTAATCAGATTGCTTCTGAGGCAAAGGAGTCACAACAATTGTTTAATTCCAATTCTAAGTTGGCACCAAAATTTATATCGACCGATGAGATGGGACAGTATAATG
Source organism: Blautia liquoris (assembly GCF_015159595.1). Lineage (NCBI taxonomy): Bacteria > Bacillati > Bacillota > Clostridia > Lachnospirales > Lachnospiraceae > Blautia > Blautia liquoris. Next base: position 2,326,652 of record NZ_CP063304.1, on the reverse strand, counting down.
GCGATTTGACAACACTTAAGAACTCAATTGTGGCAGACGTTATTACACAGGGAGTTTCTGTCGAAGAGGGATATGATAGATTTGAAAAAGAAGGCGGAGCAGACTGGTCAAAAACTATAGTAGATTCATTAAATGCATTAAATAAGTGATATTTTATGATTTGACATCCTTTTTTTATTGGGCTATACTTTGTATAGTAACAATTCATATTAAATTGGAAAGGATGACATCATGCAGGCATTAAAGTACAGCAGGCAGCGTGAATCGATCAAGAATTTTTTGGCTGGACGAAAAGATCATCCGACTGCTGATATCGTCTATACAGAACTTCGGAAAAGCTATCCCAATATTAGTCTGGGTACGGTTTATCGTAATCTCGCCCTGTTAACGGATTTAGGTGATATACAGAAGGTTTCTGCAGGTGACGGTGTAGATCGTTATGATGCAGATACATCTTTGCATAATCATTTTATTTGTAAGAGATGTAAGGCGGTTATGGATCTTGAGATGGAGGATATCAGTTATATCAAGGATATTGCTTCAAAAGATTTCAAGGGGGAGATCGACAATTATTCAGTTAATTTCTATGGACTCTGTCCTTCCTGCAAAAGGGACTTGACAAATGAATAAATTGTAGTATCATATAAACATAGTAACAATTACTGATATTGCTTTTTGATTCCTTAATAGTCCGACTATTTATTCCGTCTCAGATTGCAATAACAGTATTTGTAAATAAAAATGAAAGGAAGTACTTTAAGATGAAAAAATGGGTTTGTGGTGTATGTGGTTATGTTTATGAGGGAGCGCAGCCCCCGGAACAATGTCCAGTCTGTAAAGCACCTGCATCAGAGTTCTCATTACAGGAAGATAACGCAGAAAAGAATGATTCTGATGGATCAAAATCAAAATATGCAGGAACAAAGACCGAGAAGAATTTACAGGATGCTTTTGCCGGTGAGTCTCAGGCACGCAACAAATACACATTCTATGCTTCCGCTGCAAAAAAAGCAGGATATGAGCAGATGGCCGCAATTTTTCTTGAGACAGCAGATCAGGAAAAGGAACATGCTAAGATGTGGTTCAAAGAATTCCATGGAATTGGTGACATTGAAGAGAACTTAAAAGATGCCGCTGCCGGTGAGAATTATGAATGGACTGATATGTATGTTCAGATGGCTAAAGATGCCCGTGAAGAAGGATTTGATGAGTTAGCAGAAAAATTCGAAGGCGTTGCAAAAGTTGAAGCTCGTCATGAAAAACGCTATAATAAACTTTTGAAATCCTATTTGGATGACAAAACATTCAAGGGTGATGCTCCTAAGGGATGGAAATGCCGCAACTGTGGATACATATATGAGGGTGAAGAAGCACCGGAAATCTGCCCGGTATGTGCTCATCCAAAGGCTTTCTTTGAGCGTATGACAGAGAATTATTAATGATTCGCTCGTATCATGAATCATCTGATATTTTAAGCTGATCGATACCAATATTAAGAGGGACTGTTTCGATTTTGAATCAGTCCCTCTTTTTCACTATATTTGCAGGAGTTATGAGATATGACTGGAATGATATTACACAAGAATTCAATTCAATATGATGTGAATTATAAGCATATTCTATATAATTTACTTGTAGCAGTCAATGGACAAAAACATGAAATTCACTGGAAAATTCATTGCCAGATTGTTTTTCACGGAGCAAAGAAAAATTGTAAGAATAAATCTGTAATTTGCAGAGTATTTATTGAAATAAAAAGAAAACTGTAGTATCATGAGTTCAAAATATAAATTTGGAGGGAGAAGTATGGATCAGGAATTGAGCAGACGAAAAAAGAAAAAGAGTGGTGGGATAGATGCATTTGTCATTGTATTTGGGATGATAATATTCTGCTATATTCTTTCGTTTTTTATTAGTCCGGGAGAATTTGAACGCCAGGTGGTGGACGGAAGGACGATTGTAGTCCCGGATTCTTTCCATTCTGTTCCGAAGATTTACCTAAAGCCATGGGCTATTTTTCAGGCGATTCCGAACGGATTAGTTTCATCAGCAGAAATGATGTTTCTGGTTATGTTTGTAGCCGGATGTATCGAAGTCTATAAGAGGACCGGAACTTTAGATAAAGGTGTTGCAAAGATTCTTACAAAGGCAGATAAAATTGGTTCTAATATGATCCTTGTGATTATCATGATTATATTCGGGGCACTCGGCGGATTTCTTGGTTGGAACGAACAGATTGTTCCATTTATTCCAATTATACTTTCGCTATGTATAGCATTGGGGTACGATTTGATGACGGGACTTGCATGTTCGGCTATGATTGATATGATCAGTTTCGCCGTGTCGCCGACCAGCGTCTATACAGTCGGCATTTCCCATGAGATTGCGGAACTTCCCATGTTTTCAGGATTTCTATTCCGCTTTGTATTGCTGATAATTTTTGATGCAATTATCATTTGTTACGTATTGCGTTATGCGAAAAAAGTGAAGGCTGACAAAAGCTATTCCTTGACAGCCGATATTGATGACAGTAAGTTCCATGTTGATTATGACAAATTGATGGAAGTACCACTCTCAAAAAGGCAGACACTCTCTCTGATTGTATTCCTGATTACATTTGTCGTATCCATCATTGGTGTGTCAAAACTCGGCTGGAGTATGAACGATTTGTCGGCTTGTTTCTTGTTTACTGCAGTTGTGGCTGGAATTGTGAATCAGTTAAATGCTTCATCAATTATTGATTACTTTATTGAAGGTGCGAAAGACGGCTTGAAACCGGCACTTGTCATCGGACTTGCAAGAGGAATTCAGTGGATTTTGACAAGTTCTGGTGTGATTGATCCAATTATCAATGCAATCTCGAAACCATTGACGGGCCTTCCGCCATATGTAACCCCGATTGCAGTCATGATAGCAATAACATTCTTCAATGGACTTGTGACTTCAGGATCGGCAACGGCGATGGCATTAATGCCGATTCTGGTACCGCTTGCCGACATCGTTGGAATCACAAGACAGACAATGGTTCTTGCATTCCAGTTCGGAGATGGACTTACGAATCCTGTATGGTTTACAAGTGGAACGCTTCTGATCTTCTTGACGATTGCGGGAGTACCACTTAAGAAATGGTGGAAATTTATCATGCCGCTGATTGGCATTCTGACAATTGTATCAGTGATTTCACTTATTATTGCGACAAAGATTAACTATGGACCATTCTGATTATATGGGGTCAAATTACTTTTGACCTTCGTATGATGGCTTTTGAAAGAGGAGTGAAGTGACCATGAATATAAAAGATATGACGCTCGAATTAGAAGACGAACTGGTTTCGATGAGAAGGCATTTTCATATGTATCCGGAAGTGTCATGGGATGAATATAATACGCAAAAAGAGATTATGAGGTGTCTGGATCAAATCGGTGTGCCCTATATAAAAGCTGTAAAGACAGGGGTTATCGCGACAATAAAAGGAAAGCAATCCAGTGATAAGACCATTGGAATCCGGGCGGATATAGATGCCCTTCCAGTCCAAGAACTGTCAGGGGTCAAGTTCCAGTCGAAGAACAAAGGCTGTATGCATGCATGTGGGCATGATACCCATATCACAATATTACTGGGAACTGCCAAAATTCTCGCAAAAATCAAAGATGAACTTACCGTAACCGTAAAACTGATTTTCCAGCCGGCGGAGGAGTTTATTGAAGACAGCGGAGCTGCCTATATGAAAAATGAAGCTGAAGTGCTGGAATGCGACAGACTAATTGCACTGCACATATGGAGTAAGATAGAGGCAGGTTACGCATCTTTGCGGTACGGCCCGGTTATGTCTGCTGCCGACACATTTGATATCCATATCAAAGGGAAAGGCGGTCATGGTGCACTGCCTTATCAGACCATCGATCCGATCACAGCCGGATGTGAACTTGTTGAAGCAATTCAGAGACTTGTCAGCAGAGAAATCAGTGCTCTGGAACCGGCAGTGATCAGTATCACGTCATTCAATTCCGGAACAACTTCAAATGTGATTCCGGGAACCGCTCATCTTATGGGAACGGCCAGAACCTTTGACGATGATCTGAGAAATGCCTATCCACAAATGTTGAAGAGAGTAGCACAAGGTGTTGCAAAATCTACGCGTACGAGTATAGAGGTAGATTACCATATGGGTCCGCCGCCGATGATTAATTCCGATGAATGTGTCGATACCGGAAGAAAATCCGGTGAAAAAGTATTCGGAAAAGATCATCTTATTGAACACGAGCTTCAGATGGGAGGCGAAGATTTTGCAAAATACGAAAACCCTAAGTGCCTGCTGTTACTGGGAGGAGGGTGGCCCAAAGAAAGCCGGCAATATCCACAGCACAGTCCATACTTTGATATCAATGAAAGTGTACTCAAATTAGGGGTTGAGTATTTTGTTCAATATGTGTTGGAGTATCAGGAAGAAGAATAAAAAAAGAGGAAATACAGAAATATAGAGTAAGAAAAAGCTAAAACCTGAGAATTCAAGGATTTAGCTTTTTCTATTATATCCATTATAAGACTTTTTCCAAAAAAGCCTGAGCACGCTCAGTCTTCGGATGTTGAAAGAATTCATCAGGGGATGCATCTTCCAATATCTGACCATCATCGATGAAACAGATTCTGTCTGAAACTTCTCTGGCGAATCCCATTTCATGGGTAACTAAGACCATGGTGATTCCTGTATGGGATAAGTCCTGAATGACTTTAAGAACTTCCTTTACCATCTCGGGATCCAGTGCACTGGTTGGTTCATCAAAAAGCATAATCTGCGGCTCCATGGCAAGGGCGCGTGCTATGGCGATCCGTTGTTTTTGTCCGCCTGAGAGTTTTCCCGGATACACATCTGTTTTTTCTACCAGCCCCACGCGTTTTAAAAGCTCAAGGGCTTTGGTTTCTGCATCCGCCTTTGATAGTTTGTTTACCTTAATTGGAGCATAAGTCATATTCTCCATGACAGTTTTATGTGGGAAAAGGTTAAAATGCTGGAATACCATTCCGATGTTCTTTCTCACGTCCTGAATATCAACTTTGGGTTTGGTGATATCCTGACCATCAATGATGACTGTTCCGCTTGTTGGCCTTTCGAGAAGATTCATACAGCGAAGAATTGTTGATTTTCCAGAACCGGAAGGTCCGATCAATGTGACAACCTGTCCCTTTTCTATATTCAAATCAATTCCCTTTAATACTTCAAGTTTTCCAAAATTCTTATATACTTTATGAAACTCGATCACTTCTGTTCAGCCACCTTTCCAGACGATTTGCAAACAACGTCAATATCATTACCATCACATAATATATTAGTGCAATTACCAGATAGGGTTCGAAGAACCGGAAGGTAAGAACCGTGATCTGGTCAGCCGCGCGCAGCAGCTCTACAGCACCGATATAGGAAAGAATTGAAGACTCTTTTAAGAGTGATATCCCCTCATTCACAAGTCCGGGCAAGATGCTTCGAATTGCCTGTGGGAAGATGATATCTTTCATCATGTCTTTATAACCGACACCAAGGGACATGGATGCCTCATACTGGCCTTTGTCGACACCAACGATACCGCCTCTTAAAATCTCAGACACATATGCCGCTGAGTTTAATGAGAATGTTAAAATACCAGATTGTGTCGTTGTAAATGTTATTCCAATCAGCTGCGGAATACCAAAGTGGATAATACAGAGCTGAACCAACAGTGGCGTTCCGCGAAAAATGGAAGTATAAAAATTCGCAATCCACACGAGTGGTTTACATTTTGTTAATTTCAAAAGCGAAAGCAGTGTGCCTAGTATAAAACCGAGCACAGTGCAGATAAGTGTTATTTTCAAGGTGAGCAGTGCCCCATGGTAAAGGAATGGCCAGTACTGCCATACACTGGAAAAATCCAATTTCATATGCTTGAAGCCTCTTTTCTGTGTTATTTCAGGATGAATTCCTCGCTTAGATGATCAGCGATAATTTTATCCAGCTCTCCATTACTCATCATTTCCTTCAAAGTGCCGTTTATGGTTTCATAATACGGAGAATTCTTTGGGAATCCGAAGGCAAAGCAGTCATCCGTTTTGTCAAGAAGACTCATCTTAAGTCCCTGATTTGTCTTCAGAAATTCTGTTGCACCGGCACCATCTACAATACATGCATCTGCACGTTTGCTTTTGACTTCTTCTATGGTGGCAGGGCTTCCCTGAATACCAACAGTTTCGGCCCCGTCAATACTCTCAGCGACTTGTTGATAATTAGTTCCGAAAACGTAAGCGACTTTTTTGTTCTTTAATGAATTCAGATCCGGATAGTTGTCATCCTCACGGTATATAATAGCATTTCTGGGATAGAAAAAGATTTCACTGAAATCGAGTGTTTTTTCTCTCTCTTCGGTGGGAGCCATTCCGCCGCTTGCCATATCAATTTGATTTGCCTGAATTGCAGCCATCAGACTTTTAAATGGCATATCGGTATACTCCACTTTTCCCCCGTTTTTTTCAACAATGGCATTGATGAGATCAATGTTCATCCCAACATAGTCCTTCGTTCCGTCTGGTTTCATTTCAATGGATTCAAACGGGACAAATGTTGCCGAACATCCGACCTTGATTGTTTTTCCCTTCAGCGGATTATCTTTAACATCTTCAGCAGCCTTTTTATCTGCCGAACTTCCTGCGGTGTCCGATTCCTGTTTCGTTTTTGCGTTTGACGTGTTGTCTGCAGAGTTTCCTGAACATGCCGCAAAAGATCCAACGGCCAGTATGGTGCATAATAATAATGCGATTTTTTTCATGATAAGATATCTCCTCTCGTTTTAAAGGCCTTCCGTGTATGATGGCTCGATCCTCATAGAATGATGAAAGCGTAGAACGTATTGTAAATTTATGCATTATAATAGCATAAGTATACAATAATATCAAGATTAAATTTGCTCCCCAGTAAGCTTTGCTTTAGAAATTGTGACATCTGAAAGAAAAATAGCTTAAAACTCGATTTTCAGAGAAAATCATCTTATAGATATTTGTCTTTCCCGGTACTGTTGTTGACTTCAAGTTTATAAATGTTATAATAAATCTCGAAAAATGTCATGAAATGAGTTCGAAAAGGAGAATCTATATGTCATATAAGATAGACGGGAGAACGAATGGTCCCTTTATTACGTGGCCGGGTAACAGCCGGATTGCGGTGATGATCACTTTTGATTTTGATGCGGAGTTTCTTCGAATATCCCGGGCAGTCTCAAAGGGAACAACGATAGGATTCTCAGATTATTCCAGAGGACAGTACGGCCCTCATGAAGGTTTAAAAAGATGTCTGGATATTCTGGAACTACACAATGTCAAATCAACTTTCTTTGTTCCGGGAATTGTGGCGGAGCGTTATGGCCGTCAGGTTGAATCTATCTGTGAACATGGGCATGAGATTGCATGCCATGGGTACATGCATGAGTCAAAAAAAGACATTACCAAAGAGGAGGAGACAGAGATACTCGAAAAAAGTGAAACAGCACTCATGAGCATCACGGGAAAGCACCCGGTGGGACATCGCGGGCCTCAGAGCGTTATTCATGCTTTTACACCAGAACTGCTCCTGGAAAGAGGATATCTATACAGTTCTTCCATGAAAGACTGTGATTGGGCCTATCTATGGGAAAAGGAGGGCAAAAGCCTGCCGCTTGTGGAACTGCCTTGTGATATCACTATGGACGATTTTACGTATTTTTATTTTACTTTCAGCGACCCGGCTGTTCGCTCTATGTATACAAACCGAGAGGTGTTTGGAAACTGGAAAGCCGAATTTGATGGTCTTACAGAGGAAGGCAATAAGATATTTATCTTAAAACTCCATCCACAGATGATCGGAAGAGCCAGTCGTATATCGGCGCTGGGGAGATTTATTGCGTATATGAAAAGCCATGGTGCATGGATTACCACATGTGAGGAAGTGGCGAGATATGTGAAAGGAGGTTTTGTGTCATGATTTGGCCAAATAAGAAAAGAATCGCTGTTATGATGGCATTTGATCTGGATGCGGAGACGATGTGGACGACACATGGAGAAGGAAGCCGAGGTCACATTACGGATCTTTCTCGCGGTGCATATGGACCGAAACAAGGAGTGCCCAGAATCCTTGATATGCTGGATACTCACGGTGTTAGAGCTACATTTTTCATACCGGGTGTTATTGCAGAGAGATATCCTGACGTAGTTCGCGAAATAGGCAGGAGAGGGCATGAGATCGGCTTTCACGGGTACCTTCATGAAGAATTTCCCGACACAACTTATGAAGAGGAAGATGCGACGATGAGCCGTTGTGAAAAGATTATATATGATCTGACAGGACAGAAAATTGTCGGCCATCGGGGTCCCGGGGGCGTTATTCATGATTATAGTCTGAAACTGCTTCTGGAACACGGATATATCTACAGTTCGAATTGGCGGGACAGCGATGGACCATTCATACATAAGATTGACGGGAAGGAAATTCCGCTCGTGGAGCTGCCAAAGGATTCTATTTTTGACGATACTGCCTACGACTTTTATACGGATTCAGCACCGGAGCGTTATGAACTGAAATCCCCCGGCGAAATGTTTGAAATCTGGAAGGATGAATTCGATTCTCTGGCTGTAGAAAACCGAATGATTAATTTTGTCTTACATCCTCAGTTTGTCGGCCGTGTAAGCCGCGTCAACATGCTGAGCGATTTAATTGGATACATGTTGTCTAATGGTGCGTGGATTGATACAAATCGTGATGTGGCACAGTATGTGCTCGATCATAAAACATTCTGAACTATATCTCATATAATCGTGACTTGTTGAACACATTGCGGTATAATGTAAGTAAACAAATTAATAGCCGCGTAGACAATAGAATCGGTTAAGGCAGGAATGATAGCGGCACTATACTCAAGGGGGTAATATTATATGAAGAAATATGAATTGATCCACGAAGTTTATGATCTGTGCAACGGACGTCCGGATTCCAGAATTGAAGAGATTGAGACAGATAATCTTGATGAGTATCTGAAAGGACGGATAAGTAAAGCTGCAACCTATGAAAAAGACGAAAGAGATGACGATTCGGTGCTCTATACGGTAATGACAAATGGGCAGAAAGAGAATTATACGTTTTCCCCTATAAGTTAATTATTTTTAAGCAAAGCCAGAGGTTATGTTCTTTCGTGTTGGTACGAAACGCATAACCCTTGGCCCAAACGAACATGGTGTTCAGATGTTTTTCCTCAAAATCATATGATGAAAATATTCATTTGCATAATATTCTTTTGAGTAAAGTACTGGCTGTCCTACCAGATTATAACCAATCTCATCTAAATATAAAATTGCATTTCCGTATTGGATCTCCAGTTTTTCGGATATGAATTCATCTGCTTTTATTGCTGAAACTTCCGTAAGATCCAAATTTACACGCGTATTACAATACTTTTCCATGAAATAAAAAATCGTCTTTTCAAATGTCTTTGGATCATAATCGCTGTTCTCAATCATGTCTTCGGGTATATAGTCTTCGCAATAAATAGCCGGATGTCCATCAGCTGTTATCGTCCGGACGACTTTAAGAATTTGTTTGTCACGCAGTCTGAGTTTTTTATTTATCTCATCTGACTGAATCATTTCAGAAGAGATGTTTTTTGCGCCTGGTTTGTATCCGGCCTTTTTCACCATGTCTAAAAATTCAGTTTCAATATCCATACGAACCTTTACATCCATGACCGGTTTGTTTATAAAAGTACCCAGACCATGCTTTCTGGTGATAAACCCCTCCCTTTCCAATGTTGACAAACAGTCTCTCAACATTGTTCTGCTGATACCGTAATGCTCTGCTATGGAACTCTCCGCAGGCAGAATATCAGCATTTGAATAAATTCCATTCTTAATATCCTCAAGGATAATGTTCGTGTATTTATCCGATAATTGTTCTTTTTGGTACAAGAAAAAAACCTCCAGTTTTTATTATAATTGTATACAATGAGGTTGAGGTCAAAAGTAATTTGACCCCTATGATACACGGATTACTCTTTTGACCCTGGTATCATACAATCTATTTTAGGCTAGTTTTTGTCTTATTTCAAGCAGGAATAATATATATTATTTGATTTCCACCGAAACGAAACAAAGATGGGAGAATACAAAGTGCGTAAGAATTCATTTGTTTTGGTTGATTTTTACCCATAAGCATTGTACTATTTAAATTAGAACTATAAACCTATACAAAGAACTATCAAATTGGAGGAGCAGTCATATGGACGAATTACAGTGGGCAGAGTCAGTATCGGAGAAAATTAAGAAAAAGCTTGAGATTACAGCGAAAAGGAATGCGCATAAGATTCCTTACACAACAGATGAGGGTGTTTTTGATGACAAATCAAAAGATCAGATATGTTGGTGGACGAATGGATTCTGGGGTGGAATTATGTGGCAGATGTACCATGCCACCGGTGAGAAGATGTATTTCGATATCGCACAATATAACGAGAAGGAATTGGACCGTAATCTGATGAATGCACAGGGAATGGATCATGACAGTGGTTTCAGGTGGCTGCCGACAGCGGTCTGTGATTATCGAATTACTAAAGATCCGGCATCAAAAAACAGAGGACTTTTGGCTGCCAATGATCTTGCCGGACGTTTCAATTCTGCCGGTTCTTTTATCCGTGCCTGGAATGATAGCGGTGATGCGAGTAAAGCCGGATGGGCAATTATAGACTGTATGATGAATCTTCCGCTGCTGTACTGGGCCTATGACGAAACAAAAGACCCACGTTTTATCCATATAGCAACTGCACACGCGAATATGGCGGAAAAGTATTTTATACGGCCGGATGGATCCGCAAATCATATCGTTGCGTTTGACCCAGTAACAGGAGATTTTGTCAAGACCTTTGGCGGACAGGGTTATGCAGAAGGTTCTTCCTGGACGAGAGGACAGGGATGGGCACTTTATGGTTTTGTGTTGAGCTATATACATACGAAGAATGAATCCTATCTAAATACCGCAAAACGCGTGGCGAATTATTTTATTGCGAATATGGGACCTGATGCTCTTATACCAGTGGATTTCAGACAGCCTGAGGAGTGTAAACTTGAGGACTCCACCGCATCGGCAATTGCAGCATGTGGAATGCTCGAAATCGAAAAGTATGTTCCTCAGAATGAAAAACATGTCTACCATCAGGCAGCGATAAAACTGCTTCGGGTTTTGGACGAAAAACGGTGCAGTTGGGATAATGACTGCGATAATATTCTGGAGAAATGCACGGGAGCATTCCATGACGAGAAACATGAGTACTCGATTATATACGGGGATTATTACTTTATTGAAGCTATATGGAAATTGACTGAGCAGGACATTTTCATCTGGTAATGGAGATGCTGGGGATTAAATTATTTACAGGGGCAGGGGATAGGATGCGAATACAGAAGTGGAGACAAAAAGATTACAGGAACAGCAGCACAAAACTGAAATATTTTTTTTCGTATTTCATTCTTCTAAGTCTCCTGCTCTTTGGATTTTTTCTGGCAGTACGATTTCAATTATCAAACATATATACAAAAAATTTAAATGGACAGGCTAAGAAAAGGCTCGAAGATGCGCAGGAAGACCTGTCCAGAGACTTAATTTCTGTGGATCAGGTAAATTCTCTACTGATTAAAGACATGGATATTATCATGACACGATATATCAATGATGACTGGTATCACTATCAGGCGGCTAAAAAGCTGGATAGTTACAGCACAGGAAATAATATTATTGATTCGATTTGCTATATTGATTTAAAAAATCATACGATATTATCCTCTGGCAGACATATCCGGCTTATCAATGATGTTTATGAAATATATGATGGGAAAAACTATATTAAATTCCCCTTGGACGAGTATTCCAATACAATGAAAAATCAGTTAATATCATTACAGACAAAAGAATCCAGGCTGCTTGTTTATCTTCCTTATAATAACCGTTTTCAAAGTTTTCAGGTGTTTTATATCCTCGATTTGAGAGAAATAAAGAATCTTATGGATTCTGTTATTTCGCCAGGTATTACGTCAGTGGGAATCCTTAATGAGAAAAAAGATATAATTGCGGGTTCCAACACAACAATGCTGAATTCTTGTGTTAAGAAGACAAAAGATGTACATAAATCTGCGAATGCCGAGGATGAGACCCTATACATTGAAAGCAATCTCCCGAGTAACTATTCGATTGCAGCAGTTTTGTCGAATAAAGATATTGTTGATATGGTAGGTAAGGCGTTTCAGAATACGTATATAATACTTCTAGTCTTGTTTGGGGTAGGACTAATTGTGATACTTTTCTCTATGAGGCTTACGTACTGGCCGCTTCATCGACTTACTGAGAAACTGATTCCATCCTATCGGGCGAATCAGGGCTATGTGGAGCAGTTAGACCTTGCATTTACTAGTATGTCGTCTGAGAATCAGGAACTTCAGGAAAAGGTTGATTCCTATCGACTTTCCATGCAGAAATCAATTCTTGATTCTATCGTGAACCGTAATAGTGAGATCAGTCTTGAAAATAATGTAGATATAGATGCCCTGTTTAGTTTAGATAAAGATAGTACAATTTTTATTGTCAAAATTGCAACGCCGGAAAAAAAGACAATGTCTGCCAGAGATATCAAACAATTGATTGACGATTCGCTTCCGGGGAACACGCCGGGTACATTATTGGAAAATGCGGAAGAGTACATGGTTTTTTTAGTTCATTATGCCGGGACGGAGAACGATAAAGGAGAAGTATTACACCTTTTGATGTCAGACTTATATGACGCAACAGGATATAAAATATCCATCAGTAACAGTACTTTATCCCCCCTTGAGATTCCTCATTTGTATGAAAATGCTATGATTGCCAGTAAATATTGGACTCGTCATCCGGTTATATCCTATGATGATATTTCTAATCGGAGATCAGAGAGGAGTAATCTCGCTTATCCCTACGAGCAGCTGGATCAATTGGGGCACAGTCTGGCATCTTTGCAGTTTGAACAGGCGAAAGTTATTGTAGACGAGTTGCTGTCTTTGCTGGATAAGTCTATGGACAGCAGCAGCCTGATGCCTGATTTCTTCATCCGGTGTGTTTTAATTGACATTTTGTCAGGCATTGTAAACAGTATGAACCGTCTGAATATAAAATTCTCAAGTTATAGTGAGCTGTATTTTAACGCATTGTATCTGTGCCGCAGCACTGCGTATGCAGAAGAGCGGGGTGGAATATCCGAATCTATTCATACACTGATTGATACCTATGAAGCGGAATATGAGAACGCTGCTATTCAAGTTGACCAGATAGAAAAGATTCTACAGGAAAATTATACGTCCCCAGATTTTTCAATTTCGAGTCTAGCTGATCATTTTAACGTCAGCATCGCCTACATGAGCTACCTGTTCAAAAAGAACTACAAAGTGAATTTTATCGATTATCTTTGGGAGCTCAGGATGAATAAGGCGAAAGAAATGCTCAGTATGACAAACACAAATATTAATGAGATCAGTATAGCTGTCGGTTATCTCAATACTTCCAGTTTTCGGCGTAGGTTCAAGCAGGAGACGGGGCAGACACCATCGCAGTATAGAAAAACAAAAGAAAAAAGTAAATAAGAATTTTTAAAGAGTACATTATTTCATTCATACAGGGAAATAATGTACTCTTTTCATCCCCGCAATTAGATTCATCTACACACGGGTAAAAGTGTGTAAGTGTGTAAGGATCTACAAAAAAGAAGATTAGATACAGACTATTATTTTACGGTACGTACAATATTTTAATACCTGTAATTATAAGTGGTTCTTGTTTTTTAAATACTGCAAATTTATAATCAAACATAAATCTTAAGTGAGAGGCGCCTCATTCTTGAGAAAATATAATTATTATTGGGAGGTTTCTATGAAAGCAAAATCAGTTTTGGCATTAGGATTAAGTGTAATAATGATCACTTCACTTGCAGCTTGTGGCGGAAGTTCCGACACAAAGAAAAAGGAAAATAATAAGGCAGAAGAGACAGCAGGATCCGGAGAAAAGGTTACTTTCCCCTTAAAGGATAAAAAGAAGTATAGTGTTTTCTATCAGATGAATGGTGAATATGAGCTACAAGATAATGTGACAATGCAAACTTTATTGGATGAAGCGAATATTGAATTTGACTATCAGGCTGTTATGGGCAGTGATTTTTCAGAGAAAAGAAATTTAGTATTAAGTTCAGGGGAATATCCAGACGTTTTCTTTAAATCGAACTTCTGGATGCCTGATTTAAATAAATATGGAAAACAAGGAATCTTTCTTCCATTGGAGGATATGATCAAGGAGTATGCCCCCAATCTCACGAAAAAATTAGATGAATTGGATGGGTGGAAATATCTTACATCGGGAGATGGACACATATACTCTTTGCCTGAGATTAACAGGCAATTTGGTGCAGTTACTCCTTATTGGATTAATAAAAAATGGATGGACAATCTGGGGCTAAAAGAACCAACAAATTTGGATGAACTCTACGAAGTTCTGAAGAAATTTAAAGAAGAAGATGCAAATGGGAATGGAGATCCGAATGATGAGATACCGATCACTGCTACGGATGGAGTGAAACTTGATCTGCTTCTTCCCTATTTTGACGTTGGATATGACGGGGAAACGAAAACGGCTGTCATTAACGATAAGTTGACGTACTTGCCAACTTCAGATGTGTACAAAAAATTCATCGAGTTTGTCACGAAACTTTACCAGGAGGGAATTCTTGATAAAAATGCATTTACACAAAAACATGAACAGCAGGGTGCTGTTGGCCAATCGGGGGATATTCTGGGATCTTTCTTTGATGCAGGGGCATTTTTGACAGTGGGACGAGAAAGAGATCGGGATTATCAGGCGTTGACGCCATTTAAGGCTGGTACATATCCTTTGAGTTCAGGATTCAATCCAGGATCGTTAGTCTTGACAGATAAATGTAAAGATCCAGAAGTAATTATTGCGTGGGCTGATCAGTTTTACACAGAGGAAGGTGGAATCAGTGCTATTCTGGGAATAGAAGGAAAAACCTGGCAAAAACGAGATGATGGTGACTGGGAATGGATTGTGGGAAAGGGATATGGTGATGATATTGCGGCAGTTCGTGCATCTTCTACAATCCAAGGAGCTGCAAACCATCCATCCATTTGGCCGGATTTTTGGTATGATCATATGTCTCCCGAAGTTGATCCGAATGAAGTATATCTAAATAGTGAGAGACTAAGAATTTCGGAAAAAGGAAAAGTTGCGCTTCCTGTTATGCAGTACAGTGATGAGGATGCGATGACGATTGCAACATTAAAAACAGATATTGATTCCTATATTGATCAATATTTAGCACAGGTGGCAACCGGAGCTCTAAACTTGGATAAAAGCTGGGATGACTATAAGAAAACTCTTGACAATATGGGTGCAGGTCAGTTGACTGAGATTTACCAGAAAGCATACGATGAAGCAAAAGAAAAGTGATTTATGAAGCCAAAAGAGGCTGCTGTATGGAGTGCTTAGCAGCCTCTTTGAACAGAAAGGAGTGTGCTTACATGAAAACGAAAGGTGGATTTTGGTCAAGGCTTGCAAAGAATATGAGAAAAAACTGGATTCTCTATGTGATGATTCTTCCGCCTGTAATTTATTATCTTGTATTTGCCTATGCACCAATGTATGGGATACAACTTGCCTTTAAAAACTACAGAGTGAAAAGCGGAATTTGGGGAAGCCCATGGGTGGGATTGGATCATTTTAAACGTTTCTTCAAAAGCTACAATTTTGGACTTCTAATTAAAAATACAATAGGAATAAGCCTATATAGTCTTCTCGTGGGATTTCCAATTCCAATTATTTTTGCTCTTATGCTCAATTACATAAAGAATAAATATTTACAAAAATCAGTTCAAATGGTTTCCTATGCTCCTTATTTTATCTCAACTGTAGTCATGTGTGGTATGATTGCCATTTTCTTAGACCCCGATACCGGAGTTGTGAATGCACTTAGAAATCTTTTTGGATTAAAATCTGTGAATTTTCTGTCTAATCCGAAGATGTTTAAATCTATTTATGTCTGGACAGGTGTCTGGCAGGGGATGGGATGGAGTTCAATTATATATATATCTGCACTTTCTGGGGTGGATTATCAGTTACACGAAGCTGCGATTGTGGATGGTGCCAGTAAAGTGAAGCGAATGTGGCATGTGGATCTGCCTTCGATCAAGCCTACGATTGTCATGCTTCTGATCTTACAGATGGGATCGTTGATGAGCGTTGGTTTTGAAAAGGTTTTCCTCTTGCAAAACACGTTAAATAAACAGTCTGCATCTGTGATATCGACTTACGTATATGAAGTTGGACTTATGAACAATGATTATGGATATTCAACGGCAATTGATTTGTTTAATTCGGTCATTAATTTGATCTTAATTGTAGCAGCAAATCAGATATGCAAAAAAGTAGCGGATGAGAGTCTGTTTTAGAAGGAGGGGCTTATTAATGTTAGGAACGAAGACAAAGACGATCAGAAAATCGAGCTCAGATCAGGTGTTTGATGTTGTCAACGTGATTGCAATGGTCATTCTCTTCTTTATTTTTGCATGGCCGCTGTGGTTTACCGTTATCGCGTCATTCTCTGATCCAAAAGAAGTCTGGCTGGGAAATGTGTTTTTATTACCAAAAGGTTTTACATTAATGGCGTACAAGGAGACAATCAAATATAAAGCAATATGGATCGGATACCGAAACACGATTTTCTATACGGTAGTTGGTACAGCAATCAATCTTGTACTGACGATTTGTACGGCCTATCCTTTGTCAAGAAAAGATTTTATGCCCAGAAATGTACTGATGTTTTTCTTTATGTTTACGATGTTTTTTAGTGGAGGAATGATTCCAACCTATCTTGTTGTGAATAAACTGAATATGATAAATACACCCTGGGCGATGATAATTCCAAGTGCAATTGCTATTTATAATGTTATTGTAATGAGAACTTATTTTATGAACAGTATTCCTTCCACGCTTCAGGAAGCAGCCGAACTTGACGGGGCAAACACATTTCAGTATCTGATAAAAGTTGTATTGCCGTTGTCCAAACCCATTCTGGCTGTGATTGGGCTATATTATGCGGTAGGACACTGGAATGATTTCTTCTCAGCACTGCTATATATCAATGATAAGAACCTGATGCCGCTTCAGTCTTTCTTAAGAGATCTTTTGATGACGAATCAGATGGGAATGGGTAATATGCAGGGCATGGATGCAGCCCAGGCGGAAGCAAAGATGCAGCTGGCTCAGACGTTGAAATACAGCGCAATCATAGTTTCTACCGTTCCAGTACTTTGTATATATCCGTTTATACAGAAATACTTTGTAAAAGGTGTTATGATAGGATCAGTGAAAGGGTAAACGGTGCAGCATGAAAATGCAAATTTATTCTTATGGAGGAAAATGCTTATGAAGGTTACAAATCTTAGAGTTAATCATCTCACAAATCCGATGGGATATCAGATGGATCAGCCGTTGTTTACATGGGTGACATCTAATGCAAAGGGAAGTTTTCAAAAGTCAGCGCAGATACAAATTGCATTGGATAACAGTTTTGAAAACATTGTCTTTGACAGTTCGAATTCAGAAGAGATTAGTTCGCTGGGCTACAAGGCAGATATTCGGCTGAAACCACATACTAGATATTATTGGAGAGTTCAGGTATGGGATGATGCGGATGATCATGGAATCAGCGATACTGCCTGGTTTGAAACGGGAAAGATGGAAGAAGAATGGAACGCAAAATGGATCGGTACTCCCTATGATGGACATCTTCATCCTTATATCAGAAATGAGTTTCATATTCCGGGAAAGATCAAATCCGCCAGAGCATATGTCTCAGGCCTTGGTCTCTATGAATTGGAAATTAATGGAGAGAAATGCGGCGATGAGTATCTGGCCCCCTTTTATAATGATTATAATGAATGGGTTCAATACCAGACATTGGATGTGACTGAATGCCTGTGGGAGGGTAAGAATGTTGTCGGAGCTCTTTTGGGAAATGGATGGTATAAAGGCAGGTTTGGATTTGTAGATAAGATGGATCAGCTTTATGGGAACTCGTTCGCTTTTATCTGTGAACTGGATATCGTTCTGGAAACCGGGGAGCATATAAGTATTGGGTCTGATGAAACATGGCAGTGCCATCCGTCGCCAATTGTGAGCAGCAGCATCTACGATGGAGAAATATATGATGCTCTGCAGGAAGTGAAAGACTGGTCTGCGGTACAGGCTGATACCGAAGGTTTTGAAAACGCTTGTGTGTTAACACCGCAATGCGGGGCTTTAAAAGAACGGTTAAGTCCTCCGCTTGTGATAACTAAGCGCATAAATCCCATACAGCTTCTGGACACTTTGGCGGGTGAAAAAGTCCTTGACTTTGGACAGGAGGTTACCGGGTGGGTTGAGTTTGATTGTCATCTGCGCAAAGGTGCAAAAGTTAAATTAAGTTACGCAGAACTTCTCCAGGACGATAATTTTTATAATGAAAACTTAAGAACAGCAAAAGCAGAGTATACCTACCGCTCGAATGGAGAATTAGCTCATGTTCGACCGCATTTTACTTTTTATGGATTTCGGTTTGTGAAAGTAGAGGGAGTCGAAGATATCAAGCTGGATGACTTTACTGCCTGTGTCATCCACTCAGATCTTGAGCAGACGGGAAATATCAGGACATCAAATCAGAAAATCAATCGTTTATTTGAAAATGCTATGTGGAGCCAGCGCGGTAATTTTCTGGATGTACCCACTGATTGTCCCCAGAGAGATGAGAGAATGGGTTGGACGGGTGATGCTCAGGTATTCTGTGCTACAGCAAGTTTTAACATGTATACACCTGCATTTTATAAAAAGTTTCTGTATGAAATGTATCTGGAGCAAAAAAATCAGAATGGTTCTGTTCCACATGTGGTTCCGGATGTTTTGGGACAGATTGCAAAAATTCAAGGACAGGAAAATGATGCTCATGGATCTTGTGCCTGGGGTGATGCAGCCTGTGTAATTCCGTGGACAGAGTATCTTTTCTATGGAGATAAGGAACTGTTGGCGGAACAGTTTAAAAATATGAAAGCCTGGGTGGATTATATCAAGACTCAGGATGAAACATACTGTGGAGGAAAAAGACTCTGGGAACATGGATTTCACTTTGCTGACTGGCTGGCACTCGATAATCCGGATAAGAAAAGCAGTTTTGGCGGAACAAATCCGTATTATGTAGCATCCGGATATTATTATTATTCTGCTTCACTTACCGCAAAAGCGGCAGAGGTTCTGGGATTTGCAGGGGAACAGAAGTATTATGAAAGGCTGACTGAAGAGGTTAAAACAGCTATCCAACAGAAATATTTTTCGGATGGAAACATCATCGAAGACACACAGACTGCTCTGGTGATGTCTCTTTACATGGGTTTTGTGCCCGAAAATCAGAAAACTCAAGTGATAGAAAGACTGAAGAAAAAGCTGGATGATAAGAAGTGTCATCTGGACACTGGTTTTGTTGGGACACCCTATCTGTGTCCGACTCTGTCGAAGAACGGGCTGAATGACTACGCTTACACACTGTTATTGAATGAAGACTTCCCAAGCTGGCTGTATGAGGTGAACATGGGAGCAACCACGATCTGGGAACGCTGGAATTCCGTTCTGCCGAATGGTTATGTCAGTGATACCGGTATGAACAGTATGAATCACTATTCTTATGGCTCGATTGTGGAATGGATGTATCGTTACATGTGCGGGCTGAATCCTGTGGAATCTCATCCTGGATTTAAGGAAGTTGTAATAAAACCTCAGACTGATGATCGTCTTGGCTGGGTGGAATGTGAATATCTGTCGGCAGCAGGACTTTATAAAATCAGCTGGAAGATAGAACAGGGGAAAACTACCTATCATGTGTCAGTCCCTTTTGATTCACAGGCAAAATTTGTTCTTCCTAAAGCTTCCAGTCAGGCAACAATAAACGGAGAGTACAATCATGATTTAGTAGAAAATTCGGAAGTAATGTTGTCTGCAGGTGATTATAAGATCATAACAGTTGGATGAAATCTTGAAAGGATTGGTACATAAGATGGATGTTGAAGAAAGGTATCAATTATTTCAAAATCCTACAAGAGAATATAAGGGAAAGCCCTTTTGGTCGTGGAATGGACAATTAAAGAAAGATGAATTATTAAGACAGATAGATATCATGAAAAAGATGGGGTTCGGCGGATATTTCATGCATTCCAGGACCGGACTGGAAACCGAATATCTCGGTGAAGAGTGGTTTAAACTCATCGATGCATGTGCGGATTACGGAGAAGAGCATGACATGGAATCCTGGCTCTATGATGAAGACCGGTGGCCATCGGGAACGGCCGGAGGCATAGTGACAGAAGATAAAAAATACCGTGCCATGTTTCTGGTGGCAGACCGTTATGGTTTTGATCAGATAGATGGATTGAAATGGGATCGTCATGTTGTGGCTGCGTTTGCTTGTCACTTCGATGGAATACATTACAGTGACGCGAGAAGACTGAACAATACTTTTGAGATAAATGAAGAAGAAACATTGGTTATATTCAGTACTCACTATGCCGACTGCGAGGATGTTTATAATGGATATACCTATCTCGATACGATGAACAGGGAAGGTGTAGAGAAGTTTATCCGGGAAAGCCATGAAAAGTATTCAGAAAACTGCGGTAGTCGTATAGGAAAAAGCATACCGGGTATTTTTACTGACGAACCCCATCGTGGAGCTTTGTTTTCAAGTTTTTCCGGAGGCAGAGAAAATATGGTTCCCTACACACCGCATCTGTTTGAAGAGTTTGAAAAGAGATTCGGATATGATCTGAAATCAAATTTGATGGATCTTTTTTTCAGAAATGAGAGATGCGAACTTTCAAAAATCAGCCGCGATTTTGTCGAACTATGCCAGAAACTATTTATTGAAAATTTTGCGGTTCCCATTCAGACCTGGTGCCATGATCATCACATGATTTTTACGGGGCATGTGTTACACGAGGATTCTCTGATTGCTCAGACCGTGATGCAAGGGTCGCTCATGAGATTTTATGAGTATATGGATTATCCCGGGATGGACCTTTTGACTGAGCATAATGAATGCTGGTGGGTTGCAAAACAGGTCACATCGGCTGCCAGACAGTTGAATAAACCCAGGGTGCTGTCCGAACTCTACGGGGCAACCGGCTGGCAGATGAGCTTGGAATCATATAAAAATGTTGGTGACTGGCAGGCATTATTTGGGGTAAACCTCAGATGCCCCCATTTATCATGGTACACGATGAAAGGTGAGGCAAAAAGAGATTATCCTTCCAGCATTTTGCATCAGTCGCCCTGGTATGAGGAGTACAAATATATGGAGGATTACTTTTCCAGAATTAATGTATTTTTTGAGGAGGGAGAGCCGGAGTGTGATCTGCTGGTTCTAAATCCGATCGAAAGTGTCTGGGCCAGAGCGTACAGCGGAGCATTTGATGTGTTAGCTTCTCGTGACGGCAAAATCAATGCGTTGGAAATGTGCTATGAAGAAGTTTTTCGCAGACTGGTTCGCCGTCGAATTGATTTTGATTATGGGGAGGAAGATATTCTTGCAAGACATGCAAAAATCATCGACGGATGTATCGAAGTAGGAAAGGCGAAATATCATAAGGTTTTGGTCGCTGGTATGGATACGATGCGTTCCTCAACCTTGAAACTATTGAAGCAATTTGTATCACAGGGTGGAAAAGTGATATTCGCAGGAGACATTCCGAGATATATCGATGTTATGTTTTCGAATGAAGTGTTAGATTTAAGCAGAGACTGCAAAGTATATAAAGTTTCGGATGCATTTGAAGAGAACTGTCTTTCGGGGAATGAAATTGGGATAACAGGAGAGGGATCCGATGATATTTTTGCCCAGACAAGGCTTCTTAAAGGAATGAGAGTTGTTTTCCTATTAAATATCAGGCGTAATCGTTCCTACAGAGGCTTGCGAATTTGTTTGGGTCAGGGGACAAGACTGGAATTATGGGATGCCAGGAGTGGAAAGAGAGAGAAGCTGGGGTGTCTCAGAGAAGCCGGGAAACTGTATATCAATCTGAATTTTGAAAAAGGAGAAGAAAAGCTAATTGCGATCTTCGATGATAATGAGAAAAGTACGCAAGATTCCCCTGATAAGAAAAGCAGTCCCCGAGATGTGCCAGCTGAACTGATACAAATGTCTGGTTCGGAAAAAGGGATTACACCAATTTTGAATGTACCAGAAAGCTATTCATATACCTTATCTGAGAAAAACATTTGTGTATTGGACCAGGTAAAAGTGATGACGGATGCCGGGGATTTTTTGAACAGGCAGGAAGTACTGAAAGCTGACAGAAACCTCAGAGATCTTTTTCATGTACCTTATCGCAGCGGAGAGATGCTTCAGCCCTGGTTCGAGAAGAAACGGAAAGGAAAGGAAAAAAAAATCTGCCGTCTGGTTTTACAGTTTGATTTTAAGGTGGATTACTGTCCGGATGAATTGGAATTAGCTATTGAGGATATTGAGCACATACGGTCTCTTAGCCTGAATGGCAGAAAAATAAAGTTAGTGAGTCTCGGAAAATGGGTAGATATCTGTTTCGACAGGATTGTACTTCCAGCAGATTCTTTAAAAGAAGACAATGTGATTGAAATAGAATACGATTATTATAAAACCTGTGGGTTGGAAGCAATATATCTGCTAGGCAATTTTGGTGTAAAACTGTCAGAGGATAGAAAAACGCCGTACTTGACGAAACTGCCCAAACGTTTGAAGATTGGTGATATCACAACACAAGGGCTGCCGTTTTATTCTGGTAAGATTACTTATCAAATAGAGGGATTTGCAAATAAAACAATTCTTGTCAGATTAGATGGTATCAGTGGATCGTGTGTGAAACTATTTGGCAAAAAGAATAAAATGATCGCTTTTTCTCCCTATGAAAGTGAAATCAGAGATCTGAAAGGCATTCAGATCATTCTTACAAGAAGAAATACATTCGGGCCGCTGCATCAGCTGCCGGCTGTAGTGGAATCTTACGCGCCAAACAACTTTATGACAACAGGTGAAGACTGGTCAGACGGATATGTATTGCTGCCATATGGCTTGATGAAAGGTCCAGAGTATTTTGAGATAATAGATGGGGTATAAGACGAGAAGGAGAGGTAATAGCATGAGTGGTGGTTTTAGAAAAATAATGACGTTGATTTTAAGCATGCATCTTATTGTAAATGTGGTTCCGGCTCAGGAGGTATCTGCCATGGGGACAGAGGAACAGACGTATGCAGAAGTAAACAATATCAGTTTAGAAGGAGATTTTCAGGGTTTCAATTCCGGTGTACGAAAAGCCAGGATTGGCGAAAAATTTAAAGTACATGCGAAAGTGAATTTTTCCGGTGATGAGGATGCGATCAGGGATGCAGCCGTTTCCTTTCATGATACTGATCATGCATTTGATATTAATTATGATCGTGACAGTCTTTCTATTCAAGGAAGACAGGGAGAATTCGATTTTGAACTCATAGTAAAATCCGATGAGAAACCGGCATACTTGTTTTCAGTCAGCGTTTCAGACGGGCTGCCAGACAATACAAATCACTTGAGCCCATATAGTCAGACACAGACAATATACACAGAGATCCCTTCCGATGACAGTGAATCGGAAAAAGACCTGTGGCGTGATAACGAGGATATGCCAGAACTTGCTGATCCGATGATTCTTAATAATGTGAAACGAGATGGAAAATATTATGCTTACGGAACAACATCGTCCGTTGGATTTAATTATTATGTTTCGAAAGATTTAGAGAACTGGACCGGTGGTGAGGAGTGTCTGAACTTTGCGTCACAGGGGAAAAAAGGATGGACGATGGTCTGGGCACCGGAAGTTGTTTATGATAAAGACCTGGAAAAGTACATCATGTATTTCAGTGCTACGCCGCCAAAGGAAGATGTGGGCACAGATGAATATGTAGCACAGCTTCCCCTTGCAGCAACGTCGGATAGTCCTGCCGGACCATTCACGTTAGTTGACTTTCTTGATGAAGCGAGCTGCGGATCTGAAAATATTCATACCTATGACCAAAAACTTTATCCACAGACTTATTCGAGAAATGTGCTGTTCGATATGGACGAGTATGTAAGTACTGTGAAGAGAGAAGCCGCCCGTCTGAATCTTGAAGAAGATTTGCTGTATTTTGACGGAAAGTATCTCCCAGAGGGGCAGTTCATACGCAATATTGATCTAAGTCCCTATGAGGATCCAGACACTGGTAAAAAATATCTGATGAGCAGTGCTACACCCAATTGTAATGTAATCATGGAGATGGAAAACTGGCTGAAACCAAAATATGAGACTTATACCGTATTGTCCCATGCGTCTTATTATACGGTAGAAGACTGGGTCGCTGCAAGCAATGGTGAGGAAATAGAGAAATTCGAATATGAGTTAAACGCAAACGAGTGTAATGAAGGCCCATTCATGATTAAACATAACGGATTGTATTATCTTTCATTTTCAATGGGATCATATACTCAAAATGCGTACAGTGTAATACAGGCTGTCGCAGAGAGTCCCATGGGACCTTTCCGCAAACTGGATCAAAGTGAGAATGGGCCTTTGCTCAACGCGGATTTGGGAGAGAATAAATCAGTATCTGGTCCCGGACATCATTCTTTTGTCATTGCTGATGTCGGTGGAGAAGAGAAATTATTTATTGCTTATCATGCCCACAACCAATATGGAAATGCGAATGCAGGCAGACATCTTCAGCTGGACGAGTGCCGTTGGGTGACCATTAAGGATAAAAATAATGAAGACCTTGATGTGCTCCATGTCAACGGACCGACGAAATCAAAGCAGCCTACATTTGGGGTAAATAAGGAATACACTGTGCTCAATCCGAATCGGATGTCTTTGCAGCTTGAAAAGGGCCAGCTGGCAGAGAATAGTTCACCAGACTATATGACTGACGGGCTATTGTCCATAAATAATAAGGTTTCAAAAAGGTTTAACGACCAGTATATCAGAGAAACTCTTATCACACAGGATTCTACTTTTCTGCTGTCAATGAATGAGCCTGTAAAGGCTAGAGGTATTATGTTCTATAATTCCAGCGATAAAGATCGGTATTTTGAAACTGTCACTAATATAGAGCTTATCTGTGAAGATAACAGTGTGACAAGAACATTTACAATTCCTGATTTGGAGATAGACGAGAAGACCGATCTTGTTCAGGAGAAAAAAGACGGTGAAACAATTCTCTTGGACGTGGTTCGCGGAGCGGGTTTACGCGCAGAATTCAACACGGAGAATGTGAAAGCAATACGATTCACGGTAAACGTTCCTGAAGGTAAATCAGTTATCGGAATTCCTGAAGTTTCGATTTTGGGAAAAGAATCAATTTAAAGAACTGCTAGATGGGACTCTGCAAGATCCTATCAGGAGCTTTCAGATCAGTATGCAGCGATCAAAAAATAAGTGTAGTCAGGTAAAGGGAAAACTTAATAGAAGAGAGTAATATAGGAGCTGTATCTGGGAGAAGAAGTTTTCCCGATACAGCTCTTTCATGTATTTTTGTATCATAGGAGTATAAAATTTGCTATAATTGGGGAAGTGGGAGGATGTTACATATGAAAAAACTATGGGGTTTAAAACGAGATGCTGCAAAGAGCAGGCTGAAAAAGTCATTTTCAAAGAGGCTTGTAAAGGTCTGGATTTTTGGTGTGGTGATTCCACTTCTTGCAGTTGGAGGACTGATCTTGTGGCAGTCTTATAAGGAAAACCATAAGGAGGTTGACAAAACCATGAAAAATGTCCTGCAGACTGTATCCGATAACATGAATAATCTGATGGACAACATGAATTCAGTCTCCTGGCTTTTGCGGGAAGATGGGACGGTGGGAAAGAATCTTCCCCAGTATTTTGAGGATGAAGATATGCTTAAAAAGAGTGAACTTCTCATCTATATGAGAGAACAGATCGCGAACTATGAAGCGGCTAATTCATCGATCAGTAATCTGACTTATCTCTGGGCAGAACCCGGACATAAAGATCCGGTGAAAATTAATGTTTCTTCCCTGGCTGATGGAAAACTTCCAGAGGAGAAGGACTATCTCTGTAAGTGGAAGGATGTCACTTTTTACGGCCCGCATCCATCCCAGTCGAAAGCAGCCTCTTATCAGAGCCTTTCCCTGCTCCGGCCTTATAAGAGTGACGAGCAGTATGGAAAGGTTTATATCTATATGGAGTCCGGATTTCGGTATCTTCAGACTATGTTCCCGGAAAATGTTATGGGTATGCACACCATATTGCTCATAGAATCCGATGACGGCAGGACAATGTATTCATCCGATCAAAAATTGGTTCCCCTTTATTCTAAGACAGAACATTATACAAAAAAGTTCAGCGAAGATAAACATCAATATAAGGTCTATGAAAAGAAAGAAAAAGGAAACTGGAAGATACATCTGTGGATTCCCGAGCATGAATACTACCGGCAGATCTATGGAATGGCAATCAACTTCGGATTTATCACGATCCTTGCCGTGCTGGTCTGTATTCTGATGTCTTTTGTTCAATGGAAAAGTATCTACAGGCCATTTGTCAAATTTGAAAAGCAGCTTCAGAGGATTACGATGGATGACGATGCCGAGACCAAACTGGAACAGATGAATATCCAGGAGTTTGACGAGAATTTTACACTGTTTACGAATATGAAGAAGAACATTCTTCTTTTAATGAATAAAGTACAGGCAGAGGAAAAACAACGCTCAAAGCTTGAGATCAAAGAGGTCATGGGGAAGATTAATCCCCATTTCCTATATAATACCCTGGACACACTAAAATGGTATGCGGCCGGAAAAAGTGATAAGGAAATGGTTCATTTTATCACTTCTCTGAATAAATTACTTCTTTACAATATGTCAAGGAGTCCGAAAGCTACCCTAGAAGGTGAATTGGAAGCCATCCGGGCTTATATTACTTTGCAGCAGCTGAAATATGATATTGATTTCCATATCAATACAGGAAAACATCCGGAAGTACTGCAGGCTGAGCTTCCCCGCTTTGTTCTTCAGCCCCTCGTTGAAAATGCGATTCTTCACAGTGGTTCTGATCACGGTAAGATCCAGATTGACATAGAGCTTCTGGCGAATGGCAAGATAGCAGTGATCGTAAAAAATGTTGGGCAACCGATAAATATGGAAAAGTTTCATGATGTGCTGGTACAGAAAAACGACAGCTCATCGAATGGTATTGGTCTTCAGTATGTAGCAAGGATGCTTGAAGACCGTTTTGGCGATCAATTTGATCTGAGAGCAGAGAGTATGGAAGATGGTGTCAATATGGTAGAGATCCGGATTCCCTTTATGGCTGATAAGATTACAGATGACTGGATCATTTCTAAGGGGGTATGACCATGATTAATGTATATGTTGTGGATGATGAAAAGCTGGTCCGCCGTGGAATTATAGGTCTGATTGATTGGGAAAAATATGATATGAAAGTAGTGGGCGATTCCGGAAGCAGCGAGGAGACCATTCAATTTATGGAGATGAATCAGGTAGACCTTCTCTTTTCTGATTTGGAGATGCCGGGGCTGTCGGGCATATCATTTCTGGTTAGGGTAAAGGAGGTTTGTCCAGAAGTACAGATTGTGGTCCTCACTATGCACCAGGAATTTGAGATGATACAGAACGCGCTTCGTGTCGGAATTCTGGATTATATCACGAAAGCACAGATCGAAGAGGAAAATGTTGATACATTCATGAAGAGTGTAAAAAGGAGATATCTCAACACACGCTACGAATCAAAAGTCAAAAAGAGAACCATTGAATGGCATACGATTTATATCTGGGAGTTTGCAGATCATATGAAGCATGATGAGGTTACAGCTTTATTGGACAAAGAACAGATCTCTTACGAAGCTTTAAGTGAAAATCAACTCCTTTTCTCCGGGGAATGTAATGTAATACAACTGAAAGGTATCATAGAACATTATGACTTGGATGACTCGACACTCTTTGAAGTAAAACAGGTGAAAGATGTTACATATGATCAACTCAAACATGTTTTACAGACCGCACTGAAGAGAAGAGTATTTTCTGACAGAAGACCAGGGCGCTTTCACTACAGTTACATTTATCCAAAGATACAAAAAGAAAGACCGGGTATCTCCAGAGAAGAGATTCTCCAGATGACGAGAAGCACGAGGTTTATTACAGATGTAGACGAATATAATAAGGTTCTTGATGAAGTAAAATATGTCGGCCTGATCCCGGAGGAACGGACAGCAGTCTTCTATCATTTCAATCTGTTCTGGTCTGATTTTTCGGGAAAAGATATTTCCTGTTATTTTGATGAAGTTTCTCTTTTCAAATGGTGGTATCAGTGGAAAGTGTGGTTCGACGAAATTCGAGTTGGGGTTCTCGAAAAAATTGGAAATATAAAACTCGATCCAGATACGGTTGACTTGATTCATAAAGCAATGATATATACAAGAGAGCATATGGATCAGGACCTTACACTTGAGGATGTTTTACATTTGTGTGGAATGAGCCGCAGCTATTTTTCAAGAAGTTTCAAGAAAATTACGGGGGAGACTTATGTTACTTATCTGAATAATATGAGAATTCAGTCTGCAAAAAGTTATCTCATCGAGACGAATCAGCCCGTTTACTGGGTGGCAGCACAAGTTGGATATTCCGATGAACATTATTTTGGCCGGGTTTTCAAAGAAAAGACTGGAAAAACGCCGAAACAATATCGAGAAAAATATAAAAAGCAAAGTTATAGAAAGGAGCTTATGTATGGAGAAGACTGTCACGGTTCGATGGAATGATGTAAAACAGGAAATTGACGGATTTGGGGTATCCCAGGCCGACTGGTCCGGTGCAATCTATGAACTGTCAGAGCCTGTACGATCAAAGATCATGGATCTGCTCTTTGATCAGGAGAAAGGTATTGGTGCATCCGTATTTCGTGGAGAGATATTCGCAGGTTTTAACCCCGCACCGGGAGAATACGATTTTAATGAAAGGTTTGACCAGGTCTGGGTAATGCAGCAGGCAGAGAAAAGAGGTGTTGACAAAATAATTGCGACGAACTGGAGTCCGCCTGCCTGGATGAAGACCAATAACAGCACCACTCACGGTGGATATCTGAAACCGAAATATTATGCAGATTACGCAAAACTGCTTTCTGGATGTATCAGGGAATACCGCGAGCAGTTTGGAATTGATTTTTATGCGATATCCATGTGCAATGAGCCGAATTCCATGAAGTTTCTATCATGGGATTCCTGTCAGTGGAATTCGACGAATATCCGGGTTTTCCTGCGGGATTATCTAAAACAGGAAATGACTGCTCAGGGGGTTGAAGATACAAAAGTGATTGCGGCGGAGCCTTCTTGGTGGTCGGAAAAGCTTACAAAGGATGCTCTGAATGATCCAGATGCCTGTGAGAGAATTGATATAGTCGCCGCGCACAATTACCCTGTCCCGATCGTGAATAGAGAGCTTCCGGCGAAATCATTTCAACTGGCTGTAGATAAAGGAAAAAGGGTATGGATGACGGAGGTTTCTCAGGTGAACTCCTATGACACAGGAATGACTTCCGGCCTGAAGTTTGCGAAACAGATACATCATTTTATGACGGAGGCTGATGTCAATGCCTGGCTCTACTGGACCGGGGCGATCCCCGGAGACAATGATGAGGGATTGATTAATGTATATAAGGATACAGACACCTATCAGCTTACGAAAAGATATTATGCCTTCGGAAATTACAGTAAATTCATACGGCCGGGATACGTGAGGATCGGGACAGAGGATCGTCCAATGAAAGGTGTGTATCTCTCCGCCTATAGAAATCCGGATACCGATGAGTTCACTATCGTTGTAGTGAATGACCGTGACAGTACGGCAGAATTAAATCTATTTCCGGAAGGTTTTGATTCGGCTGGCCTGACCCCTTATATTACAAACGACAGCCTGAATATGGAACGGGGACATGATATTGTCTCTGAAAGTAGAAAGTATAAGATTCTTTTATCGCCGAGAAGTGTTGTTACGTTTGTGGGTGAGAAGAATATTTAAACACAATTATCTCGTATTCATGCACAATAATGACTTAAATATGAACTCTATTTGGTATATTATAACTATGATGAAGAGAAGTACTACATAAAATATCAAAACGGGAGGATCATTGTATGAAAAAGAAACTTGTAACGATTTTACTTTTGTCAGCACTTTCTGCTGTAAGTCTCGCCGGATGTGGACAGGAAAAACCGGAGCCTGCGTCAAAAGGGGAGAGTTCAAGGAAGGATGATTCCGGGAAAACTGCGGAAGAATTATTGACGGAAAAATATGACAAGCCGGTGGATGTGCATGTTGTTCTGCAGTATCGAGAGTCAGAGAATCCGAATACTCCGAAGGATGTGACACCGGAGACGTCAACTGCTGTGAAAAAACTGAAAGAGGATCTGAATATTAACCTTATATACGACTGGATTGTAAATGCCGATCAGTTCCAGCAGAAGTTTGGTGCAGAGCTGGCGGCCGGTAATCTACCAGATGTGATGATGATCAGTCCAAATGATTTTGAAGATCTGACAAGCCAGGGAGGACTGGCAGATCTGTCTGACGTATACAAGAAGTACAGTTGTGAGGAACTGGATAAGGTTTACAATTATGATGGAAAGTTCATCGACGTCGGAAAGAAAGACGGGAAGCTTTATGGCCTGCCAATGGGTACTGACCCGGCACAGATGACGTCTCAGATGCTTTATAACATGACGCAGCTAAAGACAGTAGGGATTACTTCGAAGGATCAGCTTCCGAAGACAATTGACGAGTTTGAAGAACTCTGTGATAAACTTCAGAAGACAGACTATGACGGAGACGGAAAGACAGGTGGTCCTGTACTTCCAGCCTGTAAGAACTATGTAGATGCTCAGCTGGCTGATTTTTCTCCATTCTTCCATGCATATGAGTCATGGAATGACGGATGGTATGATAAAGATGGAAAACTGCAGTATGCGGGTATTGATGAGGGAATCAAGACAACTCTGACAAAGCTGAATGAGTGGTATGACAAGGGTTACTTTGCGAAAGACTTTGCCGCATATGATATCTGGGCTGCAGATTCACCAGTGGTAAATGATATTGTCGCAGGAAAGTATGCGATTGTTCCGGGTTCCTGGTGGGTTCCAAACTGGCCGCTTAACAGTAACAAAACAGAGCATCCGGATGCCGACTGGGTGATCGGGCCGAATCTTTCCCCGGATGGAAAACAGCCAAAGATTATGATTGACCGCTATCCGGTCAATAACTTTGTTGTCGCAGGACGTGATTTCAAGCACCCGGAAGCAATCTTCAAGATGATGTACTGGTCTCTTCAGTATGAATCCAAGAATACGAATCCGGAAGTTCAGGAAAAAATGACGGATGAACAGAAAAAAGAACTTGACAGTTATGTATATACCTGGCTTCCGTACCGTGTCTATTATCCGACTTCACTGAGAGATAACTATAAAAAGATTAATGAGTTAGTCGACGCCGGGAAAACTTCAATTACATCGAAAGAAGGTCTTGAGAATAATGAGTTCTGGGGAGCCTGGTCACAATATCTGAATTATAAGAAAAACCCGGATGATGGTGCTGCATGGGGGACATATTTCAGCAGACTTGATCCCGACGGCGGTGTTGCCAATATGATCAAAACGGTTGAAAGCGCTGACACCATCTATGATGAGGTTTACATCAGCACCCCCGCCATGGTCTCGAAAAAAGCAGAGCTTGACAAGCTGAGAGATAACACATTTATCAGTATGATTATGGGAGAATCATCTGTATCAGAATTTGATAAATATGTAAAACAGTGGAAGGCACAAGGTGGCGATGAGATTTCGAAGGAAGTAAATAACTGGTATAAAGAACAAAAGAAATAATAGGGAGGCCGCTATGACAAAGTTAAGACAAAAACAAAAAAAGAAAAAGAGGGGTCTCTATAACACTGGGCAGCTGCATCTTATGCTGCTGCCCGCAGTGATTTCTACTGCCATATTCGCATATTTCCCAATCTTTGGTCTGGTTATGGCTTTTCAGGATTATAAACCGCTGATTGGATTTCGGGAGTCAGACTTTGTGGGGCTTGCACAATTTAAGTATATCTTTACAATGCCAAGCTTCAGGCAGGCATTTGTGAACACGATTATTATTGCATTCTTTAAAATTATACTTAGTATTCTGGTTCCATTGATTTTGTCTCTCATGTTAAATGAAGTTACAAAAAGCTGGTTTAAACGGAGCGTCCAGACGATTGTATTTATCCCATATTTTTTTTCCTGGGCAATCCTGGCCGGGATGATACTTGAAATTTTTGCCTATGACGGTGTCGTGAATAATGTACTGAACAGTCTTTTTCATACATCACCGATTGCCTTTCTTGTGAGTAACAGATATTTTCGCTCAATTATCATTGGTTCGGATGTCTGGAAAGGTATGGGATATAATACAGTACTGCTTCTTGCGGCTATCACCAGTGTGGATCCGACTTTATATGAAGCGGCTCAGGTGGATGGTGCAGGCAGATGGAAGCAGGCAATTCACATCACACTGCCTGATATTGCTCCGATGATTGCCGTACTGACGGTGCTCGGTCTTGGCAACATATTAAATGCCGGATTCGAACAGATCCTGATCATGTATAACCCGACGGTTGAAAAAACTGTAGATATTCTGGATACATTGGTTTATCGTCTCGGCATGGTTAATCATCAGTATTCGGCAGCCGCTGCGATGGGATTATTTAAATCTGTGATTTCACTGATTTTTGTAGGAACCAGCTATTTGATTCTCTATAAAAAAAGCGATTATAGAGTATTTTAAAAGGAGGTGTGACATTTGAAAGTAAAACATTCAGTATCTTACTATGTATATCAGGTGTTCAATACCTTAATTCTGGTTCTTGTGACATTATCATGTATCTTTCCGATTCTGCATGTTCTGTCCATGTCTTTGAGCAGCAGCAGCGCGGCGATGGCCGGAAAGGTGACATTTTTTCCGGTTGATTTTTCACTTGCAGCATATAAATACCTGATCAAAAAGAAGGATTTCTTTCACTCGGTTTCCATTTCCGGCTGGCGCGTTCTAGTCGGTACTATCGTCAACATGATTCTAATTGTGATTACGGCTTATCCTCTTTCCAGGACGACGAAGCAGTTTCCAAAGAGAAATGTCTACATGTCTTTCTTTGCACTTACCATGTTTATCGGCGGAGGCCTGATTCCAACCTATATGGTTATCAAAGGTCTGCATCTTCTCGATAACTTCTGGGTTATGATTCTTCCGGGGGCGATGAATATCTGGAATGTCATCATCATGATGAACTTTATCAGGGGTTTGCCGAAAGCAGTGGAGGAGTCCGCCTATCTGGACGGGGCAGATCACTGGCAGACATTATTCAAGGTGGTTCTTCCAATGGCAAAACCGGCCATTGCATCGTTACTTCTGTTTTGCATGATTGGGCATTGGAATTCTTGGTTTGACGGCATGTTTTATATGAATAATCCGAATCATTATCCGATGGCAACCTACCTTGCAACTCAGATTATTAACAATAACCAGAGTATGACCAATATGACACCGGAGCAGCTGGCATTACTCTCCTCATTAAGTGAAAAAACAGTGAGGAGTGCTCAGCTTTTTATATCGGTTGTGCCGATCCTGATTGTCTATCCATTTTTACAGAAATACTTTGTAAAAGGAATTACGGTCGGGTCCGTGAAGGAGTAAGTTTATATGAGTTATGCAGAAATAAAGAATATAAATGGAAGTCCGGCATTCGTCATCGACGGGAAAGTATGCCCGCCGATGGCGATGACTACAAGATTTGACAAACCGGATTATATAAAAAACCTGGGTAAATCAGGGATGAAAGTTTTCTTTTTAATGACCAATACGGACTGGCTGCGGCCCGGAAGGGATTATACGGATGAAAATGAGGAAAAACAGCATGAAAATAGCGGGATGGAAGCATTTAAAAAGAATGCTTCTATACTGCTAAAACAGGTACCGGATGCGTATATGATTGTTCGCATTGGCCTTCATCCACCTGTAAAGTGGATGAAGGAAAATGCGGATGAGCTGATTACCTACCAAGATGGGTCTCATGAGCCGGCAATTCTGGAATCCGAGGTTCACAGGGATGAGATTCCCGGCATGTATTCCTTTGCTTCCGGAAAGTGGAGGCATGATGCGGCCATTGCGCTGACAGAGTTCTGTGATGAAGTGGATCAGCTCCCCTTTTCTGACCGGGTCATTGGCTATTTTCTGGCTGCAGGTGGAACTTCAGAGTGGTATCCTGTCAACTCCATCTGTGACAGGGGGAAAAATAAATATGGGGATTTTTCTCCCGCATTTATTGATTTCTACGGAAACTTTTTAAAGAAGAGATATGGAACAAAAGAGAAACTGAAACAGGCATGGAACAGAAAAGATGCGTCTTTCGATAAGCCTGTGATCCCTGATATAGAAGATCAGCATTATCTGTTCGCCGAGGAAAATATCATGGATGCAATGAAATATTATGAAAGTGCCGACCGCATCCTTGGAAAATCAATCGATATGGACAGTGAAAAACCGGCTAACCTGGGTGTGTTTTTGAACATGAAAGATTATCGGTATGTGGCTGATTTCTATGATGCCTTTCATGAGGCAACTGCTGATGCAATCATCTACTTTGCAAAACTGTTGAAAAGTAGGTATCGGGGCAAAGTTGTAGGTGCATTTTACGGATCATATGGATGCACGGACTATTATAACAGCAGCACGACCACTTCGACATTATCGATTCTGGACAGTGGATTTGTGGATTTTTTGGCGGCTCCTGGTGTATATAACAACAGAGAGTCGGGAGGATGTGTGGCACAGCGGGAGATGCAGGATTCCTTTCGTCTGCGTGGTCAGATGTTTGTGGCGGAGGAGGACAGCAGAACGCATCTGGAGGATCATTTTTACCGGGACTCTTTTGGACTATATGATGTCAGGGACAGTATCGCCACACTAAAACGTGATTTTGCCCGGGTGCTCTGTGAGGATATCTATGCCTGGTGGTTTGACCAGCATTCGACTGGGGGCCGATATCAGGAGGATGCAATTTACCGGCTTTTTAAAAGGCAGGAGGAGATTGCTGCCTATGCATATACTTTAGACAGAAGCAAAGAAAATGAAATTGCGCTGATCTATGATCAGGAAAGCTGCCATACCGTTTCCGCTTATACGGACACGCTGATGCTGGATTACTATAGAACCTCGGATTTGTCCAGGATTGGCGCACCGGTGGATTATTATTTTCATAATGATTGTTCTAGAGAAGATATGCCGGACTATAAACTGTATGTGATGATGAATACTTTTTACCTTTCGGATGATGAGAGGGACGCACTCATCAGGAAATTCAGAAAGAATCACGCGGTTGTTCTGTGGCTGTATGCACCAGGTTTTATCAATCCAGACCGTTCGGATATCATGTGCAATAAAAATATCGAAGACCTGACAGGCTTTAAAGTTGGAAGAATTGACCGCACTTGTTCTCCACGTTTTAAGATCAAAGATTTGTCACATCCAGCTGTCAGCTATGCAGTGGAGGATCGCAGATACGGATTTATCGATCGGGATGTCCACAGTAATGTGTGGCTTGAGAATGTAATACAGCCAGCCTACATGAACCCCGGCTTTTATATCGACGATCCGGATGCAGATATATTAGGCACATACTGTGAGATGGAACTTCCCGCTTATGCGGTCAAGGACATGGATGGATGGACAAGCGTCTATTGTGCTCCACAGATTCTGAGGTCGGAACTTATCGCCTCTCTTGCAAAATATGCAGGATGCCATCTCTATAACAGACAGGATGATGTTATCTATGCCAACAAACACTTTGTCACCATCCATGCAGCCTTTAAAGGAAAACACATCATACATTTCAAAAAGCCTTGCAGCCCATACGAAATGTATGAAAAGAGGTACTATGGCCACAACCTGTCAAAACTTGAAGTAGAGATGCGGATGGGGGATACATTGATGTTTTATGTGAAATAAATTAACTACGTTTATAAGCCAGATGGAAACTTATGATTTCCATCTGGCTTTTTTCAGAAATTCTTGTATTTGGGGAAGTTATGGGATATTATAAATACAGTAGATGTTAAATCAATAATTAAAAACCAGGAAGGAAATGCAGAAGTGCACTCTGCTGGTACTGAGATGAAATATAAAAGTGTTTTTGATATCATAGGTCCTGTCATGATCGGTCCTTCCAGCTCTCATACTGCAGGTCCGGTCAGAATCGGACAAGTTGCGAGGAATATATTTGGAAAAGAGCCAGATGAGATCGGGGTCCATTTCTATGGATCCTTTGCAAAAACATATCGCGGTCATGCGACAGATGTTGCAGTAATCGGAGGTGTTTTAGGATTTTCTACGGATGATGCGAGAGTAAAGAATTCAATTTCAATAGCTGAAAAAAAGGGTATTAAGATTAAATTCTTTGAGGAAGAGGCAATTGTGGATCACCCCAATACGGTGCGAATTGATTTGAAAGCGGGCCGGGAAACGATGGAGATCGTCGGCGTTTCAATCGGCGGAGGAGCGATTCAGATCACAGAATTAGATGGATTCGCACTGAAACTTTCAGGTGAGAATCCGGCACTGTTAATCTTCCATAAAGATGCATATGGGGCGGTCGCAGATGTGACGAAGATACTGACGGAGCATAGAATTAATATCGGCCATATGGAGGTTTCAAGACTGGAGAAAGGTTGTACAGCTTTAATGGTCATAGAAACTGATCAAGTTGTAAACAATAAGATACAAGAGGAAATTTCCATTGGCAAAAATATTAAGAAGTTAATTCTGTTAAATACCTGATCATTTCGATATCCGAACAACGAAAGGATAAGCACTATAAATTGCAGATAGCAGATAAAGGAAAAATTGTATGTTCAAAAATATAGATGAACTGGTTACACAGGCCCAAGATTCAAAAAGAAAGATCTATGAAATCATGATCGAACAGGAAATGGAAGAGACAGGGGTTTCGAAAGAAGAGATTACCGAAAATATGAGACGTCAGTTTCAGATTATGAAAGATGCTGTAAAACAAGGGATTCATGGGGTGACATCCAGATCCGGTATGACAGGGATGGACGCAAAGAAACTCTATGAGTTTCAAAAAAGGCAAAAAGATACTTCTGACTCTGTTTTTAAAGCGGCTGTCTGTTATGCGGTGGCGACAAATGAAGTAAATGCCTCCATGGGGGTCGTCTGTGCGACACCGACAGCAGGATCTTGCGGTGTACTTCCCGGAGTTCTTGTCGCGCTTCAAGAAGAGTATAAGATGTCGGATGAAGAAATTACCCCTTATCTCTTTACGGCCGGAGCAATTGGATATGTGATTGCAAATAATGCGTGCATCGCCGGTTCTACTGGAGGATGTCAGGCAGAAGTCGGATCCGCCAGCGCAATGTCCGCAGCAGCGGCAGTTGAGCTGGCTGGAGGTACTCCGAGTCAGGCTGCCGATGCGATGGCGATTGCTCTCACCAACATGCTTGGACTTTCCTGTGATCCTGTAGCAGGGCTTGTGGAAGTCCCCTGTATTACAAGAAATGCAGCAGGGGCGTCCAATGCACTTACAGCAGCGTGGATGGCAATCGCGGGGGTAAAGAGCAAAATTCCGTGGGATGAAGTCATCGAGGCAATGTACCAGATTGGTCTCTCCATGCCATCGGCACTTCGCGAGACCGCCATGGGTGGGCTCGCCGCAACACCGACTGGGAAGAGATGGAAGACAGCAATTCTTGGAAAGACGCAGGGAGAACACACGAACAGTGAAACCAAACCGTAAACTCACAAGGCTATGATTTTTTTATATTCTTTTGTGATTGGCATCCCACAGAATCCATCCATACAGTCGCCTGGATTGTTTTAAAATCTTCTGGTTAGAATCGGCATTATTCATCAGCAAGTCATAGATTCGCTGCTTTAGATTTTTTTCATTCGGAAACTGTCTTTCAAAATGTGAAACATAATAAGATATCAGACCCTCATTTACTTCCACGAAATCACTGATCTTCTGTGTGTGGTAAGAGGTGATGGGCAGATAGCCATCCAGCCACAGCAGATTGAAAAGACTGTAGAAATAGCGTTCACTCCAGAGTGATTCTTGTTCCTTGTATTTCCCGAAAAGCTGTTTTTGAATCTTGTTTTTCAATTCATCTGTTTCCTCAATAGGACTACAGTTAAAACAATACCCCCGGCTCATGGCATTCATCTTATTCAAACCGCTCATATTTCCGGTAGCCGGTGACATGGCGGAGAAAACAAGATCGAATTGTTTTCTCCATCCCAGATTCTCGATGTCGGCTTGTTTGAAGTCACACTCGGTAAAAGAAACATTAAAGACGCCTTCGGATAGGGCATAATTCTTCCCAAGGTTCAGCATTTCCGGAGAGATATCAATACCGGTGACATGGCCGGCTCTTTTAGCGAACTCGACCGTAAAGCGCCCGCTTCCGGATCCGATATCAATGATGCTGACGTCGGGATTTAAAAGTCCCTGATCTTTCAGATATTTCGTCGTCTCTTGTACTCTTTCATCCAGTTTTTTTTGAAACAAACTATCTGTTTTCAGATCCTGTGCCCATTCTCTGGCACGGGAATCCCAGACTTTTGCTGTGTGTTTCACACTGTCTGATCTGTGGTGTTCCCACAACTTCTGAAAATATTCACGGTCCGGTACTTTGTAATGATTGTTTTCCATAACTGCTCCTTTTTACATGAAAGGTGTGTACTGATCTATATACGTCTGTAATTTTTCCTGTA
Source organism: Blautia liquoris (assembly GCF_015159595.1). Taxonomy (NCBI): domain Bacteria; kingdom Bacillati; phylum Bacillota; class Clostridia; order Lachnospirales; family Lachnospiraceae; genus Blautia; species Blautia liquoris. The sequence goes on along the minus strand of NZ_CP063304.1, from coordinate 2,287,677 downwards.
TCTGATCCCGATTGTCATCTGTCATAGTATACAAGATTCCATTACTTTCAATCACACGTTTTAACTGGTCGTGCCTGCCAAGATACAACTTCGTTTGTTCACCGGCGTCAAAGCCGCGCCCTTTGAGTGTGTGCATTAGGTTTTCCTGAGATTTCAAAACTCCGACACAGAGTCTGTCGCTGTCTAAAATCCGATAAAGAGTTGTCATAAAAATATCAGAGCACAGCTCGAATCCGCCGATCTCATCTAAAACAACAACTCGACAGGAAGGTTTCCAGAAGTTTTTTTCCACCTGCGAGATGATTCCTTCAAGAACGGACAAATCCTTTCCCTCAGGGGAGAGAAAAATACCGTCTTTGTTAGCGGCGTCTGGCCCGGCATCAAGTGAGACAAGTGTATCTTCTATGATACCGGCGCGAAAGCCCCACAAGTTGTTATCCTCGTAAAGCCGCTGCACCATAAAACCTTCGGTGTGTTCGACATGATTTTTCAGGGATTCCCGAATGGTATAGGATTTTCCAATTCCTGTTTTTCCCTGTATAAAGAAGTTCATAGTGTGGGAAATCCTCCTTTTTTTGACTCGATTTTTCTAAGTTTAATCTTTATCTTTTTTTAAGTATAGGCGAATCACCGCAAGTTGTCTATGAGTCTGGACAAGTTTTTCAGGCTGTGATTGACTTTTTGTCATTTTTATGCTATAAATATTACGAATTACGTTATGTTTTATAGAATATAACGAAGTCGAAAGGAGATCAAGAAAGTGAAAAAGAAAAGTACCCTACTGAGTCTGATACTCGTATTCTCTATGGTGGTTTCTGCAATGGGATGCGGAAATAAAAACACTTCTGTGTCCGAGAGCTCTACGTCGGCAAAATCGGAATCTGTGCCGTCCAAAAGTTCATCTGTTTCATCGGACAGTGCCAAAGATGAACAGGTCAAGTTTACGGATTCCACGGGAAGGGAAGTTGAGATCCCAAAAAACATCGACCGAATTGCACCTTCGGGGCCGTTGGCACAAGTTGTCTTATATACGCTGTGTCCGGACAAGCTGGTCGGATTGGCAGCGGAGATGAAGGATAGCCAGACGGAGTTTATCGATGAAAAATATCGTTCGCTTCCTGTATTTGGGAATTTCTATGGGGATACCTTGAATATGGAAGCAATTATGAGCGCAAAACCTCAAGTTGTGATCGATATCGGTGAGATGAAACCAACGGCGAAAGAGGACATGAAAGGCGTGCAGGATAAGACTGGCATTCCCTCCATCTTTATACATATGGAGTTGGATTCCATGGCGGAAGCATACCGGACTTTGGGGAAGATTGTCGGCGAGGAAGATCAGGCTGAGAAAATTGCATCTTATGTCGAAAAAACCCTTTCTGAGGCAAAAGAAAAGTCTGAATCGATTCCAGATGACAAAAAGGTCAGGATATACTGCGGAAGCGGAGATGCGGGTCTTACGGCTTTGATAAAGGGAACCGTCCATTCGGATATTATTGATGCCGCAGGTGGAGAGAATGTGGCCGATGTCGAGCAGAGTGCCAGGGGCGGAGTCAGTGATATCTCTATGGAACAGCTGATGTTGTGGCAGCCAGACGTGATTCTCTTTACACCTGGAAGTATCTATTCAGATGTCGATATGAGAGAGGAGTGGCAGGGTCTTGAGGCAGTAAAAGATAAAAAAGTCTATGAGGTTCCGGCAAATCCCTATAGCTGGATAGGACAACCGCCCTCTGTGAATCGTATCATTGGAATCAAATGGCTGGGAAATTTGATTTATCCCGATGTCTTTCAGTATGACATGAAAGAAGAGACCAAGGAGTTTTATAAGCTATTTTATCATTGTGAGGTTACGGATGAACAGGTTGACCAGCTGCTCGCCAATTCTACGAAAAAGCAATGAACGGAGGCCTGCAGATGAAAGGGACATCTGAAAAAAGAGGAAGATGGTTTTTACTTTTGGCGGCTGTTTTGTTCGTTGTTATTTTTGTGACAAGTTTTGCACTGGGAAAATATCCTGTTTCCCCCAGGGAACTGATACATGTTCTCTGGGGGAAACTCACCGGCGCACCAAAAAACTGGCCGGATGATATTGAACTTGTCATCTTTAAGATCCGTATGCCCCGTATACTAGCCGGGGCATTGATCGGGGCGGGACTGGCATCTGCCGGCGCGGCATATCAGGGCTTATTTAGAAATCCCATGGTATCCCCCGATGTCCTGGGGGCTTCTGCCGGTGCGGGATTTGGTGCTGCCTTATCTTTACTGCTGGGTCTGGGATTTGCGATGGTGTCGGTGAATGCATTTATCTGCGGACTGTTGGCAGTGTCTGTGGCTTATCTGATCAGCACCAGAGTGAAGCAAAATCCTACACTTGGAATGGTTCTTGCAGGTATTATGATCAGTTCTCTGTTCTCATCGGGAACATCTTATATTAAATTGATTGCAGATCCGAATAATACACTGCCGCTTATTACCTACTGGCTGATGGGAAGCATATCGTCTATCCGCGTCAGTGAACTGAAAGCTGCCTGTATACCGATACTCGGTGGAATGATGGTGTTGTTTTTGATGAGATGGAAGATGAATCTGATTGCAGTCGGAGAAGATGAAGCGCGATCTATGGGCATTAACACGAAAGTTATGCGTGTCGTCATAGTGGCAGCCGCGACGTTGATCTCATCAGCCTGTGTCTCAATCAGTGGAATGATCGGGTGGGTCGGTCTTGTGATTCCGCACTTTGCCCGACTGGCGGTTGGACATGATTATCGCATTATGCTTCCCATGTCTATGTTCATGGGAGCGGGTTTTCTGATGATTGTCGATAACTTTGCGAGGCTGCTTGCGACGCAGGAGATTCCGATCGGTATCCTGACAGCGTTTGTCGGAGCACCATTCTTCCTGTACCTGATCTTAAACAGAGGAGATAAGATATGAAGCTTACAGTCAATGATCTCAGTTTTTCGTATAAAACCCACAGAACACTGGATCGTGTGAATTTTTCGGCTGATACGAATCAGTGTGTCTGCCTTCTCGGTGAAAATGGTGCGGGAAAGACGACTTTATTTCGATGCATTCTAGGTTTGCTTGGAGGATATAAAGGAGAAATTTTAATCGACGGTGCTGACTGCAGACATAAATCTGTCAAGGAGATGGCCCGCCTGATCTCGTATATACCACAGGCAAATCTCCCGACGTTTAATTATACCGTTTTCCAGACTGTACTGATGGGTACAAACCCGCTGATGGATAATTTTCACACACCGGGAGATAAGGAAAGAGAAATTGTATTTGAAAAACTGGATTTACTCGGTATTACACATCTGGCAGAACGTGGGTACGCAAATCTCTCGGGAGGTGAACGGCAGCTCGTGCTGATTGCTCGGGCACTGGTCCAAGATTCAGATATCCTGATTATGGATGAGCCGACGGCAAACTTAGATTACGGGAATCAGTATCGCATTATGGAAAAGGTGAAGAAACTTGCAGATCAGGGATATCTGGTTCTGTTGTCTACACATAATCCGGAGCATGCACTTTTATTCGCAGATCAGGTTGTTGTTCTGAAAGATAATCATATCATAAAGAGCGGTCCCCCAAAAGATGCACTGGATCCAGAGATGATTCAAAATATCTACGGAGTCAAAGTGGAATTAAAGAATATCAGTACGGAAAATGGGATGGTGCCTGTATTTGTTCCATGTCTGGAATGGGAATGAGTCACAAAGTACGTTGACTTTTGGATTTCCCCGCGTTACAATTCGAATGGAGATACAAAATACACAACGTACGAGGGGTTAAATACTTATATGCAGGATAAAATAAAATATTTTTTGATGATGACCGGAAGCACCCTGATCATGTCAATAGGAACGTATTACTTTAAATTTACCAATAACTTTACCTTCGGGGGAATTGCCGGTCTTGCTGTATTGCTGGCTCAATCACATCTGATGTCGGCCAGTGACTTTAATCTGATATTAAACATGATTTTGCTGGCTATTGGCTGGGTAGTACTTGGGAAGAAATTTGCCGAGAAAACAGCTTACTGCAGTATATTGTTTTCTGTTACACTATCGCTTTTAGAACGAATCCAGCCGATGAGTCATTCTCTGACAGATCAGCCAATGCTGGAGTTCTGCTTTGCACTTTTGCTTCCGTCTTTTGGATCGGCTATTCTGTTCAATATTGGTGCTTCCAGCGGCGGAACAGATGTCGTTGCCATGATCTTGAAAAAATATACCAGTACGGACATAGGAAAGGCGCTGATTATTTCGGATGCATTAATATCAATTTCCAGTTTCTTTGTATTTGATATCAAGACCGGACTTTATTCTATACTTGGGTTGATTGTCCGTTCATTTATGATTGATTCCTTTATAGAGAGTCTGAACCTCTCAAAGTACTTCAATGTGGTTTGTGATCAACCTGAACCGATCTGTGATTTTATTGTACACACATTGGATCGAAGCGCTACCGTCTGCTATGCCCAGGGGGCATTCTCGGGAAAAGACAAGTATATTATCTTTACTGCATTAAATCGCCCGCAGGCAGTTGCCCTCCGTAATTTTATAAAAACGAATCAGCCAACAGCGTTCATTCTGATTTCAAATACAAGCGAAATCATCGGAAAAGGATTCCACGACGTATAATTCGAATGTTTACAGGATTGTGAGAGCACAATTTTAAAGCCTCTGGCAATACGCCAGAGGCTTTAAAATGTCTATCCGGCTATCATAGGACCTACAAATGCCCAGACAAATACCCAGATCCAAAGTGCTGCAGCACCAATCCAGCTGGCCTTTAGCACTTCTTTCATATTATCACATCGTGCAATTCCCAATTGTCCCGCCATGTTGGCAGTTGGATATAGGGAACCGGTGATTCTTGTTGCCGCAACCAGAGCAGTAGCCCAGATTGTCATCGGCAGATGTACACTGTTTACCAGTCCGATAAACATCTTGTGAACAATGTTGATTTCGGCAACAGCTGCAGCTTCGATACCGAACCCGCCGACCAGAGATGCCATGATCACAACTAGTGCTTTTCCGCCTCCGGATACAAACTTTGTGAGCAGATCCCCCAGAGCTTCGAAACCTCCGCCGAGATTGATCATGCTGAACATTGCCTCGAAGAAAATAAAGACGAGGAACATATTTGTCATCTGTGAGGCACCGTCTACGAACTCGTCGATGGCCTCATCAATCTTCATTCTGCTGCTGATGGCAATGATAAGAGATAGAATTAGCATTACGATAATAGCATATTCCGTACCTTGTTTTGCAATAATTCCGTAAGCAACCAGAAGAATAAAGGATAGTAGGAAGAGAATGGTTGTCCTTTTTTCTTCTTTTGTGATTTCCACGCTGTTCAGATCGACCATATCGTCGGTCAATTCATAAACTTCTTTTCCTCTGTATTTTTTCTGAATACGAAGCACGGCAAACCAGGTAGAACCCAGCCATACGAGTGAAAATGGAATCACAGCCCACAGCATCAGTTTGCCGTAAGAAAGGCCGGTAACTTCCATCGTAGCGATCGTGACACCGGTAAGAGGACCAACCATCAGTCCGACTTCACCGGATACACGAAGAAGAGATGCAACGGCCGTGGGAGTCAGCCCGACTGCTGCAACCAGCGGTATGATAACAGGAGCGATGACGGCATTACCGCCCGCCAGAGTTCCAAGAAGACCACAGATAACAATCGAAGAGACGATAATCGCAAGCATTCCTTTTTTCTCGGAATTAACGCCGATTTTCTTAACAATCCAGTATACCATTGTGTGACTTACCCTGGATTTATTCATCAGATATCCCAGGCCGCTTCCAAACATGATAATCAAACCAATCGTTCCAAGAAACGATCCCAGTGCGGAATTAAAGATCGAAGCGAGAGATCCAATTCCCTGTCCCGTTAAGATAGCTGCCACAATCACACCGACGATCAGACCTGCCAGATTTGATTTGTTCATGAAAACCATGACAAGATAGGCAAGAAGTGGTATCAGTGCAAGCAGTGATGGAGTCGTCTTGATCAACGCCCAGCTTCCTAATGCTAGTTCCATATAATTTCCTCCTTTGATTTCACATACTGTGACGTAGGGGCCGAAAAGGATTTTGACCTCTGGGATGCACAGACTAAGTATATATTTTAGCACAGACATATGTAAAGAGACAATACTTTATTTTTACCCGGCCTTTTTGGGTTATAATTTTTCGACTCATCAGGATTGTTTTAAAAGAGAAACAATGGTATCTGCCATTGAGTTAATTAATTAACAATGTTATAATAATGATTGAACATGAGATGGATGTTTGAAATGGAGGTTATTGTTATGATGAGATTTACTTTACCACGAGATATGTATTATGGAAAGGGTGCCCTTGAAGAACTGAAGAACATCAAGGGTGATAAAGCGGTCTTGGTTCTGGGTGGCGGTTCTATGAAAAGATTCGGTTTCGTAGATAAGGCTCTTGGATATCTGAAAGAAGCTGGAATTGAAACAAAGCTGTTTGAGAATGTGGAAGCAGATCCTTCCGTGGAAACCGTGATGAAAGGTGCCAAATTCATGAGGGAGTTCCAGCCTGACTGGATCATTTCCATGGGTGGAGGATCACCCATTGACGCAGCAAAAGCGATGTGGGTATTCTATGAATATCCGGATACAACATTTGATGAAATCATACAGCCTTTTTCATTCCCCACACTGAGAAAGAAAGCAAAGTTTATAGCGATCCCGTCTACATCGGGGACAGCGACAGAAGTCACTGCATTTTCAGTGATTACAGACTATTCCACAGGTGTGAAATATCCATTGGCGGATTTCAATATTACTCCGGATATTGCAATTGTAGATCCCGAACTGGCAGAAACCATGCCGGCGAAATTGACAGCGCATACGGGGATGGATGCTCTTACACACGCGATTGAAGCCTATGTGTCAGATATGCATAGCCCATTCACGGATCCTCTGGCAATCAAGGCAATTCAGATGATCTTCAAGTACCTGCCGGATTCCTATCAAGGCGATAAAGATGCCAGAGAGCAGATGCACTATGCACAATGTCTGGCCGGTCAGGCATTCTCTAATGCCCTTTTGGGTATTACCCATTCGATGGCGCACAAAACGGGAGCGGCTTTTTCAACAGGTCATATCCCACATGGTTGTGCGAATGCGATTTACCTGCCCTATGTTATTCGGTTTAATGCAAAAAATGCAAAAGCCCGCTATGCTGATATCGCAAGAAGTGCAGGTATCGAAGGGGATGACAATCAATGTGTAGATATCTTGTGCGATAAGATCCGCGATTACAATGCTAAATTTGATATTCCAAAAACGCTGCAGGAATATGGAATTCAGGAAGAAGAATTTAAGAATAAAGTAGGCCATATTGCAGAATTAGCCGTTGAGGATGCGTGTACAGGCTCAAACCCCAGACCTGTTACCCCGGCTGAAATGGAAAAACTACTTACATGTACTTATTACGGGAAGACAGTGGATTTTTAATACAATTGCGATTGCTGTACAAGAAGAGACGTCAGAGATATCTGGCGTTTTTTCTGTTTTCAAAAGAAAAAAATACATTTGTAAAAATATCTGAGAATATCAGAAAAGGTTCGGAAAATGTGTCAAAATATTCCATGTGATACTTGAATTGCGTCTGAAATTCTAGTATGATTGAGACAAGAGCAAAAGTTCTGACTGCTCATATCGAATACAATCAGGAGGATTTGATGATGGCTATATATAAGTGTACAATATGCGGAACCATCTATGATGAGTCAAAAGAGGAGCTTTCGTTTTCGGAGTTGAAGGAGTGTCCGGTATGCCGACAACCCACATCCAGGTTTATAAAGATATCGGATGAGGAAGGCGATGAGAATATAGAGAAGGCAGCGGATATTCCCTTGGCGGAGAAGGAGCCGCCTCTAAGGCAACTGGATTTATCCTATGATCCAAAGTTTGCCAGGACGGACAGCAGCAGTCGCTATATGGATGAAATTCATGAGATTGCCGTGACAGGTGAGAGCATTGACGCGGCGATGGGAACAAAGATGCCTATGCCTGATTGGGACGAGATTCTGATTTTAGGGGCACAGCTAAATCCTCAGCCACTGGATGAACACGTGGATGTAAATATCGAAACGGTAATCGGAAAAAAGGCGAGAAAACCAATGACCCTGGCAGGGCCAGTCTACATCTCTCATATGTCTTTTGGAGCCTTGTCAAAGGAGGCAAAGATCTCTCTTTCAAGCGGCGCCGCGTTGGCTCACACCGCGATGTGTTCAGGAGAAGGAGGAATTCTGCCGGAAGAAATGCAGGCTGCAGAAAAATACATATTTGAATATGTACCCAACCAGTATAGTGTCACAGATGAGAATCTTAAGGCCTCAGATGCGATCGAAATTAAAATTGGTCAGGGGACAAAGCCGGGTATGGGCGGGCATCTCCCCGCAGCTAAAGTCACGGCTGAAATTGCCGCTGTACGTAACAAACCGATGGGGAGAGAGATCATCAGTCCGTCAAGATTTCCCGGCATAGACACGAAAGAAGATTTAAAAGTACTGGTTGATACTTTGCGCTCGCGTTCTGACGGACGACCCATTGGAATCAAGATTGCAGCGGGGCACATAGAGAGAGATCTGGAGGAGTGTGTTTTTGCAAATCCGGATTTTATCACAATTGATGGGCGCGGTGGTGCCACAGGCTCCAGCCCTTGGCTGCTTCGTGATTCCACAAGTGTTCCTACAATTTACGCACTCTATCGTGCCAGAAAGTACCTGGATGAAATACGTTCAGATATTGATCTTGTGATCACAGGCGGGCTCAGAGTTTCTTCAGATTTCGTCAAGGCACTGGCAATGGGTGCCGATGCGGTTGCTGTGGCCACATCAGGGTTAATTGCTGCCGGGTGCCAGCAGTATCGTATCTGCGGAAGCGGAAAATGTCCGATGGGGCTTGCTACTCAAGATCCCGCTCTTCGGCAGAGAGTGAATATAGAGGCTTCAGCACAAAGAGTTGCGAACTACCTCAACTGCACATTTGAAGAAATAAAAATGTATGGAAGGATTACCGGTCATATGGATATACACGAATTTACAGTCTCCGATTTGTGTACGATCAGCGCAGAAATATCAGAACATACGAATATATTACATGCATAAAATCTAAGCAGTCCGAAAAGGCTGTTGGTATCAGGGGGCGGGATTCCTCTTGCCCCTAATTACAAATCCATTGAAGAAGGCGCTTATTTTGAACAAAAATAAAAAGAAAGTTTTTAGATCACTACAGAAAAGCGAGATGTTTGGGGCTGTTCTGTATGGAAAGATAGGAAACTCATTAAAAGATAAGAAGAACAAAGATACATTGCTTAAAATGTCGGAAGAAGAGAAAATGCATTCTGCTGTATTTGGAAAGTATGCGGATGCCGGGGATGTGACCCTGAATAAATTCAAAATTTGGCTTTATATGGCGTGTGCACATATTTTAGGCTACACATTCGTGATCAAACTGATGGAAAAAGGTGAAGACCTCGGTATTCAAAAATACAAGACGATGCTCGATGAGATTCCGGAGATGTCTGACATTTTGGATGACGAAGAGAAGCACGAGCAGGAATTATTGAATATGTTGGATGAGGAACGATTAAACTATGTGGGTGATATAGTGCTTGGAATGAACGATGCTCTGGTAGAGCTGACCGGTGCACTTGCAGGATATACACTTGCAATGCAGAATACACATGTGATTGCGATGGCGGGTCTGATTACCGGTGTTTCCGCCACTTTGTCGATGGCAGCATCCGGATACCTTTCCTCCAAGGAAGCAGGCCACAAAGACGCAATTAAATCATCGATATACACAGGAGTAGCCTATCTGGTAACGGTGGCACTATTGATTATTCCTTATCTCGTCTTGCCAGCCAAAAGTTATATGCTTGCACTTTTACTTACATTAGTCATAGCGATTACGATTATTGCAGGGTTTAACTTTTACGTTTCCATAGCCAAGGGCAGAGGATTCAAGAAGAATTTCCTTGTAATGTCCGCGATCAGTCTCGGTGTTTCCGTGATCACATTCGGAATTGGTGTTATTGTGAAAAATGTACTCGGAATTGATCTGTAATTGCTTAAGAATCCTAATGGGATAAAAGAGCATGAAAATATGAATCAAGCTTAAAATTTAAGACTGAAAGGATGGGATGATTATGAAAATTGTTGTTCTTGATGGATACACCTTAAATCCCGGAGATTTGTCCTGGGACAGCCTAAAAAAATTGGGAACTCTTACAGTTTATGATCGCACAGAGGAGGAAAAGGCGGCCAAGAGGATTGGAGATGCAGAGTTGATTTTTACCAATAAAACGCCTGTCAGCAATAAAACGATGGAGGCGTGTCCGAATCTGAAGTTCATCGGAGTTCTGGCCACTGGTTACAATGTAGTGGATATAGAAGCTGCCAGTAAGAGAGGAATTACGGTTACTAATATTCCAAGCTATGCCACGGATGCAGTTGCTCAATATGTGTTTGCACTTCTTCTGGAACTTTGCCATCATGTGGGAGAACATTCTGATAGTGTGAAAGCAGGGGATTGGGAGAGAAGCCGGGATTTCTGTTACTGGAATGAGCCTTTAATTGAACTGCATGGAAAAACGATGGGAATCGTTGGATTTGGAAGAATCGGACAGAAAACTGCTCAGATTGCAAATGCGTTTGGCATGAATGTTTTGGTGTTTACTCCTCACCCCGATAAAAATCAGGATAGCGTGCACCTGAGGTTTGTTCTTCTGGAAGAACTACTCAAAAAATCTGATGTGATTTCCCTACACTGCCCATTAACCCCTCAATCAGAGAAAATCATCAATAAAGAGACAATTTTGAAGATGAAGCCGCATGTCATGATTATCAATACTTCCAGGGGACCTCTGATTAATGAGCAGGATCTATATGAAGCACTGGTATCAGGTAAAGTATCAGGTGCAGCCGTGGATGTTGTCTCTTCGGAACCTATAAGGAGCGAAAATCCGCTGCTTAATGCACCGAATATTATCCTGACACCGCATATTGCATGGGCACCAAAAGAAGCCAGAGAACGACTGATGAATACGGCAGTTTCCAATCTGGAGTCCTATCTCAGGGGGGAACCAGTCAATGTCGTAAATAGTTAAGGAATGCTTTGAGTATCACGAAAAGAAGTTAAGACATTTGCAGAGAAGGAGAGATTTTGAATATGGGGAAATATGATGAAAAAATTCAAAAATTACTGCAGCAGATGACATTGGAAGAAAAAGCAGGACTTTTAAGTGGAAGCGACTTCTGGCACACGAAAGATGTCGAGCGTTTGGGCATCAAAAAAATGATGGTGACCGATGGGCCTCATGGACTTCGCAAACAGGCAGGGGATGCAGATCATCTGGGACTAAACAAAAGTGTTCCGGCTACCTGTTTTCCAACTGCTGCGGCGACAGCATGCTCTTTTGACACGGAACTTCTGACAGAGATGGGACAGGCTCTTGGGGAGGAGTGTCAGCAGGAAGACGTGGCAGTTCTTCTCGGGCCGGGGGCAAATATAAAAAGGAATCCTCTGTGCGGACGAAACTTTGAGTATTTTTCGGAAGATCCCTATTTGACCGGAGAAATGGCATCGGCACTGATCAAAGGAATTCAAAGTCAGGACGTTGGTACCAGCATGAAACACTTTGCGTGCAATAATCAGGAAACAAAACGTCTGGTCATTGATGCGGAAGTTGACGAACGAGCTCTGCGCGAAATCTACCTTACCGGATTTGAAAAAGCAGTCAAACAGGCGAAACCAAAGACACTGATGTGCTCTTACAATCAGATAAATGGAGAACCGGCAAGTCAGAATAAACGACTTTTGTCGGATATTCTTCGTGATGAATGGGGATTTGAAGGGACAGTGATGACTGACTGGGGTGCGATTGTCGACCGTGTAAAGGGCTTAGAAGCAGGAATTGATCTTGAGATGCCTTATGTTGGTTCTGAAAATGATAAAGCAATCATTTCGGCGGTAAAGGAAGGCATCATTTCAGAAGAACAGGTAAATATCTCCGCAGGAAGAATTCTGGAACTCTTGCTTGGATGGCAGGAAAAACAAAAGAAAGATGATAACTATGATAAGGCCGTTCATCATGAGCTTGCACGTAAAGCTGCTGCGAACAGCTGTGTGCTGCTGAAAAACGATGAGAATATATTGCCATTAAAAAAAGATACGAAACTGGCGCTGATCGGAGAATTCGCTAAGAGGCCGCGGTATCAAGGTGCGGGCAGCAGTCGAATTAATCCGAATCAGCTTGATAACTTATTTGATGTTCTTCTAAGCAGAGGTGCACACTTCACTTATGCAGATGGCTATGACTTGAATCGTGATGAAGCAGATGAAGAGAAGATCAAAAAAGCTGTGGCGGCAGCTAAAGATGCGAATGTAGCTGTGCTCTGTATCGGACTGCCTGATTCGTACGAGAGTGAGGGGTTTGATCGTAAGCATATGCATCTTCCACAAAGCCACATAAAGCTTGTGGAAGAAGTTGCAAAGGTGAATCCCAATATTGTGGTGCTTCTGTCAGGTGGAAGCGTGGTGGAAATGCCTTGGGTTACGGATGCAAAAGCCGTTTTGATGTTGTACCTCGCCGGTGAAGCGGGGGCGCTTGCAGCAGCGGATCTTCTTTTTGGAGATGTATGCCCGAGCGGTAGACTTGCAGAGAGTTTTCCGATGAAGCTTGAAGATCGTTCCAGTTATGAGAATTTTCCGGGAGACGAAAAGACAGTAGAGTATAGGGAAAGTATCTATGTCGGTTACCGCTGGTATGACAAGGCAGGATTAGATGTCAGGTTTCCATTCGGACATGGCCTTTCTTATACAGAGTTTGAATATCGCGATCTTAAGACGGACATACAAAGCGACGGAACAGTCACTGCAAGAGTAACTGTCCGAAATGTTGGAAAAGTTCGCGGAGCTGAGGTTGTTCAATTCTATGTTGGGGAGAAAAATCCGCAGATACCAAGACCGGTCAGGGAACTGAAAGGCTTCTGCAAGGCAGATCTTGCACCTTGTGAAGAAAAAGAGGTCAGCGTCATTCTGGATAAACGTGCTTTCGCATATTATGATGTGGATAAGAAGAACTGGGCAGTTCCGGCCGGCAGATATCACATTCAGGCAGGTTCATCCAGCAGAGATATCCGTCTTGAAAGTGTGATTGAACTTGAAGGGGATATGAATGCGAATTCCAGTATGGCAGCAGGGATCCCAAAGGTATATATAAATCCTGAGGCACCTTTTAATATTGGGCATGATGATTTTGAAAAACTTTGTGTACGGAAACTGCCGCCGCCTGTGAGAATGCCGGGCGAACGCTATACGATGAATTCTACATTTGCAGAAATCGCACAGACACAGGCTGGAAGAGCGTTCATGGAACAGATTACAAGTCAGATAAAGTCCATGGGCGAAGGAAATGATGACGATGGCATGGAGACTATGCTGCAGAACATGCTGCAGGAAATGCCGGTGCGCTCCCTGGCAATGTTTGGCCAGGAGCAGCTAAGCCAGGACGTGATTCAGAAAGTTCTGGCAGCAGCGAATGAGGAATTGATCATTGAGCTTTGAAAAGGGGGTATTTTTTAATGAGAAAAGATTTGGGACCAAAGTCGTATATTTATCCAATGCCGGTACTGATTATCGGTACCTACTGTGAGGATGGAACACCGGATGCCATGAATGCAGCTTGGGGTGGAATCAGCGGGAATTATGAGATTTCCATCTATATCAGTCCATGGCGTAAAACGCTTAAGAATATTTTGAATCGTGGTGAGTTTACTGTGAGCATGGCAGACGGGGCACATGTGACAGAAGCGGACTATGTAGGAATTGTATCGGCGAATGACACGCCGGATAAGTTTGAAAAGTCCGGATTCCATGCGACCAAAAGTCAGCATGTGGACGCTCCGCTGATTGATGAACTTGCAATGACTTTAGAATGCAGAAAGATCAGTTATGACGAAGAGACCTGTAAGCTGGTCGGCGAGATTGTGAATGTCAGTGCAGACAATTCTATTCTGAATGAAAAAGGCGAGATTGATCCGATCAAACTGGATCCGATTACCTTCGATTCTGTGGGAAATCTGTATTTTCACTCGAATGAAATCGCGGGGTATGCATTTAAAGATGGAAAGAAGCTAAAATAATCAGTGATATTATCGAGTAAAAAGAAATTCAGCCGAGAAGGGACGTTAAATGAAAGCCATCATATTATATTATTCAAAGACAGGAAACACAGAGAAACTTGCGAAGAGAATTCAGGCGGATCTCCACTGTGATATGCTCAAAGTAGAACCGGAGGATCCTTATGGGAATTATGTTTCATCGCTGGTTCGTGTAAATAAAGAGAGGAAAAATAAAGTTCCGGTCCACTCTGTGACTCCGGTTCCGGATCTTTCGGCATATGATACAGTTTTTATCGGTTATCCAATCTGGTATATGGATCCGCCAGAGTTTTTGTCTGATTTCCTCAGCAAATGCAGTCTGGAAGGAAAAGTAGTGATTCCGTTTGCCACCTGCGGGCTGGCAAATGTCGGAAAGACTCTGAATACAATCAAGGAGGTTTGTCCAAAATCGAAGATTGCTCATCCTTTTAATTATGGGATTGCGAAAAAAGATAACTATGATGAATGGGTTCGTAGTTTTAAACAAATGAAATAACCTCCGATTATAGTAAAAGCGCAAACTAGATGAATAGTTTGCGCTTTTACTGATAACGATCAATAACCTTTCATGGTATCGTCTATGAGATGTTTCCCTGATATGCCTTTGGATTTCAGTAATTTAGCAATAGAATCCAACACGGCAGGTGAAGAAGACCTAGGAACTCTCTAATTTATTATTTCTGTGATAACTGCATGCCTCGTGAAAACTCCATAGCGAGGTGCAGTGCATGACCGCTTACAATTTCGTCTGGTGTATTCTCCGGCCAGTAAACAGCCGCTTTGGTCTCGAATCCGTCAGCTGTAGGTTTAAACTGATGATAGGGGCAGTTTACCGGCGTCACACCGTCGGCAAGGAAAGTTTCGCCTGCCATAGCCATTGGGAATGAGGGATCCTTGTCTGCACGAATCTGATCACTCAGTTTAGAGTCCTCAACTACGTCAACATTGACAAGGGTTGGCGTGCCATACATGCCAAAAGGTTCAATTCCCAAAAGTTTTCCATCATCAAAAGAGATATGGCAGATGAAATGCTCTGGGTGAGAGGCGAGTCCAATATAGTCATTTGTCTGCATAGATTTCATCATTCCTGCGAAATCCTGAAGAGAAATTCCAGTGACGGACATATTACAGCGGGAAACTTTCATCGGCTTCTCTTGTGAGAATCCAAGTTTTTTCCACATTTCATCGGACAGCTTAAAATCATCTTTATAAAGATCGATGATTTTATCACCTTTATATTGCATACGTGTCTTGATAGAGACATCCCATGCTTTTTCCATAGTCAGGTAATCGATTTCTGCATCGGAGAGGACTTTATCACCGTCTTTGATTTCTACTCCATGGCGTTTGAGTAGGTGCAGCATATGAAGATTACGTTCATATTCCAGACGTTCGAGTTGAGATTTAGTCCAATTTTCACCGTTTGCTGTAAAAGTATATTTTATTTCTGACATATTCAATTCCTCACTTTCCTTGTCTTGATAATAGCTAACTAGATGTTGTATGATAAGTATAGTATATCCAAATATAAAAACCTACAACACTGGGATAGATAAGTGTTGGATTTTGAGAGGACGGCCTGAATGGAGAACAATAAAAACACAGCAGATCAGACAAGGCAGGCTTTTTTGGAAGCTTTTTGTCTCCTGTATTCGAAGAAACCAGTTGAAAGGATAACAGTACAGGAAGTCGCGAAAAAAGCGGGATATAATCGCAGCACATTTTATCAGTATTTTTTGGATATTTATGATTTACTGGATGAGCTGGAAGAGATGATGGCAGAGTATATTTGTAAAAACAGGGGAAACATTGACATATATGGTGCTTCATTCGTAAGCAGTCTTGTAGATCTGTACGATACAAAGTCTATATATGTCAATGCCCTGTTAGGTGATTATGGCAAACAGCATTTTATAGATAAGCTAATGTCGAAGGCAGGGTTAAATATTCCCGAGCTTGATCTGCCGGATGACAATCGATTTAAGCCATATCTGATCGAATACCATCTCTCTGCTGTAATATCCATCTTCCAGTTATGGCTGCACAGAGGAAAAGATTTGTCTGTGGATGAATTGATGCAGCTTGTGGCAGATTTGTATAAAGGAGGTCTTACACAGGCAGGGATGGGGAAGAAAGGAAATATATAAGTAAAAAATAGGAAGAGACATCATCAGCTCATCAAAGTAGATACGTTCTGATGACCGTGGCCGTGCTGCTGGATCTGTCATTGTATCGCTGTACGTGCAGGCATTCATATCTGTTTAATGCAGATATGAATGCCTGTTTTTTCTATATAAAAGCGTCCTGAGAATAATATACAGATTCTGTAATAGTTCTCATTGAGGGAAAAGTTATTCGAATGTATTATTCAATTGTAGCTTGGATATATAAATGTTGAAGATGCAGTACATCGGAGCACTGTACTAAAAACACAATCGGGACATGCCGAATATCATGTAGTTTAGGAGGTGCAGTAGCAGGGTTGCTAACTGAAAAAACCAACAAAGTTGATAAGGATAGGAATGAAAGATCAATTTGAAAAGTCCAAAAAACCGGGAGACTTACTGGAAAAGTTTCGATTGAATGCAAAGGGAATTGATGAACAGATTTTGAAAAACACAAACTAAAAAATAAGAATATCTATAAAGTATAAAGGAGCGAAATTAATATGAAAATGAAAAGAATCTTAACAGCTATTATGTGCTTAGTATTTTCCTTTAATTTAATAGCATGTTCTGAAAACAGTTCTTCAAATGAAAAAAGTGAAAAGCAGGAAAGAAAAACAAGTACGAGCGAGAAAGCAGAAAAGGATGGAATTAAAATAGGTGTTTCGGCCCCAGATTTAACAAATGTATTTTTTATACAAATAAAAGATGCTATGGAGAACGCTTTAGGTCCGAACGATGAATTGATTATACAGGATGCGGCAGGAGATCAGAATAAACAGATGAATGATGTTGCAGATATGATAAACCAGGGAGTTGATGCAATAGCTATTTCTGCAATAAATAGTGAAGGCGTGGAGGCAACACTGCGAGCATGTCAGGATGCAAACGTTCCTGTTATAGCTTTTAATACAGCTGTAAAAAATGAAGATTTAGTGAAATCTACAGTGGTATCAGATAATTATTTAGCTGGACAACTTTGCGCACAGGCTTTGGCGGAGGCACTGCATGACAAAGGTGAGATTGTGGAGATAACTTATAGTACTACCGAAGTATGCTATGATCGTCAAAAAGGTTTTGAAGATGAAATGGAAAACCATTCAGATATTCATATTCTACAAAGCAGAGATGTTGAAAAACCTAGAGCAGATTACTCACAGCCAGTAATGGTAGACTTGCTAAATGCAAATCCAAATATCGATGGGGTGTTTACAATTAATGATCCAACAGCACGTGGTGCAATTGCTACTTTAAAGGAGGCCGGAGTACTGGAGAATACAAAGGTTGTTGCAATTGATGGATCAGACGAAGGAAAGGAATTTATCAAAGCGGGAGAAATGATTGCATCTGCTGCACAAGATCCGGAAAAAATTGGATCCACAGTAGTGGAAACTGCAAAAAAGATCATTGACGGAGAGGATGTGGATAAAAAGGTGGTAATCGAAATGTTTATTATCACTCAGGATAATATCGACGATTACGACTAAAGATTCTTTGTGAGAGAAGAGGGAAGATAATGCCGGAGCAGTATATTTTGGAAATGAAAAACATCACGAAATCATTCGCATCTAACATGGTATTGGATGATATCAATATTTCTGTTATGCCTGGAGAGATTCGCGCACTAATTGGAGAAAACGGGGCGGGAAAATCAACACTAATGAAAATATTGGGCGGTCTTTATAGTGCTGATAAGGGAACCGTAATAATTAATGGAGAGAAAACTTCCATTCATTCTGTAGAGGATGCAAAGAAATATGGTATTGGTTTTATTCATCAGGAGATAAATAATGTTCAAAGCCTAAGTATTGCCGAAAATATGTTTCTGGGCCGTGAGCCAAGAAATGTAATTGGTCTGGTGGATTATAAAAAATTGTATGGGGAGTCCAGTAAAGCTCTGGTAGAATCAGGCTTAAATCTGGATCCACATCAATTACTCAGTGAATTATCAGTGGCGCAGCAGCAACTTGTAGAAATTGCACGTGCGATCAATGAAAAGTCGCGCATTTTGATTATGGATGAACCTACAGCAGCTTTGACCAACTTGGAAGTTGATCATTTATTTGGTGAAATCAGAAGGTTAAAAGAAAATGGCGTAGCTATTATTTACATATCACATCGAATGGAAGAAACTTTTGCTGTGTGCGATACCGTCAGTGTGTTACGTGATGGGAAATTTATAGGGACAAAGAAAACATGCGATACGGATGAAGATGAACTTATTAGTATGATGGTGGGAAGAGAAATCGATACTATTTATGGGGAAAGACATACAAAGGGAAAAGATATCTTATTGGAAGTCAGACACTTAACTACAAAAAAAGTCAAAGATATCAATTTTACGCTTAAAAGGGGTGAAATTTTAGGATTTTCAGGTCTTGTAGGTGCAGGACGAACAGAAGTTGCACTGGGGCTTTTCGGTATTGATCCTATTCTTTCAGGTGAAATATATATAGAAGGAAAGAAAATCAATATTAGAAAGCCTGCGGATGCGATTAGGTCAGGGATTGCATTGGTTCCTGAAGAAAGAAAAACACAGGGTTTAATTTTAAATCACTCAATCGGTGAGAATCTTTCTTTTCAAGTTATAAACTCCTTTATAAGAAGATTAAAAGTAGATAAAAAGAAAGAGAAACAGATTATTCATGAATATAAAGAGAAGCTTTCAATTAAAATGAGTTCTGTTGATCAGCTTGCCAGTGAATTATCAGGTGGAAATCAACAAAAGGTTGTAATATCAAAATGGCTGGCGGCCAAGCCAAAGATACTGATATTAGATGAACCCACACGAGGGATAGATGTCGGGGCAAAAGCAGAAATTTATAAGTTAATGAATGAACTTGTAAATGAGGGGATTTCTATTATTATGCTATCTTCTGAAATGCCGGAAGTTATCAATAACTCCAGCAGAATTGTTGTGATGAGTGAAGGAAAGTTAGTAACAATCTTAGATCCTGAAAAAGATGATATATCCCAGGAAAATATTCTGTCTTATGCAGTCACGGGAGGAAGATAATATGGAAACCATGAAAAACACAATAGCTTTAAAACAGACATCTAAAAGAAGCAAATCTGCAAATCCTTTTATCGCATGGATCAAGAAGAACCTGGGTGCCATTGTGGCATTAGCATTGTTAACAACAATATTATCTATTACAACTGATACATTTATGGTCAAAAATAATTTGCTTAGTGTTCTCAGGCAAATTTGCGTAAACAGTCTTATAGCGTTTGGAATTACATGTGTATTACTTGCAGGGGGAATTGATTTATCAGTGGGATCAGTTGTAGCGGCAGCAGGAGTGATTTCTGTTCAGCTTGCTAACCATAATTTCCCGATTATTATCTGTTTGCTTGTACCTGTTCTATTTGGTGCACTAATAGGATTAATCAACGGCAGTATTATTGCAAAAACTACTTTGCCCCCGTTTATTGTAACTTTATCCACGCAGATAATTGTGAGAGGCGTAAGTTATGTTTTGACAGGCGGACAACCTGCACAAAGCGAGAATCAATCATTTAATAATATGGGTACGGGGAGTGTTATTGGTATACCCACTCCAGTACTGTTTGTAGTTGTGGTATTTGTTGTTTTGTATTTTGTATTATATCGTACAGCTTTTGGACGCCACATCTACGCAACTGGGGGAAATGCAGAAGCTGCAAAATATTCCGGTGTTAATATTCAATCGGTAAAAATACGCGTATTTATGATGAGTGGTGCTTTGGCGGCATTAGCTGGAGTTGTGTTAGCGGCACGTTTGTATTCGGGACAACCATCTGTTGGTGAAGGGTTTGAACGAGATGCAATAGCTGCATCAGTTATAGGTGGGACAAGTTTCAGCGGAGGTATTGGCTCCTTAAGCGGAACCGTGCTAGGTGTTCTCATTATAGGAATATTAAATAATGGGATGAATCTATTAAAAATTAACAGCTATTGGCAGTTTATAGTTAAAGGATGTGTTATTCTTGGATCTGTTTATATCGATTACTTAAAGAAATCGAAATCGAAAAATTAACCGCAGTTTAATTGATGTATTCTGCAAAGAAACAGGCACATAAAGCCAATTTTGATGATTGGTTTTATGTGCCTGTTTCTTTGCAGACCGATGGGAAATATGGCTTTTTAGAGAAATATTACAGAACGTTCTTTCAATGAAATTACGTTCATGATATACTAATCATAATTAGAAATATAACTGTCAACATACTTTTTGAAACGGATTATTTATAATATAGGCAGGCTGACAGCACAAAATAACTGATGATACATCAGAAGAAACAGGAGGATTTTTAACATGTGGGCAGTCTTTGCATTACTATCAGCAGTCTTCGCAGCTTTGACATCTATTTTGGCGAAAGTAGGAATTGAAGGAGTGAATTCCAATCTTGCCACAGCTATTCGAACAATGGTTGTGCTGATTATGGCATGGGGAATGGTTTTTCTTACTAATACGCAAAGAGGAATATCAGAAATCAGCCATAAAAGCTGGACATTCCTGATTTTGTCAGGCCTGGCAACAGGAGCATCATGGATGTGTTATTATAAAGCATTGCAGATGGGAGATGCATCAAAGGTAGTTCCGATTGACAAATTGAGTGTTGTGATTACTTTGATCTTGGCATTTATATTTCTACATGAAAATTTCACGTCAAAGTCGTTGATTGGCTGCACTCTTATCACGGCAGGAACGTTATTTATGGTTTTATAAATTCATATATATGA
The DNA here is from genome assembly GCF_015159595.1 of Blautia liquoris. Classification (NCBI taxonomy): domain Bacteria; kingdom Bacillati; phylum Bacillota; class Clostridia; order Lachnospirales; family Lachnospiraceae; genus Blautia; species Blautia liquoris. The sequence continues at coordinate 2,266,560 of NZ_CP063304.1, read as the reverse complement.
GAACTACTTACAAAGAGAGATAAACAGGCAGATTTTCAACCAGAAAATGTTGTGATTTTGATGTGTCAGAGGAAACAGGAGGGAGTATTATGAATCATAGTAAAGTAAGAGATATCGAACAGGTTGTACATCAGACGATTGTATCTGGCAGTATAGCAGGTATGAATCTGCTAATAATAAAGGATGGTGAAGAACTGCTTTATTGCAGCGACGGTTATGCAGACGTTAAAAATAAGAGGCCAGTCCAAAGAAATTCTATCTTTCGCCTGTATTCCATGACAAAACCAGTGACGGCAGCTGCAGCAATGATTCTGGTGGAACGTGGTCTGCTCGATCTGGGTCAGCCTGTCTCGGACTTTTTGCCGGGATTCCGAGATCAGAAGGTCTGCAGTGAAGAAAAATTGCTTGCGCCTGATCGTCCTGCAATTATTCGCGATCTTCTGAACATGACGGCCGGATTGGTTTATCCGGGAACGGACGGAGAGGCAGAGATACAGACAGCAAGGGTATTTGATAAGATCATAGCAAACCTTGGGACGGATCATCAGGTGTCTACTGTGGAGGCAGCCAATGCAATTGGAGAGTGTCCTCTGAAATATCAGCCGGGAAAAACATATTTTTATAGTTCAGGGGCTGATGTACTTGGCGCCGTCATTGAAGTTGTATCCGGTATGAAGTTCGGGGATTTTTTGCAAAAAGAGATCTTTGAACCTCTCCAGATGAATGACACAGGGTTCTATGTGCCAAAGAGCAAAGCGGACCGTGTAGTGATTCCCTATCAAAGTACACCGGATGGGACCTTAAATGTATACAAGGGCTGCAATCTCGGCGTCCAAAATGACGTCACGAAGAAAAATGCGTTTGAATCCGGTGGCGCCGGACTGGTTTCAACGTTGGATGACTATGCGTCTTTTGCCACTATGTTGCTTGACGGCGGTATTTACAGAGAAAAGAGAATCCTAAGTGAGCAGACAGTAAAGTTTATGACAGAGGGATCGCTTACCTCCGGACAGGAAAAGGGACTGGAAAGTGCTCCGGCACTGCTGGGGCACACCTATGGGAATTTGATGAGAGTTCTTAAAGATCCCGGACAGGCTCTTTCTATGGGAAACCTTGGGGAATATGGCTGGGATGGATGGTTGGGGTGCTATTTTTCAAATGATCCGAAAGAGCGCATGACGATTCTTGCAGGCGTCCAGCAGACAGATTCAGGAATGCTCCCAATTATCCGAAAAATACGTAATATTTTATATCGATCATCATTTTAACAGTAAAAATTATGATCTGTCCGGGATGAATTTATATTTATTTCGCTCGATGATATGAATCATCGAGGAACTTCTCTTTCAAAACATGTACACTATTGGATCAATATGGGCAGATTCTTGTCGATTGGATGTATTGATATTTATCATAAACATTGATATAATCTTACAGTGAGAGACGTATACTTGCGGTTGACTGTGTTTTATCATGTAAATGCAGGGTGATTAAAGACAACTTGCAATATGATCTTGATGTGAGACGCGGCACCGTATAGGTATACTTATTAACCTTATGAAGAAGGAGCATGATTGAATGAAGAATTACAAAAAGGTAATATCAGTCTTACTGGCAGGAACGATGATGTTTTCACTGGCCGCATGCGGCGGAAAGAAGGACAACAACAGTTCATCTGCCAACAGCAGCAGCCAAGATGCAAGTACAGCTGAAAATGGAAAAGTGGACAAGGATGGATACATCGTTAAAGCTAAGAATACAGACTCAAAATCAAAAGACAATGATCTTGTGATTGCAATTGAGGGAAGTGTAAGTTCAATGGATCCCGCAAATATTCCGGATACGAATGCGATATCGGCTACCCGGGGTGTCTATGAGAACCTTGTAAAGTTTGACGAGAACAATGAAATTGCAGGGCAGCTCGCAAAGGATTGGGAGATTTCAGATGATTCTTTGACCTACACCTTTCATCTGAATGAAGGAATCAAATTCCATGATGGAACCGATTTTGACTCAGAGGCAGTCAAGGCAAATTATGACAGGGTTGTGGATAAGAACAACGATCTGAGGCAGAGGAGAACTTTTATCGTGACAAATGATGACGGTTCTGAGGAACCACGAGTTGCCAGTGTTGAGACCCCGGATCCGAATACCGTTATCTTTAAACTGACAAAACCATGGAGTCCGTTCATCAATCGCCTGACCCAGTTTTGTATTATCAGCCCAGCTGCACTTGCACAGTATGGGAATGACATCATGAATCATCCGGTTGGGACAGGCCCTTACACCTTTGTTGAATGGGAAGAGGGAGATCATACAACCTTGAAACGTAATGATAATTACTGGGGTGATAAACCAGGTGTAGATACAGTCACGATCAAGGAGGCACCAGAGGCAGGAACCCGTACTGCAATGCTGCAGACAGGAGAAGCTGATTTTGTATATCCGATGCCGGTGGATCAGATTAAGGCTGTGGAAGGCACAGATGATCTGAGTGTAAAAGCATCTGATTCCAATATTATGAGATATGTGACATTGAACATGGATCAGCCGGAACTGAAAGACCTCAAAGTCCGCAAAGCTATGAATCTTGCAATCGACAAGAATGCATATGTTCAGCTGATGTATTCCGGTTATGGAAAACCAGCCTCATCTGTGGTTCCTGAGAGCATCAGCGGCTACGTTGAGCAGCCGGCTTATAAATATGATCTGAATGAGGCGAAAGCACTGATGAAAGAAGCTGGATACGAGGACGGATTTAAGCTGACGTTATGGGGTGATAATACCACACAGGAAATCAAAGGTATGACTTTTATTAAACAGCAGCTTCAGCAGATTGGAATAGAAGTGGATGTTATGCCGATGGAACCGGCAACTATTAACGACAAAATTTATGTAGACAAAGAGGAATCGAAAATCAATATGTGGTATGTCAACTGGTCAGCATCTGATTTCACAATGGATGGCTCTCTGCGTTCACTGCTTTACAGCACCATGTGTCCGCCGGTAAGTGCGAATACGGCATATTACAACAACAAGGATTTTGATAAAGATCTGGATGAAGGTCTTTCGAATGCTGATCCCGAAGATCAGAAAAAGATCTATGCAGATGCGCAGGAGCGTGCATGGAAGGACTGCCCATGGTTATTCCTGGGAAATGATCAGGTTATCTTTGCTGAAAAATCATATTTGTCAGGGGTCTATGTTTCACCGGACGGAGCTTTTAATTTTGCTGATGCAAAACTCGCTCAGTAAAATCCCAGCGAATTTACGGATTGTTTTAGATGCAGAACTGCCATTATTATGATGGCAGTTCTATTAGAATAGGAGGTTAGATGAATGGGACGCTATGCGATAAAAAGGATACTAAGTGCAATTCCGCTCCTTATTGTCATATCATTTTTAATATTTATGTTTATACACATGATCCCAGGCGATCCGGCGAGACAGATTGCAGGGCAGGATGCAACAAAGGCGGATGTGGAACTTGTAAGAGAGCAGCTGGGACTGAATGACCCGTTACTTGTCCAGTATGGGAAATATATGAAAGGACTTTTTACCGGGGACCTTGGGCTTTCAGTGAAAAACGGAAAAACAGTCGTGCAGACAATTATACCCAGACTCAAGCCCACAATTATGCTGACGGTCTGCTCCATGATCTGGGCTGTGATTATTGGCGTATCTTTGGGTATCGTGTCAGCGGTTATGCAGGGAAGGGCTTTCGATTATATTGCTATGCTGATTGCCATATCAGGAATATCCCTTCCGGGATTCTGGCTGGGACTAGAATTGATACAGCTATTTTCCGTGGGTCTTGGATGGTTTCCTACGGGAGGGCTTGCAAGTTGGAGGGCATATGTGCTGCCGTCACTTACAGAAGGAGCAGGGATCATGGCGATTCTGGCAAGGTTTACCCGTTCCTCAATGCTGGAGACGATGCGAGAGGACTATGTCCGCACAGCACGTGCGAAAGGGCTTGGGGAATTTCTGGTTGTCATGAGGCATGCATTCAAGAACTCTCTGATTGAGATCGTGACAGTCGGCGGACTTCAGGTCGGGGGGCTCCTCTCGGGGTCTGTTATGGCAGAAACGGTTTTTTCCATACCGGGTGTCGGGCGTCTTCTGGTAGATTCGATCAACTTTAGAGATTACAAAGTGGTTCAGGCTTTGCTTTTATTCTTTGCACTTGAATATATCATCATTAATCTGATTGTCGATTTACTGTATGGTGTAATCAATCCAAAGGTTCGTTACAGTTAGGAGGAGAAGTATGTCAGATATAGATAAGAACACTAGTGTGAACCAATTTGAGGACGCCGAGGCTCTTCCGGTGCAAAAGAGCAGACGAAAAGAGTTTGTTCAGAAGTTTTTGAAAAGAAAAACGGCTGTGATCTCTCTGTTTTTTATTGTACTGCTTCTTTTGGCGGCCGTATCTGGCTCGTTCGTGGCGCCATACGATGCTGATCAGGCAGATTACAATAGTATTCTTCAGGGTCCGTCGTCTGCACACATATGGGGAACCGATGAATTTGGAAGAGATATCTTCAGCCGTCTGCTGGTCGGAACAAGACTCTCTTTGGCATCTGCCCTGTCAGCGACAATCGTCGGGACAGCCCTTGGTATCATTCTTGGCCTGATTGCAGGATATTATGGCGGATGGATTGATTCACTGATCATGAGGATCTGCGATATACTTTTTTCGTTTCCGGATATTCTGCTTGCAATCGCTATCGTTGCAATTCTGGGGCCTGGTATTACGAATGTCATCATAGCGGTTGCTGTTTTTACGGTACCGTCATTTGCCCGAATTATAAGGAGTGCCACCATCTCTGTAAAGGAATCCCTGTATGTCGAGGTTGCGAGATCAATCGGATGTAAGAACTGGCGCATTCTGTGGATACATGTATTTCCCGGAACCATCCAGTCCGTGATTGTCAATTTTACGATGCGGGTGGGAACTGCAATACTTGCAGCATCTTCCCTGAGTTTCCTGGGCTTTGGAGCTAATGTGACACAGCCTGACTGGGGGGCTATGTTATCACAGGGCAGAAATTACCTGAATACTGCTCCACATATTGTATTGTTCCCCGGTATTTTGATTTTCCTCACAGTTCTGGCTTTTAACCTGTTAGGTGACGGACTTCGGGATACCCTGGATCCGAGAATGAATTAGGAGGAACGATATGGCTGAAAGATTATTAGATGTAAAAAATCTCCGAACGGAGTTTATACGAGAGAAAGAATGGGTAACCGCTGTAAATGATGTATCCTTTTATATCGATAAGGGGGAGATACTGGGGCTGGTAGGAGAATCAGGATGTGGAAAGTCTGTGACTTCACTATCTGTGATGCGTCTCCTGCCGCCGAAAACCAGTAAGATATCGGGGGGAGAAGTTCTCTTAAATGGAGACGATATCCTCAAAACAGATAAAAAGGGGATGAGAAAGATCAGGGGACATGAGATCTCTATGATTTTCCAGGAACCCATGAATTCACTGAATCCGTGTATGCGGATATCCAAACAGATTATAGAAGCTATCTTGCTCCACAATGACATTTCGAAAGAGGAGGCTCATAAGCGTGCATTCGATGTTCTAAAGTTGGTTGGGATTCCGGATCCAGAGATGACGCTTGCCAGTTATCCGCATCAATTATCCGGCGGCATGTGCCAGCGTGTGATGATAGCTATGGCGATGTCGTGCGAACCGGATCTTCTGATCGCAGATGAGCCGACAACGGCACTGGATGTAACCATTCAGGCTCAGATACTGGAGCTGATGGAAAATATCAAGGAAAAAAGAAACACGGGAATTTTGATGATCACACATGATCTCGGCGTTGTTGCAGAGATGTGCAGCAGGGTGATTGTGATGTACGCCGGCAGAATTGTAGAGGAAGCACCCGTGAAGGAATTGTTTGCTTCCCCGAAACACCCATATACACAGGGGCTGATTGAATCAGTTCCGATTCTGGGGAGCAATGTGACCTCTCTGCCCTCTATTCCGGGAAGTGTTCCGGATCTGGCGGCGATGCCTGAGGGATGCAAGTTCGCCCCAAGGTGTAGATATGCTATGGATGTCTGCCGCGAGAGGGAACCAGATCTCACTCCCGTTTGGGGGGCAGAGCACAGACGGTGCAGATGTGTCCTGCACGATACAGAAGAAAAGGAGGCGAAAAAGGCATGAGTGAACCCCTTGTATCAGTAAAAGATGTAATAAAAACATTTGGAGGAGGAAAAGGGTTCTTCTCAAAGAAACCTGTGGTACATGCAATTAATGGTGTTTCATTCGACATAATGCCCGGGGAGACATTTGCACTGGTTGGCGAGTCCGGATGCGGAAAATCTACGACAGGAAGACTGATTGATCATCTTTTGACACCTGATTCAGGAGAAATCTGGTTCAATGGAAAAGATATCACGAAACTCACTGAGAATGAGATGCGTCCGCTGCGCGCAGATGTTCAGATGATATTCCAGGATCCGTATGGTTCTCTGAACCCGAGAATCCGGGTTTCGGATCTAATCGCAGAGCCCCTTCTGATTCATACTGACTCGTCAGAGAATGAACGGAAAAAACAGGTAAATGAGCTCCTGAAAGTAGTGGGGTTAAGTCCCGCTCATGGGGAACGCTTTCCTCATGAATTTTCAGGTGGTCAGAGACAACGTATCGGAATTGCCAGAGCGCTGACCGTTCATCCAAAGCTGATTATAGCGGATGAGCCGGTTTCGGCACTGGATGTTTCCATACAGGCTCAGGTGTTAAATCTGATGAGCAGACTTCAAAAGAATTACGATCTTACGTATCTGTTCATTTCCCACGATTTAAGTGTTGTGGAAATGATTGCTGACCGGATTGCCGTTATGTATCTGGGAACGATTGTCGAGACAGCTTCAAAAAAAGAGCTGTTCGATCATCCCAGACATCCATATACAAGGGCCCTTCTTTCTGCGGTTCCGATCCCGGATCCCACAAAAAAGTCAGACCGGATTATATTGAAGGGAGATCTGCCCAGTACGACAAATCTGCCCAGTGGATGCCTGTTCCGCACAAGATGCAAGTATTGTCAGGAAAGATGTATCAAAGAAAGACCAAAAACCCGTGAAATTTCCACAGGACATTTTATCAAATGTCACTACCCTGTCTTTGATGAAGGGGAAAAGGAGGAGAAGGATGTATCAGTTTGACTTGGCAAAATACGAGAAGCGTATGGAGTGGTATCAAGATGCCCGATTTGGGATGTTTATCCACTGGGGACTGTATGCGATTCCCGCCCGCGGAGAGTGGGTACGCAGCACAGAGGAGATACCAAAAGAGGATTACATGCCGTATTTTGATGAATTTAACCCGACCGACTACGACCCACATAAATGGGCAAAAGCTGCGAAAGAGGCCGGCATGAAGTATGTAGTTCTGACTGCAAAACATCATGATGGATTCTGTCTGTTTGACAGTAAGTATACAGAATTTAAATCCACGAATACAAAGTGCGGACGGGATCTGGTCGCAGAATTCGTGGAAGCCGTCCGGGCAGAGGGACTAAAAGTCGGATTATACTTCTCTCTTCTGGACTGGTATCACCCGGATTATCCGCATTACCGGGATAAAAACCACCCAATGAGGAACAATCCCGCATACGGAAATGAAAACAGAAACTTCGACAATTACCTTCAGCTGATGCATAACCAGGTCCGCGAGATTTGTACTAATTATGGGAAACTGGATGTCTTGTGGTTTGATTTCTCTTATGATGATATGAGAGGGGAAAAGTGGCATGCCACCAAACTGATGGATATGGTTCGATCCCTGCAGCCGGACGTCGTCATCGACAACCGTCTGGAAGTAAGCGGTGAAGGTCATGGCTCTCTGGCTGAGGGCAATCCGAAACCATATCACGGAGATTTCGTGAGTCCGGAACAGATGATTCCTCCGAACGGAATTTGTGATGTGAACGGGAAGGATCTGATCTGGGAAGCCTGTGTCACTATGAATAATAACTGGGGTTATTGTGCGAACGATCATTATTTCAAACCTGCCGGTATGTTGATCAAGAAGCTGGTAGAGTGTGTGTCAAAGGGTGGGAACATGCTATTGAATGTCGGACCGGATGCCAGAGGCAACATACCCGAAGAGTCAATGGCGATCTTAAAGACGATTGGAAAATGGATGAAAAAGAACAGTGAAAGTATCTACGGATGCACAAAAGCCGGGATTGAAAAGCCAGATTATGGAAGGATTACCAGGAAAGGAAAGAAGTTATACTTTCATCTTTTCGAGAATACGATAGGACCGATTCCGCTTATGGGAATCAGGAAAGAAGAAGTCGAGAAGATCCGTTGGCTGGCTACAGGAGCAGAGATTCCGGTCTCCACAAGCTGGGTTCACAGTGATTATCCGGATATTGTCTTCGCTAATTTGGGACCGGATCCGGTTCTGCCGGATGATGTAGATACCGTTCTTGAAGTTACATTAATATGATACCAGGGTCAAAAGGTCCTGCGTTTCATGCTTGCATGAAAAAGCATGACCTTGGGACCCGAACAAACATGAGAAAGCAACCCGATTAGGGTGTATTTCGAATGTTTGTAGGATTGTGAGAGCTCGAAGAGCGTAACAATCCGTGTATCATAAGGGGTCAAATTACTTTTGACCCCAACATCATTAATATAAAAAAATCATTCAACTTATCAGGAGGACGGGTGATGAAACATATCACATTAGAGGCCTGTGTAGATTCAGTAGAATCTGCAGTTGCGGCATATAAGGGCGGTGCAGACCGGCTGGAACTGTGCCAGAATCTTCTCATTGGGGGAACAACACCAGATCCCTGGCTTTTTGACGAGGTTCGAAAAAAGACGGATATACGTATTCATGTATTGATCCGGCCAAGATTTGGAGACTTTTGTTATACAGATTTTGAATTTAAACTGATCTGTGACGCTGTCGATGCCTATCGCAGAATGGGAGCCGATGGGATTGTCATCGGCGTCCTGAAAGCAGATGGATCGCTGGATATGGAACGGATGAACATACTTATGGAGAAACGTGGGGATATGTCTGTGACGCTTCACCGTGCCTTTGATGTATGTAAGGATCCATTTACCACACTGGATCAGGTTATAAATCTGGGGATTGATACGATTCTAACTTCCGGACAGGAAAATCTTTGTATCGATGGAAAAGATCTGATCCGGGAACTGGTTCAGGCATCAGAGGGAAAGGTTGCCATTCAGGCGGGTAGTGGAGTAAATGCACAGGTTATCGAGGAGTTATACCCATATACAGGTGCCACGTGTTACCATATGTCCGGAAAAATTGTACTTGAAAGCCCTATGACATACCGAAAAACGAACGTGAATATGGGAGCGCCCGGTATCAGTGAATATGAGATCTGGCGTACAGACGAAGGAAAGATAAAAGAAGCAAGACAGATAATCAACAGACTGCAGAAGAGGTGAATACTATGTTTTTACAGCAAAACAGGCAGCGAATTGAAAAGGAATATATTATAAGAAAAGAGGAGATTCCGAGAGTATTTTCGAAGATAGATGATAAAATTGCTGCCTGTACGCAGGAAGTGGCACTGGCAGTAAAGTACCTTTATGCATTCATGCCCTGCAGCGATATCGGTAATTATCCGTTTGAATACTTTTTTGACTACGCATGTCACGGGTATCGGCTTTATGAAGAATATAGTGAAGTCCGCAGTCTGCCAGAGGACATTTTTCTGAATTATGTTCTGTTTCACAGGGTCAATGAGGAAGAGATACGTCCCTGCAGGAGTCTGTTCTATGAGAGTCTAAAAGACCGTATCAAGGATTTAGACAAAAAAGAGGCTTTGCTGGAAGTCAATCATTGGTGTGCCAAAGAGGTTACCTATCAGAGTACAGATGCAAGAACGCTGTCTGCTCTGGGCGTTTATCAAAGAGGAATTGGAAGGTGTGGCGAGGAATCAACCTTTATGGTCAATGCACTGAGAAGTGTCGGGATTCCTTCAAGACAGGTATATGCTCCGTACTGGGCACACTGTGATGATAATCATGCATGGGTGGAAATGTGGTGTGACGGAACGTGGTACTTTACCGGAGCCTGTGAACCACAGCCAATTTTAAATCAAGGATGGTTTTTGAATGCATCTTCACGGGCCATGATGATTCATTCCAGAAAGTTTGACTCTGCACAAGATGAGATAAACTTGATCGGAAAGAAACAGACAGTTACAGTGCTAAACGAACTGGACCGTTATGCAGTCGTAAAAAGGATTACCGTCGAAGTAAGAGATGAAGCTCACAGGCCGGTTTCGGATGCCCAGGTTTTCTTTGAGGTTGTCAATTATGCGCAATTTGTCCCGATTGCAGAGACAAGAACAGACAATGAGGGAAAGACACAACTTTTTACCGGACTGGGAAGTCTGCGCATCTATGTCGTATCCGGAGAACACGAGAAACGTCTGGGAGAGGCATACATTGATGTGCGAAGAGAAGAACACTGTACAGTGGTTATATCCGATAAAAAAAGAAGCTCAGGTGTTGAAGATAGTTCAAAGAATATATGGGTGTCCCATGATCTGTCCGCTCCGCGTGACATGCCAGTTCACACGGAGGTCCCAAGCATCGAGCGGATCAGAGAAAACGATATCCGCCTGACTCATGCTGCTAAGCTTCGCCAGGAAAAGATCAATCGGTTTTCGAATCCGGACAGGGAAACATTCCTGAGTGCAGATCCAAAAACGAAAGATCAAAGAGAGAAGATGCTTGGGTGTCTGACTATAAAAGATCAAGCTGACTGCAGCCGAAAGGTTCTCGAAGAGCATCTGCAGTATGCTCTATCTTATCAGGAAAGCTGGGAGCAAAACAGTGAGATATTCATGTCATATGTGGTGAATCCCAGAGTGGAGAACGAAGTACTGACCACCTGGCGAAAAGAGATTTCCGAGAAGTTTTCTGATACAGAGAAAAAATGTTTTCAAAATGATCCAGAAAAGATCTGGGAATGGATTGATGAGAATATCTCTTCAGATCCTAAGAGAGAGTATGACAATCTCATCACAGTTCCAGCGGCATGTATGCGGCTTCAGACAGCAAGTACCAGATCAAAAAAAGTACTTTTTGTCGCTATTGCACGTACTTTTGGGCTGGCGGCAAGATTAAATCCCGCCACAGATGCGATGGAATACTGGAGAGAGGACCGTTTTGTTCCGGTGTTGAAAGAGGATGTCTGTGACTGCATACTGACGCTTTGTTCCGATCCCGACGATTCCTGGATTTATCATCAGAATTGGAGCATTTCACGAGAACAAGATGGAATTTTTTATTCATTGAATCTTTCTGATCATGAGTGGAAAGAGGGACAACTTCGGTTGAATCTTGCAGTCGGGACATATCAGATCCTGACGGCAGCCCGCCTGCCAAATGGCTCTGTTCTGACGAATAAATTCGAGTTTGATCTCGATCGAAACCAGAAAAAACAAATTCCTCTTAAGATGAGGCAGGCGAATCTGGCAGATATGCTTCTCGATATTGATATGCCGGATTTCTTTGTAGAGGATCAGGACGGCGAAAAAATCAGCGGAAGCAAAATCAGCGATGGGCATAAATATATATTTTTCTGGCTGGAGGGGAATCGAGAGCCGACTGTGCATATCTTAAACGAAATCCTGGAGAATCAGGAAGAGTATGAAGAGTATCAGGAACGTATGATATTTATTGTGCGGTCGAAAGAAGTGTTGGAGAATCAGAATATCTTTGAAGTACTTCACAGGTTCCCGAAGATACAGGTTTGTTATGATGACTTTGCAAAGAATATAGAGATGTTAGGCAGACGTATGTATGTCGATTTCGAAAAACTTCCGCTGATTTTTATTACAGACCAAAGGCTCCATTGTGTCTATGCACAAAGCGGATATAATGTGGGAACCGGCGATATGCTGCTGCGAATCATGGAGACCGTAAGAGAAATATGAAGAACACGAAAGGAGGAGAAGATTATGGAATCGGCTTATGATGAAATTAGTGGAAAAAGACAATACGAGTTTATGGAAAAATTCCAATACAGTAGAGAAGCAGGAACCGAAAACGAAGAAAAGGCCGGTGACGAGATATTACAAAGTCTGGCTGAGGCAGGTGTTACGGGGACATCAGAAGAATTTCTGTTTTCGGCGTATGAGATTACACAGGCCAGGCTGATTGTCACACAGCCTTATGAGAAAGAATATCTGGTGAGTGGATATCAAAGATGTGGCAGCACTCCTAAAGGTGGTGTTACAGCACCGTTTTTATATGTTGAAAACGGGGATGATATTAGTCTTTCCGGCGCAGGGGGAAAGATTGTCATGATTAATGGGCCAGTGAAAAAAGCGGTTTATGAGAAACTTGTGGATTGCAAAGTCGCCGGCTTTGTTACAATATCAGGTACCCCGAATGACGAGGGAGAAGACTTAAAACCGGATAGTTTCCGTCTGAAAGATTTGGCCAGGACGCCGATACAAGGAGTGAGTGTACACTATAAAGATGCCGTGGAGCTGGTTGAGAAAGGTGCAGCTCAGGTAAAACTGATTCTGGAACAAAAAAAAGTAAGACGATCTTCCAGAAACATTGTCGTTAAAATTGAAGGCAGTGACCAACCGGATGAAATCCTGACTTTGAGTGCTCACTATGACTCGGTTCCACAGGGGCCAGGAGCATATGATAATCTTGCAGGGGCCGCAATTATTATGGAACTAGCAAGATACTTTGCGAAAAACGCACCGAGGCGTACGATTGAATTCCTCTGGTTTGGAGCCGAAGAAGTGGGACTCTGCGGCAGTCAGGCTTACGTAAAAGCACACGAGACAGAACTCGACAAACACAGATTTAACATGAATGTTGATCTTGCCGGACAACTGATTGGAGGAACAGTACTGGGTGTCACCGCGGATTCATCGGTATGCGAGATACTTTCTTATATGATGCATGAGGCGGGCATGGGTGTCTCAATTAAGAATGATATCTGGGGAAGCGATTCGAATAGTTTTGCATGGAAAGGGATTCCGGCCATGACGTTGAATCGTGATGGTTTCGGCATGCATACACGCTTTGATACCATAGATCTTATTTCTCCGTGGTCGCTTCGAAGAAGTGCCAATGTTCTGCTATGTATAGCAAAGAACCTTGCAAATATCGAGATCTTCCCATTTGCCAGAAAAGTTCCGGAAGAGATGAAAGAAAAACTGAACATGTACTTTGATGAAATGTAGAGTGTTCTGGTTATAAAGTTTATGCTTTTCCATGCATGCATGAAAAAGCATAAACTTTTGTTTTTACATCAGGTATAGTTGAGGGTGATTTCAGAAAAGCTGATATCACCGGTCAGCAGAACTGTGGCGCTTCCATCGGGCTGGCTCTCGTTTATCTGCCTACTGCCGCTGAAAGGTCTCTCTGTATGATCAATAACAGTCCATCCTTTCGGGATAAAAAGTTCTATTCCGCTGAAAGAGATATCAAGATGGATCACTGCTTTTTGCTCCAGGATGACAGCATTGTCAAAATATACTTTCATATTACCAAAATTACACTCAATTTGGGCACTCTTAAAATTTGCCGAAGTTACATATTTGATACTGTTTCCAAATGTGGTGGTAAATTTTATATTGTTTTCATCTATGATATCATCTGTGTCATAAAAATCTTCCCATTCTTTTGCAGACCACTCATTATGAGCTTGATATCTCCGTTTTGGATGATAGATCAGGGAGAGACCTGCACTTGCCAGAAAAGCTGCACCCAACACCGGCCAGGGGGTCAGTGATTCTATCCCCAGAGGTTTGGAGTATACAATTGCCAGGAAAGCGATGGAGAATAAAACGCCTGGTATACTGCGGCGGAAGAGGCTCTCAAAAAACGTAGCAGCAAACAGTACTGTGAATATAATTGTGCTGACGCGGATGCCATTTAACAGCTGCATATTTCCCAGAAGCAGAAGAACAGCCCCTGCAATTAATATGATTCCAAAGATAATTCTTTTCCTTTTCATAGCGCTACCTCATTTCTTTGATTCGCTCTTTCAACGATTTATAATAATAACGTGATACATAGACCTGCTTATGTGTGTCCTGAAAATGAATGGTGACGGGTGTATGAAAGGAATGATCTATACCGTAGATACGTCTTATGTTCAAGATTGATGACTTGGATATACGTATAAAATATCCAGGCAATATTTCCTCAAGCTCATACAGCCGGTATTTCACCTGAAAGATATCTTTTTCGGTATGGGCCTGTACATGACTGTTTTCCGTCTCAAAAAACAGCACATTCTCCAACGGTATATAATAAGCAGTGCTTTCTTTATATAAAGTAATCTTACTTTGAGAATCATATACTTCTTGAATTGCCGCCTTGAGTTCCTGAATATGACAATCGAAGGAACGGCATTTTACGATGATTTCATCTTCATCCAAGGAATCATCTGTTTCAAATTTTATTTTCATAACACGTCTCCCTTTACAATAATATAATCATATAAAGTCAACATTGTAAACATCATTTAATTAAGTGGTCGGTTTTATGATGTATGTGGTAGAATTCACAGAAAGATGGGCAAAAAGCCAATAAGAGTTTGCCGGAAATGGAAATATCTCCTGAAACACCAGACACCCATATATCCGATAGTTCAGGCGATATATCAAGAAGTGATATAATCTAACCGTCTCTATTATACCAAACAATATGACATTTTACAAGAAAAAAGTGTGAAGATTTAAAAAAAAGGTCAGAAATAAATCACAACAGTTGTTGACTTTGAATAGTTCACATGATATTATGAAATTAAGTTAATAGTTGCAGAGAATGAGAGAAAGCACATTAGCCGATTTAGATATCTGATCGGCTTAATGTGCTTTTTCTGTATGAGATATTTTAAAGGAGATTGTTATGTATGATATTGTGATTATCGGTGCAGGAATTATCGGATCAGCGATAGCAAGAGAATTATCCAGATATCAGGCCAATATTCTCGTATTGGAGAAAGGAAATGATATAGCAAACAGTACCACTATGGCGAATAGTGCAATTGTTCATTCCGGATATGATCCGGTTCCGGGTACGAAAAAGGCAAGATTCAATGTAGAGGGAAATCGCTTATATCCGGGAGTTTGTCAGGAACTTCAAGTCCCATATAGACAGACAGGATCTATGACACTGGCGTTTACAGATGATGAAATAAGGATTCTGGATGAGCTGCAAGTGCGATCACAGGAAAATGGTGTTCCGGTAAGGAGACTTAACAGAGAAGAGATCTTAAAACGAGAACCAAATGTGAAAAAGGATGTAAAGGAAGGTCTGCTGGCGCCAACGGCGGGGATTGTCGGACCTTGGGAACTTGCCATTGCCTATATGGAAAATGCAATGGATAATGGTGTAGAACTGGCACTTAATCATATGGTGACTCAGATACATAAAGTAAATTCTGGATTTGAGATCAGAACGAATCAAGAAAGCTGCAAGAGCAGAGTTCTGATAAACTGTGCCGGAGTCTATGCAGACGAAATCAGTGCCATGGCAGGCGGTGAGCATTTTCATATCATACCAAGGAGTGGTCAGTATTTTGTATTGGATAAAGACTCATCATCATTGGTAAACTCTGTAATTTTCCCATGTCCCACACGTGAGAGCAAAGGAGTTCTGGTTGTTCCGACTGTTCACGGCAATGTTCTGCTTGGACCAACTTCTGTGCAAAGGCATAATAAAGACGGACTGGAGACGACAGGGGAGGGTCTAAAGTTTATCCGCAGTCAGGTGATGCGGCTGGTTGATCATATTCCCTTCCAGAATGTGATCCGGTCTTTCGCCGGTTTACGGGCATCTTCTGATCGGGATGACTTTATCGTCGAAGAATCTGCAGCATGTCCGGGCCTGATCAATGTAGCGGGAATTGATTCTCCTGGTCTGACATCAGCGCCTGCGATTGCACTTGAAGTGAAAAAGATTGTGACAGAAATTTTAGGAGATATACAGCCTGATTGGAAGTTCAATCCAAACAGACGTGGCATTGTCTCCTTTAAGTCTTTGTCTGTCGGGGAAAAAGAGAAGCTGATTGAAAAAGACCCAAGGTATAAAAATGTGATTTGCCGTTGTGAGACAATTACAGAGGGAGAAATTGTCGATGCGATTCATCGCAATGCGGGAGCGACAACCGTAAAAGGAATCAAGAAAAGAGTGAGACCGGGCACAGGAAGATGCCAGGGGGGGTTCTGTGAACCGAAAGTAGTGGAGATTCTGGCAAGGGAACTAAAAGTGAACAGGGAGAAGATTATGTATGATGGTCCTGATTCCTATATTTTGACAGGGCGAACAAAAGAAAACAATTCAAAATATGATTTAATTGTCGTTGGAGGCGGTCCTGCTGGACTGGCGGCAGCAATAGAGGCATATCAAAATGGATTACAAGATATTCTTGTGCTGGAACGGGATCAGGAGCTGGGCGGTATCCTGCAGCAGTGTATTCACAATGGATTCGGTATTCACCAGTTTAAAGAACAGCTGACGGGACCTCAGTATGCCGGCCGATTTATCGAAGAACTCGAACGGATCGGTATTGTGTACGAACTGGGTACGATGGTTCTTCACATTACAAAGGATAAAAGGATTCAAGCTGTAAGCAAAGAATATGGTTATCAGACCTTTTATGCAAAAAGCATTATCCTTGCGATGGGATGCCGCGAACGTCCGCGAGGTGCGATCAGTATTCCGGGAACGAGACCGTCAGGAATCATGACAGCGGGAACCGCCCAAAGATATATCAATATTGATGGATATATGGTGGGAAAAAGGGTAATCATTCTGGGTTCCGGTGACATAGGAATGATTATGGCAAGGCGCATGACACTGGAAGGGGCCAAGGTACTGGCGGTGGCGGAGATCATGCCTTATTCCAGCGGCCTGAATCGAAATATTGTTCAGTGCCTGCATGACTTCGACATTCCACTTCTGCTGAGTCATACCATCACGGATATACGGGGTAAAGATCGGGTGGAGAGTGTTACAATATCTGAAGTAGACGAAAACAAACAGCCGGTACAAGGAACAGGGGTTGATTATGACTGTGATACGATTCTTCTGTCAGTCGGGCTGATTCCTGAGAATGAACTGACACGTGAGATGGGTGTGGTGATGGATCCGCATACAAAAGGAGCAAAAGTCAATCAGTGGATGGAAACAAGCATAGAGGGGGTTTTTGCCTGCGGAAATGTACTTCATGTCCATGATCTGGTAGATTTTGTAACAGAAGAAAGTCAGAGAGCCGGGAGAAATGCGGCGAAGTATGTATTGGGAGAAAGCATGAGAAAAAAGACAACTTCGACTCATATTGTGACAGAGGCTGGGGAAGGCATTGGTTATGTGATCCCCCAAATGATTGTAAAGGAGCTGTCAGATGAAACGATCACATTATCGATGAGGCCGACAGGTGTATACACAGATGCAGAGCTGCTGGTTAAAGGCGATGGCAAAATAATTAAAACAACTAAAAAATCATATATGGCACCCGGTGAGATGGAACGGATAAAGATCGATCGTTCTATGCTATGCGGCGATATAGGAACCTTAACCGTTGAAGTGTCAAAGGAGTGAATAAAATTGGAGAAAAAAGATTTGATCTGTATAGTATGTCCGAAAGGGTGCCATCTTAAAATCACAGAAGATCAAGATGGCTTTCATGTAACCGGAAATGGATGTAAAAGAGGTCCCGTTTATGCAAAGAAAGAACTTACCAATCCTACAAGGGTTCTGACCACGACAGTTAAGATAAAACATGCAGTTCACGATAGATTGCCCGTAGTGACAGATGGTGAAATACCAAAAGGATCCTTAATGAAGGCGATGCAAGTGATAAACCATCTTGAAGTGGAGG
The DNA here is from genome assembly GCF_015159595.1 of Blautia liquoris. Taxonomy (NCBI): domain Bacteria; kingdom Bacillati; phylum Bacillota; class Clostridia; order Lachnospirales; family Lachnospiraceae; genus Blautia; species Blautia liquoris. The sequence goes on along the minus strand of NZ_CP063304.1, from coordinate 2,248,675 downwards.
CTCCTGTGGCAGGGGATCAGGTTATATTGAAAGATATATTGGGATTTGGAGTGAATGTCATTGCATCGAAAGGCATGAATAAAATATGACGATGCGCTTGCGGGTATCAGTACAGAAAGATATAATGTCTGTAGGAGCAGTGCTCATTTCATGCTGGAAGGAGGAAGTAATGATTGATCAAAAAGTTTTACCTGCAATTTCCAATATGAAGGATTATGAGAAGTTTCTTGAAAGTCCTTATGAATTCTGTATCATCATGGATTTTTATATCGGTGAGCTGAGGGGAATATCCGATATGGCGAAAAGACGGAGGAAGAAACTGATCGTTCATGCAGATCTGATCAAAGGCCTAAGCTGTGATGAATATGCTGTCGTATACCTGTGTCAGAATATAAAACTGGAAGGTATCATCTCAACACATTCCAGTGTGATCTCCATGGCTAAGAAGAGAAAAAAGCTTGCTATTCAAAGAATCTTTTTGATTGACCAGCAATCTCTCGATAAAAGTTATCATTTTATTGAGAATTCGAGACCGGATTATGTCGAAGTACTCCCAGGACTGATGCCAAAAATCATCTCTGAAATGAAAGAAAAGATGGATATTCCGATTATCACAGGCGGATTGATCAGTACACCGGAAGATATTCAGTCTGTTCTGGAAGCCGGAGCAGTGGCAGTGACTGCATCAAGCAGGGAACTTTGGCAGATGAACGAAATCTAAAAATGGAGGAAGTTAAAAGTTATGAAAACAAAAGTCTGGGCACACAGGGGAGCATCCGCTTACGCACCGGAAAATACATTGGAGGCCTATGAACTGGCTGCAAAACAAAAAGCGGACGGTATAGAACTTGACGTACAGCTTACACATGATGGATCTGTTGTAGTCATTCATGATGAAACCGTGAATCGTGTCAGCGAACAGAAGGGTTTGGTAGCTGAGTATACGCTGAAGGAACTGAAGAAAATCAACGTAAATAAGAAATTTCCAAAGTATAAAAAGGCGACAATACCGACACTGGAAGAAGTTTATCAGCTTGTCAGGCCGACAGGAATGACTGTCAATGTAGAACTGAAGACATCCGTCAATTTCTATCCCGGTATCGAGGAGAAGGTGCTGGAACTGGCAGCCAAATACGGGATGGAAGATCGCGTCATCTACTCTTCATTCAATCATTACTCATTGTTGAAATTAAAGGAACTGTCGAAAAAAGTCAAAACAGGTATTTTGATTTCTGATATCATCGTAGACGCACCCGATTATGCTGCAAATTTAGGATTTGATGCAGTCCATCCGTCCATGAACATTCTACAGGTTCCAGATTTTGTGGCAAGATGTAGGGAGAACTGTATCCTTATCCATCCATGGACAGTTAATGACGAGAAGCATATGAAGCTCATGTTAAGATACGATGCGGATGCGATTATCACTAATAAACCGGATCTGTGCCGGGAAATCGTCGATTCATATTAATCTTATGGCTTTTTACAAAAAAAGAAGCGCTTCAAACGCTTCTTTTTTCGTGCCCAAGGTCCTGCTGTTTCATGCGAGCATGAAACACGGGGCCTTTTGGGAATGTAAATAGTAATAAAAAATGCACATAATATTTGTCTAAAACGACAAAATATGATTAATTCAATGAATCTTATTGACATGAAAGATATGGCAGATCATAATGAACACAAACGAACATATTAACATTTTCAAACATGTACAGAAAAGAGGTATGAAAACATGGATAGATATTATATTGCAGTTCCGATCGGCGACCCTGCCGGAGTGGGGCCGGAAATCGTTGTAAAATCCCTTTTGGATTCAAAGGTTTATGAATCAGCAAAGGTTGTAGTGATTGGTGACAAGGGTGTGATGGAGAATGCAGTGGAAATTTTGAAGGCTCCCTTGAAGATTAATGTCATTGAAGAACCAGATCAGGGAAAATACGATCGGGATGTTTTGAATTTGATCGATCTTCATAACATAGATCGTGACCAGTTCGAATTCGGAAAAGTATCTGCGATGTGTGGACAGGCGGCGTTTGACTATATTAAAAAGAGCATCGAGCTTGCCATGGATCGAAAGGTCGCGGCAGTATCGACAACTCCGATCAACAAAGAGGCATTGAGAGCAGCAAAAATCCCATATATCGGACATACGGAGATCTTTGGTGCGCTGACAAACACGGAAGATCCGCTTACCATGTTTGAAGTTCATGAGATGCGAGTGTTCTTCCTGAGCAGACATGTTGCCCTGCGGGAAGCGTGTGATATGGTGAAGAAAGACAGGATCGTTGATTATGTGCACAGATGCACGGAAATGTTAAAACAGCTCGGTGTCAGAGAGGGGACTATGGCGATTGCCGGTTTAAATCCTCATTGTGGTGAGCATGGACTATTTGGAAACGAGGAAGAAGAGATCTATCCGGCAGTTGAGCAGTTAAAGAAAGAAGGTTATGACGTAGCCGGTCCGATTGGCGCTGATTCTGTCTTTCATCAGGCTTTGCAGGGAAGATATAATAGTGTGCTCTCTCTCTATCATGATCAGGGACATATCGCGACAAAAACTCTGGATTTTGAGAGAACAATTGCGATTACAGGCGGAATGCCGATTCTTCGTACTTCTGTTGACCATGGAACGGCGTTTGACATTGCAGGGACTGGAAAAGTAAGTGCTGTGAGCATGATCGAGGCAATTCTTCTGGCAGTAAAATACTGCCCAAACTTTAAATAAGATAAAACCTGTCGATTAAGCAAGGTGAATCATTTGATTCACTTGCTGTATTCGACAGCATAAAGGAAAGGGGATTTTCTATGTTAAAAGCAGCAATTGTAGCAGACGATCTTACGGGAGCAAACGATACGGGAGCCATCATAGCACAGGATGGATACACGGTGGGAACAGTCTTGAATCTGGATTATATTGACAGATTCGAGGGATATGATATTTTAAGTACCAGCACGGAAAGCCGTGGTATGGAGCAGGAAAATGCATATGCGGCGGTAAAAAAAGCTGCCGCTCGATTCAAAACTATGGACTGTAAGTTCTTCAGCAAACGGATTGATTCTACACTTCGTGGAAATGTTGGCGCTGAAATCGATGCGATCTTGGAAGAATTGGGTGAAGACACTTACGCAGTTGTAGTCGCTTCATTTCCCGGATCAGGAAGAACCGTTGTCGGTGATTATCTGATGGTAAATCATGTACCGCTGGAAAAGACAGAAGTGTCCAGAGATCCTATCTCACCGGTTACAATTTCCAAGGTAACTGATATTGTAAGGCTGCAGAGCAAACATAAGGTTGGCTATATTTCCCTTAGCACGGTTATGAAAGGGCACGAAGAAATTAAAAATGAAGTTCTGGAGAATGCGGAGGATTGTCGGGTGATTGTTATAGATGCAAGAACCGATGAGGACATTCGAGAGATCGCTAAGGGATGTATTGGTTCAAAGCTAAAATTCACAGCGATTGATCCAGGTCCCTTCACAGGTAGTGTGATTCGCGAATTGTATGCGAACGATCAGCCAAAAGGAAAAGAGATCGTAAATAAAAACAAAAAGATTCTCTGTTCGATCGGCAGTGCCTCGGCACTCACCAGAATACAAATCAAAGCGCTGAAAAATCAGAGAGATCCGTATGTTATCAAAGTGAATACACTTGCTTTTTTTAAAGAATCTGAGAGAAAAGAAGAGATCAGCCGGGTGATTCAAGATGTTGTGCAAAAGAAAGAATATTCTGATATTCTTGCCGTTGTGACAGCTTTGGACGATTCAGATGTGCTGGATTTTTCGAAAATCGAAGGGTTAAAGGGGAAGACTAAGAGCGAATGTGCTGTTTATATTGCAACAGCTATGGCAGAAATCTGTGAAGGCATTAAAGAAGAACTTCAGGAAGAAATTGGCGGGGTTTATCTGACTGGCGGGGATATCTCTGCGGCATACTGTGAGCGGATTAAGGCGATTGGCTTCGATGTGAAGGATGAAGTGATTCCGCTTGCCATCTACAGTGAGATTATTGATAAAGATATGAACCGGACACATATGATCACAAAAGGTGGTCTGGTAGGCGATGAAAACACGTTAATTACCTGCATTGATTATTTGCAGGATGTCATCTGATATATTATAATGAAAGAGGATATATTATGAGTGCTAATGTTCAAATGCTGATAGGCCTTTTGATAGGTATGGTTTTGTTGATCTATATGATAACCAGGACAAAAGTTCACGTTTTTCTTGCTTTGATTACCAGCGCAGTTGTGATCGGTGTCATCGGAGGTATGGATCTTCAGGACATCGTGAATGCAATTCCAGAGGGGTTTGGCGGAACACTGGGGAGTATTGGAATTATCATCGGTTTTGGTGTGATGCTCGGTAAACTGCTTGAGGACTCTAAAGCTACAACGACGATGGCAAACTCCCTGCTAAAACTTTTGGGGAAAAATAAAGAAACAGAGGCGATGGGTATCGTAGGATTTATCACATCGCTGTCTATATTCTGTACTTCCGGATTCATCATTCTTGCACCGCTAGTGAAAGGATTGTCTAAGAAGACGAAGAAATCTGTTGTCACTTTGGGGGTTGCTCTGGCCGGAGGACTTGTCTTAAGTCACAGTCTGGTACCACCTGCGGCAGGACCAATCGGAGTTGCGGGAATCTTAGACGCTTCTATCGGACGAATGATGATTATGGGGACTCTGATTTCAATTCCATCATTGATTGTTGTGATCATTTATGCCAAATATCTTGGAAAAAAGATCTATCAGATTCCCGGTGAGAATGATACCTGGATTCGCCCGGAAAAGCAGTTGGAAATGACAGATGCCAAAAAAGAAGAAGACGAGACGCTTCCGTCCGCATTTCGTTCCTTTGCACCGATTGTAGTTCCGATTCTACTGATCCTTGTCAATAATATTCTCACGACAGCCGGCCTGATTAAAGGAACTGCAGGTGAAATCAGTGCCTTTGTAGGGTCACCGATCATTGCACTTGGAATTGGACTGTTTATTGCAATTTTTGCTTTGACTGGGAGTATGACAAAAGAGCAGACGCTGGGAACTATGGAAGAAGGCTTGAAGGCTTCAGGGAAACTGATGCTTTTGGTCGGAGGAGGCGGTGTCCTCGGAAAGATCATTCAGCTGAGCGGCCTTGGAGATTTTATTGCATCAGGCATTGCAAAAACAGGTATTCCGGCAATTCTGCTGCCTTTTCTGATTGCTCTTTTGCTTCGTGTCATTCAGGGATCCGGCTCTGTTGCCATGATGACTGCAGCATCTGTAGTTTCACCCATGCTTGCGACACTTGGTTTGGATCCGGTATTCGCCGGTCTTGCAGCCTGTGTCGGAGCAATCTTTTTCTCTTATTTCAATGATTCCTATTTCTGGGTGATCAATGAAACAATAGGTATCAAAGACACGAAAGAACAGATGAAGGTGTGGAGTGTGACATCAACCCTCTGCTGTGTGACATCTTTGATTGCACTACTCATATTAAATGCTGTCTGGGGCTGATTTGATTTGGAGGTAAGGTTATGTTGATGGCAGAACGCCAGGAAAAGATCCTACGTATCATAGAAAAACGCGGAAGTGTACAGGCAAGTGAACTCGCCGACGAACTGCATGTCAGTGCAATGACAATACGAAGGGATCTTGAAAAGCTGGATGCCTGTGGTGCCATAAATCGCTGTCACGGCGGTGCAGTATCAAAGCATGAGGTGCTGTATGCCGACAAACGTGTGCACAACAGCGATATCAAATTGAAGATTGCAAATGAGTGCAGGAATTATGTGCATGAGTCGAATGTTATATTTCTCGATGCCGGGACGACAACCTATCAGATTGCAGAACAGATTTCAAGAATACAGGATATTACAGTGGTGACGAATGACATTGAAATTGTCAAACTGCTGATGGACAGTGATGTCGAACTTATTGTCTGTGGTGGGAACGTACAGAAAAGTACCGGGAGCATCTATGGCTACTATTCGACACAGATGTTAGAGCAGATGAAATTTGATATAGGATTCTTTGGGACGGCGGCAGTAGATGAACATTTGAGTGTGATGACTCCGACGACGGATAAGGCATTTTTGAAGAGACTGGCTGTAAAGAAATGCCAGAATTCCTTTCTGGTATCCGACCATTCAAAATTTGACAAAACTGCACTTACCTATGTAAATTCTCTGGAGGACTATGACCACATAGTCACGGATTTTACATTTTCAAAAGAAGAGCGGCAGAGACTGAAAAATGCTGGAACAGAGATGATACAAGTGAAGTAGAATAAAGTCAGAATCCATGTGACTATATTGGGTTCTGGCTTTTTATTTGGCCATAAAATCCTAATTGGGGTATGGAAGAATCCCTCTAATCATGATAAAGTAGTAGACAAGAGATCTGTTTGACAGTAATGAATAATGGAGGCAGTAATGGACAAAAAGTATATTATGGCATTGGATCAGGGGACAACCAGCTCGAGATGTATCATTTTTAACCGAAAAGGCGAGATTGTCGCGTCATCTCAGAAGGAATTTGAACAGATATATCCGCATGGCGGATGGGTGGAGCATAATCCTATGGAGATCTGGGGTTCACAGATCGGTGTCACAGGAGAAGCTTTGGCGACGGCGGGATTGGATGCAACCGATATCGCCGCAATTGGTATTACCAGCCAGAGAGAGACTACAGTAGTCTGGAATAAAAGGACAGGACTTCCTGTGTACAATGCGATTGTCTGGCAGTGCAGGAGAACGGCCGGCTATTGTGATGAACTAAAGGCAAAAGGCTACGACAAAGTAATTAAAGAGAAAACTGGCCTGATCCTGGATCCATATTTTTCTGCGACTAAGATCCGATGGATCCTTGAACATGTACCAGGAGCGAGAGAACAGGCCAAAGCCGGAGAGTTGTTGTGCGGAACGATAGATACGTGGCTGATCTGGAATCTCACAAAGGGACGTGTCCACGTCACGGATGAGACAAATGCCTCCAGGACGATGCTCTATAATATTCATGAGTTAAAATGGGACGAGGATCTGCTAAAAGAATTCAATATACCAGTATCTATGCTGCCAAAAGTGAAATCGTCGAGTGAGATCTATGGCGAGACAGATGATATGATCTTTGGTGCACCGATTCCGATCGCAGGGGATGCCGGAGATCAGCAGGCCGCCCTGTTTGGACAGTTGTGCTGCGATAAGGGAATGGCAAAAAATACATATGGAACGGGATGTTTTCTGCTCATGAATACAGGCACAACTCCGGTTGTTTCCGAACATGGACTGCTCACTACGATAGTTGCCAGCCATGACGGAAAACATAGATACGCCCTTGAAGGAAGTATCTTTGTCGGAGGTGCTGTGATTCAGTGGCTGCGAGATGAACTCCGGATGATTCCTTCAGCGGCAGATTCGGAACGATATGCAGCAGCGGTTGACGATACGAACGGTGTTTATCTTGTACCAGCTTTTGTAGGCCTTGGTGCTCCATATTGGGATGCCTATGCACGAGGAACGATGGTTGGCCTTACCCGGGGAGCGAAAAAGGAACATGTGATTCGTGCTGCCCTTGAGTCCATGGCATATCAGACTTATGATGTACTACAGGCCATGCAGAAAGATTCGGGGATCATATTACAAAAGTTAAAAGTAGACGGAGGGGCATCGGCGAACAGTTTTCTAATGCAGTTTCAGTCAGATGTGTTGAATAAACCAGTAGAAAGACCGGCTGTGATCGAGACCACCGCACTCGGAGCGGCTTATCTTGCGGGACTGGCAGTCGGTTATTGGGATGATCTTGAAGATATTGAAAAAAATTGCAAGCCCGCCTTTGAATTCTCACCAAATATGGAAGATAACAGACGCGAAAAAGTGATCAATGAATGGCACAAAGCAGTGAATCGGTCACTGGGATGGGAAGAGCGATAACTTAAGTTTCTCGCTGGTATACACTTTAGATTTACCTCAGAAAGGACACAAAAGCATGAAGTTTGATTTTACAAGTATTATGAACCGTCATGGCAAGGATGCGATTGCTGTGGATGCACTGGGCAAGAATCCGGGATTTGCTCCCGATGCACCAAAGGAGGGATTCGATATCATCCCAATGTGGGTTGCGGATATGAGTTTTCCTACTGTTCCCACAGTTTCGGAGGCGATTATTGAAAGGGCAAAACATCCGGCATTCGGATATTTTGCGCCGACGGATGAGTACTTTCATTCCATAATCAGATGGCAGGAGACGAGACATGGTGTTAAGAACCTAAAAAGCAAGAATATCGGATATGAGAACGGGGTTCTCGGAGGGGTTGTCAGTGCTCTGAATGTATTCTGTTCAAAGGGTGACAACGTTCTTTTGCATTCTCCGACTTATATTGGATTCACACAGTGTGTAGAAAATAATGGATATAATATTGTCCATTCGCCGCTCGTGACGGATCAGGACGGAATTTGGCGCATGGATTATGAAGATATGGAGAGAAAGATTGCAGACAACAAGATCCATGCGGCGATTTTCTGTTCTCCGCATAATCCATGCGGAAGAGTCTGGGAAAGGGATGAGATCGAGAAGGCGATGGAGATTTACAAGAAACACGATGTCTTTGTGATCTCCGATGAGATCTGGTCAGATATCATTACGACAGGCTATAAACATATTCCGACACAGAGCATCAGCGAAGATGCCCGCCAGAGGACGGTTGCATTTTACGCACCGTCAAAGACATTTAATCTTGCGGGATTGATTGGCAGTTACCACATCATATACAGTGACTGGATCAGAGATCGCGTGGCGAAAGAGTCCTCCCTTTCTCATTACAATGATATGAATGTTCTGTCCATGCACGCACTCATTGGGGCGTACAAGAGGGAGGGCTATGAGTGGGTCGATGAACTGTGCGAGGTGATCACTGGAAATATCAGTTACGCAGCAGATTATATAGAAAAACATTTTGACGGAGTGAGCTTTACAAAGCCCCAAGGAACGTATATGCTGTTTCTGGATTGTACGAGATGGTGTGAGACACATCATAAAACGATTGATGAGCTGGAAAAAGCCGGCTGGGATGTCGGTGTGGCATGGCAGGATGGGCGGATGTTTCACGGACCCTGCAGCATTCGAATGAACCTCGCACTGCCGATTAGCCGTGTGAAGGAAGCATTTGAGCGTCTGGACAAATATGTTTTTTAAATTGATATGATACTAGGGTCAAAAGGTCCTGCGTTTCATGCTTGCATGAAAAAGCATGACCTTGGGACCCGAACAAACATGAGAAAGCAACCCGATTAGGGTGTATTTCGAATGTTTGTAGGATTACGTGAGCACAAAGTGCGGAGTAATCCGTGTATCATAGGGGTCAAAAGGTCCTGCGTTTCATGCTTGCATGAAAAAGCATGACCTTGGGACCCGAACAAACATGAGAAAGCAACTGACGCTTTCATTATTGACATAAGCAAACCTGTCTGCTAATATGATACTAAGGTCAAAGGGTCATACATTACAGACTTATGGGAAAGCATGACTTGGGGACTTGTGTATCATTAACGTCAAAATATAAGACGGGTGATGAATTCGAGAGAGAGCACGGGATAAGTGCCGCCGAAGGGGCTTGCAAAAAACTCTCAGGCAAAAGGATCGAATTCGGACGTGACTCTGGAGAACGCTTTTTGTACCGACGGGGTGAATCTCTCAGGTAAAAGGACAGAGGCAGTCGGGATATTCTATAATGGAATATCCCTGACTGCCTTTTTTGCTGTATGACAAGTTGTCATAGTTTCGGGGTCAGATTATATAAGTTGGAGGTAGGAAATGGAACGAAAAACACCGCTTTACGAAACGCATCTGAAGTATCACGGAAAAATGTCGCCATTCGCCGGGTATCTTCTCCCAATTCAATATAAGGAGGGGGTGATAAAAGAACATAATGCCGTCAGAAACAGTGCCGGAATCTTTGATGTTTCCCATATGGGGGAGATTACATGTAAGGGAAGGGATGCTCTGAAAAATCTGCAGTGGCTGTTAACCAATGATTTTAACGGTATGACAGTGGGGCAGGCAAGGTATAGTCCGATGTGCAAAGAAGATGGGACGACTGTGGATGATTTGATTGTGTACAAGAGAGAGGAAAATGACTATTTTATCGTCGTAAATGCATCCAACAAAGACAAGGATTTCACGTGGATGAGAGATCACAGTCAAGGCGACGTCAGTTTTTGTGACTGTTCGGATCAGACGGCGATGATTGCACTGCAGGGTCCGAAAGCCCTGAAAATCCTGAAAAAGCTGACATCCGATATCCCAAAGAAGTACTATCACGCGATCTTTGATGCAAAGGTCGCCGGAGTTTTATGCATGGTCTCAAGGACTGGGTATACAGGAGAAGACGGTTTTGAACTCTACATGGAGAGTTCCTATGCTCCGAAAATGTGGGAAGAGCTTCTAAATGCCGGTCACGGAGAAGGCCTGATACCCTGCGGACTCGGTGCGAGAGATACACTGAGACTCGAGGCTGGGATGCCGCTTTACGGACATGAGATGAGTGAAAATATAAATCCCGTCGAGGCAGGACTCGGATTTGCCGTGAAGATGAAAAAAGATGATTTTATCGGAAAGGATCATCTGCCGGATAAAAGGGCGCTTACAAGAAAGCGTGTCGGCCTGAAAGTGACAGGACGTGGAATCATCCGGGGGAATGAAGAGGTATATCTAAATGACAAAAGAATAGGATTTACCACTTCGGGGACCTATCTGCCATATCTCGGCTATCCGGCAGCAATGGCGATTTTGGATACGGAATATGCCATACAAAACACCAGGGTCACTGTAAATGTCAGAGGACGCAACGTGGAGGCAGAAGTTGTTCCACTTCCGTTCTATAGCAGAAGCAGCAATGAGTAATTATTAAATAGAGGAGGTTTTGCACATGAAGGTATTGAAAGATCTGCTTTACACAAAGACACACGAATGGGTGAAATTTGAGGATGAGACGACGGCAGAGATCGGGCTTACCGATTATGCTCAGGATTCGCTTGGCGGAATTGTGTTCGTCAATTTCCCGGAGGAGGAAGATGAAGTGACGGCTGGCGAAGTATTTGCGGATGTGGAGTCTGTAAAAGCAGTCTCGGATGTCTATTCTCCGGTCACCGGTGTCGTGGCAAAAGTAAATGAAGAGCTGCTCGATTCCCCGGAGATAATCAATGATGAACCATATGAAGCCTGGTTTGTCAAAATCACAGACATCACAGAGAAGGAGGAGTTTTTAAGTCCCGAAGAATACGAAACATTTGTGGAAAAAGAACAGGAAGAATAGGAGGAGGCTATGGGATCATATATACCGGCAACGGATCGCGATACCGGCAAAATGCTGCATGCGATCGGCATAGAGAGCATTGATGAACTTTACAGGCAGCTTCCTGACAAAGCAAGACTAAAAGGGGATTTGAATCTTCCAAAGGGTATGTCAGAACTGGAAGTGAGAAGAAAAATAGAGGGGATTTCGAAAAAAAATGTGGTTTATCCAACCATATTCAGGGGTGCCGGGGCGTATCGCCACTACATTCCATCTGTGATAAAGAGCGTGATTTCTAAGGAATCTTTGTACACGGCATATACACCTTATCAGCCGGAGATCAGTCAAGGTGTACTGCAGTCGATTTTTGAATTCCAGACGATGATCTGTGAACTCACCGGCATGGATGTGGCGAATGCATCGGTTTATGACGGAGCGACGGCGGCTGCGGAAGCACTGGTCATGTGCCAAAGCAGAAAGCGAAAGAAGGCATTTGTCTCTGAGACAGTACATCCCGAAGTCCTCGAAACCATGAAAACGTATTGTTTCGGAAATGAAATAGAACTGGTGACCATCCCGGAAAAAGAGGGGCTGACAGATCTTGCATGGTTAGATGAACATCTGGATGATGAGACAGCCTGTGTCTGCATCCAGCATCCGAACTACTATGGGAATTTGGAACCGGCAGAAAAAATTGGACAGATGACGAAACAGCATAAAACGCACTTTATTATGAGCGTCAATCCGATTTCCCTGGGAGTTGTGAAAACGCCTGCAGAGTATGGGGCGGATATCGCTGTAGGAGAAGGACAGCCGCTTGGCTTGCCGCTGTCGTTTGGAGGACCGTATCTGGGATTTATGGCTTGTACAAAGGATCTGACCAGGAAGCTTCCGGGAAGGATTGCGGGGCAGACAGTTGATTCCAATAAAAAAACAGGATATGTCTTAACTTTGCAGGCAAGAGAACAACATATCCGAAGAGAGAAGGCATCGAGCAATGTCTGCTCTAATCAGGCTCTGTGTGCGCTGACAGTATCTGTTTACCTTTCGGCAATGGGACCGGAAGGATTAAAACAGACAGCGATACAGTGTATGTCTAAGGCACATTATATGGCGGGACAGTTGGATGCTGCCGGCTATACACTGGTAAACCGACACGAGTTTTTCCATGAGTTTGTGACGAATTCCAAAACTCCTGTGGAAAAAGTGATGCAAAAATTAGAGCAAAACAATATCCTCGGCGGATATCCCCTGCACGGTGCACGAGAAGGTCAGATTTTATGGTGCTGCACAGAGATGAACACGAAAGAAGAGATTGATACGGTTGTCCGGATGTTAAAGGAGGTGTAAATTTTGCTGATATTTGAAAGAGGAGAAAAAGGGAGAGGCTTAAGTCTTCTTCCCGCATGTGATGTGCCGGTGGTCCTGCCGGATGACGATAACATGAGACAGAAACCCTTACACCTTCCGGAAGTATCTGAAAATGACATCAGCCGTCATTATACGGATCTTGAGAGGAAATCCTATGGTGTCAACGATGGCTTTTATCCGCTTGGTTCCTGTACGATGAAGTATAATCCAAAAGTCAATGAAGATATGGCATCTCTGTCCGGATTTCGTGATATACATCCGCTGGCACCTGAAGCTTGTGTTCAGGGGTGTATGGAAGTACTGAAGACAGCGGAAGAATATCTTTGTGAGATTACCGGTATGGAGCGCATGACTTTTCAGCCGGCGGCGGGAGCACATGGCGAATTTACCGGGCTGTTGATGATCAAGGCGTATCATGAGGGCAAGGATGACAGAAAAAGAACGAAGATTATCGTACCGGATTCTGCACATGGAACAAATCCGGCGAGTGTTTCAATGGTCGGCTATACGATGGTCAGCGTCAAATCCAGAGAAGACGGCGGTGTGGATCTGGATGAGCTCAAAAATGTGGTCGGCGAAGATACAGCCGGTCTGATGCTGACGAATCCAAATACACTGGGATTGTTTGATCCGCATATATTAGAGATCACCGATATCGTTCATAAAGCCGGCGGGCTCACCTATTATGATGGGGCCAATCTGAATGCAATTATGGGTATCATTCGACCTGGGGATATGGGATTCGATGTCGTTCACCTGAATCTTCACAAGACATTTTCGACACCTCACGGAGGCGGAGGCCCGGGAAGCGGACCTGTTGGATGTAAAAAGTTTCTGGTTGATTTCCTTCCCAAAAATCTGGTGGATGAAGAAAACGGTAGTTATACGTTTACCAATCCCGGGAACAGTATTGGCAGGGTGAGAAGCTTTTATGGAAATTTTTTGGTTGTGCTTCGGGCCCTGACTTATCTGCTCACACTGGGAAAAGAAGGCGTGCCCTCTGTCGCATGTCATGCGGTTTTAAATGCCAACTACATGATGGAAGAACTGAAAGATCTCTATGATATCCCGTATCCGGCACCATGTATGCACGAATTTGTCATGAGCCTGGAAGGCCTGAAAAAGGAGACAGACATATCGGCGACAGACATTGCGAAAGGGCTGCTTGACTATGGAATCCATCCGCCGACGATGTATTTTCCACTGATTGTGCCGGAGGCCTTGATGGCAGAACCTGTTGAGACAGAATCTCTTGCGGCGATTGATGGGGCGATTCAGGCGTTTCGAGAGCTTTATGAGAGGGCTCAGACAGATCCCCAAAGCCTGCATCGGGCACCTGTTCATACACCGGCAGGCAGGATGGATGAACTTCGGGCGGCAAGGCATCTGATCCTGCGGTATGATTTTGATGAGCGGCAAAAAGGTGCAGATGATGATCAAAAATATTAAATATGTAGATGGAAAAGGTTTTGACCCCTATCTGAATCTTGCGCTCGAAGAGTATCTGATGCAGAACGTAAAAGAGAATGAATGTATCCTATATCTCTGGCAGAATGAAAACACCATTGTGATCGGAAGGAATCAGAACCCATGGAAGGAATGTAAGATCCATGAATTTGAAAGAGACGGCGGGCATCTCGTTCGAAGACTTTCCGGAGGAGGCGCAGTTTATCATGATCAGGGGAATTTGAACTTTACATTTCTTATCCGGAAGCAAGATTATGATGTCGACAGGCAGCTTGAAGTCATTGTAAAGGCCGTCAGAAAACTGGGAATCAAAGCTGAAAAATCAGGACGTAATGATATTACGGTATCAGGCAGAAAGTTCTCGGGAAATGCATTTTATACCAGAGGAGACAGGTGTTACCATCACGGGACGATGATGGTGAATTCGGATTTGACAAAGTTATCAGGATATCTTCAGGTCTCAAAAGAAAAGCTAAAACTCAAGGGAGTGGACTCTGTCCGCTCCCGGGTTACTAATCTTTCAGTGTACCATCCGGATCTGAATATTGATATACTCAAGGAGAAACTGATCGAGGCATTTGAAGAGGTTTATGGCCAAAAAGCAGTCATTTATGCGCAGAATGATCTGGATCAAAAAGCTCTTCAAAAAGGCAGAGAGAAATTCTCCTCTTGGGAATGGCTCTTTGGGCGTGATATGAAGTTCCAATACGAGCTATCGAAAAGATTCATCTGGGGAAATGTTGATTTTCAGTTTCAGGTGAATCAGGGAGTAGTCAGGGATATTCAGCTCTTTTCAGACTCCATGGACCCGGATTTTATTGACAGCATCCCGGAATACTTGAAAGGGTGCAGATATGAGAATCAGGATTTGACTGCCGGATTATCATTGGTACCTGCGGCAATCAAAGCCAGACAGGAGATGAAAGAAGATCTGGTGATATATTTTACAAGTGTTGAATTATAAAAACAAGGGTAGAGATGAGGTAGATATATATGTATGATCTGGTAGTGATCGGTGCGGGACCGGGGGGCTATGAGGCGGCACTTGAAGCGGCAAAGCTGGGAATGAAAACTGCTGTCGTAGAAAACAGGGAAGTTGGCGGCACGTGTCTGAATCGCGGATGCGTGCCGGCGAAAGCCCTGCTGCATGCCGCAGAGTTATATCGGAACGTCCAAAACGGTGAAAGATTTGGGATCATCTCAACGGATGTGGCCTGCGATTATGAAAAAATCAATTTTTACAAAGAAGAAGCTTCAAAGACTCTGCGGGAAGGGATAGAACATTTGCTGAAGGCGAATAAGGTGGATCTGATCCGGGGAACAGGTATTATTGTTGGAAGCGGTAAAATCAAAGTTACTAGAGACAAGAAGACGGAGGACATCGATGCAGAAAAAATACTGATTGCAGCGGGTTCAAAGCCGGCGTCGCTTCCGATCCCCGGAATAGACATCCCCGACATCATGACAAGTGATGATATGTTTCGGATGGAACAGATTCCAAAAAAACTGGTGATCATAGGCGGTGGGGTGATTGGAGTGGAGTTCGCTATGGTGTTTTCTTCCTTTGGCACAAAGGTTACAATTGCGGAGGCCGAAAAGAGTATTCTACCGGGAATGGATTCTGATATCTCTAAAAATCTCAAAATACTGTTGAAAAAACGTGGTGTTGAAATCCATACGGATACATTTGTTCAGAAAATCGAAAAGAAAGATCAGGGCTTTCTCTGCTCCTACTTGGAGAAATCGAAAAAAGGGGATAAGACTGGGGAGATTGAAACGCCATATCTGCTGCTCGCCGCTGGACGCACACCGAACACAGATGGGCTTTTCAACGAGGGGGTGACACCTGAGACAAAGAGGGGAAGAATCCTGGTCAATCAGGAGTTCGAGACGAGTCTGCCAGGTGTCTATGCAATCGGAGATGTCACAGGAGGAACTATGCTGGCACATGTGGCCAGTGCACAGGGAGTCTGTGCTGTGGAACTGATGAACAAGAAAGAGCCTTCCATAGATCTTGCAGTTGTACCGTCTTGTGTCTACACAGATCCGGAGATTGCATGCGTGGGAATTACCGAACAAGAGGCGAAAGAGAAAGGGATCGATGCCTTTTCAGGAAAAGCGCTTACACATTCAAACTGCAAATCTGTGATCACGAAAGAAGAGAGAGGGTTTGCCAAAATCGTAATCGATCGAGAGACAGATTACGTGATCGGTGCACAGATTATGTGTGCAAGGGCAACCGATATGATCGGTGAGATGGGGACAGCTATAGCGAATCATATGACTGTAAAACAGCTTATGAGGGCAATGCGTGCTCATCCTACCTACAACGAATTGATCGGGGAAGCACTTAAGATATCTGCAGAGGCGCAAGTTGATCGAAATACATCTATTCGAAAATGAAAGGATTCGTTTACAACTTCTTACATATGCGTTAAAATCAGGATATGAAAAGAGGCGGTAGAACGAATATGCATATTTTAATTGTCGAAGATGAACAAAATATATTGTATCAAGTGGAAATATACAGTATAATACAAATATGAGTACAACATATAAATCAAACAACAATATCGTCTATTCCTGTAAGTACCATGTTGTATGGTGTCCGAAATACAGGCGAAAAGTATTAACAAATGGTGTAGATGTTCGACTAAAGGAATTACTCCTTGAGTATGCTGCAAATCTTTCTGTAGACATTCTGGAAATAGAAATCATGCCAGACCATGTACACATACTGATGGAAGTAGACCCACAGTTCGGCATTCACAAAGCTGTGAAGTCTTTCAAGGGATATACTTCAAGGATAATAAGAAATGAGTTTCCGTTTCTTAAAACAAAAATACCTACACTTTGGACAAACAGCTATTTTGTATCTACAGTGGGAGGTGCTGCACCGGAAGTCATTAAGCAATACATTGAAAATCAGAAAACATCACAAAGGCAAAAGGACAAGCTGGGATAATGCAAAAAGGTGAAGCTTGGGTTCGTGAAAACTAAAGATAATTGGGAAAGGGAAAGGGCATGATTAACACAAAGATAGTGAGTTCACTTGAAAAGATATTTCCGGATGAAGAGCCTGTTGCAAAACCGGAGTGTACGAACTTAAGTGGTTTGAAGAAAGAGACAGTTTCTTTTCAGATTGCCTATTATGGGAATGTAAACTCTAAGGAGTATGTCCATCTAGAGATTGATTCAGATATAAAGGACTGGATTCGAGTGAGAACCGTGGAGCTGGTGCCATCTGCGCTGCCGTGCAATGCAGTCTATGATGACAATTATCTTAGAACAACTCCCGGCATGTTTCCAGATCTTTTAAGAGATCTGAAAAACAATCAAGTACCGGTGATCGCCCATCAGTGGAGAGCTCTCTGGATTGATATAACAATCCCTGAAGATGCAGATCCGGGAAATTACAAGATGTCTTTTATCATGCAGGAGGATAGTGTCGGGGAGATCCTGGATACAAAGACTACAAAAATAAAGGTAATTGATGCCATGCTGCCGGAACAGAGGCTGATTCACACGGAGTGGTTTCACGCCGATTGTCTGGCGGATTATTACCATCTAAGACCCTGGAGCGATGAATATTGGAGCATGCTCGAGAATTTCATACAGGAATATGGCAGCCGTGGTATGAATGCAATTCTTACACCGGTACTTACACCTCCTCTTGATACTGCAGTAGGGGGAGAGCGTACGACGATTCAGCTTGCAGTCATCGAAAAGAACGGTGATGGTTATAACTTTGATTTTTCGCGATTAAAAACCTGGATTGATATTTGTTACAGATATGGGATCAGATATTTTGAAGTTGCCCATCTTTTCACACAATGGGGAGCGACGAGTGCTCCGAAGGTGATGGCATGGGAGGATGGTAAGCCAGTCAAAATCTTTGGATGGGAGACAAAATCGGATTCTCTGGAATATAGCAGCTTTTTGAAACAATTTCTCACAGCTTTGACAGAACAGTTCAGGAAATGGGGTATAGTGGATCAGGTGTATTTTCATACTTCCGATGAGCCCTCCGAAGAGCATCTGGAGGCTTACCAGGCAGCGAGACAGGAGATTGATCCGTATATCAAGGGCTTTAAAACGTTAGATGCACTGTCTGATTATAGTTTCTATGAAAGAGGACTGGTGGAAAAGCCGGTTCCGGGGACCAATCATATTGAACCATTTTTGAAAGCAGAGGTACCTGGGCTTTGGACTTATTACTGTACAGCACAGAGTACAGAAGTTTCCAATCGGTTCATGTCTATGCCATCCGCCAGAAATCGGATACTGGGAGTTCAGTTATATAAATTTGGAATAGAAGGATTTCTGCAGTGGGGATTTAATTTTTATAATTCACAGTATTCACTGGAACATATCAACCCCTATGCGGTGACGGATGCGGGATCCGCATTTCCATCTGGAGATGCCTTTCTGGTCTATCCGGGGGAAGAGAAAAAGCCAGAGGAATCTCTGCGTCTTATGAATCTCTTTCATGCCATGCAGGATATCCGTGCCATGGAACTGCTTGAGAGTATGATCGGAAAAGATGAAGTGATAAAAGAGATGGAAAAGGACTTAAGTGAGGAGATTACATTCAAAAGATATCCGACTTCGGATGTCTGGCTGCTCGGATTTCGCGAAAGGATCAATGATCGGATAGAAACCTGTGTGAGAAGAGCACAATGAGAAAAAAATTTTGGTACTTGACATATTTTATCTTAAATGTTATCTTAATAGACAAAGAAAAAGCAAAAATGCTATGACGAGGATTAGTACATCAGTTTTTGATTCCAGAAAGCCGCTGGGTGATGAGAAGTGGCAGAGAAAACTTTTGGAACTGCCCTCCAAGCGGCTGCCTGAAATTCTTCGGAAGAGTAAGCACAGACGGAAGCCCACCGTTATACGGGCAGGATATAAGATCGATCTTGATCCGTATCCGCAGAGTGTGCGAAGAAATTCGCAAATATGAGTGGTACCGCGCAGGACTAATAGCAGTCTTTCGTCTCTTACAAAGATATGTAGGAGACGGAAGGCTTTTTCTTTTATCCGAAGGAAACAAGTTCACGTTTTATTCATTGGCAGGAGGAAAATTTGTATGATGAATCCAGGCAAGTATCAAAGACAATATTTCATGCCCCCGAAGGGGTATCAAAAATGGACGCAAAAAGAATATGTGGAAAAAGCACCGATCTGGTGTAGTGTTGATCTTCGCGACGGGAATCAGGCACTGGTCATTCCCATGAGTCTTGAGCAGAAGATTGATTTCTTTCAACTGCTGGTAAAGATCGGATTTAAGGAGATTGAAGTTGGATTTCCAGCGGCATCCGAGACAGAATATGAGTTTTTGCGTGCACTGATTGAACAGGATCTGATACCAGATGATGTCACAGTTCAGGTTCTGACTCAGGCAAGAGAACATATCATCCGCAAAACATTCGAAGCTCTGAAAGGATGCAAAAAGGCAATCGTACATGTGTACAATTCAACATCCTTTGCACAGCGGCAGCAGGTGTTTAAGAAATCGAAAGAGGAAATCAAAAAAATTGCAGTGGACGGTGCAAAACTTCTAAAAGAACTTACCGATGAGACCGGCGGTAATTACCGATTTGAATACTCTCCGGAGAGTTTTACCGGGACAGAGCCGCATTATGCTCTTGAGGTCTGCAATGCAGTCCTTGATGTGTGGCAGCCGACAGCGGTTCAGAAGGCGGTTATCAATTTGCCGAGTACGGTTCAGCTTTCTCTGCCTCATGTGTACGCAAGCCAGATTGAATACATGAGCAAAAACCTGAAATATCGTGAAAATGTTGTCCTGTCCTTACATCCTCACAATGATCGCGGATCAGGGGTGAGTGATTCAGAACTGGGAATTCTTGCCGGAGCTGACCGCATTGAAGGAACCTTATTTGGAAATGGAGAGAGGACCGGAAATGTGGATATCGTCACTCTTGCGATGAATATGTATGCTCAAGGAGTAGACCCAAAACTTGACTTTTCGGATATGCCGCATATTTGTGAAAAGTATGAAAGCTACACTGGAATGAAAGTTGATGAGAGGAGCCCATATAGTGGTGCACTTGTCTTTGCGGCATTTTCCGGATCTCATCAGGATGCAATTGCCAAGGGAATGCACTGGATCGAAAGCGAAGACCCAGATCACTGGACGGTTCCCTACCTTCCGATTGATCCTACGGATATCGGAAGAAACTACGACGCGGATGTCATTCGGATTAACAGTCAGTCTGGAAAAGGTGGCGTAGGGTATATCCTTGAGACAAGATACGGACTGAATCTTCCGCCGAAGATGCAAGAAAGCATGAGTTATGTGGCAAAGGATCGATCCGATCATCTGCATAAAGAACTTCTGCCCGATGAAATCTTCAGCCTCTTCAAAGAAACATTTGAACATGTAAACGGATCTTACGACGTAAATGAAGTGCATTTCCGACAGCTTCCGGATTCCGAGATTGAGGCAGAGGTTACTTTGACAGCAGGCGATAAGGAAACTTCAAAGACAGCGAGAGGAAATGGGCGTCTGGATGCTGTGAGCAATGCACTAAAAGCGGCATGTCATCTGGAATATGATCTTGTCACTTATCAGGAGCATGCACTTACCCAGAGTACGAGTTCCAAAGCGATTGCCTATGTGGGAATCAAAAAGCCGGATGGTAAACTTTCCTGGGGTGCAGGTGTAGATCCGGATATCATCAGGGCATCCATCGATGCACTTGTGAGTGCCATCAACAACAGATAAGGCGGAGGCGAAATATGAAGTATAAAATCGGATTAATACATGGTGACGGAATCGGTCCGGAGATTGTAAGTGAAGCAAAAAAGGTCCTGGATGCGGTATCGGAAAAGTATAAAGTGACATTTTACTATCAGAATCTACTTCTCGGGGGTGCATCCATTGATGCCTGCGGGGTACCTCTGACGGACGAGACTATTTGCCAGGCAAAACAATGTAATGCTGTTTTGATGGGGTCTATCGGCGGAGATGCCATGACATCTCCGTGGTATCAGCTGGAACCATCGAAACGTCCGGAAGCGGGACTTCTGGGGATTCGAAAGTCATTGAATCTATTTGCAAATTTAAGGCCGGCATACCTCTATGAGGAACTGAAAGACGCCTGCCCGTTAAAAGAGAAAATCATTGGAAATGGATTTGACATGATGATTGTTCGGGAGCTCACCGGCGGTCTCTATTTCGGAGAGAAGAAGACCACCGAGACAGACGGAGGAAAAACGGCGGTTGATACGTTAATATATAGCGAAGATGAGATTCGAAGAACTGCAAAGCGCGCATTTGCCATCGCGAGGAAACGCAGGAAGAAAGTGACCAGTGTAGATAAGGCGAATGTACTTGAATCCTCCAGACTCTGGAGAGCAGTGATGGAGGAGACAGCAAAGGACTATCCGGATGTGACATTAGAACATATGCTGGTCGACAATTGTGCGATGCAGCTGGTTGCGAATCCAGGGCAGTTTGATGTGGTTGTGACTGAGAACACATTCGGCGATATCTTATCAGACGAGGCAAGTATGATCACAGGATCCATCGGAATGCTCCCGTCGGCAAGCCTGAATGAGACGAAATTTGGTCTGTATGAGCCAAGTCATGGGTCGGCACCTGATATTGCGGGGAAAAATATAGCAAATCCACTTGCGACAGTCTTGTCGGCTGCCATGATGCTTCGGTTTTCACTGGACCTCGACAAAGAAGCCGCTGCTGTGGAAAGAGCGGTAGAAAAGGTTTTGAAAGAAGGCTATCGAACGCCGGATATCATGTCTAAAGGGTGCAAGGAAGTCTCGACATCCGAGATGGGAGACCTTCTGGCCGAAAACCTTTCGGTGATGCAGGCTGTCTGATAGAAGTAATTGGCATATCGGATTAATTAAGATTTCTTATAATAAGTTAGAAAAGTTCTGGAGGATAGAAACATGGGAATGACAATGACTCAGAAGATATTGGCTCAGGCGGCACATCTGGATCAGGTGGAAGCAGGGCAGCTGATTGAAGCGGATTTAGATCTGGTATTGGGAAATGATATCACATCTCCCGTTGCCATCCGTGAGATGGATAAGTTTGAACAAAAAGAAGTTTTTAATAAGGAAAAGATTGCTCTTGTGATGGATCATTTTGTTCCGAATAAAGATATCAAATCTGCAGAAAACTGTAAATGTGTGAGACAGTTTGCCTGTAAACATGATATCACGAATTATTTTGATGTTGGACAGATGGGCATCGAGCATGCGCTTCTTCCTGAACAGGGACTAACCGTGGCAGGAGATGTGATTATAGGAGCAGATTCCCACACTTGCACGTACGGAGCGCTCGGTGCATTCTCCACAGGTGTCGGAAGCACAGATATGGCCGCAGGCATGGTGACAGGAAGAGCATGGTTTAAGGTGCCTTCAGCGATAAAAATCAATCTGACAGGAAAGCCGTGCGGATGGGTGAGCGGAAAAGATGTGATTTTACATATCATCGGGATGATTGGTGTGGATGGTGCACTGTATCAATCATTGGAGTTCACTGGCGACGGCGTCAAACATCTCACGATGGATGATCGCTTTACAATCGCAAATATGGCAATCGAAGCCGGTGCCAAGAACGGTATTTTTCCGGTTGATGAGAAAGCTGCCGAATATATGCGAGAACATTCAAAACGCCCTTATAAGGTTTATGAGGCAGATAAGGATGCAAGATACGATGAGGAATATACGATTGATCTGTCAAAACTTCGCCCGACTGTGGCATTTCCGCATCTCCCCGAGAATACGAAGACAATTGATGAGATAAAAGAGGATGTTGTGATTGATCAGGTTGTGATTGGATCCTGCACGAATGGAAGAATTGACGATCTGCGTGTTGCGGCTGAGATCCTGAACGGACGAAAAGTTAAAGAGAATATCAGATGCATCATTCTCCCTGCAACTCAGGAGATCTATCTGCAGGCGATGGACGAGGGACTTCTCCGTAGCTTTATCGAAGCCGGGTGCGTGGTGAGTACACCGACTTGTGGGCCTTGTCTCGGCGGCTATATGGGAATTCTGGCCGAAGGCGAACGCTGTGTTTCCACGACGAATCGGAATTTTGTTGGACGTATGGGACACGTGAAATCAGAAGTATATCTGGCAAGTCCGGCAGTTGCAGCTGCAAGCGCCGTGACCGGAAAGATCAGCAGTCCGGAGGAATTTGGAATGTGGGAGGAAAGGAAAGTATGAAGGCTCAGGGAAAAGTATTTAAATATGGAGATAATGTAGACACCGATGTCATCATCCCGGCAAGGTATCTGAATCAGTCAGATCCCGCTTGGCTGGCAGAACACTGTATGGAAGATATTGACTCTGAATTTAATAAGAAAGTAAATCAGGGAGATATTATCGCAGCAGGGAAGAATTTCGGCTGTGGTTCATCGCGAGAACATGCACCAATTGCCATCAAGGCGTCTGGGGTCAGCTGCGTCATTGCGGAGACATTTGCCAGAATCTTTTACAGAAATGCGATCAATATTGGTCTTGCTATCATTGAATGCCCAAAGGCAGCCAGAGAAATCGAACCTTTCGATGAGGTTGAGGTGGACTTCGATACTGGAAGAATCAAAGATCTCACGAAAAATACAATATATCAGGGGCAGGCATTTCCACCGTTTATGCAGAAGATTATCGAGTCTGAGGGGCTGATTAACTACATTAACAAAACAAACCACAATTAACATGTTAGTACTAAAAATATAAAGAAGGGCATAAAAAGCGGTTATCTATTTGACCACCTTTTATGCCTTTTCTTTATATTTTGCTATATATGTGTCTGAAATTTTCCAAAGTCGAAGCAGGTCCCTGGAGTGTTCTTTCTTATTGAAAGAATCTATCGTAGAATTGTCCATTATGGGAAAGCTTTATGTATGCTATAATAGCTTTATGAGTCAAAGAGAATAGGCGGATATGTCTGCTGAAAGAATAAGATTTTTAGCAGATGGAAAGGAGAAAGATGGAAAAGAACTTGAAGTTTAGACAAGATGGTACTTTCAAGGTGATGCAGCTTACGGATATTCATTATACAGATGATGACGAGAGAGATCACAGGAGTGTGGCACTCGTCCGTCAGTGTATTGAGAAAGAGAAACCGGATTTTATTATGGTGACCGGTGATGCTGTGTATGGCCCGGATAATCTGAAGAATTTGGATAAAGTGATGGCTCCGCTCGTTGAATCGAAGATTCCATGGAGTTTTGTCTTTGGAAATCACGATGTGGAAGAAAACAGTGATGAAAAGACCTTGTTCTCCAGGTTGGAGAAGATGGATGGATTTATCGGGTATGATGACAGAGAGGCAGGTGATGGCTATGGCAGCCATATTCTTCCAATTTACGGAAATGATGAGGGTATGCCGTGGGCTATCGCGGGAATTGACTCCGGAAATTATAATCCGATGGAAGAAATTGGCGGATATGCCTATGTGACATCAAACCAGATCCGGTGGTATGAGAATCAGATGAAGAAGCTGGAAGAAAGACAAAAAGATTTTTCTGTATTGGCATTTCAGCATATACCGGTTCCCGAGATTGAAGATGTATGGAAATTTGAAAGGTGTTTTGGAGTGAAGAGAGACGGATTTGGATCTCCGCTTGTCAATTCCGGACAGTGTTTGTCCATGGTAAAAGACGGGCATACCAAAGGTCTCTTCTTCGGCCATGATCACGTGAATTCTTTCTGGGGAGATTATTACGGTTTGATCCTGGGATATGGAAGAAAGAGTGGATATGGAAACTATGGAGCGGAAGATTTCTTATATGGCTGCCGCATGTTTGTGCTAAAAGAAGATGACACACACAGATTTGAGACGTATGAATATCTGGAAAATGACCGATATGTTCGGGAACCGTGGAAATATCAGCCACTTATGAGGAGGGATGAAGGTTGAAATCAAAGACAAAAGCATATAAGTCCGGTATCAATTTATCACGAATGAGGTGAATGTGGAGATGTTTGAATAATTTTATTTATTAAAACGTGCGGTAAAGTCTGAATTGCTTTACAGCACGTTTCTTAGTTTCTGATATTCTCATGTTTGTTCGGGTCCCAAGGTCGTGCTTTTTCATGTGAGCATGAAACGCAGGACCTTTTGACCCTGGTATCATAGCAAATTATGCAATACTTTGTTTGAATTTATAACAAATAACGCATAGTAAAAATGTGACTAAAAATGTATAATGAACATGTTGAATTAATGGAATTTACACAATATTAGAATACGGAGAAGATGCGTGTGAATAAAAAAACAATCATTTTTATCGACAGCGGGGACACAATTGTTGATGAAGGAACAGAACAGAGAGATGAAAAAGGGATAGTCATTCATGCAGGTTTAGTTCCCGGAGCAAAAGAGATTCTGCAGACACTGCATGAAAGAGATTATATCATTGCTATGGTGGCAGATGGAGAAGAGCGCTCTTTCGCGAATACATATGAAGAGAATGGCTTAGGTCATTGTTTTACAACGAGAACAATTTCCGAAATTGTAGGGGTTCAAAAGCCGGCGCGGGAGATGTTTCAAGACGCCATGGAAAAGAATTCTCTTTCAGATGAAGATAAAGAGAGAATTATTATGGTCGGAAATAACCTGAAGAAGGATATCGTGGGAGCAAATCGTTTCGGAATCACTTCCGTGCTTCTTGATTGGTCACCAAGGTATAATATGACTCCATCCGGGAAAGAAGATCAGCCGGATTATGTAATTCACCATCCGCTTGACCTATTGGAATTGGTAAGCAGGCTGGACAAAGAATAAATCCGATATAAAACGAAAGGACAGGAGGAGTTCAATGATAAAAAGTAGGAAACAAAAGCAGAAGAAGGTACCTGTAAAAGTTTACTTCAGGAACACTTGGCAGCTTTATCTGATGCTTCTGATACCAGTGATTTACATAATTCTGTTCAAATACAAGCCAATGCTCGGCGTTGTGGCAGCCTTTAAAAAGTTTAATGTATTTGCAGGAATCTGGAAGAGCCCATGGGTGGGGCTGGAACACTTTAGAGAAGCTTTTGGCTCGGCCGAATTTTGGAGTGCTCTAAAAAACACATTGATTTTGAATATCGGAGATCTGATTTTAGGATTTCCATTCCCGATTCTGATTGCAGTATTTTTATTCGAGATTAATAGTAAAAAAATAAGAAAAGTGACACAGACAATTTTATATCTGCCTAATTTTCTTTCCTGGGTTATCATTGCCGGTATTGTGACTCAGTTGTTTTCATCCAGCGGACTTGTTAACGAATTATTTTGCAAGATGGGATTTGGTGAAGTGGGATTCTTAAGTTCTCCGTTTGCATGGAGAATTGTCTATTGGATTTCCGGGATCTGGCAGTCAGCCGGATATTCACTGATTATCTATCTGGCAGCACTGACATCTACAGATCCTTCACTTGGAGAAGCAGCCTATATTGATGGTGCGACGAGGCTTCAGAGAATCTGGCATGTGACACTTTCGCAGATTCGTCCAACGATATCTATTATGTTGATTATGCAGTTAGGTAAGATCATTTCTATCGATTTTGACCGGCCTTATATGTTGGGAAATACCCTGGTGAAAAGTGCATCTGATGTCATCAGCACCTATGTATATAATGTGGGACTTCAGTCAGGTCGGTTTGATTTTGCAACTGCCGTAGGCCTGTTCCAGTCTGTGGTTGGAATTATTCTGATTCTCTCTGTGAATCAGATTTCAAAGAAGATTGGAGAGGAGGGAATTATGTGATGAATGGAGTGAAAAGTAAAGAGGAAAAGAGATTTCAGCTGTTTTGGAAGATTTTATTCATATTGATCAGTATTATAGCGCTGATTCCGATTATACGTGTGATTTCCATGTCGCTTAGCTCCAAAAATGCGATCTTGTCAGGAAAAGTATTCCTATATCCTGTCGAGTTTACGCTGGATGCTTATAAGAAAGCCATAAAGAGTGGGAGTTTTACTTCCTCATTTTTATATTCGGTGGTACTGATGGTTATATCGACAGTCATCAGTATGGTTATGACAGTCCTGGCGGCCTACCCCCTTTCTAAAAAGAAGCTGAAAGGGGCTGGTGTGATCATGACCTTGTTCGTACTGACCATGTATCTAGATCCCGGAATTATACCTAAGTATCTCAATGTAAAAGACTTCAATATGATTGATACCGTATGGGCTTTGATTGTTCCGGAGGCTCTTTCAGCCTACAACATGATTATCATGTGTCAGGCATTCCGTGGGATTGATTCTTCCCTCTATGAGGCTGCAAAGATTGATGGCTGTAATGAAACACAGACATTGATTAAAATTGCACTGCCACTGGTATTTCCGACGATTGCGACGCTGGCATTGTTCTATGCAGTGGGAAGGTGGAATCGACTAAGTGATGTGTTATATTATGTGAATTCATCAAACCTTTACACGGTACAGATGGTTTTGAAACAGATGATAGAATCTGTTAAGATCTCTCAGCAGGAAGGACTGACATCACAACTTGTTGCAGATAACATTAAGTCTGCAAGTATTGTGATATCTATGGCACCGATGGTGATTGTATATCCATTTATTCAAAAATATTTTACATCGGGTATTATGCTGGGAGCAGTGAAGGGCTAGTGCCTTCGAAATGATTAAGGATGTAATAAACTAAAAAATATAAATGGAGGTAACGGGTATGAGAAAGAAAAGTTTGCTAAAGGGAATGGCAGTCGTACTAGCTTCGTCGGCAGTGCTTACAGGATGTGCGGGTGAAGGAAATCAAAAAGGTGCTAATGAGGCAAAAGATAAGGATAGTGGCAAAGAGGAGACAATTAAGGTGATGGTGTGGGACAGAGGGGATGCTGCCCCCGGGACTACTTCGGAAGATAATGAACAGACGAAATGGATTCAGCAGCAAGTGAAGGAAAAACTGAATCTCAATGTCAAGTTTGTAGCGGTGCCCAGATCGTCTTCGGATGATAAGTTAAATATTATGATGTCAGGCGGAAGCGCCCCGGATATTGTCTTCAGCTATGGGCAGGATCTTTTCAGTAACTACGCATCGAATGGCGGTCTGGCAGACCTTTCAGAGGCATATAAGAAAGAGGGAAAGGACATTGCGAAATATGTAGGTGATGTTCAGGATATGGGAGTGATTGACGGAAAGCAGTTCGCGATTATGAAGCAGAGAGGCGAGGAAAAGGCACGCCACACTGCATATATCCGAAAAGACTGGCTGGATGCTCTGGGAATGAATATTCCAAAAACAAAGGAAGAGCTTGAAGCTTATCTGAAAGCTGTAAAAGAGAAAAACCCCGGCAATGTGGAGAATGTTATCCCCTGGGCGATGAGTGGGAGAAATGACACAGAAAAAGGATACCTAAACTTCCTTGGATCTTATGTGGACTTAAAAGATGATAAGGAAGGCTATATGTACAATGAGGGCTACATGGCAGTTGCTTCGGGTGCCGAAGAGGGACTGAAAAAGCTTAATGAATGGTACAATGAAGGCCTGATCTCCAAGGACTTCTCGACGGATACAACCGAAGATATATACAAAGCACAGGTGACAGCGGGAAATGTTGGATTTATTCTGGATGATACCTCAAGGCCATGGGAGTATATAGAAGTTTTGAACAATACTATAGGTCACGAGACCTTTGTACCGGTGGAATGCTTTGATTTGCCCGATGGATCCTATCGAGATCCATATGAACCGAGATTTGGCATGTTTGTCATGATCCCTAAGACGAGTGAAGACAAAGTAGATGCCTGCATGAAATATCTGAACTGGCAGGCGGATCCGGAAGTGGCGGAAAATATTATATACACAAAGGATCACCAGAGAGATGAAAACGGAGTGCCGAAATTCCTGTCGCAAGAAGAATTATCAGAAAAAGGATATCCGGGAACTTGTGATGACCTGAATATTGTGAATCTGGCGCTGGATTATACGAATGATAAAGAGGCCATCATATCAAAATGTGTAAATGATCAGTCCACGGAATGGGAGAGTAAAGAGTGGTTTGAGAATTATTATGATGTGTGTGAAGTAGGAAAATATCGCCATCCTACCTATCCGTATATCTCAGAAGATGAAGCAAATTACGGTAAGAATATCACAGATACGATGATCGAGTATGTTTACAAATGTATCAGCTGCCCGACTGCTGACTTTGATAAGACTCAGAAGGAAGAATATGCGAAACTTGAGAGCGCTGGACTTAAAAAGGTATTGGATGCGAGAGAAAAATATTATGACAGTATTGAAAAATAAAGAAAGGGAGCTGGCACTAAAATATAAACCAGTTTTCATGATGGACCTACATGAGCCTTTTGCGATCTCTGCCATTGGATATACCCTCTTTGAACAGACACAAAAGAGCGATTCATTTCCAAAGAGATTTGTGGCTGTAGATGAGAAAAGCGTTGCTTTTGCCATAGAATATGCTGTCTGGTTTGATTATGATATTGAACATCTCTATGAGTTGGAACATGTGTGGGTGTATGTTGCCTCTGACGGAAGTGTTCATCATGCAGAAGGCAGCTTTCACGGAAAATACCTCAATATTGTTTCGCTGGACACAAAAGAAGTTCCAGTGTCCAATCAGACGCATCTTGTGGTATATCTGCAGCCGGGAAAGCATGCTGTGCTGCCGGACGCAAGAATGGTTCCTCTTATTCCTGGATGGAAAGAAAGCTGCAATACTACAGCCGGACAGGCTGGAGTTTTGATTCAGGAAATGTTCAGGAATCAGATTGTGGCAGATGATCAGGATCAGAATAAAGTGAGAAATTATATCAAAAAGAAATATTCCTTTGAACCGGCTATGGAGTATAAGCCATTCTGTCCGGATGATACGATATTTATGCCCTGGGAACAATTAAAAGAGTCTATTCCGCAAAGAGTCAATATGCAATTGGAGCTGATAAGAAGATACTATAACTGAAAGAAAGGATCAATGACGAAATGGGCTCATTTAAAATTAACAAAAATCAGATTTTCAGAACGATTGAACTTTATGCCGAAAGTTTTGAATCCGTATTATATGAGACAGACAGTAAATTTTTAGAAGGCATGGAGAATCGAAACCTGGCGGGAGATGATATCAATCGTTACAAATTCTGGGAATGGACACAGGGAGTGGGCCTTTTTGGATTCTGGAAATTGTATTGTTATACAAATAAGGAAAAGTACCTGAATATTTTGCTGAAGTATTATGACCGACAGATTAGCATTGGACTTCCGGCCAGAAATGTTAATACAACCACACCACTTCTTGCTATGTCATACGTTGCGGAGAATCAAAACCGTGAGGACTATATGAAGATCTGCAGGGAGTGGGCAGATTGGATGATGCAAAGTTTTCCGAGAACAAGGGGGGGAGGATTTCAGCATATGACCTCCGATACTGTAAATGATCAGGAATTATGGGACGATACTTTGTTCATGGCGGTCCTTTTCCTTGCCAATATGGGAAGAATATTAAAAAGGCAGGAGTATATAGAAGAGGCAAAATATCAGTTCCTGATTCATATCAAGTATCTCGCAGACAACAAAACAGGTCTCTGGTTTCATGGCTGGACTTTTCATGGAAATCATAATTTTGCAAAAGGTCTGTGGGGGAGGGGGAACTGCTGGGTCACTGCTGCAATACCAGAGTTTCTGGACATGATAGAATGTGAAGATGGTCTCAGGAGATATTTGATTGAAACATTGGCTTGCCAGGCTGAGGCACTGAAAAAGTATCAGACGGCTAATGGTATGTGGCATACTTTGGTAGACGATCCCAAGTCTTATGTGGAAGCAAGTGCCACCTGCGGTTTTGCCTATGGCATTCTGAAAGGAGTTCATATGGGAATACTTGATCCGTCTGATAAAGTATGTGCCATAAATGCAGTGAAACCGATTCTGGATCTCACGGACGAACAGGGTATCCTTCATCAGGTTTCTTATGGAACGCCAATGGGAAGATCAGACAAGGAATTTTACAAAAACATAGAGTTAAAGTCCATGCCATATGGACAGGCATTGGCGATTCTGTTTATGCTTGAAGTTTTGAAAGAAGAGGATACAGATGTTAAACCATTATAAGAGAATTTTAAAAGATACCGATCAAAGAGTAGCCCGGAGTCTGAAGACGCAGATAAGAACGAAAGGCTGCCACCGTGGGGGATTCTTGGATTCGGTTGGCTTAGTCCAACCGAAATATGCTATATACCAGGTAACTACAGCGATTGCAGCATACTGCAATTTTGATTCTTGTTATTATCGTAATGCAGATGTTTACGAGATGATCCGGCTGGGACTCAAGTATATTGCTTTGAATCAACACGAAGACGGGCTTTTCGATCTGATTAACTGCAATTTTCATTCGGCGCCGGACACGGCTTTCTGTGTGAAACGAATGCTTCCGCCTCTGAAATATCTGGATGCAAGACAAAGAGATGATATGGAAGAATCCATCTATATTAATTTAAAAGAGATTGTCAGATGCGGAATGAACGGACTGAAAAGGGGTGGGTTTCACACTCCAAATCATCGCTGGGTTATCGCATCCAATCTAATGGAATGCGGCAGATTTTTTGATGATGATGACTGTTTTAAGCAGGCACAACTTTATCTGAATGAGGGAATTGACTGCAATCAGGACGGAGAGTACGCGGAGAAGTCGTCCGGAAATTATAACCGGATCAACAACGATGCGATGATAACACTGGGAGATATAACAGGCAATGACGAATATTATTCGGATGCAATTCGCAATCTGAATATGATGCTGACTTATCTGGAACCTGATGGCAGTATCTTTACGGCAAATTCCACGAGGCAGGACCAAGGTGCTTTGATCTATCCGAAAGACTATTATCTGCAGTATCTTTCGATGGGATATCGAAAGAACATCCCGGAGTTTTTAGATGTTGCCAACTATATTTTCCAACTGATTGAAGAAAAAAGAATCTCTTCTCCGGATATTTTGATTCACTTTATGAACCATCCTAAACTTAAAAGTGTGGAACATGATGGCGTCTTTAGGCCGGGTTCTTATCAAAACTATTATCGTGATTCAGGGATCGTAAGAGCCTGTCGGAATGATAATACTTATACACTGCTTTTGGGAAAATCAGATTTTTTCCATTATTCCCAAAAGACGATGCATCTTCAGGTAAAACTGGGAGGAAGCTTTTGTGAACATCGGGCCTTTATCCCGGAATCTATGGAAAAGATGAAAGATGGATATCGACTTACACAGACAATGAGAGGGTGGTATTATCTTCCTTTCAAAGAAAAACCTGATACGAACGACTGGTGGAAGATGGACCACACGAAGAGAGAAAAACTTCATGGACCCAATCTTCAGATTCTCTGCGATGTCCTCGAATGTGAACATGGGATCGACCTTCATATCAAAGTATCCGGAGTAGAGCAGGCACCTTTTCGTCTGGAGATCGAGGTATCTGGTGCAGATCTCCTCTGGAATGATCAGTTTGCGCTTCCGGCAGAGAATGGAAAAAGTATGGTATTAAAACAAGGTATGGCCATATTTTCCAATTCTTCTGAGAGTCTACAGATAGGTCCGGGATTTGGAGAGCACCTGTATATCAATGGATTATTCGGAAGTGAACCCCGTTCTGAGCAGGCATTCACTCTGTACTTTACGGACTACACAAAATTAGATCATGTAATTCATCTTGAAACAGGTCATAAAGTAGTTTAAGATATAACTTTGATCGAAGGAGGGTGTGAACTATGCTGATAGATGGGTTGAGCTTGTATAAAAGGGGACATTTATATCGCATCAATACACCGATAGATTCTCTGTACTTTTTTTTCGACTACGATGAACGGTGTTATAAAGAGAACATGCAGTTCCAGCATTTTCACACTTTCTATGAAATTATGATCCCGCTGGAGGAATCAGCGGGGCATCTCATAGATGGAAAATATTACGGCATAAAGCTTCACGATATGGTCCTTCTGCGTCCGTCCCTACTGCACAAGACAGTTTATCCAAAAGGGTCACCGAGCAGGCGTATTATCATTAATTTTCGATTTCCAAACCACATATATGGAATGGAAGAAATTTTCTCTAAAATTCTTTCTCTTTTTGATGCAAGAATTCCTATCTATCGTTTCCCGGAGAAAGAGAAAAAGAAGCTCTACCAGGTGTTAAATGAGATTTATAGATTGACAGATTCAACTTCAGAGTGCAAGAACCTCTTGATACATAATAAGTTTCTGGAATTCTTATCCCTCCTTTATGAGGAACAGGAATACAACTGCTATAAGCCTGTCAACTCAGGGATGAGACTTCAAGACAGGATCTATGACATTACAGCTTATATACATAAACATAGCACGGAAAGTCTGTCACTGGATCTTCTCTCCCAAAAGTTTTATATTAGTCCTTACTATCTTTCTCATACCTTTAAAGAAGTGACCGGATTTACATTGATTAGTTATGTTCAGACGGTGCGTATTCGTAATGCACAGCTTCTTTTGATCTCTACCAATGACAAGATTACAGAGATTGCAATGCGCTGCGGGTTTACGAGCTTTTCACAGTTCAGCAGATGTTTTTTAAAAACCTGCGGCATGTCACCATCTGAATACAGATCAGCATATACCGTCCATGGACTCGAGACATTTGAGCTTCAGGAGAAAAGTTAAAGTCAAAAGAGAGGAGATCACAGACGTGGGATATATCAGTTTTGATAAAAGCAGAAAGCTTGATTTGATTCTGCTTGGCAGGGTGGCGATTGATTTTAATCCAGCTTATACAGACCAGGTAAAAGAAGAATTTAAGCCGCTTGAAGATGTACATATGTTTGAAAAATATGTCGGAGGTTCTCCCGCTAATATAGCAGTGGGGGTCCAAAGGCATGGTCTGAAGGCCGGATTTATCGGAAAAGTATCGGATGATCAGTTTGGTGATTTTGTGATTGATTATTTTGATTCCGAGGGAATCGACACGAGTCATATTACAAGGTGTACCGGCGGTGAAAAACTTGGACTTACTTTTACAGAGATGCTCTCCCAAAGTGAAAGTAATATCCTGATGTACAGAAACTGTATCGCAGACTTACAGCTTTCAGTGGATGATATTGATGCAGACTATATACAAAATGCGAAAGCAATTCTGATTTCAGGAACAGCATTGGCCGAGAGTCCATCCAGAGAGGCGGCCTTAAAAGCGATCATGCTTGCGAAGAAGTATCGTACCAGAATTATTTTTGATATTGACTACCGTGCTTATAACTGGAAAAATCAAGATGAGATTTCGATTTATTATTCCATAGCAGCAAAAAATGCAGACATCATCATGGGGTCACGGGAAGAATATGATCTGACCGAACATCTGATACAGGAGAATCTGAAAGATTGTGAGTCAGCGGCGCTCTGGCAAAGGTATCACGCGAAGATTGTGGTAATTAAACATGGCATGAAAGGTTCAACGGCATATACGCGTGATGGAGCAAGTTATTCGATTCGTCCGTTCCCGGTAAAAGCCAGGAAAGGATTTGGCGGAGGAGACGGATATGGGGCAGGATTTCTCTATGGCTTATTTGAGGGCTGGGAGCTGATTGATTGCCTGGAATTCGGTTCCGCTGAAGCATCTATGATGGTGAGAAGCAATAATTGCTCTGATTCCCTTCCGAATACAGAAGAAGTTCATGAATTTATAAGACGGGAAAAAGAGGAGTATGGTGAAATGGTGGCGAAAGGAGAAGAGCAGATATGACAGAACACACAAGCAGGATGACAACCGCACAGGCAATTGTGAGATTTTTGGATCAGCAGTATGTGTCTGTGGATGGTGAAGAGATTAAATTTGTCACAGGTTTTTTTACAATATTCGGTCACGGAATTGCTGTGGGACTGGGGGAGGTCTTGGATACCGATCCGGGAAATTTAAAAGTTCTTCAGGGAAGAAATGAACAAGGGATGTGTCATGCGGCCATCGCATACACAAAACAGAAGAATCGCACATCAATCCTTGCATGTACTTCATCGATCGGGCCCGGCGCTGCCAATATGATTACAGCATGCGCGACAGCGACAGTGAATAATCTGCCACTGCTGGTGTTTCCGGCTGATTCTTTTGCCTCCAGACAACCTGATCCTGTGCTGCAGCAGTTGGAACAGGAGGATAGTATGGCAACCACGACGAATGATGCTTTCAAACCGGTGTGTAAGTACTGGGATCGCATCAATCGCCCGGAGCAGGTGATGACAGCACTTTTAAATTCCATGCGGGTGCTGACAGATCCCGCTGAAACGGGAGCCTGTTGTATTGCACTGCCACAGGATGTGGAAGGCGAATCCTTTGATTTTCCTGAATATTTTTTTCAAAAAAGAGTACATCGTATTACTCGTCCGGTGGCGGTACAAGAGGAACTGGAAGATATCGCAGAAATCATTGGACAGGCGAAAAAGCCTCTGTTGATTGTAGGCGGAGGCGTAAAGTATTCCGGTGCGGGAGAAACAGTCGAATCCTTTTGCGAAGAGTTCCATATCCCATTTGGTGAGACACAGGCGGGGAAAAGTGCCTGCAAATCCAGTCATCCGTATTGTCTGGGAGGAATCGGTGTGACAGGAACATCGGCATCCAATCTTATCGCAAAAGATGCGGATGTCGTGATTGCTGTGGGATCCAGGCTTTCCGATTTCACAACAAGTTCAAAATATCTGTTCCAAAAGGATGGTGACCGGATTGTCACGATCAATAACAATCGTTTCCATGCATCTAAGATGGATGCCGCAAAAGCTGTGGGAGATGTGAAGGTAACGCTGCAGGCGGTTGCTGATCTTTTAAGAGAGAAGAAATATTGCTCAGCCTATCAGGGGGAAATTAAAAAAGCAAAGGCAGACTGGGATATAGAATTAAAGAGGCTTGGAACGATATCTTATACGGGTGACGATTTTGAACCGTCTATTGAAGCACGCGATCCCAGGACAATTCCGGAATTTGTCCATATGACCAGATCAACACTGACACAGACGGCAGCTATTGCCACAATTAATCGGACAATTGCACCAGATTCTACTATTATCACCGCAGGAGGGTCTCTTCCAAGCTGTATGCAGCGGATGTGGAAAACAGATAAACGAGGCGGATATCATGCGGAATATGGCTATTCCTGTATGGGTTATGAGGTAGCGGCTACACTAGGTGTCAGGCTGGCGGAGCCAGAGACAGAGGTTTACTGTGTGGTCGGAGATGGGAGTTTCCAGATGCTGCACAGTGAGATCATGACAATTATGCAGGAGAGACAGAAGGTGAACATCCTGATCTTCGATAATTGCGGTTTCGGCTGTATCAACAATCTTGAGATGACTCATGGGATTGGCAGCATTGCTACAGAATTCCGGTATACAGACGGTAAAAAGCCAACGGGAGATTTGATTCCGGTAGACTATGCTAAGATTGGTGAGGGGTATGGACTTGTGACTTACACCTGCAAAACGATCGAAGAACTTACCCAGGCACTAGATGACGCGAAAGGTCAGAAAAGGGCCTGCATGTTTGACCTGAAGGTACTCCCAAAGACGATGACGGACGGCTATGAATCATGGTGGAATGTAGGAATCGCGACTACTTCCAGGAAAAAGAGCGTACAAGAAGCAAGTGAAGATGTGATAAAACACCGAAAAGAAGCCAGAGACTATTAAAGGAGAAAAAGGAGTAAATTCAATGACAGCAATGAAAAAGACGGGATATTGTGTTTATGGGGAGTGGAGAGAGTCAAAAAGTGATCAATATGTGGATATCACAGATTCAAGTACGGGAGAAGTGATTGCCAGGACACCACGTTGTACGGCGGAGGAGGTAGAGGAAGCAATTACATCTGCCGCGGAAGCTTTCCCGGCATGGTCGAGATTATCACTCTCTGCAAGACAACAGTATATGTTTCGATGGAGAGATGTTCTCTATGCTCACAAAGAGGATCTGGCCAGAATTTGTGCAATGGAACTTGGGAAAAACATTAAAGAGGCCAGAGGAGATGTGCAAAAAGCAATTGAGCCGACAGAAGAGGCCTGTGCACTGCCCGCACTGATACAGGGAGATGCGGCCATGCAGGTGACAACAGGTTATGACACAGCGGCTTATCGCTTTCCGCTTGGAGTCACAGCCGGAATTGTCCCCATGAATTTTCCGGCAATGATCCCCTGGGGGTGGATGGTTCCACTCTCTATCGCATGTGGAAATACCGTAGTTCTGAAAGCAAGTTCTCAGACACCACTGACATCGATGAAAATTATGGATTTATTTTATAAGGAAGCTGGTTTTCCGAAAGGTGTGGTAAATCTTATTACCTGCAGCAGAGAAGAAGCAGACATTCTTTTGACAGATGAACGTGTAAAAGCAGTCACATTTGTAGGTACCACGCATGTAGGAAAAGAAGTATATTCCAAAGCAGCCGCTCATGGAAAACGTGTACAGGCACAGACAGAAGCAAAAAATCATGCTCTGGTTCTGGAAGACTGTAATATTGAGACCACAGTAAATGCAATTATTAACTCTACTTATGGATGTGCGGGTATGAGATGCATGGCCCTGCCGGTTGTATGCGTGCAGGAAAGCATTGCGGATGAATTCGTAGATCTTTTAAAGAAAAAAGCAGAACGGCTGAAGATTGGATGCGCTTATGAGGAAGAGACAGACCTTGGACCAGTGGTGAGCGGTTCTCATAGAGACAAGATATACGGTTGGATTCAAAAAGGAATTGATGAGGGTGCAAAAGTTGTTTTGGACGGACGAAATATAACCGTTCAGGGATATGAGAAAGGCTATTTTGCAGGACCGACGATTCTGGATGATGTAAAGCCGGGTATGACAGTAGGGGATCGCGAGATCTTCGGACCTGTAACCTGTGTGAAACGTGTAAAAAATTATGAAGAAGGAATCAAAGTCATGAATGCGAATCCTTATGCGAATGGCTCTTGCATCTTTACAAAGAGTGGTTATTACAGCCGAAAATTTGTGATGGATACTGATGGCGGGATGGTTGGTGTGAATGTGGGGATTCCGGTTCCGACTGCTTATTTTCCATTTTCAGGAAACAAAGAATCTTTCTTCGGAGATCTCCACGTTCTCGGAAGAGACGGCTATCATTTCTTTACAAGAGCAAAAACAGTCACAACACATTGGTTTGACGAGAATTCAGGTTCCAGAAAAGTAGGGACATGGGAAGGCAGCACAGAACTTTAAGGAGGAGAGCATATGGAAAAAGTATTCGGATATCCCACCTTTGATGCAGACGGGGAGCAGATACTGACAACATATGAGAATGAGTACAAGGCGATGAACATGGATATCCGTGTCTATCGTATGAAAAAGGATAGTACAAGAGAGTTTTGTCGGGCAGGAGAGGAGCTGGCTGTATTGCTGCTTTCCGGTGAGATTCGATATGAATGGGAAGAGGGCAGCCGGGAAGTAAGCCGAAAGGATGTATTTACGGAAGGCCCATGGTGCGTTCATGTCTGCACAGGCAAAAGTGTAAGGGTCAAAGCCATTTCGGATTGTGAAATCCTGCTTCAATGCACCAAGAACGATACAACCTTTCCATCGAAAATCTATGCACCCAAAGATGCACCGTACAAGTATTCCTGTGTCGGTGAATTTGGAAATGTTGCAAAGCGCAGAGTTAACACAATCTTTGACCATGAGATTGCTCCGTATTCTAACATGGTATTAGGCGAAGTTCTTAATGACAAGGGAAACTGGTCCGGTTATCTGCCTCACAGACATCCGCAGCCGGAGACGTATTATTTCAAGTTCGATCATCCGGAAGGGTTTGGAGCAAGTTTTGTGGGCGATGAAGTGTTTAAGAGTGTCGATGGGAGTTTTTCGGCAATACCGGGAGGAAAACTGCATCCTCAGGCTGTGGCTCCGGGTTATCAGATGTATACGTGTTGGATGATCCGCCATATCGACGGAAATCCATGGCTTCAGACAGACCGGTGTGAAGATGAGAAATATATTTGGCTTCACGATGTAAAGGATTGAAAAAACGTCTTCGATTAAAAATAAGATAAAGATGGAGATCATGTGATGGTAAACTTAGGAATTATCGGAACGGGGAGAATTGGGAAAGTACATATCAAAAGTATCCGGACAAGAGTAAAAGATGCAGTGATAAAAACAGCAGCGGATCCCTATATGAATGAAGAGACGGCACATTTTGCAAAGAGTATGGGAGTTCTCCATACAACGACAGATTACAGGGAGATTCTGGAAGACCCCGAGATTGATGCGGTTTTAATCTGTTCTTCCACGGACACCCATGCAACTATTTCATTAGAAACAATTCGTGCAAAGAAACATGTCTTCTGCGAAAAGCCTGTGGATCATAAGGTGGCTAGGATTCGTGAAGTTGAAGAAGCACTAAAAGGTACGGGCCTTAAATATCAGGTTGGTTTTAATCGCAGATTCGACCATAATTTTGAGACGATGCAGCAGGCGGTTGCAGCCGGAAAGATCGGAAAACCGGAGATTATCAAGATTACGTCCAGAGATCCAGAGCCGCCGGATATCAATTATGTAAAAGTATCGGGCGGAATCTTTCTTGATATGACGATTCATGATTTTGACATGGTGCGTTTTTTGTCTGGATGCGAAGCGGCGCAAGTTTATGCTCAGGGGGCAAATCTGGTCGATCCTGCGATTGGAGAGGCCGGCGATATCGACACCGCGGTAATCACACTTCAGATGGAAAATGGATCGATTGCTGTGATTGATAACTGCAGGAAGTCGGTTTACGGATATGACCAGAGAGCAGAAGTATTCGGGTCAGAAGGAATGGTATCCGTGGATAATGATCATCCGTCGACGGCAGTACTCAGTAATTGTGATGGAATTATTGGTGAAAAACCGTTGTATTTCTTCCTGGAGCGCTATATGGATGCCTACGGAAAAGAAATTGAAACCTTTATTGATGCAATTGAACATGACAAAGAAACTCCGCTTACGATTCGAGATGGACTGATGCCTGTTATTATGGGCCTTGCCGCGAAAAAATCGTATGAAGAACACCGGCCAGTGAAATTATCAGAACTTATGTGAGGGAAAGATCATGCTTGATAAGAATAAAGTAAGACTTGGGATTGCACCGATTGCCTGGACGAATGACGATCTACCCGAATTGGGAAAAGAAAATACCTTTGAACAGTGTATCAGCGAGATGGCACTGGCAGGATTTGTCGGAACGGAGGTAGGAAACCGCTATCCAAAAGACACGGAAATATTGAAAAAATCCCTGAATTTACGAAAGATAGAAATCTGCAATCAGTGGTTTTCCGCTTTTCTTCTCACGAAGCCCTTTCAAGAGGTGGAACGGGACTTTCGTATGCAGCTGGCATTTCTGAAAGAAATGGGAGCGAAGATCATTGGTGTATCCGAGCAGAGCTATAGTGTACAGGGAAAACTTGACACTCCGATTTTCGGACATAAATATGAGATGAACGATTCACAGTGGAAGACTCTGTGTGACGGGCTGAACAGACTGGGCAAGATTGCGAAAGAAGAATATAGGATTAGTCTGACTTTCCACCACCACATGGGAACGGTTGTGCAGAATCCGGATGAGGTGGATGATATGCTTGCAAACACGGATCCGGCTTACGTGGGTCTTCTCTATGACACCGGTCACTTCGCATATTGCGGTGCTGACCCGCTTGGGGAACTGACAAAACACATTGACCGCGTTAAACACGTTCATCTGAAAGATATTCGGCCTGAAATTGTTGAGAAAGTAAGATGCGAAAACTTAAGTTTTCTGGATGGTGTGCGGATGGGGACTTTTACCATACCGGGAGACGGGTGCATCGATTTTGTACCGATCTTTCAGACACTGGAGAATTACGGGTATGAAGGTTACATGCTGGTAGAGGCGGAGCAGGATCCTGCTGTGGCTAATCCACTGGAATATGCAATACGGGCGAGAGAGTATATTGCACAAAAGACAGGGCTGTAGAGAAATGTCGGACTGACAGGGAATATTGTCAGCCCGGCATTTTTACATATATGCGGCATCCTTACAGAAGAAATTATTTATATATCTGGTTGGAGAAAAGAGTCTGAATGTCATTAACTTGATATTGCAGGCTTTTTTGTTTTGTCAAAAACATTAAATGTAGAAACATTTCTAATTTTCCAAAAAAAGAAAATTGAATATTATTAGTTACCGGAAAAGTAAAAATAGTAACAGTTACTTATTCTAAAATTCAAGCAAATTTACTTGATTTAGTATAGTATTTACTCAAATGGAGGACTTTGCCATTTACAAGAAATAAAATTTGAGAAGGGAGAACTAGAAATGAAAAGAAAAATTCATTCATTATTTAGTTGGGTAATGACGGTTTTGATGATTTTCAGCAGCATGCCTGTGAGTATTGCCTCTGCTGAAGATACGATAACAGACAAAACATCTGTACTTACGAATGTCAAAGCTGTTGTCAGCCAAAATGGAACAGAGATTGCCGATAAAGCATCTATATCCGGCAAAGACAAAGTATCAGCGGTAGTGTCATTCAATATACCTGCAGCAAGTAGTGAAGCATCCTCAGCTACACAGGTAAAGAGTGGCGATACCGCGTCTTTTATCCTGTCTAAAGGTTTTAACCTTGCCGGACAAAAGAGTACAGATCTTTTGACAAAAAAATGGAAAGAAACTTGGAAGTGTTTTGTTTATCCAAGAGGATAGTTCTAAACAGATTCGTGCAAATGTGACTTTTAAGTGGGATGATGCAGCATTAGAAAAAACAAATGATGGTATATCTGCACAATTCCAGACAAACCTGATATATAATTCAGATGGAGAGAATGGAACCTCTGGAGATCATAGTGTATTCATTCTTAGTAACAACTACACTGTCAATATACCAGAAGAGAAAACCGATGAAAGTCAAAAAGAAACTGCAAATCAGGGATCCAAATCAAATGAAAGGCAAGACAATCAGTTTGCCAGTGAAAATGCCCTAGTCTCTGATAAAAACAGGCAGCAGAGCAGAATGCGCAGGCAGAGGGGAAAGATGTCACAGGTCTTCTTAGTTCTATATTGCCATCGATAAAACAAAATGGAAGTGAGATAGGGGAAGGCGGAGTTATCCTTGATGATCAGCCGATAGAACTTTCTGCCTCTTTTGGAATTCCTGTTTTGGGAGATGGAGGAACCGAAGGGACATACATTAACAAAGGCGACCATGCATTCATTGCATTAAGTGATTCGATTAAAACTCCAAATTCTTCCGAAGCAATTGTTCTGAAGACAGCAGATGGGGTTGTTGCCGGACATGTAACTTTTATAGATGTGGATGGAGTCGTGACGGCACGAGTTGACTTTGATGGGGACGATGACGCTTTTAATGGAGAAGAAGCAGGAGTAAGTGCTTCTTTTAAAGCTACATTTGAATTGAAAGAAGAAGGCGGATCTTCAGGTTCTGGTGACAAGATTATTGAAATTTTCGACCGCGAATTCAATCTCGAGAAGCCGGTAGTCGAAACGGAATATTCCATGAGTAAATCTGGTAAGGTGAACCTTGCAGATCAGACGGTGGAATGGACAGTAAAGGTTTCTGGAAAACAGGGAGAGAATTTTGTCGATCTTGCCGGATATGAACTGAGAGACAATCTGAAAGACGTCGGTGAATATGTACCAGGATCATTTATTATAAATGAGAACAAGACCGATGATCCGACAATTACAGATGGACTTTTAAGCTATACATTTCCGGATAGCTCAGTCGGAGAACAGATTGTCAAATTCAAAACAGCTATACCGGATGAGAAGTATTATGCAAGTGGATCACAGTCGATCCGGAATAAAGCGGAACTTTATGATGAAGACAACTACATAACAGAAGGCAGTGGTTCTATTTCCTTCAAACCAAAGTGGATTGAAAAAAAAGGAAAGAGCGACCAGGACGGCAGTAGCGGAGTTTATAATCCAAAAGACCGCACAATCACGTGGACGATCACAGCCAATGATATGGAGGCTACTCTAAAAAACCCAACACTGACAGATGTCTTGCCGAAAGGTTTGACATTGAAACAGGCAACTGTACAGTATTGGAACGGAAGCGGCTGGGATGAGGGAACAGATATTAAACCAGATGAGAATGGTGTATATAAAATTGGAAACACAACATCTGGGGATGATCGGATATTGAATACGAAAGTTCTTTTGACGATTGTGTCAGAAGTCCCAGATGAAGATTACACGACAGGTGTGACAAACTATAAGAATAAA
Organism: Blautia liquoris; assembly: GCF_015159595.1. Lineage (NCBI taxonomy): Bacteria > Bacillati > Bacillota > Clostridia > Lachnospirales > Lachnospiraceae > Blautia > Blautia liquoris. The sequence goes on along the minus strand of NZ_CP063304.1, from coordinate 2,205,324 downwards.
GCGTCTATTGAATGGGAAGACCATGGAGAGATTGGAACTGGTAATGTCAATGTAGGAATTGGATACAATGCAATTAGTAAAAGCGGTAAGATTTCCGACAAGGATAACCAGACGATTCAATGGACGGTTAATGTTGATCCGAGAGGTCAGACCATACCAGACGCAACTGTCTATGATCTGTTGTTATATGGAAAGGAAGGCAGTTCTAAAGTAACGGATCTGTCTGTGGATGGTATTAGTGCTGATGTCATCAAAGGTTTGACGCCTCAGTTCGATCAGAAGTATAAAGATGATTCGTTCTCAGGAGAGGGACTTAAGTCAAAGATACTTCCTGTTATAAAGGGCGGAGAACGGGTAGGTGATCTACTGGTCGTTACCGGATTTACTACCGAGAAAGTTACTTTCAATTTTGAATCTATTGTCACAAATCCAGATATTTTTGTATCAAATACATGGAAGGATGTTAAGAATACCGCTTTCCTTTATAGCAAAAATACAAACTTAAATAAGGCCGATGCAAAAGTTTCTTATCCGAGTCTTATGCTGAAAAAGGAATTACTGAAACGTGGTCATACAGATGATCCGGCTTCTGGAGTGAACGACATCATGGACGATTGGAATAATGATGGCTTTGATTATCAGGATAAATCGGCAATATTCCGTATCAGTGTAAATGCAGACGGCTTAAATCTGACAGATGCAAATGGACAATCACTGGGAGCTGTGACCCTTACAGATACACTGCCGGATGGTTGGGAATTGTCGGAGATTACTTCCGGACAAGATTACTTGATATTTGAAGGAAATACAAATGATGCCGGACAAAGTGTGACGGCCAAAGATACAACACCAGTTACAGTAGAGGGATTAACGCATACAAAGACAAAAAGCAGCATTTCTTTCACGTTTAAAACATTGGATAAACCTTATGTGATTTTGATCAAGGCAAAACCAAATGCTGAAACATTAGAAAAATATTTTGGAAAGAACAGCAGCAATACGGTGACAAACACGATAAAGATGAATTCCGAGAATTGGGAGACAGGAATCGAATCGAAACGTAATGTTACGGTTAATAGCTCCTTGCTATCAAAAGAGGCAGCATTGGTCGAAGCTGGTGTTGTGAACTGGACTGTAGATTACAAACCTTACGAACTCGATAACAAATTCACGAAAATCGAAGACACATTACCGGCTGGACTTGATTTGCGTACCGATGCGAATGGAAATCTGCTCCTGGATGGAAATATTAGGATTACGGAATTAAGTCTTAACGCAGATGGCAGTTATACAGAAGGCGAAGAGATATCACCTGTTATTGGAGAGAATGTTTCTTATGATAATGAAACGAGAGTACTCACATTCAATATTCCGGATCATAGCAAAGCATATCGTTTCAGTTATCTGACGGAGGTAACAGGTGAGCCAGGAAAAGTGACGAACCAAGTGAAACTTTACGGCGGCGATGAAGAAAGTGAGAATACCAATAGTTCCTATCAGATCAGCGATCAAGATGGTAGTGCCACCATGCGAAAGAGTGGTTGGATTGAAATCACAAAGATTGACGGAACTACAAAAGCCCCTCTTGCAGGCGTTGAATTCACAATCTTTGCGGCAGATGGAACAACTGTCATCAGAAAAGGAACTACAGGAACAGACGGAAAATTGAAACTCAGAGGTTTACCTGCCGGAAACCTTATTCTTAGAGAAACTGCAGTTCCGGACGGATATAATTTGGACACAAGCGATCACACACTTGAGGTGGTGAAAACAGAAGATGCGACCACAGTATCCATTGATGGAAAAACTGGAGATGATGCAAACCTTATTGCTATTGAAAATTATAAAGAGGGTGAGTATGCTCCTACATCTGTGATATTGAAAGCAAACAAAATTCTGGAAGGAAAAAATCTGGAAGATGCTTCTTTCAAATTTGAACTGAAAGACACTGATGGAAAGACGATCCAGACAAAGAAGAATGATCTCGATGGAAATATTGTATTTGACGAAATAACATATGATGAGCCAGGAGAGTATCATTATACCATTCAGGAAGTAGCAGGAGACGAAGTCGGAATTAACTATGATAAGAGTGTAATCAGTATAACGGTTAATGTTGAAGATAAAGATGGAAAACTTACGGCTACTCAGGTATATGATGGAGGCAGCCAGACATTCACGAATACGTATCAGGCAGCACCCGGAAGTGTTACATTAGAAGCACAGAAGGTTTTGAATGGAAAAGACCTGCAAGTCGGAGAATTCAGTTTTGAACTGAAAGATGAAGACGGAAAACTCCTCCAGACAAAACAAAACGATGCACAAGGTAAGGTGTTCTTTGACTCGATTGAGTACACAGAAGTCGGAACCTACAAGTATACGATTCAAGAAGTAAAAGGGGATCTTGCGGGAGTTAGCTATGACAGTCATGTGATAAATGTTACTGTCACTGTGGAAGATAAAGATGCAAAACTTGTAGCAGAACCAGTGTATGAAGGCAGTCAGACATTTATTAATATGTATCAGGCAGCACCCGGAAGTGTTGTATTGGAAGCACAGAAAGTTCTGAAAGGAAAAGATCTAAAAGGTGGAGATTTTAGTTTTGAATTGAAAGATAAGGATGGAAAAGTCCTTCAGACAAAACAGAATGATGCCCAGGGTAAGGTGTACTTTGACCCCATAGAGTACAAGGAAACCGGAACATATCAGTATACAATCGAAGAGACAAAGGGAAATCTTGCAGGAGTCAGCTATGACAGTCATGTGATAGATGTGATAGTAACTGTGGAGGACAAAGAAGCACAGCTTGTGGCGACACCGGTATATAAGGGAGATCAGACTTTCACGAATACTTATCAACCGGCAGCCGGAAGTGTTGTATTGAAAGCACAAAAAGTACTGGAAGGGAAAGAACTGAAAGCCGATAACTTTAGCTTCGAACTGAAAGATGAAGACGGAAAAGTTCTTCAGACAAAACAGAACGATGCCCAGGGTAAGGTATTCTTTGATCCCATTGACTACACAGAAGTCGGAACTTATCAATACACAATCGCTGAGCTAAGTGGTGAACAGGCAGGAGTTACCTATGACAGCCATGTTATCCATGTCACGGTAAAAGTGGAAGACAAAGAAGCACAGCTTGTGGCGACACCGCTATATGAGGAAGATCAGACCTTCACCAATTCTTATAAACCTGCAGATGGAAATATTGTACTGGAGGCACAGAAAGTACTGGAAGGAAAGAACTTGGAAGCCGATAACTTTAGCTTCGAACTGAAAGATGAAGACGGAAAAGTCCTTCAGACAAAACAGAACGATGCCCAGGGTAAGGTATTCTTTGATCCCATTGACTACAAAAAAGCAGGAACCTACAACTATACCATTGAGGAAGTAAAAGGAAATCTTGCCGGAATCAGCTATGACAGCCATGTTATCCATGTCACGGTAAAAGTGGAAGACAAAGAAGCACAGCTTGTGGCGACACCGGTATATGAGGGAGATCAGACCTTCACCAATACTTATAAACCTGCAGATGGAAATATTGTACTGGAGGCACAGAAAGTACTGGAAGGAAAGAACTTGGAAGCCGGAAATTTCAGCTTTATACTGAAAGATGAAGAGGGACAGATTCTTCAGACGAAACAGAACGATGCCCAGGGTAAGGTATTCTTTGATCCCATTGACTACACAGAAGGCGGAACTTATCAATACACAATCGCTGAGCTAAGTGGTGAACAGGCAGGAGTTACCTACGACAGCCATGTTATCCATGTTACAGTAACGGTGGAGGACAAAGAAGCACAGCTTGTGGCGACACCGGTATATGAGGAAGATCAGACCTTCACCAATACTTATAAACCTGCAGATGGAAATATTGTTTTAGAAGCGAAAAAGATTTTGAAAGGAAAAAAATTAAAAGCAGGAGAGTTTAGCTTTGTACTGAAAGATAAAGCAGGAAAGGTACTTCAGACGAAACAAAATGATGCTCAGGGAAAGATTTACTTCGATCCGATTGCATATAGTGAAAAGGGAATTTATGAATATACAATTACTGAAGTAATTGGTAAGTTGGCTCATGTTGACTATGACAGTCATGCGATAAAAGTAAAAGTAACTGTAGAGGATCAAGATGGACAGTTTGTGGCATCCTCAGTATACGAAGGAGATCAAACCTTTACCAATAATTACAAACCTGAAAAACCAGGGAAACCAGGGAAACCAGGAAAACCAGGGAAACCAGGAAAACCAGGGAAACCAGGAAAACCAGGAAAACCCAGTAAACCGGGTGAGTCAGGAGAGACAGGAACGGGTAAATCTTCGAAAACAAAATCACCGAAAACTGGTGATTCCAATGAACCGCTGATGTATGGTGTGGTTTTGTTAGTCAGTGCTGTTGCAATAACAGGGGCACTCAGAATCAAGAGGAAAAGAAGTAAATAACTAAAAGTTCTCCTAATGAATTTATATTTCAAATGGAATGAGCAATAATGTACGGTTTAGAAAGTCATTCGACTGACTTTCCAGACCGCACGTGCAAAGAGGAAGGTCGGTTAATCAATTCATGATTAGCCGACCTTCTGATCATTGTTTATAATTCAAGCTAAGAATTCCTGTTAAATATTTAGATAATCTTGTTACACCGGCGACATCTTCTTCAGATAGCTGTCCCAGAGATCTGGTGTGAAGTCCAGCAGCCGGGCACTTTCGTGCAGGAGTATCCTTTCTATCGATGGATTCATGTATTCGGTTTGAAAAATATGTATTTTCTCCGGGTTTCCATCTTCATCAATCAGGTAAATAATAGTTAAATCTCCGGAACAGATGATAGAAGCATTTGGCATGTTCTGGTCTAAGATATATATTTTGCCGGAGGTATTCGATGAGGGATGACTATCCAGCCGTCTGAGATATGCTGTACGTTCTTCCAGAGGAATCTCCACATAGCCCAAAAGTGGGACAAGCGCCTTACCGGTTGCAAAGAAATTGGTCATTGCGTTAATGGTTACCACAAAAGTTGTGTCAGAGTTTAGAATTTTCTGAAAGTATTGATAGATACAATCTTTCAGATCATCGCTTGCGTCCAGCTGATCCAGTTCCTTTCTGGTAAGCAGATAACCAATCGAGATAAAGTTATAGACGCAGTCAACGTTCAGTGCATTCAGTGAATTTCGCATGTCTGGTTTCTGTTCCAGTATATCCAATAATTCTTTGGCGTTATAACTGATTGGCTCGTAGTTTCTCTTCATGAGAGAATTGTAGAAGATGGTCTGGTAGTTTCTCTGACGTATTACCGTCATCAGTGGAATTCCATCAATCAAAGTTGTGAAATATAAGAGATATTTTCCCCTGATCAAAAGAAAAAATGGGCCGATTCTTCCATCTGTGGGATGAATAATTTGATCAAAGCGGCGGTGAGCCTTGATTAATTGTTCCAGATAATCAATCCTTGTCAGATCATCTGCGTTTTTAAAATGATCCATGTTAAAAAATAAATGGTATTTAGATCGCTTCCTTTTTTCAGAAGGGTTGTAAACAATACGGGAGAAGATTTCTGAATAAGATTTCTCCATGACGGGAGGAGCAAGAAAAGCTTCACAAGGCTTTCCGTTCCTAAAGAAAATATAGTCTGACAAGATTACACAGAACATATTAAGAATCTGCTGATTACCCATATAACTAATCTCATAATCCGGGTATTCGATGCTTTCATGATTCGCCTGCGTATAATCATATTCCAGTGCATAGCCAATTGCGTAAGTCAGGAATAATTCCAACTCATTTTTGGAGTTGAAATCATAAACGATTGGAAACAATGTCTGGAATTTATGATAACAGTTATATGAATAGGTAGCATCTGCAAAATAAACTGCAGATTGTCTGATGAACAGTTTCCTTTCTTTCCAAAGCGGAAACCTGGTTCCGGAGAGAATTTTGCTCAGGCCGCTCGGAGTCATGTGAAGAGCAAGAGCATAGTCGGTTTTAGAAACCTTTGAAATCTTGATTAACTCCTCTAATAGTATACTTATCTTCATTACTCAAATATCTCCTATCATTGATACTCATTTTAAAAGTATTAATTCCTATTATACATCAATTTTACAAAAATACTTGACATAAAATAAAAAAAGATGATAAAAAATTGGCAAAGCAGGAAAAAAGAGAGCATCTATGCTCTCTTTTTGATGCTCTGATGTCTTTTCAGGAATCAGGAGATGTTCCCGTTTTTGTCACATGAGATGTTGACCGTCTGGTTGATGGTCCCAACCGGAAGAAAACCTAAGTAGCACTTTGCGGAGACTTTTGCAGTTCCGGTGTGCCCGCTCTTGCTGGCTGATTTACTGATTATTTTCCAGACGCTGTTGTAACTTCCGGCAGATGCTGTTGCACTGGTGCAGGAAGAAGTGCTTCCGGTATATGTAAAGTTTGCACTCACCTTGGCATACCACAGGGACTCTCCCTTATCATTCTTATAAGTTGTGGTCTTGCTGGCTGATTTTGTAGAAGATCTTAAAAGTGTTGAGGTCTGTATGATCTCCGTTTCAAAATAGCTTCCGTACGGCAGATATTCTTTTGTTATTGATGTTTCCGTAAGATCGGATGCCTGCGTCATGACACCTGGAGTCAATCCAAGCGTTAGACAAAGTGCCAGGACCATAGTCAATATGCTCTTGATTTTCTTTTTCATTTGTTTTCCTCCTTGACGATGATTTCCTGCGTGGATGGTACGGCCTCATTGAATGTCTGATAAGATTTATACCAGTAAATGCCCATACTGATAAACATAACCGCCACCAGCAGTAAAAATACATGTAGAAACATTACCCTTTGCTTATGTCTTTTTGCTTCCTCGTATAACTTTTCTCCCTCTCTGGATGAGATAAAATCCATCAGAACATCTTTTGGTTCACCATAAAAGGAACATATTTCTTCATATGACGCATTGGGATGTGTCATAGAGTACTCATTAAGCTGTAATTTTATATCTCTTAAGAATCTGCCCTCACTAAATCCTATATTAGGAAACAGACAGCGCAGTTTCTTATAATATAATGATTCATTTTTACCCATCTATTTCCTTATTCTGCTTCGGATATTATGCTTTTATAGTTAAGAATATTATTTGTTGCGTCAATAACGGAGTTATAATCATGAATCATTTCCTTTAGTTCTTTCTTGCCAAGGTCTGTGAGATGGTAGTAAACCCTCTCCATCCTTTTTCCGGTTAACTTTCGATAGCTTTTTACAAACTCTTTTTCTTCAAGTTTATATAAAGTCGGATACATATTCCCGATGGTAAGAGTAATAGTCTCATTCGTCAGGTCGTTAAAAAGCTGAACAATTTGATAACCGTATAAATCGCTTTCTGATAATAATTTCAGCAATAGTAATTCTATGCTGCCTCTTTTTAGCTTTTCGCAATATTTTCCCATTTGATCACCTCACTTTACTTATTATACATAATTTCTAAAATAATTCAACAATAAATTTTGATTTTTATGAAAAATCTTGTATTTGCGACATGAATAATAAAAAATATTGGGGGGTTGACATGAACAACAAGTCACAAAAAGAAGTTTGTCCGAAAAACATAGTGAACCCCTGGGAGGGCACTTGCAATGGATCAAAATAAGTGTTATGGTTATTAGTGTTATAAAACATTTCTATTACGCGTATAGATCTGGGATATTTGTTGATCAAAAATATCTGATATGAAATCAATAATGTATAAATCATATAATTAATTTGTTAGAAGTTCTTAATTTTTTGTCGAACAGAACTTCTGATTCATGTATACGTTTTTTTAATTCCATATGTTCTGCAAAAAAGAGAGGAGAGGATTTTATGAAAACGGTTGGATTTCCAATCTGTCACAAAGAAAATGAAAAAAGGAGGACGGTTCTTCCCCGACACATCATGCGCATGAAAAATGCAGATAAATTGTGTTTTGAAAAAGGATATGGGGAAGTTCTGGGAATCAGTGATGAAGAGTATCGGGCCTGTGGATGCCATATGATAAGCAGAGAAGAGACATTGGATCAGGATATCATATGTGCGCCAAAAATAGGAGATGCCGAATATATTGGCAGACTGCAAAACCAGATAATATTTGGGTGGGTTCATGCAACACAGAATAAAGAACTGACCGATCAATTAGTTCAGGGAAAGATTACAGCGTATGCTTGGGAGAAGATGTATGACCGCGGCAGACACGTCTTCTGGAAGAACAATGAACTCGCAGGTGAGGCGGCTGTGCTGCATGCATTTCAATGTTATGGAAAGATGCCTTATGAGGTGAAAGCAGCAGTGTTGGGACGTGGCAATACTGCCCGCGGGGCGATAAAGATATTAAATAAACTTGGGGCATCTGTAACGCAGTATAATCGAAATACGGTCGAACTCTTTAAAGAAGAGCTGTCGAAGTATGATGTGGTGGTGATCTGTGTTCTGTGGGATATCACCCGTAAAGAGCATATCATCTATAAAAGTGATCTGTCTGAGATGAAACGAGGGTCTATGATCATCGATGTGAGTTGCGATAAGAACGGCGCAGTGGAAACCAGCGTTCCCACCACGATTGATGATCCAACCTATATGGTTGAAGGCATTCTTCACTATGTCGTGGACCATACTCCGGCCATTTTCTATAAGACATTTACTTACTGTAACAGTGAGATACTGTATCCATATCTGGATCAGCTCATAGAAGGCAAAGAAGATAAGGTACTTCAGGATGCCCAGGTTGTCAGAGAGGGAAAGATTATCGATCCGGAGATCGTGAAGTTTCAAAACCGCTGATTTGTTTTCCGATAACTGCGTTTCAAATATAAGACAAGAACTTTTCTATTGTCGGGTTTTGATTTTCCTTGTATCTTGCAGCCACAATCTCAAACTTTTCGGTATCTTCATCGAGAGGAATTTTCACAAGACTTCTGGTGTTTCTGCTTGAAGATAAGGCATAGGAAGGAACAATGGCAACTCCCATATTCGCCGCGACCATGAGCGCAGTGGTGTCAAATTTTGAAGTCTGCTGTACGATATTTGGTGTGAATCCTGATCGGATAAAGTGTGCCATCGTACTTTCATATTGTCCAAAACTGTCCTCCGGGTCACCCATTGCCGTAAGAATGAAAGAGTCATTTTTAAGATCTGACAGTTTCAAAACACTGCGGTATGCCAGCGGGTGCGAGGTGGGCAGCAGAACAATCAGATTGTACTTATTAATTTCTTTATATAGAATTTCCTTTTCTTCCAGGTTGCTGTAGGCAAAGAGAACGTTCAAGACGACATCGAGCGTGTTGTCGAGAAGTCTCGTATATAAGGTGGAAGTATCAGCTTCAACTATTGAAAGTGATACATTCGGATAGCCCGATTTAAAAGAGCGGAGTATTTCAGGCAGATCGGGATTGTCATATCCTTCCACGATTCCCAGATTCAGATTCCCGGTAAATCCGGTGGCTGCTTTCTGGGCCTTCTTGATTGCATCTTGTGTGCGATTTAAGATTGCCTTTGCTTCCGACAGAAAAACATTTCCGGCAGGTGTGAGTTCAACATGTCGTTTCGTGCGTCTTAAAAGCTTGACGCCAATATTATTCTCAAGTGTCTTAATCTGTTGTGTCACGGCCGTCTGCGAGATATAAAACTTCTCGGCTGTTCTGGTAAAACTCAAGGTCTCTGCGACAGATACAAAATATTCTAATTGACGTAAATTCATATGAACCTCCATATTTTACTAATGACTGTAATCGGCAGTCATAGACTCCATTAATAATTAATTGTTATTATAAATCAAAAATGAGATTTTGAAAAGCGAGATATTTGCTATTAGGTAACCTGTACAAATTGTGAACACAAAACTTGTGAAATATAACAAACAAATAACTTTAACTTATGACTGAATGAAAAACGGATATTTGAATTTGATGAAAGATCAAGTTATGATATAAGAGAAATGAAAGTTAGATATGAAAGTCTTTCGTTGGAAGGGAGAGGTTCTATGGACAATGAAATACTGGAGAGTTGTAAGGGTTACAACAATTTCTTATTTATAGGTGAAGCCGGATGCGGAAAAAGTGAGATTGCAGTAAACTTTGCAAGGCGGATTGCCGATTTGAATGAGAAAGAGGTTCATTTCTTCGATCTGGATATGACGAAGCCTTTATTTCGATCTAGAGATTTGACCAAAGAACTGAAAAGCTTTGGGCTTCACGTCCACTTTGAGGAGCAGTTTATGGATGCACCTGTTCTTACAGGCGGTGTTAATCAGCAGTTGAATGATACGTCGATTTACACGGTTCTGGATGTGGGAGGGGATTATATTGGTGCCAGATCAATCGGTGGTTATGCACCGATGATCAACCGGCAGGATACGCTGATCTATTATGTGATCAACCCGTATCGCCCGTGGTCCTATGACCTGGATCATATTGATCTGGTCTTAGGTGAAGTCCTTGGCGTCTCTCATATTGATATCAAGAAAATCCACATGATCAGCAATCCGAACATGGGGTTTCAGACGGATATTGATGAAATAGTGAAAGGTAATACGAAGTTAAATCAACTGATATCACCTTATAAGAAACTGGATTTTGTCTGTGTAAGGGAAGCACTGTATGAGGAAGCAAGACAAAGACTTGATCTTCCTGTCATGCCTCTTCATCTATATCTTACCTATCCCTGGGACTAGCACAGGAAAAAATCTATCTGTGAAGGAGGATAATAAAAGATATGCCTGAAGTAAAAGTAGTATCAGAACGCTGTAAAAGCTGCGGCTATTGCGTGAAATTCTGTCCTAAAAATGTTCTGGAGATCGGAACAAAAGTGAATTCTAAGGGGTATGAATATGTAACTCCAAAGAATATACAGAACTGTATCGGATGCTGCATCTGCGGAAGAATGTGTCCGGAAGGTGCATTAGAAATTTATAAAGAAGAACAGGGGGCCAAAAAGAATGTCTAGAGTGTTTATGAAGGGCTGTGAGGCAATTGCAGAAGCAGCTGTGAGAGCCGGATGTCGTTTCTTTGCCGGCTATCCGATCACACCTCAGAATGAAATTCCGGAATATTTTGCGAGAAGACTGCCGGAAGTTGGAGGTAATTTTGTACAAGGAGAGTCGGAAGTAGCCTCCGTGAATATGGTATATGGCGCGGCGAGTGCAGGTGTCAGAGCGATGACATCTTCTTCAAGTCCGGGAATTGCCCTTAAGAGTGAGGGAATCTCCTACTGTGCATCAGCCAGAATACCTATGGTCTATGCGAATATATCAAGAGGGGGTCCGGGTGTCGGATCCATTCAGCCTGCTCAGATGGATTATTATCAGGCAACAAAGGCTTCCGGAAATGGCGGATTCGAGATGCGTGTATTTGCTCCTTCCACAGTACAGGAAGCGGTAGATATGACCTACGCTGCCTTTGACTATGCGGATCAGGACAGAAATCCGGTGCTGATACTGGCAGACGGTGTGATCGGGACAATGATGGAGCCTGTGGTTCTGCCTGATATGAAATCAGACGAAGAGATCGCCGCGATCAAAGAGTCTAAGAAAGACTGGGCTTGTATCGGACATCCTCTGGATTATGAGAATCGTTCCTGGATTCAGCCGGGTCACTGGAAGACGACGGATATGCAGGAAGCGAACGAAGATGCTGCGAAACTTTACAAGAGTTGGGAAAAAGACGCAAAAGCAGAAGAGTATATGTTAAAAGACGCCGAAATTGTCATTACAGCTTATGGTATTTCCGCTCGTATCGCCAAATCGGCGGTAGATGTTCTGCGTAAAGAGGGAATCAAAGTCGGACTGCTTCGTCCGATTACAGTTCATCCATTCCCTTATCAGGCTTTTGAACATATCGATTATAAGAACATAAAGGCTGTTCTGGATGTTGAGATGTCGATTCCTGCACAGTTTGTAACAGATGTTGAGGCCGGTGTTAAGGATCGATGTCCAATTGAGACGTGTCTTTGCTCAGGCGGTAATATCATGAGCCGCGAAGCCGTGATAGACGCTGTAAAGAAAATCTTGGCGTAACAGGAGGAAAAGATGAAACAGATTTATGCAAGAACAAAAACAATTCAGGAAGACAAAGTTTCAGGCTTTTGCCCTGGGTGCATGCACGGCACCGTGATGAAACTGATCGGTGAAGTGCTTGATGAGATGAATGTGGTCGACCGCGCAGCATGTGTACTTGGCATCGGGTGTTGTGGTCTTCAGATGGACTATATGGCCTATGATAATACTACAGCTCCTCACGGACGTGCCTGTGCAGTGGCAAATGGTATGAAGAAGGCAAACCCGGACAGTCTGGTGTTTACCTATCAGGGTGATGGAGATTTTGCCTCTATCGGTCTGGCAGAATCTATGTCTGCGGCTAACAGAGGAGATAATATTACTGTCATCTTTATTAACAATGGGATATATGGCATGACAGGTGGTCAGATGGCTCCTACTACGCTGGTCGGGATGAAGTCAACGACCTCACCGAAAGGGCGTGATCCGAAAGAGCATGGATATCCGATGCATATGTGTGAGATTTTGAATCAGCTGACAGCGCCTTATTATCTGGAACGTACCAGCTGCAACTCTCCTGCAAATGTAATGAAAACAAAAAAAGCCATCAAAAAGGCATTTCAGAATCAGCTTGACGGTAAGGGATTCTCAATGGTTGAGATCGTGACCAGCTGCCCGACAAACTGGGGACTGGATCCGATTCAGGCACTGGATTATATAGATGAGAAGATGTTAAAAGAATTTCCTCTGGGTGTTATCAGAGATCGTGATAAGGAGGAGACAAAGTAATGGAGACAAATTTATGCGTGGCAGGATTCGGCGGACAGGGCGTTATGACTTTGGGTAAGATCCTTGCCCAGGCAACCTGCGATTCTACCGATAAACATGTTACATTCTTTCCCTCTTATGGGGCTGAACAAAGAGGCGGTACGGCGAACTGTTTCGTTGTGATCTCAGATGATGAGATCGGAGCTCCGCTTGGTGATGTGATGGATGACCTGATCATCATGAACGGACCGTCTCTTGAAAAATTTATCGGAACTTTGAAGACGGGCGGAACTCTTTTTATCAACAGTTCCATTGTATCCGATGAGGTCGGCCGTGATGACGTAAAGATTGTAAAAGCTCCGGTAACAGATATATCACTGGAACTTGGCAATTCGAAGGTACTCAACATCATCATGCTCGGAGTATATATCGGTTATACCAATGTTATCGATGCAGATATCGTATGGTCTGCAGTTGAGAAGAAGATGAGCAGGAAACCAAAACTTCTTCCCCTTAATAAAAAGGCTTTTGAAAGAGGTCTTGAATTAGGAAAATCGCAGAGATAAGGAGAGACGGATGGTTTATAATAATTTTGATGAACTGGTGAGCAGAGTAAAAGGGTATCCGACCATGAAGAGAATGGCAATTGCGGCTGCAGGAGAAGAACACACTTTGCAGGCGGCTCTTCATGCCAGAAGAGATAAAATCGCAAAACCGATTCTTGTCGGAGATATCGAGAAAATCCATGCCATATTGAAAAAGCTCGGCGAAGAGGTTCCCGAGGAAGATATCTATGCCGCGGCTGATAATAAAGAAGCGGCAGAACTCGCTGTATCGCTGGTGAGAGAGGGAAAGGCAGACTTTTTGATGAAAGGGTATCTGGATACCAAGGTGATCTTAAAGGCTGTGGTAAACAAAGAGACAGGTCTTCAAAAAGGCGGATTGATGTCTCACTTTTCTATGTTTGAAGTTCCGGGATATAAGAAGATTCTTGTACCGGTTGACGGCGGAATGGTTGCCTATCCGACGCTGGATCAGAAGAAAGCGATCATTGAGAATACCGTCGATACCCTGCGTTCGATGGGATATGACTGTCCGAAGGTTGGCGTTTTAACCTGCGTGGAAAAGGTAAACCCGAAGATGCCCGAGACCGTCGAGGCTGCACAGCTTGCACAGATGAACAAAGACGGTGAAATTAAGAATTGTATTGTCGAAGGACCGATCTCCTATGACTGTGCTATGGACAAAGAGATCGCAAATCTCAAAAACTATGAGAGTCAGATTGCAGGAGATGTCGATGTGCTGATCGCACCGAATATCCATGCGGGCAATATTATGGGTAAGATGCTTACCGTTACCTGCAAGGCAAGGATGGCAGGATTTGTTGTCGGCGCCAAATGCCCGATTGTACTTACTTCGAGAGGCTCCTCTGCTGATGAGAAGTTTCTCTCCATTGCGGTTTCCGCGGCGGCGACACAGTAAAACAAGATAAGGAGAAAATTGGATGAGTTATAAGATTTTGGCCATTAACCCCGGCTCAACTTCTACGAAAATCGGATATTACGAAGACGAAAAAGAGATGTTTTCGGAGAATGTAATGCATTCGGATGAAGAACTGAAACAGTACTCACGTGTCGTGGATGAGTTTGACATGAGAAAAGACAATATCTTAAATGCCATGAAAAAACATGGGGCAGATGTCAAAGATCTTTCCGCAGTCGTCGGAAGAGGCGGACAGCTGACACAGATTCATGCCGGCGGATATCGAGTGACAGAGGACATGAAGAAAAAGCTTACTGATCCGGCAACCGTTGAACATGCTTCCAATCTGGGTGCACTGATTGCGGATGCAATCGCTTCACCGCTTGGGATTCCGGCTTATATCTACGATGCAGTCGGATCTGACGAGATGAAGGATATCGCAAAAATCACAGGTATGCCGGAAGTGGTAAGAGCCAGCTTCTGCCATGTCCTGAATTCCAAGGCTATGTGCAGGAAAGCGGCGAAAGAATTCGGAAAGACTTACCAGGAGATGAACTTTTTAGTGGCTCATCTTGGAGGCGGAATCTCAATTAGTGCTCACGAAAAGGGCAGGATCATCGATGTAATCACGTCTGATGGCGGTCCGTTTTCTCCCGAGCGTGCGGGAAGTATTCCGCTTAACTATATCATCGATATGTGCTATAGTGGAGAATATACCAAACGCGAGATGCAAAAAAAAGAAACAGGTATGGGCGGAATTAAGGCCTATCTGGGGACATCTAACTGCATCGAAGTTGAACATATGGTAGAAGAGGGGAATAAAGAGGCCGAGAAGATCTACAAGGCCCAGGCTTACCAGATTGCAAAGGGAATCGGTGAACTTTCTCCAACACTGAAAGGGAATACTGATGCCATCATATTGACCGGCGGGGTGGCTCATTCCAAGATGCTTACAGACTGGATTACAGAGTATGTGAGCTTTATAGCACCGGTAAAAGTTATGGCCGGTGAAAACGAGCTTGAGTCTTTGTCGATGGGTGCTCTTCGTATTCTAAAGGGTGAGGAAATGGCAGAAGATTACAGGCTCAGGTAGATATCTTAGAGAAAGGAGCTTTTATGGCAGACAAATTTTATGCAAAAGGTAAAGGTAATAATGGATATATCAAAAACCTCGAGGTTTGCTCTTTTAACAACCTTGACGGCAACTGTGGTATGTTCCAGATGGCTCTTTACAAGACAAAAGCCGGCAAATACTATCTGTACGGCTGCTGTTTCGGCGGCACACAAAACGGCGTGATGATCAGTGATGTGACAGATCCATACGATCCGAAGTTTATCAGACATTTTGAATTGCTGGATTCAAAGGAATATCCCACGACAACATGCCCAAAACTGCAGATTGCAGATGATCTGATGATCGTAGCTATGAGCTGCGGCAGCGGTCCAGGGGCACTTGTTGACCAGAGCGGACAAGGAGACATCAAGTGTGAAGCCGGAATCCGTATCTATAGTTTAAAGGAGGATCCCGAAAATCCGAAGTTTTTAGGATACTGGGACTGTGGACTGAAACACGTTCTGGGCGTTCACCGCTTTATGTATAACGGCGGTCGTTATGTCCATCTCTCCAGTGACTGTAGAGGCTTCGAGGGAATGATTTACCGTATTGTCGACATCATTGATCCCACACATCCGGTAGAGGTCGGCCGTTGGTGGAGACCAGATCAGTATGCAGATGGATATCCTGACAGAACTTTTGATCCCGGTGCACCGCATGTATCCTCTTTTATGGACAAAGGATGGCTTCATGGACCGCCGTTTGTCCGTGACGGAATCTGCTACATGGGATACGGCGGAGCCGGGCTTGTAGTTCTCGATGTCAACGATGTGACAAGGCCGAAATGCCTTGGTGAATTATCTCTTCGTCCGGCATTTTCCAGTGAACTTGCCGGAGCAAGAACGCATACGGCACTGCCGCTTCCGGGACGTGATCTGGTTGTATGCCAGAATGAAGGTGAGAGATTCCAGTTTTTCACACCGGAAAAGATCACGAAGGCACAGGCATTAAACAATCTGCACATGATTGATGTCAGCGACCCGAAGAATCCGACTCTGATTGCAGAATTCCCGTATCCGGAAGTTCCCAAAGACTTCCCATACAAGAACTTCAATACAGCCGGACTCAAAGGAAAAGCCGGCCCGTTCGGACCTCACAACGTTCATGAGCCAATGTCCAATAAGCCATGGTTAGAGCAAAGAGGGGACCGTGTTTACTGTTGTTATTTTTCAGCCGGACTTCGTGTATATGATGTATCCGATCCTTATTATATTAAGGAGTTGGCTTACTTCATTCCACCAAATCCGAATAAGAAACCGGAAGAATCCTATTTCCCTGATTTCCCGGGTCCGCGTCTTGCATGCACGGAAGATTGTATTGTCGATGACAGGGGCTATATCATCATCGACGCTTTGGATGACGGTTTTTACATACTGAAAATGAAAGAAGACAAGTAATGAATCATATGTCTGCAAACACACAGACATCACCCTGCATGGATGCCATAGCGGCCAATTTTTGGCTGCAAAAATGGCATTATTAGAAAAAACTGAAAAGGATGAAAAACGATATGAAAATTTTAGGAATTTCCTTTGGAACAAAAAATGGCACCAATGATTCACTCTGTATCGAAGCACTGATGGGAGCAAAAGAGACCGGAGCCGAAGTTGAGTTCATCAGAATGTCTGAACTTGATATCAAACACTGCACCGGATGCTGCGCCTGTTCAAGAGCTCTTGTAACCGGAAAAGGAAATATGTGCGTCTTAAAGGATGATTTTGACTGGGTTCGTGATAAGATTCTGGATGCTGATGGCGTTCTCATCTCGGACCCGATCTTCGAAGAGGGTGCGTCTGGACTCTTCCATACATTCATGGATCGTTTTGGACCCAGAATGGATCGCGGAAACAATATCATCGGAACAAAACTTGCCGAAGAAAATGGCGGAAAGATCCCGGATCCGAGAATTCTTGAGGATAAAGTGATCTCTTACCTCGGTGTCGGTGGATCGGATTGGGGAACCAGAGTACAGTGTGAGCATGCCATGCACGCGTTGGTCGACATGTATAAAGTAATTGACAACAAATGGTATCCCTGGGCGAAAGAGATCCTGATGGACGATGAGAGACTGGCTGAAGTTCATCAGATCGGTGTCAATCTTGCAAATGCCGCGAAAGATATTGAACATGCTGAGTATAAAGGAGAGGAAGGCGTCTGCCCTCATTGCCACAACAAACTGTTCTATCTTGAGCCGGGATCTACAAAAGCGATCTGTGCCCAGTGCGGTATGGTCGGCGAAATAAAAGTGGAAGATGGAAAATACACATTTGAATTCCCAAAAGAACAGCTCGAGCATGCTCATGATACACTTCCCGGAAAATTCATCCATGGAACGGATATCCAGAAGATGGAAGGAAACTTTATGAAAGTGCGTCAGACAGAGGAATTCAAGGCTCGTAAGAAACAGTATACGGATTTTATCAGCCCGATATATCCTGACGAAAAGTAATATATGAATAGTAAAGCAAGAAACATATTCGTTCTGGCTCTTGGTATCGCACTGTTTCCGCCCCTCTGGGCGGTTGCAGCACCATATCTTAGCGTAAAGTGCGGAGCGGTTGCACTGATCTGTGCAGGTGTTTACGTCGCGGGCCGAGGAACAGTAAAAGATGGATGGAAGACCATGATCGGATTCTGGTGCGGAGATCTCTGGGCTCTTCTGGCACTTAAGACGATGAGCAGCCTGCCATGGAATGAGAATCTCAGTCTTTATGTAACCCTTGCTGTGTTAGGCTTTTTTGCAGTTGTCATAGCATCGATTCTTGAGCGTTTCATCTATCTTCCGGCCTGGTTATCCGGTTGGGCGATCGGGCTGACGTTGATGACGCCGGAAATTATAAAAGCAGAAAAGACACTTCCTCTTCAGATTGCGGCAGCGATGGCTGTCGGTGTCTGGTATGTAGGGGTGGGTGTAAATATGTTTGTAAAGATATTAACTCAAAAGAAAAAAGTGGAGGAGTAAAGAAATGCCAGTTGAATTTAATCCTATGCGTAGTTTTATCTACGTGGATGTAGTTGATGAAGAATATAGACACTTATTACAGCATTGGCTGTATTTTCATCATATCCCGGAAAGTATCTCACAGTTTGAGCCATATTGTACAAAATATGATTTCTACAACGCGCTTCCGACACCTGAAGGTGGAGAGAGATTTGGAACAGCCCGTATGCAGCTGACAGAGCACCACTGGCTTGTCAACATTATGGACCCTGCATTGAAGGTAAAGACATTCCAGGAATATATGCCAATTGAGGCTTTGAAATGGCAGGGAACGGTTCCGATGACTGCGGGAGATGCAAATCTCTCCGGGGATGATGCCAGAGCCACAGGCGGAGACAATGGATGTCCTCCATTTGTCTTTGCATTCTGCCCGATGTGGTGGGAAGAAGACATTAAAGGAACCGGACGTACACTGGAAGATGGCGTCAATTATCGATGGAACTTTGCTGTTCGCTATCCCAACGGAGTTTCTCAGGAAGAGGGAGACAAGTGGCTGTTTGAAGAAGTGTTCCCTCATTTTCAAAATAATAACTGCTGTACCAGAATCCTGACAAGCAAGGTGATGCAGGATGTCAATGATTGTCCGATGAGCAGAGTTGTTGAGATGTGGTTTACAGGCCCGACAGCATGGAAACATCTGGCTGTTGAGACTGCTGATAAGATTGCAAAACCGTCATGGGCAAAAGACGGGGATGTTTTCCCATATCTGAACCCTGGATTTGAGATCCGCGGTATCTTTGTCACAGACTATCCTACCTGCGATGCACTGCATCAGTACAGAGGATATATCCCGAGAAGATAAGGAGTTTTTATACATGAAACAAAAGAATCGTTGGTTTCATGCAGCAATTGGAGTGTTTGTCCTGTTGTTTGCAGGACTGATCTATGCCTGGAGTGTACTCTCCAGGCCAATTGCTGCTTACTTTACAGACTGGACCAGTGCGGGTCTGTCTTTGACATTTACCATCTGTATGATGTTTTTTTGTCTGGGCGGTTTCGTATCGGGTATCTTGTCAGAAAAAATAAATATTAAGATAAATCTGGTTATTTCCGCCTTTTTATTCCTGGGCGGATTTTATATCGCCTCGAGGATGAATTCGCTTTCGGCACTCTATCTCGGATATGGAGTTTTGGCCGGTACAGCATCGGGATTTGCCTATAATACAGTCATGGGAAGTGTCACAAAATTCTTTCCGGATAAGCCGGGTCTGATCTCTGGAATATTACTGATGGGATTTGGAATTGGAAGTTTTCTGATTGGAAAAGTCTATCAGGCTTATACAGGAATTGGAGATGCTTTTCGAGCTTCCCTTCTTACAATGGGAGTGATTCTTTTTATTGTTGTTTTGATTGGAGCTGTATTTATCCGAAAACCGACGGAGGAAGAGACAAATGTCCTGACATTTCTGGACACAGACAAGAAACAAGAGGACAGTAAAGCATCTTATGGGGATATGAAGTTTGGACAGATGGTGAAGAGATCATCTTTCTGGTTATACTTTATCTGGTCAGTTTTGCTCTCCGCAGCAGGTCTGGCAGTGATTGCTCAGGCCAGTGGAATGGTGACGGAAGTATCGCCGTCTCAGACGGCCGGTGTCATCTCCACTGCTGTTGGACTGATCTCTGTCTTTAACGGTGTGGGTCGTGTCATCTTCGGTGGAATGTATGATAAGATCGGCCGTGCCAAGACGATGGTGGTGAATGAGATCCTTTATTTTATGGCTGTTATTCTCATGATTTGTTCGATTGTCACAGGAAGTTTTGTCGTTCTTGTCATCGGATTTATTATAACAGGCCTGGCATACGGAGGGGTACCCACCACTAATTCTGCATTCGTGGGTGACTTTTATGGAAAAAAGAATTATAGTGTGAATTTTCCAATCATGAATATGAATCTGTTTGCTGCTTCCTTTGGCAGCACAATTGCTGGTCTTCTCTATGACAAAAGTGGATCTTACCTGAGCACTCTGGTTGTTCTGCTGTGTGCACTCGTACTTGGAACAGTCCTTGCAACAAAAATCAAAAAACCTTGATACTATGAAAAATGGTACATTCCTTAGAAGTGATATCTGAAGGAATGTACCATTTTTTATGCAGCAGGAGATTTATCATTTTAGTCCTTACGGATTCATTATTTGGATTTGTCAGATTTCTCTGTTTTTTTTGCTTCTTTCATCTTCATAGCCCGGACTTTCAGCGGAAGACCAAACAAAGTGATGAATCCTTCTGCATCATGGTGATCATACAGATCTCCGGTTGTAAAGGATGCGAGTGATTCATCGTACAGGCTATATGGAGAAGTAGTTCCCGCCTTAATGATATTTCCTTTATACAGTTTGAATTTTACTTCGCCCGTTACATATTCCTGTGTCACATCTACGAATGCCTGAATTGCCTCTCTAAGAGGGGTGAACCATTTTCCCTCATATACAATCTGTGCAAACTGGCTTCCTAGCTTTTTCTTCGTTTCCATCGTCTCACGGTCAAGAATTAATTCCTCCAGCTGTTCCTGTGCAGCCATCAGGATTGTACCGCCGGGAGTCTCATAGACACCGCGTGATTTCATCCCCACGACACGATTTTCCACGATATCTGCGATCCCAATTCCATGTTTTCCGCCGAGCTTATTAAGTTCCGTGATAATTTCGGAAACTTTCATTGATTTTCCATTTAATGTCTTCGGAATTCCTTTTTCAAATGTCATAGAGACATACTCACCCTCATCCGGCGCCTTCTCGGGTGTCACACCGAGCATGAGCATATGATCATAGTTCGGTTCGCTGGATGGGTCTTCAAGTTCGAGACCTTCATGGCTGATATGCCACAGATTGCGGTCGCGGCTATAGCTGGAATCTGCTGAAAACGGAAGATGAATTCCATGCTGATGGCAGTATTCAATCTCATCTTCACGTGACTGCATAGTCCATATCTCAGTCATTCGCCAGGGAGCGATGATTTTAAGATCAGGGGCAAGTGCCTTGATTCCAAGTTCAAACCGAATTTGATCATTTCCCTTTCCGGTAGCCCCGTGGCAGATTGCACTGGCATTTTCTTTCCTGGCGATTTCAACAAGTTTCTTAGCGATCACAGGACGCGCCATAGAGGTTCCAAGGAGATATTGATGTTCATATACAGCACCGGCTTTTACACAAGGCATGATGTAATCGTCGCAGAACTCGTCGATGATATCTTCTATATATAATTTCGATGCCCCGGAAAGCTTCGCTCTCTCGTCGAGGCCGTCCAACTCATTTCCCTGTCCACAGTTAATACAGCAGCAAATAACTTCATAATCAAAATTTTCTTTCAGCCACGGAATGATTGCTGTGGTATCGAGTCCGCCTGAATAAGCTAAAATTACTTTTTCTTTCATATCTAGTATCCTCCGGGATTTTTTAATATACATTAATATACAACATAATCTAATGTTATGCAAGCAAAAATTAAAATTATACAAAAGTATTGCATAATATACAATTATACGGTATGATAGTTTTCAAGATTATGAGAGCACGATGGTGCACGACAGAAAGGAAGCGGTAAGTAAAGTGATAAAAGCCGGAATTATAGGATCCACAGGTTATGCGGGTGAAGAGCTCGTAAGGCTGCTGCTTGGACATAAGGATGTACAGATCGCATGGTATGGCAGTCAGAGTTATGCAGGAAAGAAATATCAGGAAGTTTATCGCAACATGTTTCAGATTGTAGATGCCAGATGTATCGATGAAGATCTAAAGCGCCTCTCGGACGAGGCGGATGTCATATTTACAGCGACACCGCAGGGGTTTCTGGCATCCAGACTTAGTGAGGAGATCTTAAGCAGGACGAAGGTCATTGATCTCAGTGCAGATTTCAGAATCAAAGAAGTATCTGTCTATGAAAAATGGTACCAGGTACAACATAACTGTCCGCAGTTTCTCGATGAGGCGGTTTACGGTCTCGGTGAAATCAACCAAGAGAAGATCAAAAGTGCGAGGCTGATCGCGAACCCGGGATGTTATCCAACCTGTTCGGAACTTGCCATCTACCCACTTCTAAAGGAGTGCATGATAGATAAAGATTCGATTGTCATCGATGCAAAATCCGGAACATCGGGCGCCGGGCGCGGTGCAAAGCTTGATAATCTCTACTGCGAGGTAAACGAAAATATCAAGGCCTATAACGTAGCGACTCACAGACATACACCAGAGATAGAAGAGCAGCTCTCCCTTGCGGCAGGCTGCCCGGTTTCTGTCACCTTTACCCCTCATCTGGTTCCCATGAACCGCGGAATTTTGGTGACAGCCTACGCATCGCTTGCAAAAGATGTCACAGAGGATGAGGTGAGAGATGCCTATGAACGATTCTATCAAAAGGAACCTTTTATACGACTGTTGGATCGGGGAATCTGTCCCGAGACAAGGTGGGTGAGGGGCAGCAACTATGTGGATCTGAATTTTCAAATCGATGAGAGAACGGGAAGAATTGTCATGATGGGAGCACTTGATAATCTCGTAAAGGGTGCGGCAGGTCAGGCAGTACAGAATATGAATATCTTATTTGGTCTCCCCGAAGAGGAAGGGTTAACCATGGCACCAATGTTTCCTTGAACTGCCGAGTATAGGCTCGAGATAATGATCAGAAACAGAAAGGATGAATATATGGAATTTTTTGACGGAGGAGTAACCGCACCGAAGGGATTTAAAGCCTGCGGAGGAGCAGCGGGGATCAGAAAAAACGGCAGAAAGGATCTGGCTTTGATATTCAGTGAAATTCCCGCCCAAGTAGCGGGAACGTTTACCACAAACGTTGTCAAGGCGGCCCCGGTCATATGGGACAGAGACATTGTAAATGAAGGCACCCTGGCACAGCTGATTGTCTGCAACAGCGGAATTGCCAATGCCTGTACCGGAGAAGAGGGATCCACGATCTGCGAAGAGACGGCGAGGGAAGCAGCGAAAGCTTTTGGCATCCCCAAAGAGGCCGTACTTGTAACCTCGACCGGGGTAATTGGGAAGCAAGTTCCTATCGATAAAATCAGGAAGGGCGTGGGAATGCTTGTACTAAAGCTTGACAGCAAAAGAGAAGCAGCAAAAGATGCAGCAGCAGCTGTTCTGACTACGGATACGAAGTCAAAGGAAGCGGCGGTTTCCTTCGAAGTGGATGGAAAGACAGTGACACTGGCAGGCATGTGTAAAGGCTCCGGCATGATACATCCGAATATGTGTACGATGTTGTCTTTTCTCACAACGGATCTTGCCATCTCGAAAGAATTGCTTCAGTCGGCACTTTCCGAGGTAGTGAAAGATACGTATAACATGATATCGGTGGACGGAGACACCTCGACGAATGACACCGTTTTGCTTCTCGCAAATGGGGCGGCTTTCAATGACAAGATTACAGAGAAGAATGAAGCGTATGATCTGTTCTTACAGGCACTCTTAGAGTTGAATACGATCCTGGCAAAGAAGATCGCCGGTGACGGGGAGGGTGCAACAGCACTTTTTGAGGTGAAAGTTTTTGGGGCTGCATCGAAAGAGGATGCCGTAAAGTTATCAAAATCGGTTGTCTCCTCGAATCTCACAAAAGCAGCGATCTGTGGGCATGACGCGAACTGGGGGCGCATATTATGTGCACTTGGCTATTCCGGGGTGAACTTCAATCCCGCTGTGATCGACTTGTTTTTTGAGAGTGCAGCCGGAAGGATCACGATTATGAGGGATGGTGTGGCTGTTGAAGTGGATGAAGAGAAAGCCACAGAGATTCTTTCCGAACCAGAGGTTACGGTTCTGTGCGATATGAAGATGGGTGAATCTTCAGCCACAGCCTGGGGATGCGACCTCACCTGTGACTATGTCAAAATTAATTCGGATTATCGAAGCTGAAGGGAGTAATATGGTCAATCAGAAATATCTGGACAAAGCGGAAGTGCTGATTGAGGCGCTTCCCTATATTCAAAGATTTAACCGTAAAATCATCGTTGTAAAATATGGCGGAAGTGCCATGACGGATGAGAAACTGACGAGAAGCGTGATACAAGATGTCGTCTTGCTGAAACTGGTCGGTTTCAAACCAATCATCGTACACGGAGGCGGTAAAGAGATCAGTCGGTGGTCAGAGAAACTGGGTATAAAGCCACAGTTTATAGACGGAATCCGGGTGACAGACGAGTCTACGATGGAAGTCGCCGAGATGATACTTAACAAGGTAAACAAAAAACTGGTGGCCCAGATTGAGTCGCTGGGAGTCAAAGCAGTCGGAATCAGCGGGAAAGACGGACAGCTGTTAAAAACGCAGCGTAAATATTCGAATGGAAAAGATATCGGATATGTGGGAGAAGTGAAAAGTGTCTGCCCGAAGATCCTACAAAATCTGCTGGAGGATGATTTTCTTCCTGTGGTATGTCCGATCGGAATGGACGACGAGTATCACTCTTATAATGTCAATGCGGATGATGCGGCCTGTGCGTTGGCCAAAGCAATGTCTGCGGAGAAACTCGCTTTCCTGACAGATATGGAGGGGGTGTACAAAGATCCCAAAAACCCAAAAAGTCTGATCAGCGAGCTACATGTAAGGGAGATAGATAACTTAATCAGCAATGGAAATGTGGGCGGCGGAATGATTCCCAAGTTACTCGACTGTCAGGATGCGATCAGGCATCATGTATCCAGAGTTCACATACTAGATGGAAGAATTCCGCACTGTCTCCTGCTTGAGATCTTTACCAATAAAGGAATTGGGACTGCCATATTAGGTGACGAGGAGAAGCGATTTTATGAAGACAAGTGAATATATGGACAAGACAGAAACCAATGTGCTTCACACATACAACCGGGTGCCGATTGTCCTTGAAAGAGGCAAGGGGGTGCACCTGTATGATACAGATGGAAAAGAGTATCTGGACTTCGCTGCGGGGATCGCTGTCTCTGTCCTCGGGTATAAAAATCAGGTTTTTATAGATGCTCTGAAAGATCAGATGGACAAATTGATTCACACCTCAAACCTCTATTTCAATACTGCCATGGGCGAAGCGGCAGAGAAACTTGTAAGTATCTCCGGGATGGATTGTGCATTTTTTACCAATAGCGGAACGGAGGCAATAGAAGGCGCTATAAAGGCCGCAAAAAAGTATGCATATCTAAGAGATAAGAATACCGACCATGAAATCATTGCCATGAATCATTCTTTTCATGGAAGAAGTATGGGGTCTCTGTCTGTGACTGGAAACGATTATTATCGTGAACCTTTCAAGCCTTTGATTGCTGGGGTTCACTTTGCTGATTTCAATGATCTTGACAGCGTAAGGTCAGCCATGACAGATAAAACATGTGCGGTTATTCTTGAAACTGTTCAAGGAGAGGGAGGGATCTATCCGGCAAGCGAAGATTTTTTGGTCGGAGTCAGAAAACTATGTGATGAGCATGATATCCTTCTGATTCTGGATGAAATTCAGTGCGGAATGGGTAGAACTGGATATATGTTTGCATGGCAGGGATATGGGGTGAAACCGGATATCATGACTCTTGCAAAAGGGCTGGGCGGCGGATTCCCAGTGGGTGCATTTCTCCTGAATCAAAAGACGGCAAAAAGTTCACTAGTGCCGGGAGATCACGGTACAACTTATGGAGGCAGCCCGCTTGCATGCCGTGCCGTGAGCAGTGTAGTCGATATCCTAAACAATGAAAACCTCGTAAATCATGTACGGGAGCTTACCCCGTATCTGGAGGAACGATTAGATGAACTCGTCGATGAGTTTGATTTTGTGGATAAGAGAAGAGGAAAAGGATTCATGCAGGGGCTGGTTCTGGACGGGATATATGTAGAGCAAGTGATCGAAGCGGCAGCCAAAAATCGGCTTCTTGTGATCAGTGCGGCGGGTAATGTACTTCGTCTGGTTCCGCCGCTTGTCATCACAAAAGAGGATATCGATGATATGGCCAAAAAGCTTAAGGTTTCCCTGACGGATGTGATGAAAGCCCAAGACAAGGACAGCTTTACTTAAGAATAAAATCCCATCATATGGAGACGCTATTAATGTCAAAAGATTGTGCGTGAAAGGAGTCTTATAGTATGATGGGAATTTTGACTGCCCTGATCTCGGGGGCACTTATGAGTATTCAAGGTGTATTCAATACAGATGTTATGAAACAGACAAGCTTGTGGGTTTCAACCGGATGGGTGCAGATTTCAGCATTTCTGGTCTGTGCCCTGGCGTGGCTGTTTACCGGACGTGATAATGTCGGCGCACTTATCCAGGTGGATCATAAATATGCACTGCTAGGCGGAGTAATCGGTGCATTTATTACAATCACAGTCATGAAGAGCATGGACAAGCTTGGCCCCTCAAAGGCCGTGATGCTGATCGTGATATCGCAGCTGATCGTTGCTTATCTGATTGAACTTCTGGGAATATTTGGGGTGGAAAAACAGCCCTTTGAGTGGAGAAAAGTTATTGGCATGGTCGTTGCCATCGCTGGTGTGGTCATCTTTAAATGGGAATAAGTTCTTTTTTTATCAGACATCTTGTATTTCTCGCAAAAGTTCGTTACAATATGAGTAGTTGTGCAGGCAAGGGATCCACCGCAAAATAATGCGTGAGGAGCGTGCATATCTATGAAAAACATGAAAGAGTTATTCCTTTCGGCAGTTTTGCCGATATCTGTCATCACAATATGTACCTGTTTGTTTGCCGCGTGTACGCAGACGGGAGAGGAATATAAAGTAAAGGATGATGCTTTAGCTACAGTATCTTCTGCCTTGGATGCAAATATAACCGACAGCACGGATTCCCAAAATACGGCTTCCGCTTCTGACGGACAGGTAAAGTCTGATTCAAAGCAGTCTGAGACTATATATGTCTATATCTGCGGTGCTGTGGAGAATCCAGGAGTCTATGAGCTTTCCACAGGCAGCCGGGTATATCAGCTGATTGAAGCTGCAGGCGGTCTTCTGTCTGATGCAGACACGAGGGTACTGAATCAGGCAGAGACTTTAACCGACGGAATGCAGGTCACGGTGTATACGCAGGAAGAGACGAAAGACATGCCGGCGGCTGCGGTTTCTTCTGTTTCAGACCCGGATACTGCAGGTGGTCCAGGGACAAAAGACACAAAAGTAAATCTGAATACGGCCGGTATGGATGCACTCATGACGCTATCTGGAATCGGAGAGGCCAGAGCGAAATCGATCATCGATTATCGGGAGAAACATGGCGGGTTTGACAGAATTGAAGATATTATGCAGATAGAAGGAATTAAAGAAAAGCTCTTTGAAAAAATAAAAGACCAGATTGACGTATAAAGGGAATAGAACAGGGAGAGCGAAATGGCGAAGAGAGTACTGGTTGTTGATGATGAA
Organism: Blautia liquoris; assembly: GCF_015159595.1. NCBI lineage: Bacteria > Bacillati > Bacillota > Clostridia > Lachnospirales > Lachnospiraceae > Blautia > Blautia liquoris. The sequence goes on along the minus strand of NZ_CP063304.1, from coordinate 2,177,619 downwards.
AAACTTATTGTGAAGGGGATTCGGTTCAGCCTTGAGCAGGAAGGCATGGAAGTATCTGCTGCCTATGATGGGGAAGAGGCCCTGACTATGGCTCGTGAAAATGAATACGATATCATATTACTTGATATTATGCTGCCTAAATTAAACGGACTTGAGGTTTGTCAGCAGATTCGTGAATTTTCCAATGTGCCGATTGTTATGCTCACGGCAAAAGGAGAGGACATGGATAAGATTCTGGGACTTGAATATGGTGCAGATGATTATATTACAAAACCTTTTAATATCTTGGAGGTAAAGGCTAGAATTAAGGCAATCATGCGAAGGACCAACGGAAAGCAGGCGAAGGAAGAACAGAGTAATATTATAAAGGCCAGAGACCTCAGATTGGACTGTGACAGCCGTCGTGTATTCATCGGTGAGAAAGAGGTGAATCTGACGGCGAAGGAATTTGATGTGCTTCAGCTTCTGATCAACAACCCTAATAAAGTTTACAGTCGTGAAAATCTTTTGAATATCGTATGGGGTTACGAATATCCGGGTGATGTCAGGACTGTGGACGTACATATCCGTCGTCTTCGTGAAAAAATAGAGCCTAATCCGAGCGATCCGAAATATGTGCAGACGAAATGGGGCGTGGGTTATTATTTCCAGGGATAAGTTAAAGAAAAAATTTAAGTTTTTAAGGAGCCTCAGATTTCGTATTACGATTATTCTGGTTATTATCGGGATTATCCCCGCCGTCATCATAGAAAATGGTATTGTGAAAAGTTATGAGGACCGGGCAGTGACTACCAGAATTGCCACAATCAAGAATCAGACCGATATCATATGTAATCAGCTTGTGAAACTGGGGTATATGGAGAATCCCTCCAACACTGTGATCAATGGCGAACTCAGTCTCCTCACGAATATATACGGCGGCAGGATTCTTGTTATCAACAACGATTTTAAAGTGATCAAGGACACCTACGATCTTGAATGGGGCAAAATGATGGTGTCATCTGAGGTTATAAGATGTTTTAACGGTGAAGATGCAAGTCAGTATGACAGTAAGAATAATTATATTGAGATGACAGTCGGCATTCAGAACCCGGAGACAAAAGAACTTCAGGGAGTGATGTTGATCAGCTTTTCAACGATGGAGATACGTTCTGGCATGGATAATCTGGAACAGAAAGGCTTATTTCTGCTCGTGATTATCATGCTTGTTGTTCTAATTTTGGGGTATGTCCTGTCAGGATATCTGATGCAGCCGTTCCAAAAGATCACACATGCAATTGAAGATGTCACAGATGGATATCTGGAGGAGAGTATCTCTGTACCGAATTATCTTGAGACGGAACTGATCACGAATGCATTTAACAAGATGCTTCAGAGGATGCGCTCTGTCGATGAATCTCGTCAGGAATTCGTGTCGAATGTCTCTCATGAACTCAAGACGCCGCTTGCGTCCATGAAGGTGCTTGCGGATTCCCTGAATTCTCAGGAAGATGTACCGATTGAGATCTATCAGGAATTTATGCAGGACATTACAGAAGAAATCGACAGAGAAAATCAAATCATTACAGATCTGCTCTCGCTCGTCAGGCTTGATAAAAAGGCCTCCGGATTGAATATTGAGGTAATCAATATCAATGAGCTTTTGGAACTGGTGGTAAAACGATTAAAACCAATCGCGGCGAAGGCAGATGTCGAACTAATTGTAGACAGCTTCCGTCCGGTAAATGCGGAGATTGATAAGACGAAACTTACGCTTGCATTCTCTAATCTTGTGGAAAATGCAATCAAATACAATAATCCCGGAGGATGGGTCAGAGTATCGTTAAATGCCGACCACAAGTACTTCTATGTTACGGTTGCAGATTCGGGAATTGGAATTCCAAATGATTCACTGGATCAGATCTTCGAACGTTTTTACAGAGTTGATAAGTCACATTCCCGTGAAATTGGCGGAACAGGTCTTGGACTTGCCATAACCAGGAGAGTCATCGTAATGCATCGGGGTGCGATTAAAGTCTACAGCAAAGAGAATGAAGGCACCACTTTCTCAGTGAGAATACCGATCAACTACGTAGCATAGGAGGCTTTTTATGAATCGAATCAAAATCATCCTGCTGCTGTCAGTGATCTTTTGTCTCGCGGCGGGGTGTCAGAATAAGAAAGTAAATGACGATAAAGATCAACATTACCATAGATATTATATAAATAAAGAAGAAGATCAGGTAGTAGAAAAATCCTATAGTCCGAAGTCTTCGAAGACGATGGATATGGTAAAGGAGTTTCAGGATCTCTTATCGGAGAAGAGTGATTCTGGAGAGTATCGAAAACTTTTGCCAAAAAAGGTAACAATTGAGAAAGAAACCTGGGATGAGGGGATTCTGACTCTCGATATGAGCAGTGCTTATCAAACACAGAGCAATACCAGGGAGATTCTCACAAGAGTCGGGCTTGTCCGCACATTTGTGCAGATCCCGGGAGTGGTGAAAGTCCAGATCACCGTGAATGGAAATCCGATAAAGGACATTCAGGGCAGAGACATAGGTCTTATGAATTCAGACAGTTTTTCGGAAAACTCAGGAAAGAACATCAACACTTATCAAAATGTGATGCTTACGCTGTATTTTTCAGATAAAACAGGGAAAAAACTTGTTCCGGAGGAGAGAAAAGTTTACTTTAACAGCAACGTCCCGCTGGAACGTGTTGTCGTGGAACAACTGGTAAAGGGTCCGAAAGATGAGAACCATCTATCTGTTCTGCCTTCAGATACGCGCGTGTTAAGTGTCGCAACATCGGAGGGAATTTGCTATGTCAACTTGGATAAAAGTTTTCAGGGAGATCCGCCGACTGCCACGGAGGAGGTTTCCATCTATTCGATTGTCAATTCCCTGCATAAAAACTGTAAAGTGCAGGAGGTTCAGTTTTCAATCAATGGAGAAAGTAAGGTGAAATTCCGGGATAAAGTACCACTTGATCAGCTGTTCAAGGAGGATCAAAGTTATATATCAGAAGAAGAGAAATAAAGGATTAAGCAGACCTCTTTTCTGGGCTGCTCTGAGTCTTGTTGTGTTTCTTGTTTTCTTAAAGGCCGCAGGTTTTTCCATATGGGAGCCTGCGGAACAAAAAGAGGTAACGAAAACGATAGATTTGGAGAAAAGTGTTCAGGTTACAGGCCAGATTTATCAGAGAGTAAGAAAAGAAAATTCAATTCAATATTATCTTAAAAATACCGAACTTTTACGTTTGGAAAATTCTAAAATTCAGGAAATCATTCCTATTCCATTAAATCACAAATTATTGATTACCATAGCAAAAGAGAAAGAAGATACGGTATATAAGGTTGGGAGTATCGTCCGTGTAAGCGGTACCTTAAAACATCCCGCCCCTCCAACAAATCCGGGTCAGTTTGACAGTTTTGCCTATTATCAGTCGCTGGGAATCGGATATACGATGTTTGCAGAAAAGACTGAAGTATTAAGAATACAGAATAAAATGCCTGAAAAGGCTCAGCAGTTGAAAGAGACCATGGAAGATGACTTGCTTTTGATGCTTCCCAAAAGACATGCCGGCGTGCTGATTGCCATGCTTCTGGGTGATTCTGGATATGAGGAAGCTGAGACAAAGATAAATTATCAGGCAGGCGGGGTACTCCATATTCTGTCAATTTCAGGGCTGCATCTGTCACTCCTTGGCATGGGGTGTTATCGTCTGTTTCGCAGATGTGCTCTGCCTACATGGATAGCTGCACTGGGCGCCGCATCTGTTATGATCTTTTACAGTTGGTTAACGGGCAATCATGTCGCAACACTGCGTGCGCTGGTGATGTTTATCGTCAATCTGGGTGCCAAAGTTTTTAAAAGAAGTTATGACCCGTTGCCATCTTTGAGCCTTTCTCTGATTTTACTTCTGATTGGAAATCCCCAATATTTATTCTACAGTGGATTTCAGCTGTCATATGCGGCGGTTTTGGGAGTCAGTGTGATTTATCCGGTATGGCACACATGGATCCCGAAGAGTGTCTGTGCAAAAAATTATCACAGAAAGAAATATATCAGACTTTTCTGCGATGCAATTCTCTCAGGCAGCATCATATCTCTTTCAACCCTACCTTTTGTCTGCCGCTATTTCTATGAAATCCCACTGCTTGGAATTATTCCCAATCTTTTGATTTTACCTACAATGAACTTTGTGATGATTCCCGGAATACTGGGGATGGCGGCAGGCCATTTCAGTCTTTTTGCGGGCAGAATTATATTGCTCCCGGCCTGGGGGATACTAGAACTTTATGAAATTGTGATGAAAGCAATTCGATCGATACCTGGTTCGGTATGGATCTGTGGTCAGCCGCAGCTATGGCAGATGATCGTCTATTACGCAGCCTTTTTTGGGGTTACATGTATGCTTTACGTAAAAAAGGAAAAAACGAATTTTATAAAAATATGGAGTGCCAGTGCTGTGATTATTGCAGCTGCCCTGTTTACTTTGACGTTTAGGGATGACAAGTTGGATAAGATCACTGTACTTGATGTGGGACAAGGAGATGGGATAGTTATTCACGGCAAAGATTATTGCTATTTGATAGACGGGGGAAGTACCAGTGAACAGAAAGTGGGTGAATATCGCATTCTTCCTTTTTTAAAAAGTCAGGGAATAAGAGATATTGATGGCATTGTGCTCACTCATCCCGACGAAGACCACATGAATGGTATTTTGGAGCTGCTAAAAAAAGTAGAAAATCAGGAAACTGCTCTTAAGATTCATCATATTTTTCTGCCGCTTTGGATGAAAGGGGACAAGGAAAGCCTGCCTTTTATCCAGTTTAGCAGGAGGCAAAAGATTGCGGTCTCGTATCTTCAGAAAGGAGATCAGATATGTAATGGGGATCTTTGCATGGATGTACTTCATCCTGACACCGGGGATTACAAAGAAGAGCCAAATGCAGGATGTGTGACGTTGGGAGTTCACATTCGGGAGTTTGACGCACTGCTGACAGGAGATCTGGAGGGTAAAGGTGAGGAGAAAGTATCCGAGGATCTGAACAGGTTTGATTATCTGAAAGTTGGACACCATGGATCAAAGAACTCTTCTTCGGAACAGTTTCTCGACAAGGTACAGCCGGAGGTTGCGGTCATTTCCTGTGGAAGAAAAAATCGCTATGGGCATCCCCATAGCGAATTGATCGATCGGTTAAGTGAACGAAAGATTGATATCCATACGACACCTGAAAGTGGTGCGGTTACCGTCTCTCTCAGAAAGGACTGTTATTATGTACATACTTTTTATCCCATGTGTCGTACAACCCCTTGCCTTAGCTGTGGGGAGCGTCAAGAATGAATTGAGACATAGGAGGTTGAAAACTGTGCATATTTTCTGGGCGAAATTCCTACAGCCTTTGTAAAGGATTTCAGAAAATTACTGTAATCGCGAAATCCGCACATACTGCATGTCTCGGTAACAGAGTACCCATCTGACAGCAAGGCTTTTGCACGAGTGATTCTTTTTGCCGTAATATATTTGTTGATGGTTGTTCCCGTCGCATCTTTGAAGATGCGGCAGAGATATGAGGAACTGATATAAAACTGATCCGCAAGATTCTGTATTGTCAGGTTCTGGGCAAGGTTCTGGTTTACATATGAGAGGATTCCGTCAATCTGTTCATGATGTACACCTGTGATTTCATGTTCCAACAGATCATGATCACATCGTTTTAAAAATATTTTATTCAGGAATATCATCATTTCCAGAAAAGCAGCCTTGTCCATAAGATCCTGTCCATATCCCTCCGTTCCGGTCAGATTGTGGACAAAATAGAGAAATCTTTTCTGCTCCTCATCGGTAAGCGAAAGCTTATGTCCGAAGTTTGTGTTCCGGCACGTGAAACAGTAGTTCAGATCTGTGTTTTTCGTACAGAAGCTTTTTAGGTAATCCGGGTAAATGGATAAGATAATTCGTTCATGGCTGCCGTCATCGACTTGATACAGATGATGACTTTCATATTGGTTAATAAAAAATATATCACCTGGATTGAAATTGTAAAAACGGTTATCAATTAAAAACTGCTTTCCACCAGAGATTGAATAATAGATCTCGTAACAGTCATGAATATGGATATCCATGGGCTTTTCGTCGTTATAGAGCCATGCGGCGGCGAAAGTCTTACTGTCTATACAATATTTCATGGCTTCTCTGCAAGAATGATAAAGCTGCATACATTGACTCCTTCCTGAAGTATAATGGTGATGTAGGATTACGTGAGCACAAAGTGCGGAGTAATCCGTGTATCATAGGGGTCAAATACCTTTTGACCCCAACATCATAGGATAAGTATAATGGAAAGTGATAAGATTTGCAAGATTTTGGGCATTATATAACGGGAAATAGATTTATGGATATGTTAAACTAATCATAGATATAAAATTTATAACCCAAATTAGGCAGATTAATAAGAAAGGCAGGTATATTATGGAAGTAAGAACAGCTTCGTCACCAAAAGACATGAAACATTATACGACTGAGCGGCTAAGAGAAGAATATCTAATTCAGAACACGTTTATTCCGGATGAAGTGAAACTGGTTTACAGTCATATAGACCGCATCATCGTGGGTTCTGCTACTCCGGCGAAGAAAGAATTAACTTTGACGGCAAAAGAAGAACTCCGCGCGGATTATTTCCTTCAAAGAAGAGAACTGGGTGTCATCAATATCGGAGGTGCAGGACATATCTGCATTGACGGAAAAATTTATGATGTTGCCCACAAAGATGGTATGTATATCGGAATGGGAAGCAAGGATATCACATTTACAAGTGATGATCCCGAAAATCCGGCTAAGTTTTATCTTAACAGTGCACCGGCACATGCCGTATATCCGACAGTGCTGATCAAAAAAGAAGGACAGCCTTCCAAAGATGTTGTGATAATCAAGGACGAGAATAAGGTAGAGATGGGCAGCCTTGAAGAGTCCAATCACAGAACTCTTTGTAAATATATTCTTCCGGGACAGGTTGAAAGCTGTCAGCTGGAGATGGGAATGACATCCCTCGAACCGGGGAGTGTATGGAATTCCATGCCCTGCCATACACATGACAGAAGGATGGAAGTCTACATGTATTTTGAACTTCCAGAAGACGGATTCGTTATGCACTATATGGGAGAACCACAGGAAACAAGACATATCGTGATGAGAAATGAAGAGGCTGTAATCAATCCAAGCTGGTCGATTCACTGCGGCAGCGGTTCAAAGAACTATTCCTTTATCTGGGGAATGGTCGGTGAAAATCAGGATTTTGACGATCAGGATTTTGTTTTGAACAAAGATCTGTTATAATGAATGATACAGGGTCGAAAAGTTATGCTTTTTCATGCTCGCATGAAAAAACATAACCTTGAGACCCGAACAAACATGAGAATGAAGCCCGACAGGGCGGAATTTGAATGTTTGTAGGATTGCGGGAGCGCAAAGCGCAGAGCAATCCGTGGTATCATGGAGGTGCGGGAGGTCGGACCCGAACAAACATGAGAATGAAGCCCGACAGGGCGGAATTTGAATGTTTGTAGGATTGCGGGAGCGCAAAGCGCAGAGCAATCCGTGGTATCATGGAGGTGCGAGGGGTCAGACCCGAACAAAGCGGAGAAGTGAGATCACTGCCAGAAGGCAGTAAAAAGAAAGGAAGGTACACGAAGATGAGTAATATGTTTTCATTAAAGGGAAAAACAGCACTGATAACAGGTGCAATTTATGGAATTGGCTTTGCAATTGCGGAAGCTTATGCAGCACAAGGGGCGAAAATCATATTTAACTGCCTCAATGAGAAAGATCTGGAAAAAGGGTATGCCAATTACAAGGAAAAAGGGATTGACGCAAAAGGTTATATCTGTGATGTGACCAATGAAGAAAAAGTTCAGGAGATGGTTGCTGACATCGAAAAAGAATTTGGCGGAATCGATATTCTGGTCAACAATGCCGGAATGATTAAGCGCATTCCAATGCTTGAGATGAAAGCAGAGGAATTCCGTCAGGTAGTTGATGTTGATCTGAACGGACCATTTATTGTATCCAAGGCAGTAATTCCGGGAATGATCAAACAGAAACATGGCAAGATTATCAACATCTGCTCCATGATGAGCGAACTGGGACGGGAAACTGTTTCTGCATATGCTGCAGCAAAAGGCGGATTGAAGATGCTGACTAAGAACATTGCATCTGAATATGGTGCTTATAATATTCAATGTAATGGTATCGGGCCTGGCTACATTGCCACACCTCAGACAGCTCCTCTCCGTGAGAGACAGCCTGACGGAAGCAGACATCCGTTTGATTCCTTTATCGTAGCTAAAACACCGGCAGAACGCTGGGGCACTGCAGATGATTTGAAAGGGCCGGCAATATTTTTGGCTTCAGAAGCTTCTGACTTTGTAAACGGGCATATTCTTTATGTAGATGGCGGAATTCTGGCTTATATCGGAAAACAGCCTGAGTAATCCTATGATAGGGACGATTGTAAATGCCAGCGCGATATTGGCCGGAAGCGTGATCGGAAGTGTCGTAAAGAAGGGGATCAAAGAGGAATATCAGGATGCTCTTTACACTGCCATGGGTCTTGCAGCAACGGTGCTTGGTATTAATAACGTAGTTAATAATCTGCCCGACAGTAAGTACCCGGTCCTCTTTATCTTAAGCCTTGCCATCGGCGGGCTGATTGGTACGATACTGAATCTGGAAGGCAGATTTCAAAACCTCGTCGGGAAATTCTCAAAGTCTAATCTGGGACAAGGATTGTCTACAGGGATACTCTTGTACTGTATCGGAAGCCTGTCTATCCTGGGACCGATACAAAGTGCACTGAATTCCGATAATACCTATCTCTTTACAAATGCAACACTTGATTTTGTGACCTCAATTGTGTTGTCTTCCACCTACGGGATTGGTATGGCACTGGCTGCAGTTGTCCTGTTTCTCTGGCAGGGAAGCATATATCTGTGTGCCGGAGCCTTATCGCACTTCATCTCCCCGGAACTGATGCGGGAGGTATCAATTGTAGGGGGAGTTTTGATCGGAAGTTCCGGGTTGTCGATCTTAAAGATTAAGGACTGCAGGACACTGAATATGCTCCCGTCACTTCTGGTTCCAATTATTTGGTTTGCAGTCCGGGGATTTCTTTTCCGTTGATTCGCTTTAGGTATTCGCTGGGGGTGGTATTTTTGTACCTCTTAAACACATGGACAAAATAGCTGCTGTCGTTGAATCCACACTGGTAAGCGGCTTCGCTGACTGAGATATCCTCTGTCTCCATCAGAAAACTGGCTCTTTCGATTCGGTAATAGTTCAGGTAATCGATGGGTGTTCGATGGATGACTGCCTTAAAGACACGGCAAAAATACTTGGAGGACATTCCGCAGACATGCGCGAGCATCTCCAGAGTGACTTCATCCTTATAGTGGGCATCGATATATTCAAGCACAGGTTTGAGTGTGCTCATCCTGCCGTGATCCACATAGTCGGATGTGACCGGTTCATAATAAGACTGATCAAAAATAGTTCCATATATTGAAAATAGAGCTCCCATGGTGGCTAACTCCCATCCGGGGGCTTTTTCACGTGCAGAAGAAAACAGCGTATTTGCATAGGTGAAAATTCCCGGATCATGTTCACCGGTATAATATTCCTGCACGAGAAATTGACGCAGTTCGATCTTCCTGATATAGGAACGAGCAGCATGTGTATTCATGAGCAGTGGGGAAGGATCAAAGACAACACATTCATAGACACAGTTTTTTGGTTCACCTCCGTGTATGACGCCGCCTGCGATATGAAAGAGATCCCCTTCAGATGCCAGATACTCCCTGTCATCCAGATACAGATGGAGCTTGCCCCTTAGAATATGTACGAATTCCATCTCCCTGTGCCAGTGAAAAGGCATCCGGTAGCGAGAGTGATTTTCGTCAATAAAATAGTATTCAAGTGGGAATTCATTCGTTCCATGTTGTTTCTTTTCATTGTAATCAAGATAATGCATAATAATTAAATCTCCAATGTGAAAATTATACTACTTTTTGCTATTATATCACAAGAAATTCGTCTCGAACAGAGTTATTATATACGATAGAAAAGTTTAGGAGGTTTAAAAGGATATGGCGAAAAGCAGATTGATTGGGGAATACCCGGTTATCGGTATTCGTCCGACGATTGACGGACGAAGAGGATATCTGAAGGTACGTGAATCTCTGGAAGATCAGACGATGAATATGGCGAAAATGGCTGCTGATCTTTTTGAGAAAAATCTGAGATATTCGAACGGTGAGCCGGTAAAAGTGATTATCGCAGACACGACGATTGGACGTGTGGCGGAGGCAGCCGCCTGTGAAGATAAGTTTAAACACGCAGGCGTTGATATCACTTTGACAGTAACACCTTGCTGGTGCTATGGTGCTGAGACGATGGATATGGATCCGTCGACGATTAAGGCAGTGTGGGGATTCAATGGCACAGAACGTCCCGGGGCGGTATATCTTGCAAGCGTGCTGGCAACCCATGCTCAGAAAGGACTTCCGGCGTTTGGAATCTATGGGCGTGACGTTCAGGCAGCAGATGCCACAGAGATCCCGGAAGATGTCAGAGAAAAACTCCTTCGGTTTGGACGTGCGGCAGTTGCTGCCTCTAGCATGAGAGGAAAATCTTATCTTCAGATTGGATCTGTGACAATGGGGATCGGCGGATCTATCATTGATCCTGATTTTATTGAATCGTATCTTGGAATGCGTGTGGAGTCTGTCGATGAAGTGGAACTAATCCGCAGGATGAGTGAGAATATCTATGATGAAGCGGAATTTCAGAAGGCGCTTGCATGGACAAAGGAACACTGTATCGAGGGATTCGACAAAAATCCAAAAGAGGTGCAAAAGAGCCGCAAAGAGAAGGATCAGGACTGGGAATTCGTTGTGAAGATGATGTGCATCATCAAAGATTTGATGAATGGGAACCAAAACCTGTCTGAGGGCTGTGAGGAAGAGATGGTAGGACATAATGCCATAGCTGCCGGTTTTCAGGGACAGCGTCAGTGGACGGACTTCTATCCGAATGCAGATTTCTCAGAGTCGATGCTGAATTCTTCGTTCGACTGGTGCGGCGCACGTGAGCCCTATATACTGGCAACGGAGAACGATGTGTTAAATGGTCTGGGTATGCTTTTTATGAAGTTGCTGACGAATCGTGCACAGGCATTTGCTGATGTTCGCACATACTGGAGTCCTGAGGCAGTGAAAGAAGCCACGGGTTATACACTTACCGGAAAAGCTGCCGAGGCAGGAGGGTTTATACATTTAATCAATTCCGGTGCTGCATGCCTTGATTTCAACGGTGAATCAAAAGATGAATCCGGTAATCCTGTGATGAAACCGTGGTATGAGGTAAATGAAGCTGATCAGGAAGCGATGCTTAAGGCAACTACATGGAATGCAGCTGATCTGGGATATTTCCGCGGAGGGGGCTATTCATCGAGATTTCTGACAAAGACAGAGATGCCGGTCACTATGATTCGCCTGAATCTTGTAAAAGGACTGGGACCGTGTCTGCAGATTGCGGAAGGGTGGACAGTAGGACTTCCCGATGACGTATCTGATGCTATCTGGAAGAGAACAGACTATACATGGCCGTGTACCTGGTTCGCACCGAGAGTAACCGGGAAGGGAGCGTTCAAGACAGCCTATGATGTGATGAATAACTGGGGAGCAAATCATGGAGCGATCAGTTATGGACATATCGGAGCAGATCTCATCACCCTTTGTTCGATACTTCGCATCCCCGTTGCCATGCATAATGTTTCTGAAGAAAAGATCTTCCGTCCATCCGCATGGAATGCCTTTGGCATGGATAAAGAGGGACAGGATTATCGTGCATGTAAAAACTACGGGCCGCTGTATAAATAAAAATAAGAAGACCAGCCGGGTTGGCTGGTCTTCTTGGAGAAGGTATTTCTTCTTATGGGGTGTAGCAAAAACTATATAATGTATTGGGGGTACTTTATTTATACCTCATTTAGCGGAAAAAGTGTCAACAAAGATTTATAAATTTAAAAAACGGATTTGTGCATTTTGAAATTGGAGTAAATTCGTTTAGTAATAAAGTCGAAAATTGGCGTTTTTCGCGATTCTTCTATGCACGGAATGTATAATGATGTAGAAAAGCTGATTAAAAGAAAGGATTAGAAAATATGGATTTCAGTTATATGGAACTCAGAGAACAGATTTGTGATGTATGCCATAAAGTATGGCAAAAAGGCTGGGTGGCAGCAAATGACGGAAATGTCACTGCAAAACTCGAGGATGGAACGTTTCTGGCAACACCAACGGGCATAAGCAAAAGTTTTGTTACTCCGGACAAACTTCTGCACATTGATAAAGAGGGAAATATCCTTGAAGGGGCACAGGGACTGCGTCCCTCTTCCGAGATTAAGATGCATTTTAGATGCTATCAGGAAAGAGAGGATGTAGGAGCAGTTCTGCATGCACATCCCCCAGTGGCAACGGGCTATGCTGTGGCCAATCAACCACTGGATGACTATTCTATGATTGAGACAGTTCTGACGCTTGGATCTGTTCCTGTGACTCCCTATGGAACCCCTTCGACCTATGAAGTTCCCGAGGCAATCGCTCCATATCTTGGGGAACACGATGCACTCCTTCTTCAAAACCATGGTGCTCTGAGCGTCGGAGCTGATGTATATACAGCATATTACAGGATGGAGACACTGGAGCTCTTCGCACAGATTAGTCTGAATGCACATCTGCTTGGAGGGGCTCAGGAAATATCGAAAGAGAATATAGACCGTCTGATCTCTATGAGAGAGCAATACAAAATCACCGGAAAACATCCGGGATATAAGAAGTACTCAGGAAAATAAAAACTGTGATATCAGCACGGCGCAGCGATCCGGTGGTTCAACTGTTTCGATATTGATTTGGAGAAACACCAAATTTATTTTTAAAAATCCGGTAGAAATAACTGAAATTGTTGTATCCCACATGCAGACTGATGTCTGTGATGGAGAGGGATGTCTCGGACAGAAGATATGCAGCCTGTTTTAAGCGTTTTTCTTGTAACAGTTCTTTATAGTTTTTTTTGGTCTGCTTTTTGATCATTCGGCTCATCCAACTGAGATCATATCCCAGTTTTTCAGAAAGTGCAGAAAGACTCCCATCCCTGTAATTTTCTTCGATGTACTGAAATACTGAGAACATCAACCCCTGCTCCAGATGATCTCTGCCAAGCTCTATCTTGTCAATATGGTTGGTTAGATGGAGAAAAAGCAGTCCCATTGTTGTCTGATTGACACTACGTTTATTTGGGAGTCCATACTGCAGCGTCCAGATCAGATTTTCTACGAGATTTTGAATAGGCAGAATGTCGGCGACCTTAAAATGAAGGTAGCTGATGTTCTGATTTCCTTTTTTCAGGCAATCAATCAGAAATGTTCTAAGCATACTGTCTTCAGATCCAAGCATCATGAGCGGAGTGTCGAAGAATTCCGGCAGGATGATGAAATTGACGGCAACATCATCATACCCGGCCGGATATATTTCCTGGATGGCATTTTGGTTGAGAAAGAGCAATTCTCCGGCCCTCAGGTTGATCCTAACATCGTTGATGATATGTACTGTGTGACCAGAACACATGTAGATCACTTCTACATAGTTATGATTATGCTTTGGAAAATGCACAAATCGTGTGTGAGGACGTATCTGAATCAGTTTTCCGTGTTCCAGAAGTTTTTTGCTGTCAATTGTCATGGAATTCTCCAGATTATAAAGTGTAGGATCGATGGTGTGTTTGCCATCTAAGATTGCCTGTTCTTCATCGGTAATTTGTTTTAAATGATCTAAAAGTTTCTGATCCATGCGTTCCCCTTTCTCATGTTTTGCGGGTCCTAAATTCATGATTTTTCATGCGGGCATGAAATGCGTGACCTTTTGACCCTATGATACTATTATTGTAATTCATCGTCATATAAAAAACAAGCAAATCAGGTCATATAGGATGACAAAAGATGTTCTTTCTTTTTTGCTTGTCATTAACTATAATAAGCTTTGACAGGAGGGATTTTATGGCACGTTATTATTTAGCTATTGATATAGGTGCTTCCAGTGGACGCCACATTCTGGGTCATATGGAACAGGAAAAGATGGTAATCGAGGAAGTTCATCGATTTGAGAATGGACTGACAGATAAAGATGGAACTCTCTGCTGGGATTTCAATCATCTGTTTGAAGAAATCCTTGCAGGAATGCGCAAATGCAAGGAGCAGGGAAAGATACCGGTGAGTGTCGGCATAGATACCTGGGGTGTGGACTTTGTACTGCTCGATAAAAATAATCAGATTCTGGGAAATACCGTGGGTTACAGAGATCACCGCACCGATGGAATGGATGAAGAAGTCTATAAGATTATCTCAGAGAAAGTACTATATAGACGGACGGGAATTCAAAAGCAGATCTATAACACAATTTATCAGCTGATGGCGATCAAGAGACAACAGCCTGAAGATCTGAAACATGCATGCAGAATGCTGCTTGTACCGGACTTTCTTCACAGTCTGCTGTGTGGGGTGTATGCAACGGAATATACGGAGGCTACCACCACTGGGCTGGTCAGCCCTGAGACGAAGGACTGGGACTATGAATTGATCAAAAGTCTGGGTTATCCAGGAAAAATTTTCCAAAATATTGTAAAGCCAGGAACGGATCTCGGAGACCTGAGCGATGAAATCAGGGAGCAAGTCGGATATCCGTGTAAAGTCGTTCTTCCGGCCACACATGATACGGGATCTGCAGTTCTGGCAGTGCCTTCGAACGACGAGGGGGTTCTTTATATCAGTTCGGGAACATGGTCACTGATGGGTGTGGAGAGAGACGAAGCAGACTGCTCCGAAAAAAGCCGCCGCCATAATTTTACAAATGAAGGTGGTTATAATTATCGTTTCCGGTATCTGAAGAATATCATGGGACTTTGGATGATTCAGTCCGTGATGAAGGAATTTGAAAAAAAATACAGCTATGCAAAGATCTGTGAGGCAGCATCACATGAAGACATAAAGTCTCTGGTAGACTGCAATGATAACTGTTTCCTCTCACCGCAGAGCATGACAAAAGAAGTAAAAGAGTATTGCCGTAAGACCGGTCAGCAGGTTCCGGAAACCGATTCCCAGATTGCCTGCGTCATCTATAACAGCCTGGCGGTCTGCTACAAGGATACAGTGAAGGAACTTGAAGAGTCTACGAACTTAAAGTTTTCCCGGATCCATGTGATGGGAGGCGGGTCCAATGCCGAATATTTAAACGAACTGACTGCAAAATACACGGGACTGCCCGTATATGCCGGTCCGTCGGAAGCAACAGCGACAGGAAATTTACTCGCACAGATGATGCAGGGAAAAGAATTTGACAGTATCAGTGAGGCCAGAAACTGCGTGCACAAATCATTTCCAATTAAAATTTATCAACCGTAATTACATAAAGATCAGGAGGATGCAAAATGACAGTAAAAGAAAACTATCAGGCGGCAAAAGAGCAGTACAAGGCGATTGGCGTGGATACCGATCAGGCGATTCGGACTTTGAAAAACATCAGAGTCTCTATGCACTGCTGGCAAGGTGATGATGTGATGGGATTCGATCAGGACGGACCTTTAAGCGGCGGAATTCAGACAACCGGGAATTATCCGGGAAGAGCAAGAACACCCGAAGAACTTATGGCTGATATTGATCAGACATTAAAACTCGTACCGGGCAGTAAGAAACTAAATCTTCATGCCAGCTATGCAATCTTTGACGAAGGTGAATTCTGTGACCGCGATGTCATAGAACCGAAACATTTTAAAAAATGGGTAGAGTATGCAAAGGAAAGAAACCTTGGAATTGATTTCAACCCTACTTTTTTTTCACATCCGAAGGCCGAGCAGTTTACATTGACCAGCACGGATGAGGATATCAGACAATTCTGGATCCGTCATGGTCAGGCTTGCATTCGTATTTCCCAGTATTTTGCAGAAGAGACAGGACAGCCCTGCGTGATGAATATCTGGATTCCCGATGGCTTGAAAGACGTGCCGGCGGATCGGATGGGTCCCAGAGCTAGATTTAAAGATTCCTTGGATCAGATTTTATCAATTCCTTATGATACGACTAAAGTATATGTGACATTGGAATCCAAGGTGTTTGGTATTGGAATGGAATCCTACACAGCCGGATCTGCTGAATTTACTATGAATTATGCGGCAAAGAACGGAATTCTTCCGCTGATGGACAACGGACACTATCATCCGACAGAGGTGGTATCCGACAAGATTTCATCTATGCTGCTGTTCCATGACAAGATTGCACTTCATGTGACAAGACCAGTTCGCTGGGATAGTGACCATGTAGTTTTGTTTGACGATGAGACAAAGGAGATTGCAAAAGAAATTGTCAGAAATAATGCCATTGACCGTGTGTTTATCGGCCTTGATTTCTTTGATGCGAGTATCAACCGTATCGCTGCTTGGACAGTTGGCATGAGAAACATGCAGAAAGCTTTGATGTATGCACTCTTAAGTCCGAATGAGCATCTGAAAGGGCTTCAGGATTCAGGAAACATGACGGAACTGATGATGCAGCAGGAAGAGATGAAGACTTATCCGCTGGGGGCAGTCTGGGATTATTACTGCGAGCAGGAAGGCGTTCCGGTTCGAGAAGACTGGTTTAACGAAGTACAAAAATACGAAAAAGATGTTTTGAGCAGACGATAAACATATCCTGTCTGACACATGGACAGGATATCGAAAGGATGAAAGATGAAAGTATTAGATGCAAATTTTGTAAAGAGTTTTATCCGAATGGCCAATGATGGCTGGGAGCAGGGCTGGCATGAGAGAAACGGCGGTAATTTAAGCTACCGTATAAAACCGGATGAAATTGAATCTGTCAAAGAAGAACTCGACGAATCCGGAGAATGGAAAGAGATCGGAACTTCCGTGCCCGGCCTTTTGGGAGAATATTTTATGGTGACCGGAAGCGGGAAATATTTCCGCAACGTCATCCTGGATCCGGAGGATAGCTGCTGCATTATCCGGGTAGATGAGACAGGAGAGAACTATCAGGTACAGTGGGGTTTAATCCATGGAGGGAGACCGACGAGTGAACTTCCGTCACACCTGATGAATCACGAGGTGAAAAAGAGAATTACATCTGGAAAGTACAGGGTGATCTATCATGCACACACCCCTAATGTAATCGCACTTACCTTTGTCCTTCCTCTGAAGGATGAGGTGTTTACCAGAGAACTTTGGGAGATGGCTACGGAATGCCCGGTTGTATTTCCAGACGGTATCGGTGTTGTTCCTTGGATGGTTCCAGGTGGGAGAGATATTGCGGTGGCCACCAGCAAGCTGATGGAAGATTACGACGTTGCAGTGTGGGCACATCATGGAATGTTCTGCTCCGGAGAAGATTTTGATCTCACCTTCGGACTGATGCATACCGTGGAGAAGTCTGCGGAAATATTGGTGAAAACCCTGTCTATGGCCCAGACAAAGAGACAGACAATCACACCACAAAACTTCAGAGATCTCGCAAAAGACTTTAAAGTAAAACTTCCGGAAAAGTTTCTATATGAACAAAAAAGTAAATTTGTTCAAGATTTTTACAAAAAAAGAAAAAACTTGTTGACAAATAACAGGTAGTAGGATAATCTAAAATAAGGTCAAAAATAAAAAAGGAGGTAGGAACGATGAATAACCAGCAATTAGTTTTAAAATCACAGAGATACAAGAAGTTCAATTTTCCTGCCCCATTTATAGATTGAAGACGATCTGACTGGAAATATAGTCAGAATAAAACGATGCTGTAAGATTTGCAGTAGTCTTGGCTTATACGTGACGGCAATATGGTTGTGCAATATTCAACTGGAGATACGTATGGGTTTGAGGATGATACTGTGGATTTTACGGCATTTTTTTGTCTAATATTGATGAATGAGGCTGTAAGCAAAAGGAGGGAGTTTTTAGTGAATAAAAATCCAATCGGAACATACATAAGACAGTACTGGCGTCATTATCTGATCGCCATGCTTGCCCTGTTTGGGGCGATTGCACTGGATCTATGTGCACCTATTGTGACAAAACATATCATCGATGATGTGATTGTGAATGGCAGAACAGAACTATTGATGCGGTATCTACTGGCGTTTTTGGGAATCGGAGCCGGAAAGGCTGTGTTTCAGTATACAAAAGAATATCTTTTTGACGTCAGCAGTGTCGGCATTGCCTCAAAGATGAGAAGAAATCTGTTTACCCATGTACAGAAACTTTCCATGGGATATTTTGACAAGACAAATACCGGCGAGATACTGGCCCGCATGAAAGACGACGTAGACAGGGTATGGGATGCACTGGGATTTGTTGGGATGCTGATTATAGAAGGCGTTGTCAATGTGGTGAGCATCCTGGTATGTATGATTCGCCTGAGTCCTTATCTGACTCTGGTGCCTCTGGCAATTATGCCTTTTGTGGGCTATGTGGCTATCAAGTTGGAGAATAAACTCGGCAAAGTCTACGACGAAATCAGTGAGCAGAACGCAACGCTGAATACAGTGGCACAGGAGAATCTGTCAGGAGTACGCACGGTGAAGGCATTTGCACGGGAGGACTTTGAGATTCAGAAATTTGAGAATCACAACAAACGATTCTATGACTTAAATATGGAACAGGCCCGGACACTGATCAAATATGATCCGAACATCACACTGCTCACAAGAGTCATGTTGGTGTTGGTGCTTTTATGCGGTGGGTTTCTTGTGATTTCCGGCTCTATGACAATCGGTGCACTGGGGGCATTTATGGAGTATGCGAATAACATTCTCTGGCCGATTGAAAACATCGGCTGGCTGAGCAACGCTCTAGCCTCAGCGATTGCATCCAACAGGAAAATCAATAGAATTCTGCAGGAAGTTCCGAAGATTTCGGGGCCGGAGAACCCTGTGACAATTGATAAGATTCAGGGCAGGATCGAATTTCAAAATGTCTGCTTTTCCATGCACGGAGCCGAGATTCTAGCTGACATCAGTTTTGCTCTTGACAAAGGAAAGACTTTGGGAATCATGGGGATGACCGGATCAGGAAAGAGCACCATCGTCAATCTGATCGAACGTTTTTACGATGTAGATGAGGGGAAAATTCTCATAGACGGGGTAGATATCCGCAAGCTGCCACTGGAAACGGTTCGAAAAAGCAGCTCGGTGGTGATGCAGGATGTTTTTTTGTTTTCGGATTCCATTGAGGAAAATGTGAGACTGGGAAGTCGTGGAATTATGGATTTTGAGACTGTACGGGAAGCCGCCAGGGAAGCGGATGCCAGTGAGTTCATCGAGCGAATGACAGATCAGTATGATACTGTCGTGGGAGAACGCGGTGTGGGACTGTCCGGAGGACAAAAGCAGAGACTCAGTATTGCAAGGGCACTGGCGAAACCCTCGCTGCTTCTGATCTTTGATGATTCTACGTCAGCACTCGACATGGAGACAGAATACCAGATTCAGCAGGAACTGTCCGCACAGGAGGGAAGAAGTAAAATTATTATTGCACATCGAATATCAGCCGTAAAGAATGCTGATGAGATCCTTGTGTTAGACCACGGAAGGATTGCCGAGCGAGGGACGCATGAGCAGCTGATGCAGGAAAAAGGGTTCTATTACTCCACCTATGAGGCGCAGTATGGGGATTATCACAAGGCAATTAATTATATAGAGAATCATCAGATTCCACAGAATAAGAAGGGGGCGAAACAGGCAGTATGGCAGTAAATTCATCCATGGAAGACGAGTATCAAAGAGAAGTACTGAAAAAGAATACGTTGTTGCGCTTATTAAAGTATTTGCTGGTTTATAAAAAGCAGATTATCATTGTGCTGGCAGTCATGTTGGTAACAATTGCAGTTTCAATTGTAAACCCGCTGCTGATTGAGAGGGCAATTAATATAGAGATTCCCAATAAAGATGTAAAGGGACTTTTAACTTTGAGCATTCTGGCGATTGTCTTGAATATTCTATGTGTGATTGGAATCAAGATCCGTATGTTTATGATGGCACGTATCTCGAATCACGTGTTGCTGGATATTAGAAATGAGCTCTACGAACATATTCAGACCTTAAGCTTCAGCTTTTTTGACAGCAGGCCGACTGGAAAAATATTGGCCAGAATCATCGGTGATGTAAATTCACTGAAAGATGTACTCTCTGACAGCGTGACAAAATTAATTCCGGACTTTCTCACTGTGATCGCTGTAATTGCGATCATGGTTGTAAAAAACTGGAAATTGGCAATGGCTGCCTTAATTCTTCTGCCGTTCTTGATTGCAGGAATGTGTCTGGTGCAGAACCTATCCCACAGGAGATGGCAGATATTCAGAAAGAAAAATTCGAACATCACGGCATTCATTCACGAAAACTTTCAGGGAATCCGCGTGGTGCAAAGTTTTACGGCGGAGGAGGAGTCACTTGGAGAATTTGACTCCCTGTTAGAACAGCACAGAAAGTCGTTCTGTGATGCGGTGCGTCTGGCGGACGGATACGGTGCACTGATTGAACTGACTTGGGGAATCGGAAGCTTTCTGCTGTATTTTATCGGAATTCGTATCCTCGGAGTGGGAAATGTGGGGGTTGGCACATTCGTCGCGTTTTCTTCGTATCTGTCCATGTTCTGGGGACCGATTCGAAACCTGTCGAATTTTTATAATAAATTGGTGACAAACCTTTCGGCGGCGGAGAGAATTTTCGATATTCTCGATACCGAACCGGAAGTCGCTGACAGGGAACCTGTGAAGAGTCTTCCGCCGATTGAGGGGAGAGTACGCTTTGATCATGTGTCCTTTTCCTATTCCGATGAGCCGGATACAATGGTGTTAAACGATGTGAGTTTCGATATAGCGCCGGGGGAGACGATTGCACTGGTAGGACCTACGGGAGCCGGAAAGACAACAATAGTAAACCTGATCAGCCGATTTTATAATATCACAAAAGGAAGGGTTCTTGTGGACGATATGAGTGTGGAAGATGTATCGATAAACTCGCTGCGAAAACAGATGGGAGTTATGACCCAGGACAACTATCTGTTCTCAGGAACAATTAAAGAGAATATCCGCTATGGGCGGCTGGATGCCACAGATGAAGAGATTGTCGCAGCGGCAAGGGCTGTAAACGCACATGCGTTTATCATGGAGATGGAAGACGGCTATGACACGCAGATCAGTGAACGCGGGGTCAGGCTTTCGATCGGACAACGCCAGCTGCTCGCATTTGCAAGGACGATGGTTTCCGATCCACGAATCCTGATCCTTGATGAGGCGACTTCAAGCATCGATACTCATACGGAGATTTTGGTGCAGCAGGGAATTGAATCACTGCTCGCGGGACGGACATCATTCGTGATCGCACACCGTTTGTCTACGATAAAAAATGCAGACCGAATCTTTGTGATTGATGACGGAAGAATCGTCGAGGCAGGCAATCACGGGGAACTGATGGAGAAGAAAGGCGCTTACTATCAGCTGTACGAGGCACAATTCAAAAACATCGCATGACACAGGGCTTTGGAGGTTCATGATAGAAAGTATTACCTACGTGCCTGAAATCGAAAAGAAATTCTGCCGACGAAAAACGGTGATTCAGTCAGAGGTGTCAGGTTCAAAGATGATGAGCAGTCAAATAGCAAAAAAAACCACACCATAATTAAATCTATGTACTTTTATGAGAATAACACTTCCTCTATAATGGCATTATATGTTGAATGTCTAGAGGAGGTGTTTTTTTGGGCTATCATTTTATTGATGAGGATGGTTCCTTTGTACTTGAGGAGCCGGATAATAGTAGTTACCTTTATCTGCCGCTTGTGAATCCCGCAGGTGTTATGAGCAGCATTACTCCGGATGGGCATGGTGATAACAAACTGTCGCAGGATGAGTTCCTTCTTCCGCCTGTCAGTGCGTGTGATCTTCATGGTCAGGCACCTTCCCGGAATTTTTGGTGTTACATCAGGGGATATGGCCCCTGGTCGGTTTATGGACAGTCAGCTGCCCAGGAGAGCAGGCGATACACGGATCACGCTGAACCGGTGTCTATGACGGCCGGTCCTTTCTGGCAGAAAATAATGCGAACCTGTCCCGAGACGGGACTCAAAGCAGAAGTTCTTTCTTTTTGTCCGGTGACGGATACGAAAGCGGAACTTATGAAGATTACGCTTATTAACGAAGGAGATAAACCGATCAGTCTTGTGCCTTTGACAGCAATTTTACTTTTTGGAAGAGGTGCAGACCATATTCGAGACCACCGGCATGTGACCTCGCTTTTACAGAGGTTTAGAATCACAGAAGATGGAATAGTGCTGACGCCATCGATGACTTTTGATGAGCGTGGCCATCAGGTCAACAGGGAGTCCTACGGTGTATTTGCCAGACAAGATGCCAACAGACATCCAGATGCCGCCATACCGCTGGTGGATGATTTTATCGGAGAGGGAGGAAGTTTGTTATGGCCCCAGGCAGTCGTTCATATGAAACAGAATGATCTCTGGAAGAGTGCAGGCGATCACGCCGAGGGAAAAGAGGGAATTGCAGCACTTCGCTTTGCTGAGATTACGCTGCAGCCCCATAAGAGTACGAGTTTTCAGATTGTGATGAGCTACAATGACGACGGAAAAGAATATCTAAATCGTGAGCGCATGGATGAGGCATTCTTGCAGATGAAAGAGTACTGGAGCATGCAAAAATCAATCCTGTTCAAGACAGGAGATTCAAACTTTGATTTCTGGATGCAGTGGGTGACGATGCAGCCGCAGCTTCGTAGAATCTATGGATGCTCATTTTTACCATATCATGATTATGGCCGAGGCGGAAGAGGCTGGAGAGATCTCTGGCAGGACTGTCTGGCACTGATTTTGAATGATCCGGAACAAGTAAGAGGAGATCTGCTAAGCTTTTTTGCAGGTGTCCGAATAGATGGAAGCAATGCGACGATTATCGGTTCAAGGCCCGGAGAGTTCAAGGCAGACAGAAATGAGATTGTAAGAGTCTGGATGGATCACGGATATTGGCCGTATGCGACCATACAGCTGTATTTGGATGCATCAGGGGACTATGATTTTCTCTTTGAAAAGAATACGTATTTTAGCGATTCTCAGCTGCAGCGTGGGGAGCTTATATCTAAAAAGCAAAATCTCACACCGGATCATCAGCTTATGACAAAGAATGGGAAACCTTACGAAGGTACAGTTCTGGAACATTTACTGGTTCAGCAGCTGACTCAGTTTTATGATGTAGGTGATCATAATCATATGCGCCTTCGTGGAGCTGACTGGAATGATGCGCTCGACATGGCAGCCGATAAAGGCGAAAGTGTTGCATTTACAGCTGCTTATGCCGCAAATATAGGAGACATGGCAAAGCTCTTAAGACATATGAAGGAGCATAAGAAGACAGACAAAGTATGGCTGGCCGAGGAGATTCTGCTTTTACTTGAGGTAAAAGCAAAGCAGTATGAGTCTTCTGATGAAAAGCAGCAGATACTAAAGGAGTATTGCGAGAAAACCGGCAGTGGCGTCAGTGGAAAAAGAAAAGCTTATCCGGTAGAAAAGCTTGCAAGCCAACTTGATTGGATGAGTGCATGGATTCAAAATCATATCCGGATGACGGAAACGGTGGAAGATGGCGAGGGTAGTCTGTGGTTTAACGGATACTATGACAATCATGGAGACCCAGTGGAGAAGTCTCAAGACGGTGTTCGAATGATGCTCACAGGCCAGGTCTTTGCAATTCTGTCCGGCACGGCAACGGATGAGCAGGTGGCAAGAATCGCGCGTGCAGCCGATCGCTATCTGTATGATCAAAAAGTCGGTGGATACCGTCTGAATACAGATTTTCACGAGACGAAGATGGATCTGGGAAGAATGTTCGGATTCGCCTATGGAAATAAAGAAAATGGAGCTGTTTTCTGCCATATGGCGGTGATGTATGCCTATGCGTTATATGAGAGAAGGTTTGCAAAGGAAGGCTTCAAAGTGATGAAAAGCCTATATGAGCAGTCTGCAGATTTTGACTCCAGCAGAATCTACCCAGGAATACCAGAATATTTCGATCCCGATGGGAGAGGAATGTATACCTATCTGACGGGTGCTGCAAGCTGGATGGTGCTGACTGTGATGTCCCAGATGTATGGTGTTCGCGGATACAAAGGAAATCTACAGCTTCTTCCACAGCTCCTGGCAGAGCAGTTTGACAGAGATGGATGTGCTTCGGTCACCTTTCACTTTGCAGGACGAAAATTGAATGTGGTGTATATCAACAGGAATCATCTGGAAGTCGGCGACTATGAAGTCGAGGAGATCCTTCTTGACAAGACAAAGCTCTCTTTTGATTTCAAAAAACCGGAGATTAAAAGGGAACTGATAAAAGATCTTTCAAAGGATGAGATTCATAAGATAAGGGTAATTCTGCAATAAATCAAATTAAAAAGGAGATTTTCAGCAATGCTTGATGAAAAACAAAACTATATCATTGATAATTATCATAAAAAATCTCTGTTTTCCAGCTTCCTTCCCGGAATCAGCGGAGAACATGGGATTCCTCTCTGGTGCTATTATGTGAACCGGGGACAGGCTATCTCTTGTTTTGGCATTCAAGATAAGGATCATGCCATGATGGAATTCTACCCTGCACATCAGGCATATGAGCGCACGCCGCTTCTGGGATTTCGCACTTTTATGAAGGTGAACGGTGTCTACGAGGAGGCATTCGCAGATCAAAAAAAGGATAAACGGATGCATATTGGAATGAACAGCCTGATGCTTGAAGAAAGAGCGAACGATTATAGGATTGAGGTGGAATATGAGACTCTTCCACAGGAGCCGGCGGCAGGGCTGATGCGTGAGGTCAGGATCACGAATATTACAGGGGTGGAGATGAAGCTTGAAGTCGCAGACGGGATGGCCGAGGTTCTCCCTTTTGGCGTCAGCGGAAGCTCCATGAAAGAGATGGGACAGACGAACAAAGCTTGGATGCAGACTCTGGATGTCGAAAGAAATGTTCCACGATTTAAAGTGCGCGCCAGCATGGAGGACAGTGCACAGGTGAGGAAAGTCGAAGGTGCAAATTATGGATTTGCAAGAGATGATCTTGGCAATCTTCTCTCGGTGATTGTGGATAAGGAGATCCTCTTTCAACATGATACTGCG
Source organism: Blautia liquoris (assembly GCF_015159595.1). Lineage (NCBI taxonomy): Bacteria > Bacillati > Bacillota > Clostridia > Lachnospirales > Lachnospiraceae > Blautia > Blautia liquoris. Next base: position 2,152,377 of record NZ_CP063304.1, on the reverse strand, counting down.
TTTCTAAGAGCATGGGGATTTGAAGAGACAGATGTCGAGGAGTTGAAAAAGAAAGAACAAATTACCTGCAACGATGTCCCCTGCTGTTTTTTCCTTGTTAAAAGAGTTCTGAAACCGATGGAGACCCTTGTAATCCGTGAGCTGTATGGCACAGCAGAGAATCAAGAGCTGATTGATACATTGGTGGCTGTCGGTGAAAAGGCTGGATGGTTTAAGTCAAAACAGGATATGGCAAAAAAGCTCACCAGTCAGATTACTGAGAGAATCGCCGTGAAAACAGGTAATCCCGTCTTTGATGCTTACTGTCGTCAGGATTATCTCGACAATCTGCTGAGGGGCGGGTATCCGATTCGTATTTCTCCGAAAAAAACCTTTTATCTGTATTCCAGAAAACATGGCGACATGGAGCGAGATTACAATTATTTCTCTATGCTTCCGGAGATGTACTCGCAAGGAAATGGGAATTTCCGGGATGTCAGTCAGAATCGGAGATGTGATATCTATTTTTCACCCTTTGTGGGAGATGGCAGTATTAAGACATTTTACAATGCCCTTCAGATTAATGGATATAATCCGCTTTCCATTGAGAAGGTAACTTACAGTCTGAGGAAGAATGATATCACCAATTTGAGTAAAGAGGAAAAGAAATTAAGCAACGAGCAGAAGGAGCAGCTTGGCGATTTTCTGAGCAATGAATTCACCCCTGGTGAACTTGACATGTTTCTCAGAGATATACTGACAGACGAAAATACGATACAGACGGTGTTTGAAAGAACTCTGGACCTATCCTACAGCGAGGATAATACGGTATATGGCGAGGGGTACTGGTGCGATCACTGGACATACAATCAGGATCTGATTGAGGCATATTTGTCTGTGTATCCGGAATGCGAAAGGCAGCTGCTGTTTGAGGACAGAACTTATCATTTCCGTCAGGCAGATAAAGAACTGCTGCCCAGGTATCAGAGGTATGTAGAGACCGAAAAAGGTATTCGTCAGTATCACTATTTAAAGGACAATGTGGACACCAGTGATCCAAAGAACAGATACCTAAAATCCGAAGACGGAACGGTCTTTATGACAAATTTGATTTCCAAAATGTGGGCACTTGTTATCGTGAAGATGGCTGCGCTTGATCCATTTGGGATGGGAATCGAAATGGAAGGAGGAAAACCAGGCTGGTATGATGCTTTGAATGGTCTTCCGGGTCTTTTGGGTTCCTCTATGGCTGAGACGTATGAGCTGAAACGTGTGGTTGACTTTTTGTGTAAAGTGACGCAAAAATTTGATCAGACAGTTGAATTACCCCAGGAACTGGCACATCTTGGGGATATGGTCTATACTGCCGGTGAGAAATATCAGATAGAGCTTGAGCATGATGGTCAGGCAGTGAATTTCTGGAATATGATCAATGACGAAAAAGAACATTTCTGGGAAGTGACATCGCATACTGTGACAGGAAAGACAATCATCTGGGATGCAGATGAACTGAAAAAGCGAATTGAAAAATATGCCAGTATACTAAAACTGGGAATAGCCAAAGCCAAACGTCTCGGAAGAGAAGTGTCCCCTACCTATTTTTACTATCAGGTTACAAAATGGGAGAAAATGCCGGGGAGTATTATCCCGCTTGAATTTGAAGTGAATAACACGCCGGATTTTCTAGAAGGATCCGTACATTTGCTGAAAATCACTTCTAGTCATCAGGATCGGAAAAAGATATATGATCTCGTGAGAAACAGCCGTCTTTATGACAAACAGCTGCAGATGTATAAGGTGAATGCATCGCTTTCTGAGGCAAGTTTTGAACTTGGCAGAGCATGTGCATTCACACCGGGATGGTTGGAAAATGAATCCATTTGGCTTCACATGGAGTATAAATATCTTCTGGAAATCTTAAAATCGGGACTTTACAGTGAGTTTTTGGAGGATTCACATCACGCGTTGGTACCTTTTATGGATGAGGAACAGTACGGGAGAAGTCTGCTGGAAAATTCATCCTTTCTTGCGAGCAGTGCGAATCCGAATCCGAGATATCACGGGAAAGGCTTTGTGGCAAGACTAAGCGGATCGACCGCGGAATTTCTTGAAATCTGGAGGATCATGATGTTTGGAAGACAGCCTTTTGAGGTAGTAGGGGATGAACTGATACTTAAATTTGCACCCTGTATTCCTGATTATCTGATCGATGAAGCAAGAAGAATAGAGGCTACGTTTATGGGGACAATACCCGTAGAATATGAATTGGAAAGCAAGGAGAATTATATTCCGGGAGAATATCAGGTCATGTCCATTGAAGTCATATCAGACGGCAGTGCCTATTCTTTTTCAGACAACATAAGAGGAGAGATGGCGAATAAAATCCGAGACGGGAAAGCAGAGAGAATAAGAGTAGCGCTACAAAAAAAGACACCTTTTTAAAATTTGTGTCATTTAAATTGGATCCTGATTTCTCTATACTTTAGATATAACAAAAGTTTCAAAAAGGAGGGTTATATATGAATTTCAAGAAAATTACGGCTCTTGCTGCAGCAGGGGTTATGGCGGTGTCACTTGCGGCTTGTGGCTCCGGCGGAGGAAAGGCTTCAGACAAATCTACAAGTACTTCCGAGTCGAGTGACAGTGCAGAAAGTAAGAGCACAGAGAAAACAGCTGTTGCCGGAAATAAAGATGCCAAGGAAAAATTAGTTGTATGGACTCTGGCTGCGGATCTAAATCAGTTTGCAGAGCATTATACCGAATCTCACCCAGATGTACAGATTGAAACAGTTACTATTGCACCCGCTGATTATCCCACAAAGGTGCAGACTGCCATGCGTGGAAAGCAGAAGACTCCGGATATCATCGTAGGTGAGCCCCAGATGCTTGATGAGATGTATGAGGCGGGTTATTTCGAAGATCTGGATCAGGATCCGTACAATGCTCAGCAGTATAAAGATGATATTGTTGATTATGTATGGGATGTAGGAAAAGATCAGGACGGTGTTCAGAGAACGATTTCTTATCAGATTACACCTGCCGGAATTTTCTACAGACGTGATATTGCACAGGAGGTTTTTGGAACAGATGATCCGGATGCAGTCGGAGAGCATTTCAAAGACTATGCGACAATTCTTCAGACAGGAGAGACGCTGAAGGAAAAAGGTTATAAGATCTTCGCATCTGACGGGGAGATGAACTTCTTCTCCGGTGACAGTGCATGGGTTGTTGACGGTAAACTGAACGTAGATCAGGCCAGAAAAGATTATATGGATCTGTGTGTAAATCTTTATCAGAAAGATATGACAGCTTACGTTGATTCCTGGTCAACCACATGGTATCAGGCGATGAGCGGCTCAGTTCCGGTTATTGATTCTGACACAAGTGTATGGGATGAGAAACAGATGAAAGAAGCGGAGAAAAACGGAAAGACAACCGAAGTCTTTGCATTCGGACTTCCCTCCTGGGGCGTTCTTACAATGAGAGATAATGTTGGTGATCTGTCCGGAAAATGGGGCGTATGCAAAGGACCGAGCTATGGATTCAGCGGCGGAACCTTTATCGGCATCAGCGCACTCAGTGAAAAGAAAGATCTTGCATGGGATTTCCTGAAGTTCTGTACCTTAGATCCGGATACACTGGACTGGTGGATTGATGCATCTCAAGGTGACGTTGTTTCAAACCTTGAAGTACTTGAAAAGCATAAAGATGATGAGAATCCAATTTATGGAAATGAAAAACTTTACCAGTTCTTCCTTGATCAGGCGAAAGGAATCGATTACTCGAAAGTAACGAAATATGATAAGGTAATCGGCGATGCCTGGGGAGAAGCAATTGGAAAAGTGAAAAAAGGTGAAAAATCAAAAGAAGATGCTATGAGTGAATTTTATGATGTCGTAGAGTCAACCTATCCGGATATAAAAGTTGACCGCTGATCAAACACTTGTTGCGGCACCGCGGGTCATACCACGGTGCCGTCTTAAAATAGAAAGGAGGCGTCTAAGACAATGGCATCTGAGACAAAAGTGAAAAAGAAAAAAAAGAAAAATCTCAACAACACTGGTTATCTGTTTGTGGCTCCATTTGTGATCGCTTTTTTGATCTTTAACGTTTATCCGGTTCTCAGAACCTTATACTTAAGCTTTACAGATTACAAGGGTTTTGGAGATGCAATTTTTTCCGGAGGTGCCAATTATTCGAGAGTTCTGCACGATAAGTTCTTTTGGAGGGCACTTGGGAACACCGCTAAGATTTGGGGTGTCAATATTGTTTTACAGCTGGGTCTGGCTCTTCTTCTGACAATTGTGTTCAGCGACATTAAGTACAAAATTCGCGGACTTGGTATTTTCCGGGCGTTATACTATCTTCCGAATTTGATTGCTGCAACGTCTGTGGCATTTCTGTTTAAGACTTTGCTGGATTGGAGATACGGTACAATCAATCAGATGCTGATGGGTATTGGAATGATGAAAAATCCAGTCGATTGGCTGGGCTCTCCGGGAACGGCACCCTATGTGATCTCCGTAATCAGTGCCTGGATGTGGTTCGGCAATTCATTCATCATGCTTATGGCTGGTGTACAGGGAATCTCGAGAGACTACTTTGAAGCGGCGGCGATAGACGGTGCAGGAAGATTTAAAGTATTTACAAAGATCACGATGCCGCTTTTGAGACCAATTATGCTCTATGTCGGTATTACCTCTCTGATTGGCGGACTTCAGATGTTCGACCTTCCGTTCCTGATCTCCGGTGGAACAGGTGGAAAACCAAGTGGTAGTACACAAACTGTGGTAATGTATCTGTACAAATTTGGATTTGAGACGAATCAGGTAGGATTTGCATCGGCGATTGCCTATGTTCTGTTTGCGATTATTCTGGTTTTCTCGGTTATTCAGTTTAAAGCGATGTATGGAAAGAAAAAAGGGGAGGTGGCTTGATATGGCAACGAAAGTAAAGCGTAGCCTTATATATATTGCCCTTATTTTACTTGCTGTTATATGTCTGCTGCCCTTCGCTCTTATGATGATCAATGCCACGAGAACAGGTCCGGAAATTGTAAAATCTTTTACCCTTGTACCGGGTGTGGCTTTAAGGGACAACTGGGAAACAGTATCTGGATATTTCGACCTGTTTCGGGGTATGTTGAACAGCGTTTCGGTGGCACTGCCGTCAACTTTACTTACCTCATATTTTTCCGCGCTTGCGGCTTATGCGCTTGTGATGTATGCCTTTAAAGGCAACAAAGTGATCAGCACGACAATTGTCATCTTCATGATGATTCCGGGTCAGTTAAGTCTGATCGGTTTTTATGATCTGATAACGAATCTGGGCATGATTGATACTTACTGGCCACTGATTTTGCCGGCAGTTGCGTCTCCAGGGGTCGTATTCTTCCTTCGGCAGTATCTGGAAGGATCCCTGCAGCCGGCTCTTGTAGAGGCGGCAAGAATTGATGGTGCAACGGAGATCCATATATTTCATAAGATTATTCTTCCATTAATGTCACCGGGAATTGCAACTATGGCAATCGGTGCATTCGTGGGAAGCTGGAATAACTATTTGATTCCGTTAATTCTTTTGAATTCACCGGATAAGTTTACTTTGCCGGTAATGATTGCTTCTTTGAATTCTTCTCAGGATATTACGAGGAATCAGGGAGCCATCTATCTGGCAGTTGCAATATCTGTCATTCCGATACTGATTGCATTTGCATTCCTTTCGAAATATATCATTGGAAGTATCTCGGCAGGCGGAGTAAAAGAATAAATAAAAACTGATTTCAACAACCGGTGGTTCTGTGTTATGATAGAATCATCGGTTGTTGTAATAATATCGGGTTTCACATATCTGCCTGGTGAAAAATCAGCCTGAGAGGAAGATTATTATGAAGATAAGAAAAATAAAATACGCTCTTTTTATCTTGATTTTATTGTTGTCGGCTGCAGGCTGTCAGAATTCAGTCACAGAGAAAGATGAAAAGACTGATAAAAATTCTAACCCTGTGAAGCTGGACTGGTATGTGAACTATTCCTGGTTCAAGACAGTCTGGGGAAAGAATGAGGTGTCGAAAGCAATCACCGATCATACAGATGTGGATATAGACTACCAGATTCCAAAAGGAAATGAGACAGATAAGCTCAATGCCATGATTGCATCAGACACGCTCCCGGATCTGGTGACGATCGGATGGTGGGAGACGCAAAATCAGGAAATTATTGATAAAGGCCAGGTCTATTCTTTAAATGATCTGGCCCGGAAGTATGATCCGGGTTTTTTTGATGTTTTGGATGAAAGTGCAGTAAAATGGTATACGAAGAGTGACGGGAAGATCTACGGATATCCAAATTCTTCTTATTCACCGGAGGATTTTAAGAATAATCAGATTCCATCGAATCAAAATTTTCTGGTCCGAAAAGATATCTATGAGACGATCGGAAGTCCGGATATGACGACGCCGGAAGGATTCTCTGACGCTGTCCGTAAGGCATACAAAACATTTCCAAAGGTGGACGAAAATCCTCTGATTCCCATCGGATCTGATGAATTCAATGAGAATGGGGCGAACTCCTTTGATCAGTATCTACAGGCTTTTTTGGCGGTTCCTTATGAAGAGGACGGAAAGTATTACGACAGAAACACAGATCCCGAGTACTTAAGATGGCTTAAGATGTTCCGACAGCTGGGCAAGGAAGGGTATCTGAAGGACGAGATATTCATTGATAAGAGATCTCAGCTTGAGAGCAAACTTGCCAATGGACAGTATTTTTGCCTTTTTTATCAGAATACCGATATCAAGGATCAGGTGAGAACTCTCAACGAGAAGGATCCGGACAGTATTTATATTCCCGTGGAAGGTCCGAGAAACTCAAAAGGTGATGACCCCGTCCTCCCGGTTCCAGGAGTGCATGGGTGGACAGTCACGTATATTACAAAAAACTGTAAGGACCCAAAGAAGGCACTTGAGCTGATAAAGTATCTGATCAGCGAAGAAGGACAGAAGATGACATATCTGGGTGTTGAGGGATCGATGTATCAGATGAAAGATAATAGGCCTGTGATCAATCCGGAGGTTAAGAAGCTTCTGGAGACGGACCGCAAGGCATATGATGCAAAGTATGGGGCTGATAATACATTCTGGATGCTGCAGGACAATGTCATGCAGCTGAAGTGGAGTTACGAAGAAGACGATCCCATCTCTGCCATGAAAAGATGGACATATCCATATGCCACGTATACGGCGCAGTATGATATGAATTTTGATGAAAATATCAAAGCTGCAGTCATATACAAAAATCAACAGAAATTATGGGGAGATACACTTCCACGACTTCTTCTTGCAGAAAATGATGAGGAATTTGACCGGATACTTGCTGATTATAAAGAAAAGAGAGAAGCTAACGGATACGAAACGTTTGTACAAGAGGCGAATGAGAGATTTCAGAAAAACAAAGAGCTGTTCGGCATGGAGTAAAAGATGAAATTATGGTTTGAAAAGTTAAAGCTAAATCAGAAAATCACGAGCACGATTATGCTGATTGTCATCATTCCTATATTGCTTTTCTCAGTTGGCTTTTATAGCAACTACAAAAACAATACAGTGCGTGAAGTCCGTACCAAGACGACCAATCAGGTGTCGGAGGATTATAATCAGCTGAAAAAAATTGTAGAATTTAGTAACATGTCTGCGCAGTCCTTTCTTAATAATCAAGAATTAAAGGGGTTTTTAAGAAGATTGAAGGATCATGAAGATATTTCTGTGGATGAGTACCTGAGATTTTACAGAAATAATATTGCTATGCTGGAGCGCCAGGTAAACAGTAATCCCTATTTGTACCAGATTCGGGTCTATGCGGATAATAATTCATTTCCGGAGATGATGCCGATTCTTTATCATGGGGACCGTATGAAAGAACTGTCCTGGAGCGGGAATTATCATTCCCGGGAATGGCAGTTTGACTATCCGGATATGATCGAGGGGGATTCATCCGGAATCAGATCAGATCATCTGATGGCTCTGGTAAGCAATATTACAGATGATTATGGAGAAGTTCTGGGAGTTGTTGAAGTGGCAGTAGAGATGGATGAGGTGTTCCCCGGGCTGTACTCTTCGGATATAAAGAATTGGGGATGTTTTCAAAGCGATGAGGGGGGCATCTATACTTTCGATTCAAAGGAAAATCCCTGGCAGAAGTATCAAAAAGAGATTCTGAATGCAGCCCCAAAGAGAAAAAAAGGAATTCATGCCTTCCAGACGGAAATTGACGGGAGAAAGGTGATACTTCTAAGTCAGCCGATTAAGGAGCTCCAGGGAACCTACATTCAGCTGACGAGTATTGAGACAGCTATGAATGATATAACGCTGCAGAGGAATTTACTGATTACAATTCTGTTTCTGATTTTTTTCATGCTTGCCATGGTAGTTAACCTGGTCATCAAGGGTCTTCTTAGTAAGTTTTACAGTACACTTTCTGTTGTGCGTAAAGTGCAGGATGGGAATATGGATGTCCGTGTTTGTGATTTAGGTCAGGATGAGATGGGAGAACTTGGAGTTCAGATTAATAAGATGCTGGATCGAATACAGACACTCATGAAAGAGAATGTGGACCGTGAAGTTCTGATTAAGAATACCGAGATTAAAGCTCTCCAAAACCAGATCAATACACACTTTATCTACAATGTACTGGAATCCGTGAAGATGATGGCGGAGATCGATGAAGAATATGAGATTTCTGATGCCGTCACTGCTTTGGGCGGCTTGCTTCGTTATTCTATGAAATGGGTTTCCAGTGATGTTACTATCATGCAGGAACTGGATTACATTAAAAATTATATCCAGCTTATGAATCTGAGGTATGATTTTACAATTATTTTGTCGATTAATGTACCAGATATCATCTATGAACAGCAGGTTCCCAAGATGTCCCTGCAGCCAATCGTAGAAAATGCAATTATTCATGGGATCGAGGAGATACAGGAGGACTCAACTGTATATATCAAGGCCTTTTTAAAGGGTGATGACTATGAAATAGAGATCACAGACTCCGGGAAAGGAATGACTAAAGATCAGGTAGAACTGCTGAGAAAAAAGATCAGCGGAGAAGTACAGGTACATGGAGGATCGGGAAACGGAATAGGACTTAAAAATGTCCAGGACAGAATTCACATGAGATTTGGAAAAGAATATGGACTGAAACTTGCCTCAAAAGAAGGACTGTTTACAAAAGTCACGCTTTTGCTGCCACTGACGAATGTGCACTCTGACGGGAGTCTGAAAAGCACGCAATAAACGGTGGCTGAAAACTGATTGGAGAAATGAGGGCATATATGAAGACTTTACTGATTGTAGAAGATGAGAAGATGATTCGCCATGGAATTGCAGTTATGGCGGACCGCAGCAGTGTTGAGATAGATGAGATTATAGAGTGTAAAAATGGTCAGGAGGCTTTTGAGATTCTGAATAGACGTGATATTGACCTTATGTTCACGGATATTCGGATGCCGAAGATGGATGGAATAGAACTTGTGAAGGAGACAGATGAACTAAAACATCCTCCTCTCATCGTGGTAATCAGCGGTTATGATGACTTTAATTACGCGGTGGAGATGATGAAACACAATGTCAAAGATTATCTTTTAAAACCGATCAAGAGGGATCAGCTTGAGCGGGTTCTTAAGGATATGGACAGATTGATTACGGATGAAAAAGAGCAGAGAAAGGTAGAAGTATCAGGTTTTATCAGCCAGCTGAAAAACTATATTCAGAATCCCGATGGGCGCAATAATCAGGCACTGAAGAGTCAGTTTGACAAGGTATTTGCAGATCAAAGGTTAACTGCGCTGTTCTTTGCGGGAAGTATGAAAGAGCTCATAGAACCCACAGAACCAGTATGTTTTGAAACAGGTGGGCAATATTTATCTATTTTGCCCGTGGACAGGATAAAATCGCTGGATTTTCATAACTCCTTTGTGGGGATAAGCCAGCCATTCACAGGACTTGAAGGATGCATATCAGCTGTATCAGAGGCTTTCGCAGCCAGAAGACATGCATTTCTTTACCATCTTTCCTCCCATGTATGGTCAGAGGAGACGGATTATGATCAAGGCGAAAAAACGAAAGATGGCCTGGCAAGTCAGTTTGTTCAGCAGTTTCCCACAGAGAGGATGGATAAGGCTGTGGCAAATATAGAAAATTTATTCTTTCAGGCGGAACATGGGAAGATCAGGGAAAAAGATATTATAGATCTGGTCTATGAGATAGAAAATGAACTTGAAAAAGCTTATAAAAATATTCTGACAGGTCAACAGCAGAATCTGTTTGAACGCAGATCGCCATTTTACTATAAAGATGCGTCAGAATATCTTACAGATTTTACTATATGGATGGAACAACTGAAACGTTGTCTTTTGGAGCAGCGTGGTGCTGACCAGAACCGGGGAAAGATTTTAGAAGCCACGGATTATATGAAGACACATTTCCGGGAAAATCTGAACATGGCTATGGTATCTAACTATGTTTCTATGAATTACTCTTTGTTTTCAATTACATTTAAAGAATATACGGGCATAAATTTTGTGAATTATCTCAAAAATCTGCGTATCAACGAGGCAAAGCACCTGCTTGAGACGACGGAGGAAAAGGTACTGGATATTGGCTATCAAGTAGGATATGAGAACGATAAACATTTTTTAAAGACATTTAAGAGTATCTGCGGTGTCTCGCCGACAGAATACAGAAAAAATTTTGAGTTCAAAAAGATTGATAAACATGACTAGAGATGCTACACTTGACACAAAGTAAACATGGAGGATAGTTATGAAGAGTTATGACGTTACATCTCTAGGTGAATTATTGATTGACTTCACAGAGAACGGAAAAAGTGAACAGGGAAATTGTATGTTTGAGGCAAATCCGGGCGGAGCGCCGTGCAATGTTCTTGCCATGCTGGCAAAACTGGGATATAAAACATCATTTATAGGGAAAGTTGGAGATGATTTTTTTGGAAATCAGCTTAAGAGCTCTTTGGATGAATTAAATATTGATGCCGGCTATCTGTATCGGGACGAGAAGATCCATACGACTCTGGCTTTAGTGCATACCGATCCCGATGGAGACCGGGATTTTTCATTCTACCGTAATCCGGGTGCGGACATGATGCTGACTGAAGATGAAGTTCCAAAGAATCGAATCAGCGACAGCAGAATCTTCCACTATGGAAGTCTTTCTATGACGCATGAGGGTGTGCGAAAAGCCACAAAAAAGGCCATTCGGATTGCTGAGGACTCAAAAGCGATCCTTTCCTTTGATCCCAATTTACGTCCACCGCTGTGGGAGACGCTTGATGACGCAAAAGAGCAGATCCTTTACGGATTGGCTCATTGTCACATTCTTAAAATTTCTGACAACGAGATTCAGTGGCTGACGGGAGAGGATGATTTCACTGCCGGAGTAAACTGGATCCGTGACAGATTCGACATCAAACTGATTCTTGTATCCATGGGAAAGGAAGGCAGCAGAGCGTATTGTGGTGAAACGATGGTAGAAGTATTGCCTTTTTTACAGAAAAAGACCATTGAGACGACAGGGGCCGGAGATACATTCGGCGGATGTATTCTGGCATATGTATTGGAACACGGATTGGATCATCTGACAAGGGAGAATTTGACAGAGATGCTCACATTTGCAAATGCAGCGGCTTCTCTTATCACGACAAAAAAAGGTGCACTTCGCGTAATGCCGACAAAAGAAGAAATATCAGCACTGATAGAATACAGGAGGAATTACAAATAGTAATGGGTAAAGTAATAGGAATTGATTTGGGAACTACAAACAGTTGTCTGGCGGTCATGGAGGGCGGAGAGTCTGTAATTGTGCCAAATGCTGAAGGAGAACGAACCACCCCCTCAGTTGTTGCATTTACTAAAAATAGAGAACGTCTCGTCGGATCTGTGGCGCGACGTCAGGCAGCGACAAATGTTGACCGGACGATTTCTTCAATTAAGAGGGAAATGGGTACAAATTACCGGGTTAAAATTGACGGTAAGAATTATACTCCTCAGGAGATCTCTGCATTTATTCTGCGAAAGCTCAAGAAAGATGCCGAGAACTATCTGGGTGAGGGTGTCAGTGAAGCAGTCATCACGGTTCCGGCATATTTCAATGACGCACAGCGTCAGGCGACGAAAGATGCCGGAAAGATCGCGGGCCTTAATGTTTTGCGAATCATCAATGAACCTACAGCTGCGGCACTCGCGTATGGTCTTGATCACGGACAGGCACAAAAGATTATGGTTTATGATCTGGGCGGTGGTACCTTTGATGTTTCTCTGATCGAGATTGGAGATAATCTGATCGAGGTTCTGGCAACTGCAGGTGACAATCATCTCGGCGGTGATGATTTCGATACTAGACTGACAGACTATATTGTAGAGCAATATAAGAAGACGGAAAAGGTAAACCTGACGAAGGATAGCACCGCCATGCAGCGTGTCCGTGAGGCATGTGAGGAGGCGAAGAAAAATCTCTCTGTCCAGAGTACAGCGACCATTAATCTGCCATTTATCACAACTGTGAAGGGCGATCCAAAACATCTTGAGATGGAAATTACACGTTCCAGATTCGAGTCTCTGACCGGCGATCTGATTGAACGGACAAAAGAACCGGTTCAAAAAGTATTATCGGATGCGGGGATCAGTGCATCCGAGCTTGGAATGGTGCTTTTGGTGGGAGGATCTACCAGAATTCCTGCAGTTGCGGAAATGGTGTCAAAGATAACGGGAAAAACGCCCTCCAAAAATCTGAACCCCGATGAATGTGTGGCAATGGGAGCGGCAATTCAAGGGGCAAAATTAAGCGGCGAAATTGATATCGGCAAGGCCACAGATCTCGTTCTTATGGATGTCACGCCACTTTCTCTTTCTATCGAAACGATGGGCGGTGTTGCGACGAAAATTATCGACCGAAATACAACAATTCCAAACCGCCACAGTCAGGTCTTTTCCACGGCAGCCAACTTTCAGACTTCTGTGGAGATCAAAGTGCTGCAAGGAGAGCGTAAGTTTGCGAAAGACAATACACTTCTCGGCAATTTTAAACTAAACGGAATTAAACGCGCACCTGCAGGTGTGCCTCAAATTGAAGTTACTTTTGATATCGATGCGAATGGGATCGTGAATGTATCTGCAAAGGATCTGGGAACCGGAAAAGAACAGAGTATCACGATCACTTCAAGTTCTAACCTGTCGGATCACGATATCGAGAGAGCAATCCACGATGCAGATGCCTATGAAAGTGAAGATACCCATAAGATGGAACAGATGGATGTCTTAGGTGAGGCTCAGAAAGAAATTATGGAGGCAAGAACATTCCTCTCTGATAACAAAAAGACAATTGACAAAGATAAAAAGAAAGAGATCAAGAGTCGGATTTCTTCCCTGGAAAAGGCTGTTCGCTTCAAAAAACCTGAGAAACTGGAAGATGAAGAAGCCTTGGATATCAAAGAAAAAACAGAAGAATTGAAAAATTCAATCTAAAAGTATTTGACAATTCCCAAGTTATAGCATATAATTCCTATATGACATATATGATACAAAACATCCATTGGATGTTTGTCTGGCAAAGCAATCTATGTACCATTCAAAAGGAACTTATTTTTAAGTGATAGGAAAGAAGGTAAGAGTATGTCTGGTAAAATTTATAATAATGCTGTGGAACTAATAGGGAAAACTCCCCTTATGTATGCGGAGAACTTTGGAAAAAAACTTGATCTGAAAGCGAAGCTGCTTGTAAAACTGGAGTATCTGAATCCGGCTGGTTCTGTAAAAGATCGTATTGCGAAAAGCATGATTGAAGAGGCCCAAAAGAACGGGAAACTGAAACCGGGTTATACAATTATTGAACCTACTTCTGGGAATACGGGAATCGGGCTGGCATCAATTGCTGCTGCAAAAGGTTATAAACTGATTTTGACGATGCCTGAGACTATGAGTGTTGAAAGAAGAAATATATTAAAAGCTTACGGTGCTGAAATTGTGCTCACTGACGGGACAAAGGGAATGAAAGGTGCCATAGCAAAAGCAAAAGAGCTTGCAAATGAAGTTGCAGACAGCTATATTCCCGGGCAGTTTGACAACCCGGCGAATCCGAAGTCTCACAGGGAGACGACCGGTCCTGAGATCTGGAATGACAGTGACGGAGCCGTTGACTTTCTGGTAGCCGGGATTGGTACCGGCGGAACACTCACAGGTGCCGGAGAGTTTTTAAAGATAAGAAAGCCAGAGATCCAGATTGTAGGTGTTGAGCCTGCATCCTCTCCGGTTCTTACAAAAGGAGAAAGCGGTCCACATAAGATACAGGGAATCGGGGCAGGATTTGTTCCAAAAGTACTTAACACAAAGATTTGTGATGAGATCATTACAATTGAGAATGAAGAGGCATTCGAGACTTCAAAAGAGTTTGCCCATGCAGAGGGAATACTGGTCGGAATATCTTCCGGAGCGGCATTAAAAGCTGGAATCCAACTTGCAAAACGGCCTGAAAATGAAGGAAAGAATATCGTTGTGATTCTTCCGGATAGCGGAGACCGCTATTATTCTACGCCACTCTTTGAGAACTGAATCGTTTGAACGTATGGTAATTGACATGTCTTATGAATGAGAGACTATCAGTTTACGATAAATAACTAACAAGGGAGAATGTCTATGAGCAAAAAAATCGAGAGAAAAGACAGAAAATTAAAATTCGAGACTTTACAGCTTCATGTGGGTCAGGAAAATGCAGATCCTGTAACGGGTGCCAGAGCGGTGCCAATTTATGCGACCTCTTCTTACGTATTTGACAACTGCGATCATGCGGCGGCACGTTTTGGTCTGAGTGATTCCGGAAATATCTACGGAAGACTGACGAATCCGACAGAGGATGTATTTGAACAGAGAATGGCAGCACTTGAGGGCGGCGTTGCGGCACTTGCAGTTGCCTCCGGTGCAGCGGCTATTACTTATACATTCCAAAACCTTGCTCATGAAGGGGATCATATTGTATCTGCCGGTAATATCTACGGAGGAACTTATAATTTTCTGGAACACACTTTTCCGGATTTTGGTGTAAAGACCACTTTTGTTGATATTTTCAATGAAAAAGAAATAGAAGATGCTATCCTGGAAAACACAAAAGCTATTTTTATTGAGACACTTGGAAACCCGAATTCAGAGGTGGTAGATATTGAGAAAATTGCAAGGATTGCTCATACCCATAAGATTCCCCTTGTGGTTGACAATACATTCGCCACTCCATACCTCGTTCGTCCGATCGAATACGGGGCAGACATCGTTGTTCACTCAGCTACGAAGTTTATCGGTGGACATGGAACCTCCCTTGGCGGTGTGATCGTTGATGGCGGGACCTTCGACTGGAAAGCATCCGGCAAGTTTCCGTCAATGGTAGACCCTAATCCCAGCTATCACGGAGTAAGCTTTACCGAAGCGGCGGGTTCCGCGGCATTCGTCACGAAGATTCGTGCAATCTTGCTTCGAGATACCGGAGCGACACTGTCACCATTTCATTCATTCCTCTTCCTTCAGGGACTTGAGACACTTTCTCTTCGTGTAGAGCGACACGTATCAAATGCACGGAAAGTGGTTGAATATCTGAACAATCATCCGCAAGTTGAGAAAGTTCATCATCCGGCGGTGAGCACGGATCCTGAGCAGCAGGACCTGTATCAAAAGTATTTCCCAAATGGCGGAGGCTCTATCTTTACTTTTGAGATTAAAGGTGATGCACAAAAAGCAAAAGATTTTATTGACAATCTTGAGCTGTTTTCATTGTTGGCAAATGTAGCTGATGTGAAATCTCTTGTCATTCACCCTGCCTCGACGACACACGCCCAGTTGAATGAAACTGAGCTTTTGGAGCAGGGAATCAAACCGAATACGATTCGTCTGTCAATTGGTACCGAAAATATTGATGATATTATCCAAGATCTCGATGAGGCCTTTAAAGCAGTACAGTAAATATCAGGGGAGCCAAAAGGTATATATCTTGCGTTATCGGATATGAGACCTTTTTGGCTCTTTATCTTGGATAAAGGAGGTGATTTGCTTTATGAAAATTTCTACAAAAGGCAGATATGCACTTCGAATGATGCTTGATCTGGCGCTTCATGATAACGGGGAACCTGTGCGCATTAAGGATATTGCATCCAGACAGGAGATTTCCATCAAATATCTGGAACAGATTGTATCTATACTAGTCCGCGCGGGATATCTGAAAAGTATCCGGGGACCTCAAGGCGGGTACCGTCTTGCCATGTCCCCGAAGGATTATACCTGTGGTTCTATCTTGAGACTTACCGAAGGAAGCCTTGCACCGGTGGAATGCCTGGAAGATGATGAGAATCAATGCCCTAGATCGGAGAATTGTGCTACATTGCTGTTCTGGGAAAAATTAGATCAGGCAATTAAGGGTATTGTTGATAAGTATACGTTAGAAGATCTGATGGACTGGCAGATGCAGTCCGGAGACAACTATGTGATATGATACCAGGGTCAAAAGGTCCTGCGTTTCATGCTCGCATGAAAAAGCATGACTTTGGGACCCGAACAAACATGAGAAAACAACCCGATTAGGGTGGAATTCGAATGTTTGTAGGGTGCTGAACATCCAGTGGATGTTCGTTTAGCACGGACCGAAGCGGAGCGGAGACTTGTGAGAGCTCGAAGAGCGTAACAATCCGTGTATCATAAGGGGTCAAATTACTTTTGACCCCAACATCATGATATGTTTCTACTGGATATCATAAAAAGCGGCCTGCATGGATGCAGACCGCTTTCTTAAAATGAGGGGGGAGATAGTGAGTGGTTATCAACTATCCAAGATCTAGTATAGTAAAAATATGTGTTGAAAGTATGACCAAAAGATTAAGAATTGCTAAAGAACTCTCAACAAATGTTTGACATATGATAAGAATAACTTATTGATCGGATTTATTGAGGTATCCTATATAGGATGCTGTGTGAAGCAGCTTATTTGCATTTTCCACACGTTCTTGTGTCGGCGGTTGTATTGTCTTTAACTGATAAGGAATACCCAGTTCTTTCCATTTATAGATTCCCATTGTGTGGTAAGGCAGTACCTCAAATCTTTTTACATTTCCAAGTGATGATACGAATTGGTCCAGCCGTACCAGATCCTCATCATAGTCGTTACGCTCAGGTACGAGAACATGACGAATCCAGACAGGTTTATCAATTTCGGAAAGGTATCCGGCCATATCGAGAATGCTTCGGTTGCTGCATCCGGTCAGTACTTTATGCCTTTTATCATCAATTTCCTTGATATCAAGAAGAATCAAATCTGTGACGTCCATAAGTGTACGGAACTTTTTCAGGAAGGTTTCATTTCGGCTGAAAACGCTTCCGGCAGTATCAATGACTGTATGGACGCCTGCTTTTTTAGCCCTTTGAAAGAATTCAATCAGGAAATCAATCTGGAGCAAAGGTTCTCCGCCGCTGACTGTGATACCGCCGTCGTTTCCCCAGTAGGTACGATAGCGGAGAGCACGTTCTAAGAGTGCATCGGCCGATACCATATTCTCAGAATCCATGGACCAGGTATCCGGGTTGTGGCAGAACTGACAGCGCATGCGGCAGCCCTGCAAAAATACGACGAAACGGACACCCGGGCCATCAACCGAACCAAAACTCTCGATAGAGTGTACTGCTCCCTTGATCTGATTGTTTGTATTCATCGAATCACAACCTTTCTTTTTGGCCCTTATCTCTAATCGGGTCTTTTTATTCTGGTATCATCACATGGTTTCATGTGCATGTCGTGCTATTACATCTAACTGTTGTTCGCGGGTCAGATCTATGAATTTGACCGCGTAGCCAGATACTCGAATGGTGAAGTTTTGATATTCTTCTTTTTCAGGATGTTCCATTGCATCTTTTAACTTCTCAATTCCGAATACATTTACGTTAAGGTGATGAGCACCCTGCTTGAAGTATCCATCGAGGACATTGACCAGATGTACGGCTCTTTCGTCATCTTCGTGTCCGAGTGCCCCGGGACTTATGGTCTGTGTATTGGAGATTCCATCAAGTGCCCATTCGTATGGCAGTTTTGCGACGGAGTTCAGTGAAGCCAAAAGCCCGTTTTTCTCCGCTCCATAGCTTGGGTTTGCACCCGGTGAGAGTGGTTCTCCGGCTTTTCTGCCATCGGGAAGTGTACCGGTTGCTTTTCCATAAACAACGTTCGAGGTAATGGTCAGTATGGACGTTGTCGGTTCGGAATCACGGTAAGTGTGGTTTTTCTTCAGTTTTTCGAGGAAGGTGTGCAGCAGCCATACCGCTATATCGTCTGCCTTGTCATCATCATTTCCATAGCGTGGAAAGTCTCCTTCTATTTCAAAGTCTGTGGCAAGTCCATCTTCATCACGAACGGCTTTTACCTTAGCATATTTGATTGCGGACAGTGAATCCACAACATGGGAGAAGCCCGCAATGCCTGTGGCAAAAGTACGTCTCACATCGGTATCTATCAGAGCCATTTCCGCCGCTTCATAGTTATACTTATCATGCATATACTGGATGGCATTTAGTGTGTTTACGTAAAGGCTTGCCAGCCAGTCCATCATAATATCATATTTATGGATGACTTCATCATAATCGAGGTATTCGGAGGTGATCGGACGATACTCAGGCCCAACCTGAACCTTTGTCTTTTCATCAATTCCACCGTTGATCGCATAGAGCAGGCATTTTGCCAGGTTCGCACGTGCTCCGAAGAACTGCATCTCTTTTCCGGTCTCGGTTGCAGATACACAGCAGCAGATGGAATAGTCATCTCCCCATACCGGACGCATCACATCATCATTTTCATACTGAATGGAACTTGTCTTCACAGATATATAGGCTGCGAATTTTTTAAAGTTTTCAGGAAGCTTCGAGGAGTAGAGTACCGTCAGATTTGGTTCTGGTGCTGGTCCCATGTTGATGAGCGTATGCAGGATACGATAATCATTTTTGGTGACCATAGAACGACCGTCCTGACCGATACCTGCGACTTCCAGGGTTGCCCATACCGGATCTCCGGAGAACAATTCGTTATAGGAAGGAATGCGGGCGAATTTAACCATTCTGAATTTCATAATCAGATGGTCGATCAATTCCTGAGCCTCAGATTCCGTCAAGATTCCTTTGTCGAGATCTCTTTGGATATAAATGTCAAGGAAAGTCGAGATACGTCCGACACTCATGGCAGCACCGTTTTGAGTTTTAATGGCTGCAAGATATCCAAAGTACAGCCACTGAACTGCCTCCTTTGCATTTGCTGCAGGTTTTGAGATATCAAAGCCATAGGATGCTGCCATCTTCTTCATATCATTCAATGCACGATACTGCATGGAGATTTCTTCTCTTTGACGGATCACATCATCGGTCATTGTTCCGCAGCCACAGTTGTCAAAGTCCTCTTGCTTTTGTTCCATCAGACGATCAATTCCATATAATGCTACACGGCGGTAATCGCCGACGATACGTCCACGGCCGTAGGTATCCGGAAGTCCAGTTATGATCTTATTATGACGGGCCTTTTTCATCTCAGGTGTATAGACATCGAACACTCCCTGATTGTGTGGCTTAGCATATTCGGTAAAAATCTTGTGAAGTTCCGGTGACGGTGTATAGCCATTGGTTTTACAGGAATCCTCAGCCATCTTGATACCACCGAAAGGCATAAAAGCTCTTTTTAGAGGTTTGTCGGTCTGAAGACCTACAATTTGTTCCAGAGAATTTAAGTTTTCATCTATATAACCCGGTCCATGAGATGTGAGAGTGGAGACAACATCTGTGTCCATATCGAGAACACCACCCTTTTCACGCTCTTTTGCCTGCAGTTTCTGCAGAGCATCCCAGAGTTTATCTGTCGCTTCTGTGGGTCCTTCAAGAAATGAAGAATCTCCATCATAAGTTGTATAATTTTGCTGTATAAAATCACGAGTATTGATCTCCTCTTTCCAGATTCGACCTTTAAAATCGTTCCATTGTTCCATGTTAGTCATTAGTCAATCCTCCATTATTTATTCTGTTTACTGTATACAATTATTTTGTATACATATATGATAACGGATAAGCGGGTTAAAAGTCAACTAATTTAGTACATGTTTTTTGCATTTCTTTTAATACATGGAAAGGAGAAAAATCGAATAGAATTTTGCAATAAAAAAAATCTCTGGAAATCAGAGAATTAGACCAGCGCGAGACGGGATTCGAACCCGCGACCCCAACCTTGGCAAGGTTGTACTCCACCCCTGAGCCACTCGCGCATAAGAGCGGGTGATGAGAATCGAACTCACGTATCCAGCTTGGAAGGCTGGTGTTCTACCATTGAACTACACCCGCAAGTATTTAATTGATTGGTGCTGACAAAGATATATGTTACACGATGCAAGGATATTTGTCAATACTATTTTAAAAATTTTCCCCTGTAATTTTTGCTGTCGCTAACCTAATCTGACTGTCTTCTATATTTCGACGGGGACTCACCAGTATGGTTTTTGAAGATCCGGCTGAAGTACAGAGGGTTTTCATACCCAATGATTGCTGCGATTTCAGTAATATTATAGTCTGTATTCTCCAGAAGATCTTTTGCCTTTGATATCCGAATTGATGTGATATACTGCATGGGAGCCATGCCTGTATGTTTCTTGAAAGTGCGAATAAACCAGCAGGTGCTCATGTTCTGAGATTTGGCATAGTTTTCTATATTGATCTGGGAGGAAAAATTCTCATGGAAGAATAAAACCGCTTGGTTAATAGCATGATCCATATTGGACAGATTGCTGCTTCCTCTGCTGCATCGACTTTTTACTGCAAGAAGCAGCTGATGAAAGAGTAGTGGGAGAAGATCTCTGAAATATGGTCTTTTGATCTGCAGCTCCCATATGATTTTGAGAAACAGCTGCTGATATTCTGCATCTGTTCCTGTATAAAGGATAGGTTCGGTGAAGCCGTTCTCTTGTATGAGGTTTTCAGCATCCGATCCGGTAAAATGAATCCAGTACACTTCTGGATGATCTTCAAGATAGTAGCCATATTGTTGAGTTACACCAGGCCGGTATAATACCATATGACCTTTCTGAATTTCTTGTTTTTCTCCGTTAAAAACAAACCAGGCCTTCCCGGAAGCGATATAGAGCAGCTGATAGTCTTGCCTCCCATTAATTCGGTTTACGATCATGGATGGCACACTGATTAATCGGTAGACACCACAGCTTTCAACAGTTAATGGCTGATTCAGGTCACAGAGATCTACATCCACTTGATTTAAATATCCTGTATTTGCGTACATTTTACGTTCTCCTTATTCCGCACTACGTGCTCACACAATCTTAAAAACATTCGAATTCCACCCTAACGGGTTACATTCTCATGTTTTTGCGGATCCCAAGGTCTTGCTTTTTCATGCAAGCATGAAAGCAAGACTTTGGGATCCTGGGGTATCATTTCGTGCATGTTTTGTATAAAACTTATTATAGCATTTTTCTTTCGTTCAGGCTACAATAAAGATGACGGCCTGACAGGGCGGCTAATTGAGAAAAATTTGTATTAGGAGGGATAATTTATAATGATTGTACCAGCAAATTACGAAAATCTTGATATTTTGCATGAGAATACGATGCCAAGCCGGGCGTATTATATACCGGCTTCGAGAGCAATTGAGAACCTGGTGGAACATAGGGAGGATTCCGATCGCTTTCAGCTGCTGGATGGAAACTGGAAGTTTCGCTATTATGCAAGTATCTATGATGTAAAAGAGAAGTTTTATGAGGAGAATTTTGATACGGAATCTTTTGATGAGATCCCTGTTCCGAGTGTATGGCAGATGCATGGATATGATCATCATCAGTATACGAATACGAGATATCCGTTTCCTATGGATCCTCCATATGTACCGCTGGAAAATCCATGTGGAACTTATGTGCATACATTCAGTTATCAAACAGATGAAAAGGCTTTGAATGCTTATCTGAACTTTGAAGGGGTAGATTCCTGTTTTTACGTCTGGATGAATGGATCTTACGTAGGATACAGTCAGGTGTCGCATTCTACCAGTGAATTCGATGTGACTAAGTTTTTAAAAGATGGGATGAACACACTGGCGGTGTTGGTATTGAAGTGGTGCGACGGAAGTTATCTAGAAGACCAGGATAAATTTCGTATGAGTGGTATCTTCCGTGATGTCTATCTTCTGAAAAGACCGAAACAGTGCGTCTGTGATTACTTCACAACGACAAGTATCACGGGGCAGAAAGCCACAGTTGATGTTCGATTTAAATATATGGACAAATTCATGCCGGTTTCTGTATGTTTATATGACCAGGCCAAAAATCTTGTTTCAAAGTCGGAGGCGGAACAGATCAAAGAGGATGAAGAGGGATGGCAGTCTTTGGTCTCTCTGCAAGTTTCAGCTCCCCATCTGTGGAGTGCAGAGGACCCTTATCTCTATCGTATTGAGATTGTCTGTGGCGGTGAAGTGATCGCCGACCAGATTGGAATCAGAGAAATCAAGACTCGAGATGCAGTCTTGTATATCAATGAATCAAAAGTGAAGTTCCATGGTGTAAACCGACATGACAGTGATCCTGTGACTGGATTTACGATCTCTTTAGATCAGATGAAGAGAGACCTACTTGTGATGAAACAGCATAATGTCAATGCAATCCGCACAAGTCATTATCCAAATGCACCGCAGTTTTACCAGTTGTGTGACAGATATGGTTTTTACCTTATTGATGAAGCCGATGATGAAATTCATGGGGCAAACGATGTGTATCTGAAGGGCGATGACTGGCAGAAAAGGGTTGCAGCATGGAGCAGACCAATTGCAGACAACCCGGCTTTCACTGAGTCTGTCGTCGACCGGACAAAGCGGCTCGTGCAAAGAGATAAGAATCGGCCATGTGTGGTAATCTGGTCGATGGGAAATGAATGCGGATATGGGTGTACGTTTGAAACTGCTCTTGCATGGACGAAGAAATTCGATCCTGGCCGGCTGACACATTTTGAATCTGCGCGGTACACATCCAATGACAGAAAATATGATTATTCCAATATTGACTTGTACAGCCGGATGTATCCCGGACTTTTCGAGATTGAGGATTACTTCGGCGACAACCCGGATAAACCTTTTATCATGTGTGAGTACAGCCATGCGATGGGCAATGGCCCTGGGGATCTGGAAGAATACTTTGAAAAGTTCCAAAAATATGATGGTTTCTGTGGCGGGTTTGTGTGGGAGTGGTGTGACCATGCGATCTATAAGGGTGAGACCATAGATGGAAAGAAGATATACGCCTATGGCGGCGATCACCAGGAAGACCCAAATGACGGCAATTTCTGCATGGACGGACTGGTATATCCGGACCGCAGACCACATACAGGACTTCTGGAGTTTAAGAATGTACATCGGCCGGCAAGAGTAGTATCTTTCGATCAGGAGACAAAAGAAATCACACTTCACAATTATATGGACTTCAAAAATCTAAAAGGATACCTTAATCTGGATTATGAGCTGAACTGCGATGGACAGATTGTGGGAACAGGCACAGTGGGGACGGATGAGATACCAGATATTCCCGCACATGAAGAAGCAGCTTTGAAGCTGAACTTTCATGTTCCGTCAAAAGGAAAATGTTGGCTTAAGGTGAATTACACTTTGGCTTTGGACGAGGGCCTTTTAAAGGCTGGTTTTCCGCTCGGATTTGATGAAATTATGGTGGAGACAGAGGATTGCCAAAATCAGATGACACTGCAGCTTTTGAAAGATGAAAAGTATTGTCACGATGAAATTCATGTAGAAGAAGATGATCGATATCTGTATGTGGAGAATGAGGCATTCTCCTATACGTACAACAAATTGACTGGTCTTTTCAAAGAAATGGTTTATGAACAGCAGCAGTTACTGGAACAGCCAATGGAACTGAACATCTGGCGTGCGCCTACCGACAATGATCGAAATCTTAAACATGAATGGATGCGTGCTCACTATGATCATGCATTTTCCAGGGCATATGAGACAACGATGGAACAGTCCGAGAATCAGGTTACGATAAAAAGTACGGTTTCTTTATCGGCACTTACCATTCAGAGAATTTTGAATATTCAGCTTGTGTGGAGCATAGATTCGTGCGGAAAGGTGAAAGCCGAGATACACATGAAGAGAGATATGGAATTTCCTGAACTCCCAAGATTCGGTATTCGTATGTTTTTGCCGGAGAAGATGGATCAAGTTGTCTATTACGGACTTGGACCGGTGGAGAGCTATCCGGATAAGCGCAGAGCCAGTTTCCATGGACTTTTCAAAGATGAAGTCGCAAAAATGCATGAGGATTATATCAGACCGCAGGAGAACGGCAGTCACGATGACTGCGAATATGTCAAAGTTCAAAGTGAAAGATACGGTCTGACGGTGGTCAGCGATAAGACGTTTTCCTTTAACACGTCAGTCTATACACAGGAAGAGCTGACGAGCAAAGCTCACAACTATGAGCTGGTGCCAAGCGGATATACGGTTTTATGTGTCGACTATCGGCAGAATGGAATTGGAACGAACAGCTGCGGACCGAGTCTTCTGGAAAAATACAAACTAGATGAAGAGACAGTTACCTTTAGTTTCCAATTACAGCCATATAAAATTTAATGAATTAAAAACAGTGCCTCATCAACTTGAGACACTGTTTTTTAATCATAATCTTGCATGCAGCTGTCAATACTGCTATACTTTACTTAACATCATAGGGCATGAAACGCAGGACCTTTTGACCCGGGTATTGTTGTATGATACCACCCATTATTTGGCGCGAAAGTCCGGATATGGAGGCCGATATGAAACCGAAATGTAGAAACAATAAGAGGATATGGATCACGATTACAGTTGTCGCAGTAGTTTTATTAGCAGCTGCATGTCATACGGTTGGAGACGATAAAGTCAAAAATACAGTCATGTATGTTCCTTATGGAAAAGATGCGGAGCATTATGTTATGATCGATCAGCATAATGGAAGCGTATTCACCGTTACAATGCCTGAAAATATTCTTGATTCCAAGGACAGGAAAATAACAAAGGATGACCTGAAGAAGGGAAATATTCTCATTATTTATGGTGATGGAATCATGCTGCAGACTTATCCAGGACAGTATCCAGGGGTGACGAAGATCAAAGTAAAAGAAGAAGGGAAACCTTCGGATGCGGACCAATACCAGGATGTTGTTGAGCAAATTTCTTCAGGAATCAAGTCGGCAGTTCGTCCCTACTTAAGTCTTGAATATCAAGATGGACTGGGCGTGGTCTCAGCTGCGTCCACAGAAGGCGGTTTTCGCTGGAGCTATTATGACAAGAATGGAGACCTCCAGTCATCTATTGCAGATACAGCCCATATTCTTGCATGGAAGGAGATCAACAATCTTAATCTGAGTCAGGCTTCGGATATTACCCTGAATTTCTCCAGCCAACCGGACAGCATAGAGGTGATATGTTGGACTTCGGATATGAGAACAGACTTTTCGGATACTTCGGATGTACCTGATGGTGAAAAGATGAAACCTGAATCGGAAGAGAACCAATATGTATTAAAAGATGTAAAACCCGGTTCTATCTATCAGGTGACAGGTCACTGGGGGAAGGACAGCTATGTAAACTATGGATTTTTGACATGATCATATAGGAGGAAGAGATGGATAATTTTGTACAGTATGCACCGACAGAAGTTGTTTTTGGCAAGGGAACAGAGAAACAGGCAGGTTCTGAAGTGAAGAAGTGGGGAGGATCCCGCGTTTTAATCGTCTACGGCGGCGGAAGCGTTATCAAAAGCGGCGTGCTTGACCGAGTGAAAAGATCTCTGGATGAAGAAGATATTGTCTATGATGAGATCGGAGGAGTAAAGCCCAATCCGCGTCTTGCACTGGCAGAGGAAGGTGTGAAGAAGGCAATTGAATTTCAGGCCGATTTTATACTCGGTGTAGGCGGCGGAAGTGTGATTGATACCGCAAAAGGGATCGCACATGGCACTGCGAATCCAACACTTGACCTGTGGGAGATCTGGACCGGAAAGATTCCGCTTACAAAATCAATACCTGTGGGTGTGGTGCTGACGATTGCAGCGGCCGGAAGTGAGATGAGTGATTCCGCAGTTCTTACTAATGAAGAAGTGGGCAGAAAAGTTGGAATCAGTACACCGTTTAACAGAGTGAAATTTGCAGTGATGAATCCGGAACTTGCTTTCACAGTTCCCAAAAAACAGATCGCATGTGGTGTTACGGATATCATGATGCATACCATGGAGCGCTATTTTATCCCCGGTTTCACCTGCGAGATGACAGATGAGATTGCGGAAGGTCTCCTTCGAACTGTCATGAGAAATGGCACAAAAGCTCTGGAAAATCAAGAAGATTATGATGTGATGGCTGAGATTATGTGGTGCAGCAGTCTTTCCCACAACGATCTGACCAGTTGTGGAAGAGGAAAAGATTTTTCCGTTCATAAGATGGGTCAGGCACTCGGTGCAAAGTATGATATCACCCATGGAGAAACCTTATCTGTTCTGTGGGGATCATGGGCAAGATTTCAGTACGATACTGCACCAGACAGATTTGCCCGATATGCGGTAAATGTCATGGGAATTTCTTCTCAGGGGAAGAGCCAGATGGAAATAGCCAAAGAGGGAATTGAGAAGACAGAAGAATATTTTCAATCCCTGGGTATGCCGATTTCATTGTCAGAATTGGGGATTCACCCATCTGATGAGGAAATCCACGATCTTGCGATGAACGCCACACAGCAGGATACCCTGAAGCTCTCCAGACTGAAACCATTGTCTGCCGCTGAGGTAGAAACGATATACAAGATGGCATAAGCTTTTCTCAAGAAACCATAAACTTCTATAAGGTACCGAAAACGAGAACTTCTTTCGTTTCCGGTACCTTATTTTGCTTTTACAACATAGGCTAGATAGAGAGTATCCGAAAATTGAAAGGACTGGTTTCTATGGTTTCAATCAGCTTATGTATGATTGTAAAAGATGAAGAAGAAGTTCTCGCACGATGTCTTGACAGTGTACAGGATATCGCGGATGAGATTGTGATTGTCGATACAGGATCTGCAGACCGAACACGGGAGATTGCATCCAGATATACTGATTTGGTCTATGATTTTGTCTGGATTGATGATTTTGCTGCTGCAAGGAATTTTGCATTTTCCAGGGGAACAAAGGATTATCTGATGTGGCTGGATGCCGATGATGTGATCAGTGAAAAAGACAGGAGAGATTTCTTAGATCTCAAGAGAGATTTGGACCCCGCCGTTGATATTGTGATGATGAAGTATCACACGGGATTTGATGATATGGGGAATCCAAACTTTTCCTATTACCGCGAGAGACTAATTAAAAATCATAAAGGATATCTGTGGGTAAGCCCAATCCACGAGGCTATAACACCGAGCGGGAATATCATCTATTCTGAGACAGGGATCGAGCACAGGAAAATAAAAGCTTCTGATCCTGACAGAAATTTACGAATCTTTGAAAAGATGATCCATGAAGGCATCCCGTTGGATCCACGTCAGCAGTTTTACTATGCCGGGGAGCTGTATTACCATCGAAGATACGAGGAGGCAAAAGAAAATTATGAGGTTTTCTTAGAGTCAGAGGATGGATGGCTGGAAAACCAGATTGAGGCATGCAGACATTTGGCTGATTGTTATCATCATATGGGGCAGGAGAAGCAAGAACTTCAGGCCTTGTTCTATAGTTTAAGTCTGGATATCCCAAGGGCAGAGATTTGCTGTGATATTGGAAGATGTTTTTTTGATAAGAAAAAGTATCCAATTGCAGTTTTCTGGTATAAACAAGCTGCAAATACAAAAAGACGGGATGAGAGAGGTGGATTTGTTTTACTGGATTGTTATGACTATATTCCGTATCTCCAGTTGTGTGTGTGTTATGATAGACTTGGCGATTACAAAACGGCCCAGATGTACAACGAGATGGCGGGAAAAGTAAGACCCGATTCTAAGACGTATCTTGCGAATCGGGAATACTTTTTAAGAAGATTGGGAGTGCATTGACGGAGGCGATTCCGGCAAAGGCGGAGAACAAATCAGATTGACCTGCTGCAGCAGCCGGTTAAAATCAGATGCTGCAGCAGTCTTTTTGAAATTGTACGGAAAGGTCATTCAGATAGGCTGATTTTTTGGTTTTCCAGGTTCCTGCCGGCTGTCGAGAGCATCAATTTAATTCTGTTTAACTGATTGACCTCGGAAGCACCTGGATCATAATCAATCGCTACGATGTTGGCCTGAGGGTATTTCTTCCGGATGGATTTTATAACACCCTTGCCGACGATGTGGTTTGGCAGGCAGGCAAACGGCTGGATACATACGATATTTGGCACATCGTTATGAATCAGTTCCAGCATTTCACCGGTCAGAAACCATCCCTCACCGGTCTGATTGCCGATGGAGACGATAGGCGATGCCATCTTTGCCAGATCATCAATTTTAGCCGGAGGTGTAAAATGTTTACTCTTTTCAAACTCCTTTGTGCTGGCCGAACGAAGCCAGTTGACGTATTTAATTCCCAGATTTGCAAGCGCTGCTCCGGATTTTTTGAACCCGTAATGCTCAACTTTGAAGTTGGAGTTGTAGAAACAGTAGCACATAAAGTCGATCAAATCCGGGCATACGGCCTCGGCGCCCTCCTTTTCCAGGAGTTCAGCCAGATGGTTGTTGGCGGCAGGAAGGAATTTGACGAGGATCTCTCCCACGATTCCGACCTTTGGTTTAACTTCATCGGTGATTGGCAGATTGTCAAAATCGCGGATGATTGTACGGCAGATCTGTTGATATTTCGTGTGGCTAATATGTTTTCCACGGATAAAGTCGATGCAGTAACGCTCCCATTTGCGGTGCAGCCTGTCTGCAGAACCCTTTTCAATCTCATAGGGGCGCATGCGGTACAGGCATTTCATAAGTATATCTCCGAATGCAGCTGCATAGGAAACCCGAAGCCCCAGACCAGGCGTGATTTTGAAACCGGGGTTGCTCTCAAGACCACTCAGATTCAGAGAGATTACCGGAATCTGGGTCATGCCTGCTTTTTCAAGGGCACGGCGTATAAAGGCGATATAGTTTGACGCACGGCAGCCGCCGCCGGTCTGCGACATGATAATTGCAACCTTATCCAGGTCATATTTCCCGGACTGCAAAGCCTCCATAATCTGACCTACAACCATCAAAGAAGGATAGCAGGCGTCGTTGTTGACATACTTAAGTCCTGTATCAACAGCCTCTTTGTTGTCATTTGGCAGAACTACCAGATTGTAGCCACTGGCACGAAAGGCTGCCTCCATGATAGAAAAGTGGATCGGAGACATCTGCGGGCAGAGGATTGTGTAGTCCTTGCGCATCTCCTTTGTAAATGCTACTTTTTTGACAGAGGCTGGCCGGATGCTGCGCTTCGCTTTTGCCTCGTCTCTGGCGCGAATGGCAGCCAGAAGGGAACGGACACGAATTCGTGCGGCTCCGAGATTATTGACTTCATCAATCTTTAAGCAGGTATAGATCTTATCACTGTTTGTCAGGATCTCATACACCTGGTCCGTGGTGACAGCGTCCAGACCACACCCAAAGGAGTTCAGCTGTATCATATCGAGATCATCTCTTGTCTTCAGATAATTGGCAGCTGCATATAGTCTGGTATGATACATCCACTGATCGTTTACACGAAGCGGACGTTCCAGAGGAGCCAGATGAGAGACAGAATCCTCTGTAAGCACGGCGATGCCATAGGAATTAATCATATCCGGAATTCCATGGTGAATCTCAGGATCGACATGATAAGGGCGCCCGGCCAGAACGATGCCTCTTTTGTGATTTTTCTCCATCCAGGCAAGAGTTTCCTCGCCTTTCTTTTCTATATCTTTTCTCATATGTGCAAGTTCTGTCCAGCCTTTATTGACAGCGTGACGAACTTCTTTTTCCGGAATCTGAGAAAACTCCTTTACAAGGCCGTCAGCCAGAACCTGTTCATTCGTAAATGCCAGGAAAGGATTCCGAAACTTAATTGACGGATCTTTCAGCTCATCCACATTATTTTTTATGTTCTCCGCATAGGAGGTGACAATAGGACAGTTATAGTGGTTGACTGCCTCTGGGAATTCATCACGCTCATAGGGAATACAAGGATAGAAGATATACTTTATCCCATGTTTAATCAGCCAGGTGACATGGCCATGAGCAAGCTTTGCAGGATAACATTCCGATTCACTTGGGATAGACTCTATGCCCAGTTCGTATATCTTATGAGAGGAGGATGGAGAGAGCACTACCTGGTATTTTAGGGCTGTAAAGAAGGTATACCAGAATGGATAATCTTCAAACATGTTCAGCACACGGGGGATTCCGACCTGTCCTCTTGACGCTTCTTTCTCATCTAAGGGTTTATATCGAAACAGTCTTTTGTACTTGTAGTCAAAGAGGTTTGGAATGTCGTTTTTCTTCTTTTCTCTGCCCAGACCGCGCTCGCAGCGGTTGCCGCTGATATAGTGACGGCCTCCGGAAAAATTGTTGACAGTCAGACGACAGTTATTCGTACATCCGCCGCAGTTGACCATCTTTGTGGAATACTTTAAGTTGTTGATGTCCTCGATAGAAAGCATCGTTGTCTGCCTATCTTCGCTGTAACGTTCCCGTGCGATCAGAGCAGCACCGAAAGCCCCCATGATTCCGGCAATGTCGGGACGAATGGCCTGGCAGTCGGCGATTTGTTCGAAGCTTTTTAATACAGCATCATTATAAAAAGTTCCACCCTGGACAACGATATGTTTTCCAAGTTCAGAGGCATCGGACACCTTGATTACTTTATAAAGGGCATTCTTGATCACCGAATAGGCGAGTCCGGCGGAAATATCCGCAACGGTGGCACCCTCTTTTTGTGCCTGTTTTACTTTTGAGTTCATAAATACTGTACAGCGGGTTCCAAGATCAATCGGGTTCTCGGCAAACAAAGCGGCTTTGGCAAAGTCCTGTACACTGTAATTTAATGATTGGGCAAAAGTTTCAATAAAAGAACCACATCCGGAAGAACATGCCTCGTTTAACTGCACGCTGTCCACCGCATGATTCTTGATCTTGATACATTTCATGTCCTGACCGCCGATATCGAGGATGCAGTCGACAAGCGGATCGAAGAAAGCAGCGGCGTAATAGTGGGAGATCGTTTCAACCTCTCCTTCATCCAACAAAAGAGCATTCTTAATCAGTGCTTCTCCGTAACCGGTGGAGCAGGAATAGACAATATGTGCCTTTTCGGGCAGATGATCATAGATCTCCTGTATGGCCTTAATCGAAGTGTCCAGCGGACTTCCGTGATTGTTACTGTAAAAACTGTACAGGAGGGCTCCATCTTCACCGATCAGAGCGGTCTTCGTTGTCGTGGAGCCGGCATCAATTCCGAGATAACAGTTTCCCTCGTAAGCAGACAGATCTCCTGTGGTAACTTTATTTTTGTTCTGACGGTCGAGAAATTTATCATATTCTTTCTTCGAAGAGAACAATGGGTTCATTCGCTCAACTTCAAAATCAATTTTTACTCTTTGGTGGAGCTGACCAATCAGGTTTTCCAGAGAGATCTGAACCTTCTCATCCGCATTTAATGCACTTCCGATGGCCGCGAACAGATGCGAATTCTCAGGAGCTATGGTATGTTCATCGTCAAGACTTAAGGTCCTTATGAAACATTTTTTAAGCTCCGGAAGAAAATGAAGCGGGCCGCCCAGGAATGCAACATGTCCGCGAATTGGCTTTCCGCAGGCAAGGCCTGAGATCGTCTGGTTTACAACGGCCTGAAAGATAGAGACGGAGAGATCTTCCTTGGTTGCTCCTTCGTTGATCAGAGGCTGAATATCTGTTTTGGCGAATACACCGCAGCGGGCTGCAATAGGATAGATAGAGTGATAGTGTTTTGTATATTCGTTTAGCCCGGCCGCATCCGTCTGCAAAAGAGAAGCCATCTGATCAATAAAGGATCCAGTGCCGCCGGCACAGATTCCGTTCATCCGCTGCTCTACATTGCCGTTTTCAAAGTAAATGATTTTCGCGTCCTCTCCGCCCAGTTCGATGGCGACATCCGTTTTAGGTTCATGTGCCTTTAAGGCAGTGGACACCGCGATTACCTCCTGGACAAAGGGAACTTTCAGATGCTTTGAGAGAGTCAGCCCGCCCGAACCGGTAATTACTGGACTTAAGGTCATCTCTCCAAGCTGCTGATGGGCTTTTACCAGAAGTTTCTCAAGGGCTCCCTGGATGTCGGCATAGTGTCTTTCGTAATCTGAGAACATCAGAGTATGCTGTTCATCAAGAATAGCGATCTTAACGGTAGTTGAACCAATGTCAATACCAAGTGTATATGTAATCATAAAAAAGAACTCCTTTTTTACACAGTTAAAAATCAATGAATAACTGCAGGTTAACTAGTATATAAATTCATGGAATACTTGACTATTTGAGCCTATTATCTATAATACGACAAAAATGAAAAATTATCAATTGACAAAAAAATGATTTTAAGCTTTAAAAACAGCGATTTTTCTTGAAATTTTATAATATGACGTAATTTAGTAAAGATTATCGGCCATTCGAATGGAAAGGAGAGTGATAAATGTTTTATGAAGATGATTTTGAAATTTCTGGGAGGGCTGGCACTGTTCGGATTCGGTATGAATCTGATGACAGAAAATCTAAAATGTGCGGCCGGTGAAGGAATTAAGCGTGTCCTGACAGCTATGACAAAAAATCCGCTTGCAGGTGTTCTTGCCGGAACGGCTGCCTCAGCAGTACTCCAGAGCAGCGGTGTTGTCACGGTTATGGTGATTGGGTTCGTAAGTGCCGGGTTTATGACATTACCGCAGGCTGTTACAGTCATTATGGGGGCGAATATCGGAACAACGGTGACGGCACAACTGATTGCATTTCAAATAAATGATTACATATGGATTGTGGTTTTTGTTGGATTTCTAATATATTTTATCGGAGAACAAAAGAATACAAAACTAACGGGTCTGGTTCTGTTGGGATGCGGGATACTCTTTGTCGGAATTGACACGATGAAGACAGCAATGGGACCTCTGGCGGCAAGTACGATATTTGTCAATATGATGAGAAAGGTGGCGGACATTCCAGTCCTTGGGGTATTAACCGGGACTTTGATGACGATGATCGTACAAAGCAGCAATGCCACAATTGCTGTCCTGCAAAGCCTGGCTTTACAGCCGGCAAAGGATGGTGTGAGCAGTATCATAGGACTTTCAGGCGCAGCCTGCGTTATGATGGGAGATAACATCGGGACAACATTCCTTTCACTTCTGGCAAGTGTTGGTCAGCCGGTCAATGCCAGACGGGCAGCCGTCTGCCACAGTTTTTTGAATATCAGCGGCAGTATACTGTTTCTGATTCTTCTTCCGTGGTTTACCAGATTTATCATATGGATATCTCCCAAGGGACCGGAAGTGGATGTGATTGCCAGACAGATTGCGAATGCACATACAGTGTTTAACCTTGCATGTACCTTCCTGTGGCTGCCATTTACTAAAGTTATGGTAAAGGCTGTAAAAATCATGGTTCCCGATGAGCGTGAATAATTGGCTTGCATTGTCTGCAGGGATTCGTTATAATATTGAAAGCGTCAAGGGGCTTTTGACCCCTTTAATATACGGATTATCACAGTTACAGACAAGAGGAAAACATGTATAAAATATTAAAAGAAGAGGGCAGGGCAAAGCGTGCCGAACTAGCCACAGTTCACGGTACGATTCAGACCCCTGTATTTATGAATGTCGGCACTGCAGCAGCGATAAAAGGGGCTGTCTCAACCATGGATCTGCAGCAGATAAAGACACAGGTAGAATTGTCAAACACATATCACCTTCATCTTCGGCCAGGAGACGAATTGATCAAAAGAATGGGAGGTCTCCACAAATTTATGGTCTGGGATAAGCCGATTCTGACTGATTCGGGCGGATTTCAGGTCTTTTCACTCGCAAAATTAAGAAAGATCAAAGAAGAAGGTGTCTATTTTAATTCACATATTGATGGCAGAAGAATCTTCATGGGACCTGAGGAAAGCATGCAGATTCAATCCAACTTGGCATCGACCATTACGATGGGATTCGATGAATGCCCGTCAAGCGTCGCCGACAGAGCTTATGTTCAGGCATCCGTGGATCGGACAGCTAGATGGCTTCTCCGCTGTAAGAAAAAGATGACAGAGCTTAATAGTCGGGAGGATACAATTAACAGACATCAGCTCCTTTTTGGAATCAATCAGGGAGCGATTTACAGCGATATTCGAATTGAACATGCAAAAAAGATCAGTGAGATGGATCTCGACGGATATGCAGTAGGTGGTCTTGCTGTCGGTGAAACTCACGAACAGATGTATGAGATTTTGGATGAGGTAGTGCCATATCTGCCGAGGAATAAACCGGTTTATCTGATGGGAGTCGGAACACCGGCGAATATTCTGGAAGGTGTGGAGCGAGGCGTGGATTTCTTTGACTGTGTCTATCCCAGCCGTAACGGACGTCATGGCCATGTCTATACCGATCAGGGGCATCTGAATCTGTTCAATGCACAGTATAAGATGGATGCTGCACCAATCGAAGATGGATGCCAGTGTCCGGCCTGCCGCCATTACAGCAGAGCTTATATTCATCATCTTTTGAAGGCGAAAGAAATGCTGGGCATGAGACTTTGCGTACTGCATAACCTGTATTATTATAATACTATGATGGAAGAAATCCGCGATGCTCTTGATGAGGGATGCTTTGCATCTTATAAAAGAAAAAAACTGGATGGATTTTCACAGAATTCTTAAAAAGACTTGTACAATCGAGCAATTTACTGTATTATGATTTGTAGTATTCTGGAATGAAAGTAGGAGGAAATAACATGATTTTAGCAAACGCAGGGGCAGGAGGTCAGGCGGCCGGTGCTGCTGGCGGCGGATTTATGATTATCTGGCTGGTTGTACTTATCGGACTTATGTATTTTATGATGATACGGCCTCAGAAAAAGGAACAAAAGAGAGTACAGGCCATGTTAAGCGACATGAGTGTGGGTGACGCTGTTGTCACAAACGGCGGATTCTACGGTATCATTATTGATATCACTGATGAAGATGTAATTGTGGAGTTCGGCAATAACAAAAACTGCCGTATACCGATGAGAAAGTCGGCTATTGCAGAAGTTGAGAAACAGTCCGATGCTGTAGAGACAAAAGAGCCGGAGACAAAACCTGTAGAGACAAAAGATAATAAAAAAGAAAAGAAACAGAAAAAATCATCAAAATAATAACACAGACAGGCTCCTTGGAGCCTGTTTTTTCGTATTCTGGCAGATTCAGTACAGAGAATCCATACGTTTGCGGCTAATGCTCATTGACAATAGAATGGTATATGGAGTATATTATTATCATTGTAGCGTGATAAAGCACATAAAAACAGGAGGATGATTTCATGAGCAGAGTATATAATTTTTCTGCAGGGCCGGCGACACTGCCCGAAGAGGTATTAAAAGAAGCCGCTGATGAGATGCTTGATTATCCAGGAAGCGGAATGTCCGTGATGGAGATGAGCCATCGTTCAAAGGATTTTGAAAGAATCATCAATGAGGCTGAGGAAACTTTAAGGGAACTGATGGAAATTCCATCAAATTATAAAGTACTTTTTATCCAGGGGGGAGCTTCTCTTCAGTTTGCGATGATCCCGATGAACCTGATGAAGAACAAAACTGCCGATTACGTTGTTACGGGGCAATGGGCAAAAAAGGCCTGGCAGGAAGCGTCTATGTATGGAAATGCCGTAAAGATTGCAAGTTCTGAGGATAAAAACTATTCTTATATACCCGACTGCTCAGATCTTATGATTAGTCCGGATGCAGATTACGTATATATCTGTGAAAACAATACGATTTATGGAACGAAATTCAAAACTCTTCCAAACACCAAGGGCAGACCACTTGTTGCAGATGTCTCTTCCTGTTTCCTGTCAGAGCCTGTAGACGTCTCAAAATATGGAATTATATTTGGAGGAGTACAAAAGAACATAGGGCCCGCCGGCATGGCAATTGCAATTGTCCGGGAAGATTTAATTACGGAAGACGTACTTATAGGGACGCCAACGATGATGCGTTATAAAACCTACATGGATCACAATTCTATGTACAATACACCAAACTGCTACTGCATCTATATGTGCGGCAAGGTATTCAAATGGCTGAAAAAGAGGGGCGGACTTGAGGTCATGAAAAAACAAAATGAGGAAAAAGCCGCAATTTTGTATGACTATCTTGATTCCAGCGATCTGTTTAAGGGCACTGTACAAAAGGAGTCACGTTCTTTGATGAATGTTCCCTTTATAACAGGAGACTCATCTCTGGATGCGAAGTTTGTTAAAGAGGCAGCCGAGTACGGACTCGTAAACCTGAAAGGACATCGGACAGTAGGCGGAATGAGAGCGAGCATCTATAATGCCATGCCAAAGGAAGGCGTGATAAAGCTGGTTGAATTTATGAGACAGTTTGAGGAGGTTAATCATGTTTAAGTATAATTGTCAAAATCCAATTTCGAAAGTAGGGATTTCGAAACTCGGGCCCGATTATGAAGCAACGGATCAGATGGAGGATGCTGAAGTACTGTTGATAAGAAGTGCCAATCTGCATGATGTTTCGCTGCCGGAAAACCTCGCCTGCATAGCGCGGGCGGGCGCAGGGGTGAACAATATACCCCTTGAGCTGTGTGCAGAACACGGAATCGTGGTTTTTAATACTCCCGGGGCCAATGCCAATGGTGTCAAAGAGTTAGTACTCGCCGGAATGCTGTTGGCATCCAGAGATATCATGGGAGGAATCGAATGGGTGAAGAGCCAAAAAGGCAATCCAGATGTGAATGCACAGGCAGAGAAGCAGAAGAAGAAATTTGCCGGATGTGAGATCAATGGTAAAAAGCTTGGAATTATCGGCCTTGGAGCAATTGGCCAGTTGGTTGCGAATGCAGCGACACATCTTGGCATGGACGTCTATGGTTACGATCCATATCTATCTGTGGACGCCGCCTGGAATCTTTCACGTTCAATTCATCATATTCAGGACTTGGATGAAATTTATCGAGAATGTGATTATATAACGGTGCATGTTCCGCTGACAGACAGTACAAGAAATATGATAGATTCAAGAGCCCTTGAACTGATGAAAGATGAAGTTGTTATCCTGAACTTTTCGCGCGACCTCCTTGTCGATGAGAAAGCGCTGGTCCAGGCGCTTCGCTCACATAAAGTAAAAAAATATGTTACAGATTTCGCAAATCCGACGGTTGCCGGAGAACCAGGCATACTTGTGACACCACATCTGGGTGCTTCTACAGAGGAATCTGAGGATAACTGTGCTGTGATGGCTGTCAAAGAAATGCGAGACTATATGGAAAACGGGAATATCAAAAACTCTGTGAACTATCCGTCATGTGATATGGGACGCTGCTTGGCACAAGGACGGATTGCGATTAATCACAGAAATATTGCGAATATGCTTGGACAGTTTACCAGTGTGCTTGGCGAGGCGGGAATCAATATTGCTGATCTCACCAACAAAGGGAAAGATGGCTATGCCTATACACTGATTGACATTGAAAGTCCGATTACCAGTGATATTATAAAGAAACTGGAATCCATAGAAGGCGTTCTGCGTGTGAGAATTGTAAAATGACGAATATCAGACCATTTCGGGCATTAAGGCCCTCACAGGAGTCAGCAGCTTTCGTTGCTGCACTTCCCTATGACGTTTATAGTAAAACGGAAGCAAGAAAATATGTAAAAGAACACCCGTATTCATTTCTTCGTATTGATCGCCCCGAGACCCAGTTTGACGAAAAAACAGATATGTATGCATCTATTGTATATCAGAAGGCAAATGAGACTTTTGAAATTATGCAGCAGGAAGGGACCTTGATAGAAGACGCGAACCCATGTTATTATATATATGAATTGACAAAAGGATGCCATAGACAGACAGGACTTTGTGCCTGCTCTTCTGTGGAAGATTATCTGGCAGGTGTCATAAAAAAGCATGAGAAAACCAGGGCAAAAAAAGAAGAAGACAGGACGAAACATATTGATGTGTTGAGTGCTCAGACAGGACCTGTGCTTTTGATCTATCGGGCGAATCCTGCCATCCAAAAAATACTGGAATTGGAAAAGAAGAAGTCTCCGATATATGATTTCACTGCGGATGATGGTGTGGTGCACAGGGTGTGGAGCATCAATAATCCCCTTTGCGTCAGGAAACTGACAAAAATGTTTGAAACGGTCGATCATACATATATTGCAGATGGACATCACAGAGCGGCATCAGCCGTCCGGGTAGCAAAAGAACGGGCAGAAAACAACCCACATCATATGGGAAATGAAGAATACAACTATTTTCTTTCGGTTCTGTTTGCAGACAGTGATTTAGGCATTGAAGACTATAACAGAGTGATCAAAGACATGAACGGACACAGCCGGGATGAAATATTAGAGCTGATTGGTGAAAGATTTACGGTGCAGTCTTCTGCTGAACGGCCTGTTCGTCCGAAAGAGAAAGGCCAGATGGGATTTTTCCTTTCGGATTCGGATCGAGTACATGGAACATGGTATCGCCTGCAGGTTAAGAAGGAATATACAAAGAAAGATCCGGTTGGTATTCTCGATGTAGAATATCTGCAGCGGGAGATACTAAAGCCGGTTTTTGGCATTGAAGATCCAAGAAGTGATGACAGAATTGATTTTGTCGGAGGGATTCGCGGCCTTGACGAACTGGAAAAAAGATGCCACAATGACTGCATATGTGCTTTTGCCCTGTATCCGACATCTATGGAAGAACTACTTGCAGCAGCAGATGCAGATATGCTGATGCCTCCAAAATCAACATGGTTTGAACCAAAGCTTCGAAGCGGTTTGTTCATACATAAGATAGAACGTTTCTGAACATGAGAAATCACCAAAGAGGGGTATAAGTCATGACCATATGGGATACGATACAAGACTGGATGAGCAAGACAGGAATGAGTGCTCTCGAGTTCTTGGCAAAGATACTGCTTGCCGTGATCGTTTATTTTGTCATAAGCAAGATTACAGGCAAAGTTTGTGATAACTTAAGAAAGAACATGCAGCGGTTTCATGTGGAGCCGTCTGCTGCTGGTTTCTTAGTCTCTCTCGTTCGCTATTTTGTGCTGGCTTTTACGATTATCACGATAATTTTGAAACTGGATCTCGTAAAAGAATCTTCTATCACTGCACTTTTGGCTTCGGCGGGGGTCGCCGTCTCTTTGGCATTGCAGGGAGGATTGTCAAATCTGGCGGGTGGTATGCTGATCTTATTTTTGAAACCTTTTAAAGCTGGAGACTACATTATCTCTTCCTCAGACCAGGTGGAAGGTACGGTAAAGAAAATTGAGATGTATTACACTACAATTGTAACTGGAGATAATCAGGTGATCAAAATTCCCAATTCAAATCTTACGAATCACACCATCACGAATGTGACTGCGATGGACAAGAGAAGACTTGAGATCAAGATAGCCGTTTCTGGTGAGTCAGATCTTTTGAAAGTGAAAAAGCTGTTTCTTGAACTCGTAGATGAGGAGCCCAGATTCTTGAAAGATCAAAGAGAATTCTTCGTGGATGAACTGGATGGAAGGGCTGTGATCGCAGGATTTCATGCATGGACGAAAAGCAGTGATTATTCAAAACTACGATGGGATATGCTGGAGAGGATAAAGATCAGGATGGATGAAGAGGGTATTCGCATGGCCGATAATGAATTAGGCGTTCATCTTCGTGAATAGTGCCAAAATTACCCTTGATTTATATCAAAAGAAGTGTTATACTTGTCATGTTATTAAGTTACTGGCTGAAGAGTGGACGCGTGTCCACTCTTCTTTATTGTTTTGATACTCAGGGTCAAGAAGTTAGTTATACCGCAAAGGTGGTGAGAGCAATGAGCAAAAAAGAAGAATATGAGCTAAAATCAGAAAGATTACTGCAGCCCATCATGGATGAGCATAAATTTGAGTTGGTAGATGTAGAGTACGTAAAAGAAGGCGCAACATGGTATCTGAGGGCTTATGTTGACAAAGAAGGCGGAATCACAATAGATGACTGTGAAGTAGTAAGCAGAGCATTTGGGAAAAAACTGGATGAAGAGGACTTTATAGAAGATTCTTATATTATGGAGGTCAGTTCTCCGGGACTGGGACGTCCGCTGAAGAAAGAGAAAGACTTTAAGAGAAGTGTGGGAAAAGAAGTAGAGATCCGCACCTACCGTGCCATTGAAAGACAAAAGGAATTTTATGGACTGTTGAATGCATATGATGAGAACAGTGTGACTATTCTTACAGGAGAGGGAAACACAAGAACATTTGACAAAAAAGATATCGCATTGATACGACTGGCTTTAGATTTTTGATAAAAAGTCTCACAGGAGGAAAAGAGGAAAAAGATGAATACAGAGTTATTAGAAGCCCTTAATATTCTGGAGAAGGAGAAAAACATCGGTAAGGATGTGCTGCTCGACGCAATTGAACAGTCTCTTTTACAGGCATGTAAGAATAATTTTGGAACAGCTGATAATGTTGTAGTAAAGATAGATCCGAAAACATGTGATTATTCTGTAACGGCCAGGAAAGAAGTTGTCGAGAATGTGGAGAATTCTGTTTTACAGATTTCTCTGGAAGATGCAAAGCGAATCGACAACAAGTATGAGATCGGCGATATCGTGAATGTGGATATTCAGTCTAAACAGTTTGGGCGAATTGCTACACAGAATGCGAAAAATGTCATATTACAGAAGATACGTGAAGAGGAAAGAAAAGTACTGTATAATCAGTACTATGAGAAAGAACATGATGTTGTTACCGGTATTGTCCAGCGTTATGCAGGCAATAATGTGAGTATAAACCTTGGAAAGGTGGATGCTCTTCTGACAGAGAACGAGCAGGTAAAAGGAGAGACTTATCGCCCGACAGAACGTATCAAACTTTATATCCTCGAGGTGAAGGATACCCCGAAAGGACCAAAAGTTCTGGTATCCAGAACTCATCCAGAACTTGTGAAACGTCTTTTTGAAGAGGAAGTTACTGAGGTGAGAGACGGTACTGTTGAAATCAAGAGTATAGCCCGTGAAGCAGGATCGAGAAGCAAGATCGCCGTATCGAGCAATGATCCGGATGTCGATGCTGTCGGAGCCTGTGTTGGTATG